>NZ_JAQCNH010000051.1 GCF_028275115.1 Halorientalis sp. | reverse complement strand
CCCGACACCGTCTGACCGTCCCCGGAGACGCCGCCTCCGTTTCGCAGGGTCTGTCACCCTGTACCGTGAGACGGTTTACCATACATATCAGATACAAAGAATTAAGGACATCGGTTGACCTTATACAATCATAATGTACTGCCCACAGTGCGGGGCGCGGATGGCTCTGAACGACGAGACGACGAAGTTGAACGAGTACACCTGCAACACCTGTTACAACACCGAAATCGAGACCAAGCAGCCGGTCGCCGGCCACCCGCTCTGAGGTCTCGTTCTCTCCGTTTTCCGACCGACGAGCGGCCACGCCGCCCGTCGACCCCCGAGTTCATACGACCGATGGCGCGAGTAAGACGACCAGCGCGACGGCGATGAACAGTATCTTCAACACCGTATTGACGACGATTACCGTCGAGCCGAACTCGCGGCCCCAGATGCCGTACTGGAAGGGGATCGACCGTTTGAACGTCGAGACGGCAAAGGAGACGATTCCACCCACGAGCATCGTCGCGACGGCCGCCCGCGCGGTGAACGTCCCGTTCTCGACGAGCGGTGCGATGAAAATCGCGCCGTTCGTCGTGTCCACGGCGAACACCGCGATAGTCGGAATCGCCGCACCGGGGAGACCGAGCGCACCGGTGACGGGCGCGACCGCGGCGGCGATGCCGAGTGCGTCCGGACTGCCGAACAGCGCCGCGACGATTTGGTCGTAGTACGCCACGAGCGTCGCGACGACAAGATAGACGGCCAGCAGGCGCGGCAGGATGTCCCGGATCTTCTCGACGGTACTCTCGCCGGCCGCCCGGAGTTTCCTTCGGCGGTCGCGCGCACTGCCTCCGTCGGCCTCGACGGCTGCGTTCTCGTCCACGTCGGCCTCGACAGTGGTGTCGACGTTCGAGTCCGAGAGCAGCAGTGCCCCGGCCGCCACACCGGTCGCGGTAATCGCGAGCGAGATGAGCGCTCGCGCGCTCACGTACATGAGACCCACTTCGAGACCGAGAATGGGTATGAGCACGGGCGCATAGAAGGTAAAAATGTGCTGGGCGAACCCAAAGAAGGTGTTCATCGTCACGGCCACGAGCGTCGCGCGGTCGTCGAGCAGGCCGGCTTCTCGGTACTCGGCGAGCATCCCGTACCCCGCGGTGGGTGAGGCCGTCGTCGCCAGAATCGCCGTTCCCACTTCTGGCGGCAGGTTCGCCGGTCGTGTCAGCGGCCGCGCGAAACCCGCGACGTACTCGACGGCGCCGAACTCGACGGCGACGCTGGCTAGGCCGACGCCCAGTGCGATGAAGACGGTAATCGACGCCACGCGGGTGAGCACCTCGATCAGCAACGCTGTCGGCGTCGGTGACATCCACCGTTGTTTGGTGACTGACGGGCAAAGCCCTGACTATCCCGCGGTCAGACTACCAACCGGACCACGACGAACAGGACGACCACGCCCAGCACGTCACAGACGTTGGTGACGACCGGGATCACCACGTCGTCGGGGTCCAGCCTGAACCGGTAGGCGGCGTAGGTCGTCACCAGCGTCACGGCCACCGCCAGCACCGCAAGCACTGCGCCGCTCCCGAACGCGACCAGAACGACTTTTTCGATGCCGAGTGCGGTGTCACCCACGAGCGTCTGTGCCAGCCACGCACCGGCCCCGACGACCGGAAAGATCGTGAGCGCCAGTCCGAACGTCGCCACCGCGTTACCCAGCAGGTACTCGTCTCTCGGCTCGAAGGAGAGTAATCCGAGGTGAACCACAGTCGAGAGCCGCGCGGCGAGGATGCTCCCGAGGTTGCCCGCCATCCCAATGGTGACGGGGACCAGCACGAGCAGCGTGGGGTACTGGAGTAGGGTGCCCTCGAAGGTATTGAGGACGAACCCGCTCGCGAGTTCGATGCCGGTCAGGACCAGCAGAACGGGGAGCATCGTGCGCATAATCGCCCCGGGAGACCAGCGCGTCTCCATCAGAGGCCACCCAGCCCGAGGACGATTCGCGTGGCGAGCAACAGCGTCGCGACACCGACCACGTCACCCGTGGTCGTGACGACCGGCCCCGCGAGTGTGTCGGGGTTGTACCCGCGCCGGTAGCCGACGAAGACGACGCCGACGACCGCCCCCGTCAGCAGGAGGCCGGAGACAAGGCCGGCGAGGCCGGCGATACCGGCGAGCGTGGGCAGGGGAGCGACCGACCGCCCGAGCACTGCGAGGACGACGAACGCGAGCACCGCCGCGAAGAGGCTGACGAGAAGCCCGTTGGCTAGCGCCGCTGCGACCGCCCCCCGCAACCGCTCGTCGTCCAAGTTTAGGTGCGGTTCAATCAACCCCTGGTGGAGCGCGGACGCCAGCCGCGCCCCAAGCGAACCGTAGACGTTGCCGCGAGTCGCCAGCAACGCGGGGACGAGCATCAGGAGGCCGGGAACCGCCTGCAGTTCCGCCTCCATCCCGCCGAGGACGACGCCGGCGAACAGACCACCGACCGCGCTTACCGCGAGCACCGGGAGCGCCTCGCGGTAGGCCTCGACGGCGACCTCGCGGACGGTCATTGGCCGCTCCAAGGAACCCCCGGAATAAAAACCCCGGTAGCCCGTCCGACCGCCGTGATGCGTGTGTGCGGGGCCCACGGTGGCCCGAAAGACTGACTCGTCGGCGGCCCAAGAACCGACCGTGACTGCCCCCCACGTGCTGTTGACGAATGACGACGGTATCGACGCCCCCGGACTGGCAGCCCTCTACGAGGAACTCACTGGGGTCGCGGAGGTGACCGTCGTCGCGCCGATGGACAACCAGAGCGGGACGGGTCGGACCCGGACCCACCGCACGACCCGCGAGGACCACCCGTGGGGCTACGCCATCGACGGGACGCCCGCCGACTGCGTGGCCTACGGAGTCGGCGGACTCGACGCCGACTTCGACTTCGTCGTCGCAGGCTGCAACCACGGTCCCAACGCGGGCAACTACGTCGTCGGCCGCTCGGGCACCGTCGGCGCGTGCATCGAGGCCGCCTTCCTCGACACGCCGGGCATCGCCATCTCCGCCTACCACGCCCAGGATTTCTTCGTCCACCCGCCCGAGGAGTACGACTTCGGGCGTCCCGCGAAGGTGGCCCGGGAACTGCTCGTCCGGAGTCGGAGTTCGGACGTGTTCGAGGCGGCCGACGTGCTGAACGTGAACGCGCCCGTCGACGTCCCCGAATCGTCCATGCGGCTCACCGACCCGCATCACGACTACGCGGTCGACGTCGAACACGAGGCCACCGAGCGCGACGAGGTCGACCTCGGAAAACCACGCGAGGGCGACATCGCACTCCGGGACGTCGTCTGGCCCGAGACCGTCGGCTGGGAGAGTCCCTTTCCCGCCGACGTGGACCTCCAGGAACGCTATCCCGAGGGCTCGGACCGACGCGCCCTCGTCGAGGGCGAGGTCAGCGTCTCCCCCCTGACCGCGCCCGCACTGTCGGTCGAGACTGGCTCCCTCCAACAGGTGGTCGATGGCTACAACGACAGCGAGCGAGCGCGCGAGCGAGGCCGCGACGAGCAGACCTGAGCCGACCACTTTCGCGTCTGCTCTTATATCGCCCGCCTCACGAGGGGGTTTCTTTACTGGACCGGAGCCGTTTGTATCGGACACAATGATACCATCGACAGCAGAGGCCAGCACCGAGACACGACCGACAGTTGCCGTCGGGAGGCGCTGACCGTGCGCGCCGCACGGTTCCACGGTCCCGACGACGGGTTGGCCGTCGAGGAGGTTCCCCGACCCGAACCCGGTCCAGGCGAGGTCCTGATGGATGTGTCCGCCTGCGGGCTCTGTCACTCCGACCTGCACCTGATGCACGGCGACCTGCCGATCCCGACGCCGCGGACGCTGGGTCACGAAGCCGCCGGCGAGGTTGCGGCGACCGGCCCCGGTGTCGACCACCTCGACCCCGGGACGAGCGCCGTCGTCTTCGGCGGCTGGGGGTGTGGTCACTGCGAGGTCTGCACCCGCGGCGACGACCAGCTCTGTAACGTCCTAAAGTGGGCCGGCATCGGCCAGGACGGCGCGCTCGCGGACTTCGTCGTCGTCCCCGACCCCAGATACGTCCTGCCGACCGAAATCGACCCCGTCGAGGCCGCGCCGCTAACAGACGCCGCGTTGACCCCCTATCGGGCGGTCCAGCGTGCCCGCAGGCACCTCTCGCCGACCGACACGCTCCTGGTGGTCGGAATCGGCGGTCTCGGACAGTTCGGGGTCCAGTTCGCCGCCATGAGCGGCGCGCAGGTCGTCGCCGCCGACCAGGACGCCGAGAAACTCGCGTTGGCCGAGACACTCGGTGCGGACGTGACCGTCGACGTGTCCGAGCAGTCCATACAGAGCGCGGTTCGGCGGGTGACCGACGACGGGGCCGACGCCGCCATCGACTTCGTCGGGAAAGACGAGACCCTGCAGGCCTGCGGGAACGCGCTCGGCACGCAGGGCCGGCTCTACATCGTCGGCATCGGTGGGGGCTCCTTCGAGCTCTCTTTCAATCCGCTGGTCGGCAGCGAACTCGTCTGTACCAACGTGTTCTGGGGGAGCATCGACCAGCTCCGGGACGTGCTCGACCTGGCCGAGGCGGGCCGCCTCGACGTGGGCGTCGAGCCCGTCGGCTTTGACGACCTGACCGCGACATACGACCGGCTGGAAGCTGGTTCGGTGGACCGGCGGGCCGTGCTGGTACCGGAGTGATTGAAGTTAAGTCCCCGGCGTCCCACGTCCGGATATGGCAGAAAAAAACGTCGGTGGCATCGACCGCACAGGTCGCGCACTGCTCGCAGTCGTCCTGACGGTAGTCGCCGTCGCCACGCTACGAGAGGGGAACCGAACCACGGGACTACTCGCGGGAGTCGGCGCGCTCGCGTTCGGGTTCAACGCCACGACCTGCTTCTGTGGCCTGAACGCGGCACTGGGAGTCGACACGACCGACGACGAGTAACTTCTTGGGGAAAGTAGAGGTCGGTACATTCTTCCCCGTCGGACCCGCACGTCAAGAACATGACCGAGTTTACTGTGAGTGGTCGATGGCAAGCACGTGATGGGTGGGAGAGCTTCGAAAAGACGCTCGAAGCCGAGAATGAAGACGTTGCTGTCGAGCACACGTACGCCGAGTTCGGTTCCAAGCACGGCCTCAAGCGCCCGCAGGTCGAAGTCGAGGAGGTGGCCCAATGAGCCTCGGTGGTGGCGGTGGCGGCGACGGTCAGCTCCAGCAACTCGCCGAGGAGATTCAAGCGCTCGAAGAGGAGAAAGAGGCCCTCGAAGGCGAAATCGAGGACTTGAAAACCGAACAGGCCGAAATAGACGAGGCAATCGAGGCGATCGAGACACTCGAATCGGGCGAGACGGTGCAGGTGCCTCTGGGCGGCGACGCGTACGTTCGCGCGGAGGTCCAAGACGTCGACGAGATAATCGTCTCGCTCGGCGGCGGGTACGCGGCCGAGCGCGGACAGAGCGCTGCTATCGACACACTCGAGAACAAACAGGACACGCTCGACGACCGGATCGAGGACGTTCAGGAGGAGATCGGCGAAATCCAGTCCGAAAGCGACGAACTGGAAGAGAAGGCCCAGCAGATGCAACAGCAGCAGATGCAACAGCAGATGGCCCAGATGCAACAGCAGGAAGGCAACGACGAGTAAGGGGCCATGTTCGACGGACTGAAAGACAAGCTCAACAGTTTTAAGGAAAACGTCGAGGAGGAAACCGAACCGGCCGAACCGGCCGAGGCGGCCGAGGAGGCCCGAGAAGCCCAAGCGGCCGCCGAAGGGCAGGCGGCCGAGTCTGCCGAGGAAACGGAGTCTGCCGACCCTGAGCCCGAATCCGAGCCAGAAGCCGACGACGGCAGTGACCGCGGGTTGATGGAGCGGGCGAAACTCGCAGCCACGGGCAAAGAGGTCATCGAAGAGGACGACCTCGAAGGACCGCTCGAGGAACTGGAACTGGCCCTGCTCTCATCGGACGTGGAGATGAACGTCGCCCAGGAGATTCTGCAGGGCATCCGCGAGAACCTGATCGGCGAGACCCGGTCGAAGGTCAAAACGACCGGACTGGTGGTCGAGGAGGCGTTGCGTGACGCGCTGATCGACGTAATCAGCGTCGGGCAGTTCGACTTCGAGCGGCGAATCGCCGAGGCCGACAAACCCGTCTCGATCATCTTTACCGGCGTCAACGGCGTCGGAAAGACGACGACGATCGCCAAGCTTTCGCAGTGGCTCGACGAGCGGGGCTACTCGACGGTGCTGGCAAACGGCGACACATACCGGGCCGGCGCGAACGAACAGCTCCAGCAACACGCCGACGCCCTCGACGAGCGGCTAATCTCCCACAAACAGGGCTCGGACCCGGCGGCAGTCATTTACGATGCCGCCGAGTACGCCGAGGCCAACGACGTGGACGTCGTCTTGGGTGACACGGCCGGGCGACTCCACACCAGCAACGACCTGATGGACCAACTGGAGAAGATCGACCGCGTGATCGAACCGGACATGACGATTTTCGTCGACGAAGCGGTAGCAGGCCAGGACGCGGTCAACCGCGCCCGAGAGTTCGACGACGTCGCCACCATCGACGGCGCGGTCCTCACCAAGGCCGACGCCGACCCACAGGGTGGCGCGGCAATCTCTATCGCACAGGTCACAGGCAAACCGATCCTCTTTCTCGGGACCGGACAGGACTACGACGACCTCGAACCGTTCGACCCTGCGGCCATCGTCGACCGATTGTTAGGATACGACGACGAGGAACCCGACGCCGGCGAGGCGGCGGCGTAGCCCTCCGGTCCGTCCTACTCCCCGGCCGCGACCGCCGAACCGACGTCGTCCCGCCAGTACGACAGGAGTGCGTAACTGCCGGCCACGAGCAGGAGAAGGCCGCCGAGACCGAGGACGGCCAGTCCGGGCTCTATGTCGAGGGTCACGGCGTCAGCGCCGGTCTCCGGACGACTCCCGGCGACGCGCTGCTGGATCCGGACTCGCGTGGCCCGAAACTCCCTGTAGTCGACGACCGCGACGGTGGTGACGAGGGTCCCAGTGAGCGCGGTGACGGCGGCCGTCTTCGGCCCGGGTCGGGACCTGAGGACCGCTGCGACCAGAACCGCGAGCGTCACCACGGCGAGGACGAGCGTGATCGTCCCGTCGCCGTCGAGGCCACTGACTGTCCGTGTCTTCGGGACGCTCGCGAGCGCCGCCAGTGTCGAGTCGAAGCGAAGCGTCACCCAGGGGAGGACGGAGCCGACCGCGGCGACGACCGCCCCGACGCCGGCCAGCAGGACCCACCACGGGATCGACACGCCAGTATCCATACGACACGAGGTGGCTCGGCGGCGTGAAGTCGGTTCCGGAACCGATGAGCGACGAACCGCCGACCATCCCCGACAGAAAAAGCCTTTACCGCTTGGCTAGCGTATCTGGGGTAACTAACCATGGTACTCGACGATCTGGGGAGTTCACTCCGGGGGACGCTGGACGACCTCCGAGGGAAGTCCCGCATCGACGAAGACGACGTGGCGGATGTCGTCAAGGAGATCCAGCGCTCGCTGTTGCAGGCTGACGTGGACACGAGCCTGGTGATGGAGCTCTCGGACAACATCGAACAGCGGGCACTCGAAGAGGAACCGCCCAGCAGCACCTCCGCCCGCGACTGGGTGCTCCGGGTTGTCTACGAGGAGATGGTCGATCTCGTCGGCGAGTCGACCGACCTCCCACTGGAGAACCAGACCATCCTGCTCGCCGGTCTCTACGGGTCGGGGAAGACCACCACCGCCGCCAAGATGGCCTGGTGGTTCTCGAAGAAGGGACTGCGCCCCGCAGTTATCCAGACCGACACCGACCGGCCCGGCGCGTACGACCAGGCCAAGCAGATGGCCGGGAACGCCGAGGTCGACTTCTACGGCGACCCGGACGCCGAGGACCCCGTCGAAATCGCCGAGGCTGGCCTCGAAGAAACACAGGACGCCGACGTGCGCATCGTCGACACCGCCGGTCGTGACGGCCTGAACGAGGAACTCATCGACCAGATCGAGCGCATCGACGGCGCCGCCGACCCCGACCGGAACCTCCTGGTCATCGACGCCGCGATGGGTCAGTCCGCGAAGGACCAGGCCCGCGAGTTCGAGGAGGCCATCGGTATCGACGGCGTCGCCATCACCAAACTGGACGGGACGGCGAAAGGTGGCGGTGCCCTCGCGGCCGTCAACGAGACCGGCTCCTCGATTGCCTTCCTCGGAACCGGCGAAACCGTCCAGGACATCGAGCGGTTCGAGCCCTCGGGGTTCATCTCCCGCCTGCTCGGGATGGGCGACCTGAAGCAGTTGACCGAGCGCGTCGAGCGCGCGATGGAGGAGACACAGGACGAGGAGGACTGGGACCCCGAGGACCTGATGGACGGGGAGTTCACCCTCCGGGACATGCGCCACCAGATGAAGGCCATGGACAACATGGGGCCGCTCGACCAGGTGATGGACATGATTCCCGGCATGGGCGGCGGACTGATGGACCAACTACCCGACAACGCTATGGACGTGACCAAAGACCGGATGCGCAGTTTCGAGGTCATCATGGACTCGATGACCGACGACGAACTCGAACACCCACGCTCTATCGGGCAGAGCCAGATCAACCGCATCGCCAAGGGGTCGGGGACGAGCGAGGACCGCGTCCGCGAACTGCTCGAACAGCACAAGATGATGGCCAAGACCCTGAACCAGTTCCAGGGCATGGGCGACGCCGACATGGAGCGGATGATGAAACAGATGCAACAGGGCGGCGGTGGCCCCGGCGGCCCCGGCGGGATGGGCGGCATGGGCGGCGGTGGCGGGCCGTTCGGCGACTAAACACGGTTCGCGGCGGTCTCCCTGAGAGCGGCGCTTGACGCCTTTCTCGCCGAAGAAATCGACAGGCAGTTCGACTACTCCTCGAACCCGTCCTCGAACCGGAACGTACCGTCGCGCTGGACGACCTCGCCGTCCACTTCGATACGTGAGTTATCTGACATATCGACGATCATGTCCACGTGCTGGGCGCTCTGGTTTTGTTCGTTGTCCTCGCCGACGGTCGCCTCGTAGGCCCGGCCGACAGCCATGTGGACGGTGTCGCCCATCTTCTCGTCGAACAGCATGTTGTAGGTGAACTGGTCGATGTCGCGGTTCATCCCGATGCCGAGTTCGCCCAGTCGCTTCGCACCGGGGTCGGTTTCGAGAATGCTCTCTAGCACTGCCTCGTTTTTTTCGGCGTCGTACTCGACGACGTCGCCGTCCTCGAAGACCAGTCGCGCCCCGAGGACTTCCCGGCCGTTCTGATACACCGGCTTGTCGAACAGGACCTCGCCTGTCACGGCGTCGGGGACGGGGGCGGTGAACACCTCGCCGCCGGGGAGATTGTGCTTGTTCGTGTCGTTGATAGCGTGGTTGCCCGCGACGGACATGGTCACGTCCGTCGTCTCGCCGGAGGCGATTCGAACTTCCTCGGCGTCGTCGAGAATCTCGACCATGTTGGCCTGAAACTCCCGCTGTCCGTCCCAGTCTTTGAGGATGGCGTCGTAGACGAAGTTTTCGTAGGCCTCGGTACTCATCTCGGCCAACTGCGCGTTGGCGGGCGCGGGGTGCTGTGTGAGCGTCCAGCGGTCGGTGAGCCGTTCGTTCAGGATGGGACTGTGAGCCTGCTGGTACGCCGCCGTCGTGTCGCTGTCCACGTCGTCCATCTCGGTGACGTTCTCGGTGGCTCGGATGACGACGTGACAGTCGGCCGACTCGACGAGCGCCTGCTCGTGGCCAGGCGTCTCGAACTCGACCCCGGCCTGGTCGGCCGACCGGAGGTACCCCCGGATGGCTCGACCGCCCCGGTTTGTCCGGATGGTCACGGGGTGGGCACCGCGGTCGCCAGCGAGTTCGTACAGGGCGACGATCAGGTCGTCGGCGGCCGGTTCGGCCTTGATAACGAGGTTGTCACCCGTGTCCAGGCTGACGGCGTCTGCAAGCACCTGCGCGTGTTCGCGGATGCGTGGGTCCATGTCACTGTGGAAGGCCGGTCGGCGGTAATCGTTTTCGGAAGCTAGCGGGGTTTGATCGTCGGAAGAGCCACGACCATGCGGGCGGGGCGGCGCACCGACCCGCGAACAGCGAGGCCTGAACGGTGAGAGACCGGCGGGTACTCCGACAACCGGCGACGAGGCGGAAGTCCCGTCGGAAACGACCGGCGACGCCCGAGCAGCGTGGTGCGCATTATAGGTTGAGCAGGCGCAATACCACGGCCTTCGGGCCGTGGATACGCGCCGTCACTTTGGGAAACGTCCCACCGTTCAAACGCCGGCCCCGAGTTTCCAATAATAACGTTTAATTTACAGGCCGCCGGGCTGTAAGCCAGGAATCGGTCGGAACGGAGCGGATTCCGGACCGTCCTTCGGAGGCGGCCTGTCCGCTCATGAAACGAGGTCGTTCGGAAATCGGAGATTTCCGTGATCACGAGAGACTTCGTCTCTTGGACGACAGTATCCGAAAGGGCACCCGGTGAACGTACATCCTTGAAGAGTGTATCTGTGCCGACTGCTCGAAGCGAACCAGACGATATCCCCGAGTCTGCTGACGCCTGCTGGCGTCCCTGTGGCACAAACAACACCGGGACGCCGTACACGGTCGAAAATAGGGGTAACGGCCACTTGGCATGGCCAGCAGTCCAC
>NZ_JAQCNH010000049.1 GCF_028275115.1 Halorientalis sp. | reverse complement strand
TTAAGTACCACCAGGTGTGACCACTGAGTGATGAAGCGACGAAACTTCCTGGCTGCCGCGGGAGCAGCGACGACAGCAGTGGCGGGTTGTCTCTCGCTTGGCGACACCACGGATGCAGGCAACGACGCGCTAGTGGTCGGGACGTACAGCGCCTTTATCGACTCGCCGTCCTCGTCGCCGGGGGCGTGGCTGAAATCCGAGTTCGAAAGCGAGTTCGACACCAACCTGGTCTGGCAGACGCCGAGCAACGAACTGAACCACTACGTCCAGCGCAAACAAGCCGGGGTCGATATCGAGGCCGACGTGTATCTCGGGTTGAACACCGACGATCTCGTGCGCGTCGACCGAGAGCTCGACGACTCGCTGTTCACGGAGGCCGGTGACATCGACGGCCAATCGGATGTGAAATCCGAACTACAGTTCGACCCGCAGGATCGTGCCGTGCCCTTCGACACGGGGTATATCAGCCTCGTTTACGACGGCACCGCGATGACCGCACCGGAGACGTTCGACGGGCTCCTCACCGACGACGTAGCGGGCGACCTCATCACACAGAACCCCGGGGGGTCGGCGACGGGGAAGTCCTTCCTATTGCACACCATCAAGCAGTACGGCTCGGACGGCTACCTGGACTACTGGAGCGAATTACAGGCAAACGGCGTCCAGGTGCTGGGGTCGTGGTCGGACGCGTACGGAGCCTGGAGCAACGGCGAGGCGCCGATGGTCGTTTCCTACTCCACCGACCAGGTGTTCGCCGACCAGTCCGGCGAGAGCCTCGACGAACATCAGGTCCGGTTCCTGAACGACCAGGGGTACGCCAACCCCGAGGGGATGGCCGTCTTCGAGGGGAGCAATCAGTCCGAGATCGCCCGCGAGTTCATGTCGTTCGTCCTGCGACCCGAGGTGCAGGGGGAAATCGCGGTCCAGAACGTCCAGTTCCCGGCGACGGAGACGGCGGACGTGCCGAGCGACTACGCAGAACTGGCAAAGGAACCGCCCGAACCAGTTACCTTCACGTACGAGGAACTCCAGGGTCAGGTCAGTGGCTGGGTCGAAGACTGGGAGCGACAGTTCGCGGGCAATTGAGCCCATGACCGACGGCGACCAAGCGGACGGGCGAACACGACAGCGGCTCCGGGCGGCCGTCGAACGGCGGTCGCTCCCGGCACTCGCTGTCCTATCGGTCGCCGTGCTGGTCGTCGTGTTCTACTATCCAGTGGCGACGGTCCTCGTCGACGCCGTCCTCGTGGAGGGGCGGATGACACTGCGTGCCTTCAGGGGTATTCTCACCGACCCGTTCTACTTCGGAGAGCTGGCGCGACTGTTCGCGGGCGACTCACCGCTTGCAGTTATCGACGCCCTACTCTCGGGAGACCGACGGCTCGGTGTCGTCGGTTTTACTGCCTACCAGGCCACGCTGTCGACAGTCGCGAGCGTCCTCCTCGGGGTGCCACTGGCTTACCTGCTCGCGCGCTACGAGTTCCCCGGGCGGGAGACGGTGCGGTCACTGACGATTCTGCCCTTTGTTCTCCCGTCAATCATGGTCGCGGTAGGCTTTTATGCTACCTTCGGCGCGAACGGGACGCTCAACGCCACACTCGCGCTGGTCGGACTCGGCCCTGTCGACCTTCTGCCGTCGCTTTCGGCCATCGTTGTGGCCCACGCGTTCTACAATGCGCCGCTGGTCGCCCGGATCACAACGGCAGCGTGGGAGTCCGTCGACGCCGGGGCCGTCGAAACGGCCAGGAGTCTCGGCGCCGGCCCTTTCCGGGCGTTCCGTGACGTGGTATGGCCACAGATCGCACCGTCGATCCTCATGGGTGGTGCCCTTACTTTCGTGTTCACCTTTGGCACCTTTCCGATCGTGCTGGCGCTGGGCGGATTCGAACTGGCGACCGTCGAGGTGTTCGTCTACCGACTCATCGGCGACCTAAACTACGCCGAGGGCGCGGCGCTTGCTCTGGTGGAACTCGCGATTTCGCTTGGGGTGCTCTACGGGTATCTCCGGTACGAGGCCGCGAATACGATCGAATCTGGTGGTGCTCGCCCACAGGGGCGCAAGCCGCTGTGGCCGCCGTCGTATTCGGCCCGGGAACTGCTCCCGCGTGTCGGGTTGGCCGCCTACGCCGTTGTCGCGTTCGTGCTCTTTATCGCCCCCATCGCAAGCATGGTGTACGCCAGCATCTCGGGCCCGAACGGGCTCACGCTGGAGCACTACCAGTTTCTCGTCGAGCGTCAGATGGCCGGCGCGTCGTTCCAGGTCCGGCCGGGGACGGCAGTCAGAAACTCCCTGGTGTTCGGTGGGGCGGCGCTGGCCGTTGCGCTCCCGATGGGTGTCGTCATCTCGGTTCTGACCACCCGGAGATACCGGGGACGGAAGCTGGTCGATACCGTAGCGATGGCCCCCCTCGCCGTCTCGGGGATCATCGTCGGCCTGGGACTGCTCCGGGGGCTGGTCTTTGGCATCGACATCGGTGGGTGGCGTATCGCCGTCGACGGCGCGCTCGCTATCGTCGCCGCACACGCCGTCGTAGGGTACCCGTTCGTCGTCCGGATCGTGGCACCCGAACTCGAAGCGCTGGACCGACAGTTAGTCGAGTCCGCGCGGGCGCTGGGTGCGCCCAGAGCACGCGCGCTGCTGGATGTGGAACTCCCTCTGGTGTGGCCCGCCGTCATTGCAGGGGCGGCATTTGCCTTCGCTCTCTCGGTCGGGGAGTTCACTGCGACAGCGGTCCTGGCCTCCGGAACCGGTCAGTACACGATGCCGATAGCCATCGAGCGGTTCATCGGCAGACGGCTCGGTCCCGCGACGGCGATGGGCGTCGTGTTGCTCGTCGTGACGAGCGTGAGTTTTGTCCTCGTCGACCGGCTGGGGGGTGACCGCGTTGGCCTCTGACCCGGCGGTGACACTCGACGCGGTGACACGACGTTACGGCGAGACGACGGCCGTGGAAGATCTTTCGCTGTCGGTTGCCGACGGGGAATTTTTCTCACTCGTCGGTCCCTCCGGGTGTGGGAAGACGACGACACTGCGCCTGATTGCGGGCTTCGAGGAACCGACGGGCGGGACTGTCATCTTCAACGGCGAAGACGTGGCTGGCGTTCCACCGGAGGACCGCAACGTTGGGGTTGTCTTCCAGAACTACGCGCTTTTTCCACACATGACCGTCGGCGAGAACGTCGCCTACGGGCTGAACTTCGCCGACCCGCCGGGCGGCGCAAGCGACGACCAGCGGGTCGCGGAGTTGCTTGAACTGGTCGATTTGCCGGGGACGCAGAGCCGCGATCCGAGGAGCCTCTCAGGCGGTCAACGCCAGCGCGTTGCCATGGCACGCGCGCTTGCTCCCGGGCCGGATGTCCTCCTGCTGGACGAGCCGATGAGCGCGCTAGACGCGAAGCTTCGCGAACGGCTCCGGGTGCAGGTCCGCGAAATTCAACAGGAACTCGGTATCACGACGGTCTACGTTACCCACGATCAGGAGGAAGCCCTCGCGGTGTCGGACCGCGTGGCGGTGATAAATGAGGGAACTGCCGAACAGGTTGCCCCGCCGCGGGACATCTATCACCGACCCGCGTCGCGCTTCGTCGCCGAGTTCGTCGGCGATAACAACGTCTTCGACGGAGAAGTGAGGGCGGTGACCGACGATACCGCGATAGTCGGTATCGGCGAGGAGAGGATATCTGTGGGCATCAGCGACCGCGAGGGCCCGGCGGTCTCGGTGGGTGACCGGCTCACGTTTTGCGTGCGGCCGGAGGTGCTGACCGTCCCCGGCAGATCGAACCGAGTCACGGCAACCGTCGAGAGCGCGGAGTTCCTGGGTGAGACGACTCGGGTCCATCTTGACTGGGCGGATCACGACCTCACGGTCCGGACCCGGGACGCCCTGGACGGTGACGTGACGCTGGGGTTCGACCCTGAGGACGTACACGTCGTTGAACGACGCAACTGACTCACAATGGTTGCTAGGAGTCCGTACCGCTGTGCCATTACAAACTCTCCGTCGTAGTAAAAAAACCCACAATAACCACTATCAGCGGTGTATACGCTCCATCTGTGTCGTGTGAGCCGTTGTAGCAGAAATGAGAGTGGCTGTGTCACCGAGCCATACTGACCATTACCAGTCTGTCCCGCTCTGGTGTCGCGTGTCGTTCCGTACCGCGAGATCCCTCGATACGGCTGACTGTGACCGAAAATTACCTCTGGATCCCCGAGAGTTTTATCTCAAATTCTTCAATACTACCGCAATCATCCGTCTTCAATTAAGCTGAGAACCGGGAGACAGCAGTCAGTTATCGGCGTCACTTTCTGAAAGGAATGAGGAGGTGAGTCTGTGCAAGACAAACCCTCCTCACGACGAATTGAGCGTCGACTTACTGCTCTCTTTCCGTCCGAGATGCTGGAAGACCACGCCGAGGACATCGGTGTGGTCGAACGCAACCGTGATCTCCAGGCACCGCCACTCGTCTGGTCACTCGTGTTCGGCTTTACCGCCGGTGAAAGTCGCTCTCTTGCCGATTTCCGTCGCAGTTACAACTCTACCGCCGATAACACGCTTTGTCCCAGCGGGTTCTACCAGCGATTGACGCCGACACTTGCGGAGTATCTGCGCGACCTCGTCGAGGAGTTCACGTTCAAGACGTTCTGTGACTGGATTCGTCACGAACTGGAAGAGGAGTTACGACGCCGGTGGAAGATCAAAGCGAACGAGGTTGGCGTGCCGGCGTCACAGGCAACGGCCGCGGGCTGACCGGGTCAGCCCACGGCCTGTCCGTTTGGCGGTGAGCGACTGCTTTCGGCAGTTTCCGTCGTGGTTCGGTTGATTTCGTCTGTTTGGAGCGATGGATTGGACTGCCTCGACCTACTCCGCGGTAGCAACCGAGACTGACCGTCAAATCATACAGAAAGTGACTGTTTCGTGACGTTCAGGCAGCACTCTCTCGACTCGTTCGGGAAGTAACAATAATCTCACCATAGACAACCTCTGACGGTTCAGTACCGTGGGACAGACTGAAGTCCATGTCCCTGCAAACGGCAGCATGGTCACCAGAGATGCTGGTATGAGCACCGAGGTATTAGTTGTCGGTGGTGGCCCGGGTGGATACGTCGCGGCCATCCGGGCCGCCAAGCTCGGCCACGA
>NZ_JAQCNH010000042.1 GCF_028275115.1 Halorientalis sp. | reverse complement strand
TGGTCGGCGTCGTCGTTCTCCCAGGTGCCGAGACCGAGTATGGGCATACCGCTAGATCGTGGAACGCCTTCGGCGTCGAGTCGGGGAGGCATAGTCACCGGAGGAAGGGCGGCCGCGTGCAAAGTCGTTGTGAAACCGGCACTGACCTAGTTCTGGAGGAGTTTCGCGATGGCCGCAACCGCGCTAGCGGGACTCGACCCGGTCGTGTCGAACCGGTCTTTCGCGTAGTCGACTAGAATTGGGAGGTCCCCGGCGTGGATGAGCTTCCCGATGGCCAGTGGGCTCCCTTTGTTCGCTTTGGCCAGCGTCTCGTCGGGCGTCTGCCGGAGGTCCGTCATCAACTGGTCGTAGCGCTCGTTGGGAGCGAGGTAGAGGAGTTTGGTCATCAGCAGTCGGTTGCGCATCCGGGGCGCGACCCGCTCGTGCCAGAGGTCGTCGTAGGTCGCCATGTTCTCGGCGGACGTGTCGGGGTCGTTCGGCGTGAGACACCTATCGGCCGTGACGGCGGCGACGCGGCCAGATTCCATGCACTTGTGGATACCCTCGCCCCACAGCGGGTCGATAGTCGGCACGGTATCACCGACAGCCATGAAGTTGTCCGTACTCAACCGCTCGGGCATCTGGATGTGGGCAGACCCGCGGTGCATCTTCCCCTGGAGTTTGGTCGCGTTCGCAAAACGCGGGTCGGCGTCGAGCCAGTAGTCGAGGTAATCGTCGATGGTCATTCCCCCCTGCCCCCGAGACTGGTAGCTCTCGTTTTGGATGTAACAGAGGCCGACCTTCGCGGTGTCTTCGCCGGTGTGAAAAATCCAGGAGTACCCGCCCGGCGCGATGTTGTGGTCGAGTCTGAGCATCATCGCGTCGGTCAGGTCGGCGTACTGGTCGTGGTCTACGTCGATGCCCTCGAACTCGTACTCGATGCCGATGGCCTGATTCTGCCGTTCTAGCTCACTCACACCGAGTTCGCGGGCGAGCGGCGCGGACGGACCGGTCCCGTCGACAACCACGTCGGCGTACACCTCCTGTGAGCCGTTGTACTCGACGCCGACGATTTCGCCGCCGTCCATAATGGGGTTGGCGACGCGAGCGTCGAACCAGTATTCGGCACCCTTCGAGCGCCCCTCCTCGACTAGCCACTGCTTGAAGTCGGCGAACTCGAGTACCGCTCCGGCGCGGTCCTGTACGTAGTGTTTGTTGGGCGACTCCAGAACGACGTTGTCGGTGTAGTTCATGACGACGTCGCTGGGCACGTTGAACGACGCCATCATGGACGGGAACGTGCCGGCAGTCGATTTGTTGCTCTGGCGCGGGAACTCGTCTTCGGCCTCTGTTTCGAGAACGAGAACCTCGTAGTCCCGTGCCGCCAGGTCGCGGGCGCACTGTGCTCCAGCCGGTCCTGCACCGGCGACGATTACGTCGTAGTGATCAGTCATAACGTCGGATTGTGAACTGCAGAGTGTTCCTCACAGCGCTGTTCCCCACTGGGTACCGGATTGTTTCGTCGTGCGCAACAACGACCCCCGATGTCGAATTCGTGACGACAGCCCCCACCGCGTCACTCCCTACTCTCCTGTCGCACTGCGCACTCATTGTTCACTACTATCGCCTCAACTCCTAAAAAAGGACCCTCTCCGCGGCGAAAACGGCCGGCTCTCGCCCCGCGTTACCGATTGATTTAAAGTAACCCTCAGATGTACGGTAGAACGTTGATAACCTGTCGGGCGCGAAGAAAATTTGTATGTTTGAAGACCAGCCGGTCCGGGGGGAACTCGACGGACACGTCGAGAACATGCTCGACCTGCTCAACGACTACGACATCACGCTCTCGGAGGGAACGCCGGAGGATGCACGCGAGCAGTTGACCGTCATGACGAACCTCTCGACGGGTGCACCGGAGGACGTTGACACGGTCGAGAACGTCGAGATTCCAGCAGCCGGCGACGGCGGGGAACCTATTCCCGCCCGCGTCTACGCGCCCGCCGGTGAGGGTCACCCGACGGTCACCTTCTTCCACGGCGGCGGCTTCGTCGCGGGTGACATGGACACACACGACGAGCTCTGTCGCATGCTGGCCAACCGGGCCGAAGCCGTGATCGTCTCCGTCGAGTACCGCAAGGCACCGGAGGCGTCGTGGCCGGAACCGATCAAAGACGCCTACGCCGGTGCACAGTGGACCGCACGCAACACAGACGAGTACGGCGCAGACACGGACACGCACGTCGTCGCTGGTGACAGCGCCGGCGGAAACCTCAGCGCCGTCGTCTCGTTGATGGCTGCCGAACGCGGGATGCCAGACATCGACCGGCAACTCCTGCTCTACCCGGCGACGACCTACATGGACCCGATGCCCTCGCGGGCGCAAAACGGGGACGGTTATTTCCTGACCGCACAGGATATGCTCTGGTTCGTCAAACAGTACATCGACGACGAGATCGACGCCCACCACCCGTGGTCGTTCCCGCTCAACGCCCGGCGTGACAAACTCGCCGAGGCGCCGCCAGCGTACGTCCTGACCTGTGGTTTCGACCCACTGCGAGACGAGGGACACGCCTACGCCCAGGAACTCGCTGAGGCCGGCGTCGAGGTCGAGTACAGCAACCACGAGTCGATGATCCACGGCTTCCTCAACATGGAGGGTATCGTCGACCACACGTACGAGGGCGTCGAAGAAGTCGCCGAACAGATCCGAAAGGCCTGACAGCGGGGCGTTTTTGCCGCCGGCTCGCTAGCAGTCCATATGATCGATACCGGCGTCGTCGTCGCCGCTACCGAAGCCGAGCGCGCCGACGCCCTCGCCGTCCGGCACGCCGTCTTCGTCGAGGGACAGGGTATCTCCGAAGACCGCGAACTCGACGGTCTGGACAGCAACGCGACCCACGTCGTCGCGTACGACGACGGGGAGCCAATCGGGGCCGCTCGACTTCGCCAGCCCGAGTCCGACCTCGGGAAGGTCGAACGCGTCGCCGTCCGCGAGGACCGGCGCGGCGAGGGCTGGGGCCGACGCGTCATGACGACCGTCCACAGCGTGGCCCGTGAGCGCGGCTTCACGGAACTGGTTTTGCACGCACAGGCCGAGGTGGAGGGATTCTACCGTCGACTCGGCTACCGGACTGTCGGTGACGAGTTCGAGGAAGCGGGTATTCCGCACGTCGAGATGGTTCGGAGCCTCGACTGAGCGGACTGGGCCTACCGACTCGTGTACTCGACGTGTTCGACGCATCCAACTATATTACGGATGGCTGCACGCGGTTCGACGATTCCCTCCTCCGGGTCGTAGCCGACGATGTCGAACGCGTGGTTGTGCAGGCGGTCAAGGCGACTGCCCCGGGGTGAGTTCACAGTTGCCTACAGGTATCGCGGTGGTAGGTTCTAATCGTTAGGATAACAGGTCTGCCGGAGCGGTGCCGGCAGGCCGGTGTGTTATACTGCCCACACAGTTCGGGCTACGGACTCCGGTGTCTGTCGGTCCCTGCGCGTGTTCGGGTCGCCGGTCGGACGGCGGTCGCTGCACGGTCGCGTGCGGGGCAGGGAAGTCGCACGGAGTTCGCCACGGCGGCGCGAACTCCGCCTTTTTTGTCGAGGTCTTTATCAGCGGGTCGCCGAAGTTGAATCCGAATAAAAAAGCGTCGTTTAGTAGAACTCGCGGACGAGGTCCATCGCGTCCTCTGGCGGGCCATCGGGGATGTCGGCCATGGAGTCGGTTAGGCCTACGCGCTCGTCGAAGGGCACCGACTGTTCGTCTTGGTAGATGACGCCTTGGTACTCCTTGTCGGCGTCGAGGATGGCCGATTTGGCGTCGTCGTAGTCCGTCGAGTCGTGGTCGGT
>NZ_JAQCNH010000027.1 GCF_028275115.1 Halorientalis sp. | reverse complement strand
CGACGTGGACCCGTTCGACAGTGCCGGTCATGTGTTCAGTTGCGAACGGACTCTCAAGAGCGTACCGAGACACCGCCCCGCCCCGGGAAGGGCCGGTCGAATACCGCGCGTTCAGCCAGATTTACAACACCGCCCGTTGGAGTTGCAGGTGATATGGACAGGACGGTTGCCATCATCGGCGGGTCGATGACGAAGTTCGGCCAGCGAGACGCCTGGATACGTGAACTGCTCGCACAGGCGGGCGAAGCGTGTCTCCAGGACGCCGGCGTCGGGCCGAACGCGGTCGACCACGTCTACGTATCGAACATGGCCAGCGGGGAGTTCGAGGGACAGACCGGGATTATGAACGCGGTCACCCACGACCTCGGCTTGATACCGGCGTACAGCCAGCGAATCGACCAGACCAGTTCCAGTGGCGGGGCGGGTATGTACGCCGCCTGGCAGTCGGTCAAGTCCGGGGCCAGCGACATGACGCTGCTCGTGGGCGGCGAGAAGATGACTCACAAGGGCACCGGTGGTGCGACCGACATCATCGCGTCGATTACCCACCCCGCCGAGTACAAACAGGGTGTCACCCTGCCCTCCTTCGCGGGGATGACGGCACGGCACTACCTCGAGACGTTCGACGCGCCCAGAGAGAGTCTCGCGAAAGTCGCCGTCAAGAACCACGAGAACGGCACTCGCAACCCGAGGGCGCAGTTCCAGAAGGAGATTACACAACAGACGGCAATGGAGAGTCCGATCATCGCCGATCCGCTCCGCCTCTACGACTTTTGCCCGATCACCGATGGCAGTTCGGCGCTCATGTTCTGCCCCGTCGAGGTGGCCGAACAGTACGCGGACGACTACGCGGTCGTCTCGGGTGTCGGCGGCGCGACCGATACCCACGTCGTCCACGAACGCGACGACCCGACGACGATGGGTGGCGTCGTCGACTCCGGAGAGGAAGCCTACGACATGGCCGGGGTCGGTCCCGACGACATCGACGTGGCCGAACTCCACGACATGTTCACTATCCTCGAGTTCCTCCAGATGGAGGGGCTCTCTTTCGCCGAGAGGGGCGAGGCCTGGAAACACGTCGAGGAGGGTCGCACGGAGATTGACGGCGAGCGCCCGATCAATACCTCCGGTGGGCTGAAATCGAAGGGACACCCGCTCGGGGCCAGCGGTGTCGCACAGGGCTACGAAATATACGAGCAACTGGTCGGTGAAGCCGGCGACCGACAGGTCGGAGCCGAGACGGGGCTGGCCTGCAACGTCGGCGGGTTCGGTAACTGCGTTATTACTACCATCATGGAGGAAGCATAATGCCGATGGACGCCATCCGCTGTCCGAACGGTCACATAAAGTACCCCGCGCACCCGCGCTGTCCGGAGTGTGGCGAGGAACCGGTCGAGACCGTTGACCTGAGCGACCGCACAGGTGAGGTGGTCACTTGGACGAAAAGCACCGCGACGCCACCCGGAGTCCGGGAACCGAACGTCCTGGCGTTCGTCGAGTTCGAGGTCGACGGCGCGTCCGTGCGTGCGATGGGACAGGTCGCCGACAACGCCGACGTCGAAACCGGCGACGAGGTCGAACCGGTCTACGTGGAAGCGCTACGTGAGCCCGGTGTCGGGCTCAAGCCCGCCGATGCGGACCAGGAGTGGGACGGATATCGTTTTCGGCTCTCTGAATAACCGTTCCGCCCGAGCCGGAGGCCGAAGACGGTGACACAGGCCGATGGCGCATGCCTCGGTCTTCAGGCGTGGACGGAGGTCAATCGTGTCGTCACGGTGGGGACGCCTGGCAGAGAGCAACGGAATCTAGTCCGAGAGTTCGACGAGGTCCGTCCGTTCGGGGGCCTCTGACTCGACCGGTCGGGCGACGCGACCCGGCGCAGCTTCGATAGCGTTGAGACAATCGAGGACGGACCGGGAGCCGTCGTTCGTCGAGTGTGGATACACGGCGTCGAGTTCGCCATCGCGGTAGACGGCGAGACAGAGCGCGGGCAAAACGAGCCACTCGCCACGGTCACCCGTCTCCATCGAATAACACGTCCGGGTGTCGAAGAACGGGTCGAGCGAGACGCCGGTCTCGTCGGCCCAGGTCCGGAACCGGTCGTACCTGGTGAGCTCGTCGTGGTTCTCCGAGAGGGGCACTTTCCTCTCCCACGTCTCGACCGTCACGTCCGTGACGTGACCGTCCGCAGCGAGTTGTTCGAGTCGCCCTGCGACCTGGTCCCGCCGCCGTGACGCGACCTCGGGCAGCGTGGACCGAGCGAACAGTTCGATTCGTGTCCCGGCAGTGCTCCCGTCACCAGTCATTCGTACTACTGAGTGACAGGATAAGGGAAATAAAACCTGCTATGTTGCGCTTCGTTGACACTGTTACCCACGGTGTCGAGGGGTGGCCACAGCGCGACGGACGAAGGTGGCAGCGCTTACTCTGGCCGAGTCCCGTCGTCGCCGTCGGCGTCAAGGTCGTCCTTGATCGACTGGAGTTCTGCGTCTACGTCCACCGGAACGGTCGTGCTGGCGGTCGTCTCTGCGTCGTCGTCGGTGGACCTGGTTTCGGCGGCGAGTCGGCCGTCGATCTCGTCGCGAAGCGACCGCGCCTCGGTGAGGACACGTTCGGCTTCGTCGTCGGTGGGCCGTCCCTCGACGGCGTCCTGTACGTCTGCCAGTACGTCGTCGAGTTTCTGTACGGTGGTCTGACTGAGTTCGACCGCGCGGTCGCGGACCGCGGTATCCCGGTCGCGGGTGCGGTCGCGGTCGGGGTCGGGGTCGGCGAGTCGAATCGCCCGCTGGAGCAGTCGTAGTGCGCGGACGTTCGCCTCGAGTATCAGGATTGCGCTCGGAATTGCCACTTCCTCGGTGAATCGAAGGAGTTCCCGCGGCGAGGGCGGGCGAAGTCGCCCTCGCTCCCCCGGTTCGAGTTCGCGCTGAAGATCCCGAAGCGACCGTGCGAGGTCCGCCGCGAGTCGCGCAAGGTCCTCGTCGCTGGCCGAATCGCTCATACTCCATGTATGGCGGCTCGGGTCTTAAGCCCGGGTCCTCACGACTGGTCGGTGACCCGGTTCCCAGCCCAGCGAGCAGTTATGAGCGGCAAGTTGGTACAAATCTTATAGTTTCGGGCGCGTAAACTACGCCGATGAGCCCGAAATCCGCGGCATCGAAGCTTCCTGGCGCGCTGTCGGGTCTCAGACGCCGTGGAGGTGGAATCCTCGTCGTCGGCGCACCCGACGGACAGCGACGACTCTGTGGCCGGCTGCTCGGCTCCTCGGAACGAGAACGCGGTGGACTCGCGCCTACGGGCGGACTGTCCCCACGGAGCGACGGTCGTTCGGGGGCGACCACCTCAGGCGACTGCCTGCACCGCCGGCGCTTTCCTGCAGTCGTCGTCGCTGGCGGACCGTGTGACCGAGAGTATCAGCCATCGGGGAGACGGCCTCGTGCCGTCGGAGTTACGCGTCTGCCTCGGCCCGGTCGCACCGGACTCGATCCAGGCCAGTTCTCTCCTCCTAAAGGCCGTTCTCGACGAACTCGGGCAGGTACACGCACTCGGCCACGCCCACGTCTCCGAGTCGTACGACAGCGCTGGCACTTCCCCGACCACGGTATCAGCACGGACTGGATTGGTTTAGGGTAACCAAAACGCTTTTAGATTTAGGCCCGCCTAAGGTCAGGTAATGAGTCACAAGCCGGACACCGTTGACGACGCCGAACCGATGGCCGAACCTGCCGACGACGCACCGCTAATCAAGAGCCACAACGCGACCGACGAGCGTACCGTCTTCACCGAGGACGGGAACACAGACGGCTGGATTGCGACGGATCTAACCGTCGAGTGTAAAGAATAGAAGCGTTTTCGAACGACGGAGCGGCTCTCGCGGCCGACGACGCTTACTCGCTGCCCGTCTCGAACACGAGCGTGTCGTCTTCGAGGTAGTGGTCGATGTGGTGGGCGTCGTCCTCGGTTTCGACGAGAATCTGGCGGAGAATCTCCGCGGTGGCGTGGTCGCCGAGTTCGGTCGCGAGTTCGACGTGTTCCCGGAGGCTCTCGATAACGTCGCCGTAAATCTCCATGTCGTTTTTCAGCGAGGTGCGAACCGAGTACACGTCGCCGTCCTCGTGGTCGACGCCGGCTCGTTCCGAGAGGTTGGGCATGCTCGATACCGGTGCGCCGCCGATGGCCTGGAGCCGCTCGGCGAGCTGGTCGGCTGCCTCTTCGGCGTTCTCGGCGGCCTCGCCCAGGAAGATGTGGAGGTCGCGGAACTCCGCACCCTCGACGTTCCAGTGGTGCTTGCGGAGCTGATGGTAGAGGACGAAGGTGTCCGCGAGGTCGTCGTTGAGCGCTTCGACGATCTGCTCTGCCTTCTCGTCGTCCAGCCGCAGGGCGTTCTCCTCGACTTCACCGTACTCTTTTCGGACAGTTTTCTCAGTACTCATCTCATATAGATGGTGGTCCCGCGGTCTCATAAGCTTTGGGATAGTAAAACTATTTTTCGAATCTACAAAGTTGCTTTTGGTCAGCCGAAACCTCGACCGGGTTTCAGGGACGATTCAGGACCATCGCGCGCTCGTCGTCGCCGACGCTGGCCCCGGTCTCGCGTCGAAGTTGCTCTTCGTGCGTGTCGAGTACGGCGTGAAGGCTGGCCTCCGGGATGTCGAGTGCTGCTGCGAACTCGTCCCAGACGTGAGTGTGTAAACGCAGGTAGTAGGTATCCTCGGTCCGCCGGAGGACCGGTTGTCCGTGAAACTGTGACCGCCACTCGTAGACGATGTCCTCGACGCCGGGGTTGTCACGGACCTGCTGCTGGTGTCGACGAAGCAGGTCGCGCAGGGTCGCCTCGTCTGTGTCGTGACGGCCAGCGACCGTCGCGAGCAGGTCCTCGTCGAACGGGGCAAGCAGGGCCTCGGTCATGGCCTCACTGAACGGCGGGAAAATAAAAACACCGTCGCCGGTCCGATAAATTCATTCCCCCGTGGCCGAAGGTGGCTGTATGCCAGATCGTTTCGCTCGCGGTTCCTGGCGGTACGCGGCTCCCCCTGCCGTCGTCGGCTTCTTTCTGTTGCCGTTCTCACTCCTCGGTGCGGCTGTCGCGTTCCTCTCTAGCGGCGCGGCACTGGGGTTTCACCGGGACCCCGACCGCAAACCAGTCGCTGACGGTATCCTCGCGCCCGCCGACGGAAGGGTTTCCGTCGTTCGCGACACGGACGACGGGCTCCGTCTCGGTGTGTTCATGAACCTGACCGATGTCCACGTCAACCGCGCGCCGCTGTCCGGAACTGTCGAGAGCGTGACACACTCACCGGGCGGCCACTGGCCGGCGTTCACGAAGGAATCAGACCGCAACGAGAAGGTCCACGTCGAGTTCGCGGAGTACACTGTGGTGCTGATTGCCGGGGCGGTCGCGCGCCGAATCCACCCATACGTGGAACCCGGCGAGACGGTCGAGCGCGGCCAGCGAATCGGCCACATCTCCTTTTCCAGCCGGGTAGACGTAATCCTGCCCGAGGGCGTCGAGCGTGCGGACCTCTGTGTCGAGAAAGGCGACAGCGTGCGGGCGGGTGAGACGCGACTCGTCGACCGCTAATCGGTCGCCGTCTCGGTGTCTCCGAACTGTTGCGCTGGCCGGTTCCCCGAGCTATATTTGTCCCGGTGGCGAACCGGCGAACGATGGGCGAGTTAGCGACGATGTTCGCGCCCGACCGGGTGGCGGTCGTCGGCGCGACCGAGAGCGAAGGATCGGTCGGCCACGCCATCACATCGAACCTCGCCACCGATTACGACGGCGAGGTGGTCCCGGTTAATCCCAATGCCGATTCCGTTCTCGGCCGACAGTGCTACGCGGACGTCGGTTCGGTGCCGGGGACGGTCGACGTGGCAGTGGTCGTGGTACCGGCATCCATCGCCGTGGATGTCGTCGAGAGCTGTGGCGAGGCCGGCGTCGAGAACGTGGTCGTCGTCACAGCCGGGTTCAGTGAGGCCGGCAGCGACGGGGCGAACCGCGAGCGCCGCCTCCACGAGATTGCCGACGCGTACGACCTCAACGTCGTCGGGCCCAACAGTCTGGGCATCATGAGTACCGGCGTCGAGATGAACGCGACCTTCGGGCCGGAGAACGCACAGCCCGGCCCCGTCTCCTTTATGAGTCAGTCGGGCGCGTTCGTCACCGCGGTACTGGACTGGGCCAGCGACCGCGACGTGGGGTTCAAACACATCGTCTCGCTCGGTAACAAAGCGGTGCTGGACGAACGCCACTTCGTGGCCGAGTGGGGCGACGACCCCGGGACTGACGTGATTCTGGCGTACCTCGAAGGAATCGAGAACGGCGGCCAGTTCATCCGGACCGCCCGCGAAGTCACGCAGGACACACCGATTCTGCTGGTCAAGTCCGGTCGCACGGAGGCAGGCGCGTCCGCGGCGGCCTCACACACAGGGACGATGGCCGGGAGCGAGCGCGCGTACGAGGCCGGACTGGAGCAGGCAGGCGTCCTCCGTGTCGAAACAGTACAGGACCTGTTCGACTACGCCGGCATCCTCTCGGCACAACCGCTCCCCGAGAGCGACGGCGTGGCCATCGTCACGAACGCTGGCGGTCCGGGTGTCATGGCGACCGACGCCATCGGCGACTCCGACCTCGACCTGGCGTCGTTCACCGACGACACGGTCGACAGTCTCGCCCGGGCCCTGCCCGCAGAAGCCAACGTCTACAATCCAATCGACGTGATCGGTGACGCCGACGCCGAGCGGTTCCGCGAGGCCATTCGTATCGCACTGGCGGACCCGAACGTCGGCGCGACCATCGTGCTGGCCTGTCCGACCGCCACCCTGCGCTTCGAGGACCTAGCCGAAACAACCGTGACGTTGCAGGCAACGTACGAAACCCCCGTGGCGGCGTCGCTGATGGGTAGCGATTCGATCCGGGCGGCGCGGGCCACCCTCTCGGAAGCCGGCATTCCGACGTACTTCGACCCGGCTCGGGCGGTCCGAAGTCTCGACGCGCTCAGGGAGTTTCGCGAGATCCAGGCCCGCGAGTACGCCGAACCCGTCGAGTTCGACGTAGAGCGCGGGCGCGCCCGCAGGGTTCTCGAAACCGCCAAGCGCCGCGACACGAACAGTCTCGGCGTCGAGGCGATGGACCTACTCAGCGCCTACGGCATTCCCACGCCGGCGGGCGAAATCGTCGACGGCACGACCGAGGCCCGCGAGGCGGCCGAGCGAGTCGGCGACGGCGAGGGTGTCGTTATGAAGATCGTCAGTCCGGATATCCGGCACAAGTCGGATATCGGCGGCGTCGAGGTCGGCGTCCCGCCCGAGGCGGTCGGTGATACCTACGAGGACCTGATTACCCGGGCGCGCAGCTACCAGTCCGACGCGACGATTCTCGGTGTCCAGGTCCAGGAGATGCTCGACCTGGACGTTGCCACAGAGACGATCGTCGGGATGAACCGTGACCCGCAGTTCGGACCGCTGGTCCTGTTCGGGCTGGGCGGTATCTTCGTCGAAGTGCTGGAAGACACTACGGTGAAGATCGCACCGGTCAGCGAACCAGAGGCCGAATCCATGGTCGACGAGATCGACTCCGCGCCACTGCTGCGGGGGGCGCGGGGCCGCGAGCCGGTCGACGAGGCCGGCGTCGTCGAGACGATCCAGCGGCTCTCCCAGCTGGTGACGGAGTTCCCGGCGATACTAGAGCTAGACATCAACCCGCTCGTCGCGACGCCAGATGGCGTCTCGGCGGTCGACTTGCGACTCACCATCGACCAGGAGCAACTATGAACCCGATACTCGTCGGTTCGACCGAGGCAAGTACAGGCAAGACGGCCGTCGCGCTCGCGCTGGCACGCCACGCCGAGGACGACGGGCAGTCGGTGGGCTACATGAAACCGAAAGGTACCCACCTGCAGAGCGCCGTCGGGAAGACTCTCGACCAGGACCCGATGCTGGCCCGTGAGCTGCTCGATCTAAACGAGCAGATGCACGAGATGGAGCCCATCGTCTACTCGCCCACGTTCGTACAGGAGGCCGTCCGCGGCCGCGAGGACCTCGACGCGCTCCACGAGAGCATCACCGACAACTACGCTACCGTCGCCGACGGGAGAGATGTCGTGATAATCGAAGGTGCCGGCGAGTACACGACCGGTGGCGTCATCGACCTGACCGACCCAGACCTGGCCGACCTGCTGGACGCTCGCGTCCTGCTGATCGCCGACTACGACGACCCCTCGGACCTCGACGGCCTACTGGGGGCCGTCGACGCCTTCGGTGACCGACTGGACGGCGTCCTGTTCAACAGCGTCTCCGACGACGAGTTCGACGAACTCACCGAAGACGTCGTTCCGTTCCTGCGGGAGCGGGACGTCACCGTCTACGGTGCCATCCCCACAGTGCAGGAACTGTCCGGTGTCACGGTCGGTGAACTGGCCGCGGAACTGGGTGCCGACGTCCTGACCAGCGACGCCGCGACGGACGCCTACGTCGAGCGGTTCCTCGTCGGTGCGATGGGCCGAGACGCCGCTCTGTCGGGCTTCCGGCGGGCACGAGAAGCGGCAGTCATCACCGGCGGCGACCGGTCTGACATCCAGACGGCCGCGCTCGGCGCACCAGGAATCGAATGTCTCCTGCTCACCGGCGGGCATCGCCCCAGTGGTGCCGTCGTCGGCCGCGCCGAGGAGGCGGGCAAACCCGTTCTGCTCGTACAGGGCGACGCCCGGACGACAGTCGACCGGGCCGAATCCGTCGTCCGGAGCGGCCGCACCCGCGACCTCGGGGCCGTCGAGCGGATGGGTGACCTGCTGGCCGACGCAGTCGATCTGGACGGGTTGTTAGCAGTCGAGGAGTAAAATTTACGTTCCAACATTCTGTCGAATAAACAACAAGAGTGTAGATTTATACAGATTCGCGCCAAAATATGGAGTGGAGCCAGTTGGCTCCGTAGTGTCACACACCGGGGGCACACGTCCCCTGGTTTTCCTGTTCCGCCGACTGGCGAGTGGCCACGCCGTTACTCTAGCAGGAACGCCGAGTCCGCGAGGTGTTCGTCGACGCCCGCCACCGCGTCGCCGGGTTCGTCGAGAGAGAGCGGCGGCAGCGTCTCGACCGGCACGCCGGTCATCTCCGACACGACGCTCGGGTTGGTTCGTTCCGCAGTAGTCTCGCCCGCGTACTCGTTGCAGACGATTCCGGCGACAGCGACGCCCCGCGCTTGCAGCGCCTCGACGGTCAGCGCAGTGTGGTTGAGCGTCCCGAGGCCCGAGCGGGCGACGATCAGTGTCGGCATCTCGAGGTCCGCGACGAGGTCGACGACTTCCCGGTCGTCGGCCAGCGGGACGCGGAGCCCGCCGATCCCTTCGACGACACCGACTTCGGCGTCGGCCACTGCCTCGCGGCAGTCCGACAGGATGGCCTCGTACGAGAGGTCTGTATCGACCTGTTCGGCGGCCACGGCGGGGGCGAGAGCCGGTTCCAGTCGCCTGAGACACGTCGCAGCCGTCTCGTCGCCACACGCCCGAGCGACGAAGGCCGCGTCGTCGTCCGGCGGATAACCGGTCTGGCAGGGCTTGACCGCACGGGCGTCGACGCCGGCCTCGCGGAGCCGACCGACCAGTCCCGCGGTGACGACGGTTTTGCCCACGGCGGTGTCGGTGCCGACGACCGCGAAGTCGCACAGGTCGTCGAACGCGCCGGTCATACCAGTTCCAGCTCTCGGCCGGCCTCGCGGAACGCCGCGAGACAGCGGTCGATCTCGTCCTCGGTGTGAGTGGCCATCGGCGCGACGCGAACGCGACTCGTGCCCGCCGGCACCGTCGGCGGCCGGATGCCCGGGGCGACGACGTCGCGGTCCCGGAGGCAGTCGTCGAGCGCCATCGCGTCGTCGCGGTCGCCGACGACGACTGGAAGAATCTGCGTCTCGCCCCAGACCTCGTAGCCGGCAGCTTCGAGGCCGTCTCGGAGGCGGTCGACGTTCGCCCACAGTCGCTCCCTGTGTGGGTCGTCCTCTCTGGCAATCCGGAGGGCCTCCCGCGCGGCTCCGGCGGCCGGTGGGGCGAGACCGGTCGAGAAGACGAACGACCGCGCGGTGTTCAGCAGGTGTTCGACCAAGCTCTCACTGCCGGCTACGTAGCCGCCCTGACTCCCGAGGGCTTTCGAGAGCGTCCCCATCTGGACGTGAACCCGGTCCGAGAGCCCCGCACGTTGGACGGCTCCGCCACCGTTCTCGTAGAGGCCGGTGGCGTGCGCCTCGTCGACCATCAGCCACGCGCCGAAGCTTTCGACCACGTCACAGATCGCTTCGAGCGGTGCAACGTCTCCGTCCATGCTGAACACGGAATCGGTGAGGACGAGCCAGGACTCGTCGGACCCGGCCGGAGTCGCGCCTGCCCGTTCGTCCATCTCCGCCCGCAGATCCGACGGGTCGCAGTGGTCGTACACCACCGTCTCCGCGCCGGCCTGCCGACACCCGTCGACGATGCTCGCGTGATTGAGTTCGTCCGAAAAGACTACGTCGGGCCCGAGCGCCGAAATCACGCCGACGTTGGTCGCGTAACCCGAGGAAAATACCAGCGCTCGCTCCGTGTTTTTTGTGTCCGCCAGGTCCCGTTCCAGTGCGCGGTGGGCCGGCGTGTCGCCGGTCACGAGTCGGCTCGCACCCGCGCCGGTGCCGACCTCGCGTGCGGTCTCGGCCGCCGCTCGTTGGACGCGTTCGTCACCGGCCAGCCCGAGGTAGTCGTTCGCGGCGAAGATCAACTGCTCCGGACCGTCGAACACGGGCGGGGCGTTCCCGGGGTCGTCCGCGATAGGGGCTCGCGCCGTCACGTCCGCGATGGGTGTGAGGTCTCGACGCAGGCTCTGGCGTTCGCGTTCGGCGAGTCGGGCCGCGGGGTCGAACCCGCGGTCTGAACGCTCGTTCCCGGTGGCGGCCCCCCCGCGCGATGTGTCGCCGGACATCAGAATCTGGGCAGCAGGTCGGCGGGGCCGAACACGCCGTACTCGCCGGCGCGGTTGCGGCGGACGCCCGCTTTCAGGTAGCCCAGTGCCGGACCGTTGACGTTGGCCGCCATGCTCGTTGCGTCGTCGAGCTCGAAGGTGTTCGTCCCGGTTTCACCGTCGAACGTCGTCCCGGTGACCCGGACGGTGGTCGTCGTCGGTTTCTCGTCGCTGGTCACGTCGAGAACCCCCCCGACGGTCACGTCCTCGGCGTCGCAGACGCCGGCCCGCTCCAGCAACACGTCGTCGGCGTGTTCCATGTCCTCGAACTCGATGACGCCGTCGTGGTCGTCGATGACCGCTTCGATTGCTTCGTCGCTCATCTCACGGGCATCGTCGATGTCGTACTCGGGCAGGTGGGCGATGTCCTCTCGTACCGTACCGCGGTTGTCCTCGTACCCGGACTTGAGTCCGACACCCCACCATATTTCGACGTCCTGAATCTCGACGAACGACTGGGCGGCGATGGCCGCCGCGCTGGTGAGGAAACCCGGGGTCGCTCCCGCCCCGCAGACGAATGTGATACCCTGCTGCTCGAACTCCCCGGCTCGCTCATCGAGCATGTCGATGACCCGCGAGCGCTTGAGGACGTCCAGGAGGACGCCCTCGTACCCGGCCTCGGCGAAGCGGTCCGCGACTCGCGGGATGAAATCGTGCTCGAAGTTCGGGAGCGCGATCAGGACGGCGTCCACGGCATCGCTCGCCTCGACGATGTCCCCGATAGGTGTCTCCGTGGGGTCGGCCTGCACAGAGGCGGCGACGCCGGCGTTCTCACCGGTCTGTTTGACGCCACTGGACTCGGTACCTGCGTCGCCAGCCGCGGCAGTGCCACCGTCTGCTCGCGGCTCACTGCGTTCGCCGCTCGCTCGGTCCGAGTCGCTTCGCGACTCGCTCGCGATGTTGCCTTCCGTCGCCGCGAGCAGTTCGTCCACGTCGAGTCCGTCACGGTCGACTGCGACCCCGTTGCGGTCACACGCCGCGACGGGCGTGAGGTTATCCTTCTCTTTCGAGACGTCGAGTGTCCGTCGGCCGATACCACCGCATCCCAGTACCGCGAAGTTGACTTCGTGCATGGTTGAATCCGTCTGTCCGCTAACGACGTCCGAAGACGCCGTTCGCTGGTCCGGAAGGTCGCCCGCTGGTCGCCCTCCCGTCAGTCGTCAAGTTCCGCGTTGCTCGTCGCCGTCCCCGCGGCCGTCTCGATCTCCTCGGGCTCCGCAGATTCATCGCCGGCGCGGGCCTTGACCGCCGCTTTGTCGAACTCGTTTGCGTCCATGTTCGGCTCCATTCCAGCCTTCTCCATCACCTCGATGTCGTCGCCGGGCGACTGGCCGCCCGTCGTGAGGTAGTCGCCGGTCAGGATACCGTCGGCACCAGCCTCGAACGGCAGGTGCTGTTCGTCCTGGTCGAGGTTCACCTCGCGCCCGCCCGTCAACCGGACCCGGGCGTCCGGATGGAGCAGCCGATACACTGCGATTGTCTTGATTATCTCCGGCGTCGTGATGTCCGCCGAATCGCCCAACTCGTCACCGAGTGCCGTCCCGGCGACGGGGTTGAGTATGTTCACGGGCAGTGAAGAGACGCCCACGTCCTGGAGCGCGATGGCCGCGTCGACCCGGTCGGTAGGTGACTCGCCCATCCCGAGGATAACGCCGGCACAGAGGTCCATTCCGACGTCCTTGGCGAGTTCGAGCGTCGCCACCCGGTCCTCGAAGGAGTGGGTCTCGACGATCTCCGGGAAGAAGTTCGGCGAGGTCTCGATGTTGTGATTGTAGTGGTTGATGCCTTCTTCGGCCAGAATCTCGGCTTCCTCGCGGGTGAGGATGCCGAGGCTGGCGTCGACCTCCACGTCGGTTTCGTCGCGCACCAGCCGAATCGCACGCAGGACCTCCTGCCACTCCCCGGGGCGTTGCGCTTTGGAGACGCCTTTCTCCGCGACGACGATGCCGAACCGCTGGGCACCGTCGCGCTCGGCGCGTCTGGCTGCCTCCAGAATCTCTTCGGGGTCGAGGAACCCGTACGTCTCGATGCCGGTGTCGAAATGTACCGACTGGGCACAGAAGCCACAGTCCTCGGCACAGTTGCCCGCCTTCGCGTTCACGATAGAGCAGGCGTCGACCGTGTCGTCGCCCAACTGCGAGCGCACGTAGTCGGCTCCGGCCGCAAGTTCCTCGACCGGCTGTGCCGTCAGTGCGAGTCCGTCACGGCGGTCGAGTCGCTCGCCCGCCAGCACCCGCTCGACGGCGTCGTCGATCGTCCGGTTACCGGTCTCGTAAACCACACACGACTCGACAGTTGACGAGTTAATAAAACTAGGGGTGGCAGACCGGAGCCGAGTGCCCGGCGGGGAAGCTCTCACTCCGGTAGACGGTGACCGGTCCGCTCTACGCGGACGTCTCGTAAGACCCGTCGACATCCAGCAGTGCGGCCGTGGAGATGCCGCCGAACTTCGCGAGGCCGTTGACCAGATGGAGGGTGATCAGCATCGCGAACGCGCCGAGGACAGCCAGACCGGCGACTTCTGGGACGGTGTCGGCGACCCACACCTGCTCCGTGTTGCCAAGCGTACGCAGGGTAAACTCTCCGGCCTGACTGCTCACTGTGAGCGGCTCGTCGAGGAAGAGAGCGACCGGTGCGGACAGGAACGCGAGCGAAATCGACGCCGCGGTGACGACCACCACGAACGCGGTGAGTCCGAAGACGAACTTCACGCCGACGAGGATCAGCGCCGTCCATGTCGTCGGTGCAGTTAGGACGGTCCGTGCCCAGGAGAGGACCGCCTCCAGATTCGTCGACCCGTTCCCGTGGTTCCGCCTGAGGGACTCGGGTGCCGGAACGTCCACCCCGAGCAGATGCCGCGCGAGCGACGCCTCGAAGCCGGCGATCAGCGTCACGCCGTACAGGGTCACCAGCAGAATCGGAACGCCGACGAGCGTGATCAGCAGGCCCACACCGGTGGCGACACCGACGATAATCGCGACGAAGTACAACAAGCCGAGCGGAAACGCGAGCAGCAGGTACGCGAGGCTTCGGTAGGTCTGTCCCCGGAACGGGACGGCGAAAAAGCCCCGGAGGCTGTCCGTGAGGGATCGGTGGGTCGTGGCGGTTTCTGCCATTGTTCCACTCCCACGTCGGTGCCGGGAGCCCGTATAATCGGAGTCAGGGTCCGCGAGCCAGCAACACGCCACAAAGTATAAGATGTAAGCCCCGAAGGGCCCGGTCGGCTGCGTACCAGACCCTGCGGCGGCGTCGAGGGCGTTCAGCTGTACCTCTCAACGAGGTCGACGAGCGTCGCCTTGTCCTGCATACCGACTACCTGCTCGACCGCCTCACCGCCGGCGAACAGGACGAGCGTCGGGACACCCTGCACGTTGAACTGCTTGGCGAGCGGTTGCTGTTCGTCAACGTCGACCTTCGCGACGGTGGCGGCGGTCTCGGAAGCGATCTCCTCGACGGTCGGTTCGAGCATCTGACACGGCCCACACCAGTCCGCGTAGAAGTCCACGAGGACGACCCCACCGTCCGTGAGGTCGGCGAAGTGATCGCCGTCCTCGACGTGAACCGGTTCGCCCGGCGACGCGCCGCCGGACAACTCCGACCGCAGCTCGTTTTTTTTCTGTTCACGGATCGATTCGATATCGTCTGGGTCGCCGGCGTCGCTCATACTGTACTGTACGGCAGCATGCCGTATAACGACGTTGGCTGTGCATCCCGGGAACACGGCCGTGCGCCGTCCAGGACAGTCCGGCGGCCCGACAGGTCCGCACTTCCGGGTCGGCGAGGCGGTCGCTGTCGGACTCGGTGACGGACGCGAACTCACGCCACCACCCGCCTTCGAGGAACTCAGTCGTCCGTGTCGACGTCTACGTCGCCTGTGGCGTCGACCGTCACGTCGTGGTCCGCGACGGAGAACGTGATGTCGTCGGCACCCCCATCGTCGAAGACGGCGGCCAGGTCGTCGAGGTCGACGTAGGCGTCGAGCTCGTCGAAATCGGCGACGTCGCCGTCGACAGCCTCCGCCACTGCTTCCAGAACGACCACACTCGCCGGCTGTGGACTGACCCAGGCCTCCTCGTCGTCGGTGTCACCCTCCTCGTCCGGTCGGAGAATGTACACCTCTCCATCGTTTGCACCCATATCGCTTCTTATATGCCATACCAGTATATAGACCCACCAGTAATTTCAGTCACTGAATACACTCTCGCCCGGGTACGGCCCCTTGAGGAGGGCAAAGCAATTAGGTAGCTGGTACCAGACACCAACTGACATGAGTACCGAGCCGCTCTCGACTTTCGAGTCGTCCGTTCCTGGCGACGTCCACCGGACGGCTGCCGGGGACGCCGACGACGTGCTGGCCGAGGTCGTCGAAGACCCGGCTGTGGGAACTGCGATACCGTACGACGACGTGACGGTGCCCGACTCCGTCGACGTCGAGCCGTCGCCGTCGACACTCGAGTCAGCTGTGACTGGCGTGACGCCGGCGGCGTTGGGCATCGCCGATTACGGCACCGTGACGGTCCCATCGGGTGCGGCCGGTGACGAACTGGTCAGCCTGTACGCGCCTCGCCACGTTGCCGTCGTCGCCGCCAGCGACGTGGTGGCCGACATGCCAGCGGCGTACGAGCGGCTCGGTGAGGACTTCGCGGCCGGGATGGACACACAGGTGCTGGCGACGGGCCCGAGCGCGACCGCCGATATGGGGACGCTCGTACAGGGCGTCCACGGCCCCTCGGAAACACACGTCGTCGTGCTGGAGGACAGATGAGTTCCCGCCGCGACACCGCCGAGCGCCTCCGGCGGTTGATGGCGACCGAAGGCGACGCGGTCGCACAGAACACCCGCACCGTCAACCAGCTCTCGGACTACGCGATACAGCAGTTCGACGACTACGAAGCGCTTCGTGGTGCAGCCCGCAGTATCAAGGAATCGGCCATCGAGAACCTACCGACGCTCATCGACGAGGTCACCGAGGCCGTCGAGGCAAACGGTGGGCAGGTTCACGTCGCCCAGACGGCCGCGGACGCGAACCGAATCGTCGAGAGGATCATGGCCGACCGCGAGGCGGACAAACTCGTCAAGAGCAAATCGATGACGACCGAGGAGATCGACGTGAACGGTCACCTCGAACAGGCCGGGTACGAGGTGGTCGAGACTGACCTCGGCGAGTACGTCATCCAGTTGGCCGACGAAGCCCCCTCGCACCTGATCGGACCGGCGATGCACCGGTCCCCGGACGACATCGCCGACCTGTTCAACGGCGAATTCGACCTCGGCGAGGAGCTGCCGGGCGACCCCACCGAACTCACCGACTTCGCCCGGGAGCGCGTGGGCGAACACATCCGCGAGGCCGACGTGGGCATGACCGGCGCGAACTTCGTGGTCGCCGAGTCGGGGACGCTGATGCTCGTCACCAACGAGGGTAACGCCCGGAAGACGGCGGTGACGCCGGACACGCACGTCGCCGTCGCGGGCATCGAGAAACTCGTCCACAGTCTCGCCGACCTCCAGCCGTTCACGGAACTCATCGCCCGCACGGGGACGGGGCAGGACATCACCTCCTACGTCTCGCTGTTGACCCCGCCGGTCGACACGCCGATTCCGGACTTCGAGGCCGACGAGATGCGTGACGCCGAGGAACGCGAGTTCCACCTGGTCTTGCTCGACAACGGTCGGATGGGGATGCGGGAGGACGACGACCTCCGAGAGACACTCTACTGCATCCGGTGTGGTGCCTGCTCGAACGCCTGCTCGAACTTCCAGGCCGTCGGCGGTCACGGCTTCGGCGGCGAGACCTACACTGGCGGTATCGGCACCGGCTGGGAGGCCGGCGTCCACGACCTCGACAGCGCCGGCGAGATGAACGACCTCTGTACCGGGTGTTCCCGCTGTGAACCCAAATGCCCGGTCGAGATCGACATCCCCTGGGTCAACACCGTCGTCCGCGACCGGATCAACCACCACGAGGACGGAGACGACTACGAGTTCCTCGTCGAGGGGCTGACGCCCGACGAGGAACCGGCGGGGCTGGACCTCCAGAAGCGCCTCTTTGGCAACGTGGAGGCGCTGGCGAAGGTCGGCTCGGTCGCGCCCGGCCTCAGCAACGCTGTCGCGGGGAGCCGACCCGGGAAGTGGGTACTGAAGCAGGTGTTCGGCGTCGACCCGCGTCGAGACCTCCCGCAGTTCGCCGACGAGACGCTGCGGGAGTGGTACGGTGCCCGCGGCACACAGGTCGCCGACCCTGACCGAGACGTGGTGCTGTACCCCGACGTGTACACCGACTACTTCGACCCCGAACGCGGGAGGGCGGCCGTCAGGGCTCTCGAAGCACTCGACGTTCGCGTCCACATCCCGGCCGTGCCGGAGAGCGGTCGCGCGCCTCTCTCGCAGGGCATGGTCGACACGGCCCGCGAGCAGGCGGAAGCGGTTCACGGCGCGCTGGTAACTCACATCGACGACGGCCGGGACGTGGTGGTAATCGAGCCGAGCGATCTGGCGATGTTCCGGCGCGACTACGACCACCTGTTGCCCGAGCGGTCGGCCGAACGGTTAGCCGAGAACTGCTACGACGTGATGGAGTTCGTCTACGGTCTGCTGGACAACGGAGCTGAGCAGGCCGCCCTCGACACACCTGTAGACGACGCCGGTGTCGCGTACCACAGCCACTGTCAGCAACGGACCATGGGTGTCGACGAGTACACCGAAACCGTCCTGTCGGAGCTGGGTTACAGCGTTCGCACGTCGGACGTGGAGTGTTGCGGAATGGCCGGCAGTTTCGGCTACAAGAGCGAGTACTACGAGGTCAGCATGGACGTGGGCGAACACCTACGCGCGGACCTCGGCGACGTCGACGACCGGCGGTTGCTCGCCAGCGGGACCTCCTGCCAGGAGCAACTCGACATTCTCTACGAGCGGGAGGTCCCCCATCCCGTCGAGTTGATCGCGCCGCGGTGAACCCCGAAAGAACAACTACTTTGACCGCCGGGTCGTCAGAGTGTGACAGTGTCGACCGACGCCGACGACCGCGTTTACTACGTCATCAGCGACCTCCACGTCGGCGGCGAAGAGCAACTCGGAGATGTCGAGGCGCTGCCGGAGTTGCTCGACTTTCTGGAAACACTGGAACGAACCGACGAGAACGCGGAACTGGTCATCAACGGCGACGCGTTCGGGCTCTGGGAAATAACGAGTGTCGAGGGGACGGCGAAGTTCGACTACCTGACAGACGCCTACCCGCGACTGTTCGAGCAGTTGCGCGTGACTGGCGAGAACGTCAGTATCACTCTGGTCCCCGGCAATCACGACCACGAACTCGCGGCCTACGACGAGTACGTCGAGCGCTTCGCGTCCTACAACGTCGAACTGGTCCAGCAGGAGTCGCTCACCAGACAGGTCGGTGACCGAGTCGTGCACTTCGAGCACGGCCACCAGCAGGACCCGAACAACAGGATCGAGGACTGGGGCAACCCCCACGCCTCGCCGCTGGGGTACTACTACAACACACTCGTCACGAGCCGGGCGGGGCAGCTCTCGGACCGGGGCCGGTACAACTGGCTGAAAGACGTTCAGGCCGTCACGCCAACGGAGCGGATGCCGGTGTGGCTCCTCTCGAAATACTTCTACCGCGAGATGAGTCCGCTCCTCCGGTACGCGCTCGTCCCCTTCCTCCTGTTGTTCAACGTCAGTGCCGTCCTCGCGGTCCTCGCTGGTCTGTCCGTGGCCGGGGTCTGGTCCACACCGATCGAGTTGGGGACCGCGTTCCTCGGCCGGTTCGGGACCGCCGGGACTGCCATCTGGTTCCTGCTCGCTGTCAACGTGGCCATCGCCGGTCTCCTCCTGCTCGTAGGAATCCCGTTGTACTTTCTCCGTCGGGACGTTCGAAAGACTATCGACCGGTTCGGTGTGTTCGAGACCACGCTCACCGTCGATGCCGAAACGCCGTACCAGCAGGCCGCACGCGACGTGTTTGCGGCCGACTCGGAGGCTATCATCTACTGTTACGGCCACACGCACCGACCGGGGGTGTCGACGGTCGGCGGCGGACTACTCGTCAACACCGGGACGTGGCTCAAGCGACTCCACCGCCGCGACGGCGTCATCGGCGTCCTCCCGCCAGTGTTCTTCCCCTCCTACCAGCTCTGTGCCGTCCGCATCGCGGCCGAGGCCGAAGCCGTGGTCGTCGAGTTCGAGGAGATTCGGAAACCGAGCCCGAGCCCCGAGGAGCTCACCCTCACAGAACGACTGCTCACACTGGGCCGAACGCCGGATCCGGAACTCCCGGAGCGGGCCGTCGTCGAGAACGAGCAACCCGCGGCACCGCCGGAGGCGGAGTGACGACCCGGCCAGCGACCGACTCATGGCCGAGTCACCCCGAACAGGAACAGGAGCAACGCGAACCCAGCGACGCCCGCGGAGCCGGGAACGAGCGTGAACGCTCGCACCGGCGCGGCGAGGAGATAGCCGACAGGCCGGAGCGGTCGAGGGAGCGTGCCGGCCGTCTCGAACAGCGTCTCCGTGTCACCGACGCTCGGGAACGCCGTCAGCCCGAAACAGACACCCAGCCAGTAGCAGGGGGCCGACAGGAGCGGTGTCCCGGCAGCCGGAGCCAGCACGAACGCGGCGAAGGCGAGCGTGGTGTTGAGCAGGACGGGTGCGACGGCGATCAGCAGGTCGGCGGGGAACGACCTGACCGGTTGATGATCGAGGTACGCGTCGGCGCCGAAAGGGTTCAGTACCGACGACTCGACCACGCCGACGCCGGTCACTCGGCAGGCGAGCATGTGGGCGGCCTCGTGACTCACGATGCCGGGCGCGATTAGCGCCGTCTCGACGGCGTAGTACAGGTCCGTGCCGGAGAACGACCTGTCGTCGGTCACGGGACAGGTGAACTGCGGTCCCGGACGTTCTATGTCCATCGGTTCTGTCGTCTGTGGTGGGTTCTGGAATCGATTCGGCTGACGTCCGTCAGACGCCCGGCAAAAGTTAAGAGGGAGGCTGTGTTGGAGGTCCGTATGGATGGACCAACGCAGGAAATTACCGCACTGGTGGGGCGAGAAGTGTACTCGAACAACGGTGTCTTCGTCGGCGAAGTTGAGGACGTGCGACTGGATCTGGACGACGTGCAGGTCACGGGACTGGCCCTGCACGAGGTCAACCACGACCTGTTCGGTGAGCGCGTTCAGGGCAACCGGGGCATCGTCCTGCCATACGACTGGGTACAGGCCGTCGGTGACGTAGTGCTGGTCAGCGACATCATCGAACGCCTTCGGACGCCGGAGGAAGAACAGGAAGAAGAGATTACGGCCTGACTCTCGCCCGACTTAGCTGCCGTTGCTGCCACCGTCGCTGCCGTCGACGCCCATCGCCTGAAACAGCTTCTGCCTGACGGCCTGTTCGGTCAGTTCCAGTAGCGTGTCGCGGTTGTCGTCGTTGGTCTCGATTCCGGTGAAGATGCCCAGCGGGACCTCCGCGCTGGCGTCGGTCGAGTGGCCAGCAGTCTCGCCAATCTCCGCGAAGGCGTCTTCCAGCACCGCGCCGATGTCCATCCGGATATCCTTCGAGCGGGCGGCGAGGTAGATGGTGTCGTCGGCTAGCGCGAACACGGCAGTCGTGGTGATCCCTTCCAGGTTCAGGAGATGTTGTGCGGCCTGCGAGAGCGCGTCACGGTCGCGGATGAAGCCGGCGTTGGAGATGAGATGTGACCCCTTCACCTCGCGATTGCGGATGGCTTCGGCCAGCACGTCCAGTGTCTCGGGCGACATCGACGGCGACTCGACCTGTTCGAGCGTGTCGCGGTCGGCGAACGGATAGAGGTAGGCGGCGGCCGTCAGGTCGGCGGGTGTGGTGTCGCGTTTGAAGTCGAGCGTCTCGGCGCGGATACCGTAGAGGAGCGCGGTCGCGACGTTCCCGTCCAGACTCAGATCGAGTTCCTGGATATACTTGGTGAGGATAGTCGAAGTGGCGGACACGTTCGGGCGCACGTCGACGAAGTCGGCGTCGTAATTGTGTTCGGGCTCGAAGTGGTCGACCACCACGTCGACCTCGTGTTCGACCTCCGGTTCGCCGCCTTTCGCGTTGTCGACCAGCGCGAACGTGTCGAACTGGTCGAGGTCGACGTCGCCGTTCTGTCGGAGTTCGATCCCGAGGAGGTTGACGAACGCCCGGTTTTCCTGATGGCCGATCTCACCCTGGTAGATGATGTCGGCCGCGACGTCGAGACTGTCGGCGACCAACTGGAGCGCAGCGGCGCTGGCGATGGAGTCCGGGTCGGGGCTCCGGTGGATGAAGATGGCCATTCGCTCGTCCGTGTCGGCGATGACGTCGCTGAGCTGGGTGGCCTTGTGCTCCATCTCGCCGGTTTCCAGCGCGCGAAGCGCCGAGTTGGCGATGACGGCCGACGGATTGATTACCACGTCGGCACCGGCTTCGGTGAGTTCGTCCGCGGAGACGGGGTCGGACGCACGCGCCACGATGAACTGTTCGCCGTCCCGTTCCCGGGCGTTCTGGACGGCGGCCATGTTGGCTTCGACGTCCGAAGAGAGGATGAGGAGCACGTCACGGTCTTCGATTATCTCGGCAGTCGCCGATTCCTGGATGTCGGCGGTGCGTGCGTCGAGGTCCTGGTCGCGGAGCGCTTCGACGCGGCCCTCGTCCTTGTCGAGAATGAGGACCTCTTTCCCTTCCGTCTCCAGTTCCTCGGCGACCGCGTGGCCCACACTCCCACATCCAAGAATCGCATATGCAGACATCGAGGCCATCGTAATGGCGCTGCTCATGATACCGGCGATGTGTCCGGGAGCTACTTATATTACACCTTCCCGTCACGTCCTCGAACTGCGGGAACTCGGAAACCGCCCGACGAGGGAAAGGAAACGTATTTCAATACAACTCCACTACGTATGCCCGCTGCCGGGGCCGATAGCTCAGTCCGGCAGAGCGACGGCCTCTTAAGCCGTCGGTCAAGGGTTCAAATCCCTTTCGGCCCGTTTTTCAGTTGCTCGCGGATTGCAGGCGGTAGACGCTCAACCCACTGGATTTGAATCAGGGAGTGGAGCGGAGCGGAACGACCGTGGTTCAAATCCCTTTCGGCCCGTTTTTTAGTTGCTCGCGGATTGCAGGCGGTAGACGTTCCACCCACTGGATTTGAATCAGGGAGTGGAGCGGAGCGGAACGACCGTGGTTCAAATCCCTTTCGGCCCGTTCCTCTGGCGAGCGCTTCCGCGAGCGGTAGGTGCTCGCGTTCGTGACTCCGGACGAACGCGAATGAGAGACCCGCCCTTACTGCGGACCACGACACGCAGATGGAACGCACTCCGGGCTAGCGCAGTGGCGGTCGACGGGGCGCTGGCGGCGTCGGAACACTCGTCCCTCGCGGGAATGGCGGGACTCTCTCGCTGTATCAAGATAGTCGAAGGGCACTTTGCTCAGGCCCGTCCATTCGACAACGATGTCGGAGTTCGAGACCTACACCTGCAACGACTGTACCGAGGAGTTCAGTGCACACCCAAGCTCGAACGCCGCGGCGAACACGTACTGCAGCCCGGTCTGTGAGACCCGAGGAAAAGGGCTCTGAGAGTGGCCGGTCGCGAACGGGCTGGAACTGTCGTCGGGACGGCGGGGGTCTCTGGTGACATCCGGCCGTCGGACGAGCTATTAGCTCCAGTCAGCGCGGTTGTGTCACTCCCCGGGACTGTAGTTCGGTGCTTCGTCGGTGATGACCACGTCGTGGGGGTGGCTCTCCTGCTGGCCGGCCGAGGAGACGCGGACGAACTCGGCGCGCTCTTTGAAATCCGGAATCGTCTCGGCACCGACGTAGCCCATGCCGCTTTGCATGCCACCGACTAGCTGGTGAAGCTCGTCCTCGAGGGGGCCCTGATACGGTGTGGCTGCCTCGACGCCTTCAGGAACGAGGTCGTCGTCTTCGGCCTCCTCTTTGAGGTACCGTTCGCCGCTGCCTGACTTCATCGCGCCGACACTCCCCATACCGCGGTACTGTTTGTACTTTTTGCCGTTCATCGTGACGACACGCCCGGGGGCCTCGGCCGTCCCGGCGAAGTACGAGCCGAGCATCACGGCGTCGGCACCGGCTGCGATGGCTTTGATAGCGTCACCGGAGTAGCTGATGCCGCCGTCGGCGATGACGGGTACGTCGTGCTGGCTGGCCACGTCGGCAACCTGCGCGACGGCAGTAATCTGTGGCATGCCGGCGCCGGTGACGACGCGGGTGGTACAGATCGAGCCCGGACCGATGCCGACCTTGACCCCGTCAGCGAAGCCGATCACGTCACGGGCAGCCTCACGGGTGCCGATGTTACCGACGACTACGTCGGCATCGACGAGGCTCTTGATTTCACGGGCGCTATCTATCACGGTACGATTGTGCGCGTGAGCGCAGTCGATGAACAGCACGTCGGCACCGGCATCGTCGGCGGCGGTCGCGCGCTCGGTGTCGTGGGGGCCGACGGCGACGCCAGCACGGAGTTTGCCGCTCTCGTCGCGGGCGGCGTCGTCGTACTGCCGGCGCTGGAGGATACCCTGCATCGTGACGAGGCCGACGAGGCGGTTCTCGCCGTCGACGATGGGGACTCGCTCGATCTTGTGGTCATACATCAACTCGAGCGCCTCGCGGGCAGTCACGTCTTCGGGGGCGGTGATGACCTCGTCAGTCATGGCCTCGTTGACCTCGTCGCGATCACCGACCTCCAAGTACGGACGGATATCTGTGCCCGAGATGATTCCGAGCACCTCGTCGTCCTCGTCGACAACCGGCGCGCCGGAGACGCCTGCCTGTTCCATCATCTCGTCGACGTCCCGGACGGTCTGGCTGGGGTTGGCCGTCACCACGTCACGAATAATGAGTTCGTCGGCACGCTTGATGCGCTCGATTTCCGTTACCATCTCGTCGATGGTCATGTTCTGGTGTAGGACCCCCAGCCCGCCCTGTCGAGCCATCGCGATAGACATGTCACTTTCCGTCACGGTGTCCATCGCGGCCGAAAGAACCGGAACCGTGAGCTCAACGTTCGTGGACACGCGGGTCGTCGTGTTGGCTTCGTCCGGTTCAACGTGGCTCTCCTTGGGTCGCAAAAGCACGTCGTCGAACGTCAGCGCCTCCGGGACCCGGAGTTTCTCCGAGAAGAACTCGTTGTCGTTCGCCATGTAAACCGTGGAACCGGACCGGGGAAAAACGTTGCGAGACGGGCCGTTCAGGCGGCCAGCTCACACCGACTCGACCTGTCGCGGGCCGGCCCGTCAGAAAAAAATCCGAGTTCGTCCCAGGATCCGTTGTCAACCGAAACGACTGGACAGTAACCGCCGCCGTGAGTGGACGATTCCCGTTCCGTGGGGGCGTATCCCACACAACGCTTATGACTCCGACAATACTTGTTATAGGCATGGATTCCGCCAGCCAATCGAACGTGCGTGTCGCGAGCGAACCGTCACTAGCCGCGAGTGGCGACAACACATTTTGCGACGACCGCACATTCAATACGGCGGAGAAACCGGCCACCGCGGGCGATGTCGACCCGCACTGGCGCGCCCTGATACGTCGTTCACACCACCCGATGGCCACGGGAGAGGGCCACTCGCGCTGAATGAGCCAGTCTCAGCATCCGGTCGCGCTTCGTATCGAGCGACGCGTCGGCGGTGCGACGCGCCTGCTTGCGACCGTTATGTGTCTTCCGTTACTCGACGGTATCTTCCCGGCACTCGTTCTCGCCGGTGCCCTGTCCGAACCGACGGGAATTCTGGAGGTCGGTCTGTTGATCTTCGGCGGGAGCGCGACCGTCGCGGTTGTCCTCGCCGACATGGACGGTTCGCCGAGAGAGCAGGCGAGATCCGTCCTGCTCGTCGGGAGCGTCGTCGTCGTTGGCGCAGTCGTCGAGGCGGCATTGGCCCCGACCATCGCGGGGTTCATCGACCTCGGGGTATTCAAGCGGTTCGCCGGTCTCGTCATCCTCGCGGTCGCCGCACAGACCGCGAGCGCCCGGGTCGGTGACCTCCTCCCGCGGCCGGCGATTATTATCGCGCTCGGACTGGTCGCCAGCCTGGACCCTGCCGGCGCGGCACTGGTCGTCCAGTTCGACCCCGGTCTGATGCTGCGAGCGGCCGCAGCGGCGCTCGTTGCAGTCGGGTTCGCGCTCCACCTCGCCGTTTTTGGGCCGTGGCTTCGCGACATCGTGGACATCGACCGGTTCCGGTTCGGGAGTGCCGTCGCACTCGGTGTCCTCCCGCTGGGTCTGTTCGGCCTCGTACCCGGTGACGCGCCGCTGGCCCTGGCCGTACTGGGTATGACTTTCCTGTTCGCGTTCGACCCGCAGGACTCGGTGGCCGACCTCCGCTCCGACGACGGTTCTGACGGCGGCGACCAGTCCCGGGCCGACGACGAGTACGACTCCGTGGGCCCTGCGAGTCCCGACACCGTCGCCGAAGAGGACCACGCCCCCTGGCTGTAAGTTCGCGTCGAAGGGAAAGTTTAGGAACGTGACCCCGCGAATGTAGATATGGCCGACAACCGCGTTGTTCAGGGACGGATGGTCACGCCCGGCAAACTGGCCGAAATTATCGAAGGCGACAGCGTGATGGACGCAGAGTCTATCGAAGACGCGAGCCAGGACTGCCCCGACTGTGGCGGCAACGTTCTCGAAGTGGGTTACATGCCTTCCGTCACCGAGTTCGTCACCGGACAGAAGTGTCAGGACTGCGACTGGTCGGAGACGGACCGGGACTGACCGAATCGAAATCTCTTTACGGAAACTAGTCTAATCAAATAACACGGGGTCGTGGCCAAGTCCGGCATGGCGACTGACTCCAGAGGCACCGCGCCCGGTGACGAAACTCCAGACTGATATACTGAGCGGACGGCTGATCACCGTCCGCGCTGATGACCCTCTGGGGTTCCGAGGCGCGACCGGAGATATCAGTCGATCGGGAGTTCAAATCTCTCCGACCCCATAACCTCACTTCATCCGATTAAATCCACCGCACAGCCCTGCTGCTACAGGGTTCTGTTTCGAGGGTCGAGATTTCGAGTGAGGATTTGAACCCGTCATCGAAACTGCCCCGGCGCGGTCAACCTCACGATACTGGCGGCCGTCTACCGGCGGCGACAGCAAAACGCGACCGGCTCGCGGCAACGCTGATTCGGGGCAGCCGGCGGGACCTGGAAACGGGTAGAGTGTAACGCCTGCCACGTCCCGGTGACGTGGCTCTCCCGCATCATACGGACGCGGCTCCGTCGAGGAGCGGAGCCGCGCCGTTTGCCAGAACCAGTGATTAATACGTCTGGGATTCGTACCAGATTTCTAAGTGAGAATACTCAAAAAGGACCGGCGCACCAAGCCTGAGCGGCGATGCGGACACCGTATCGCAGGTACGGCTCCCGTCGGATGGTGACCCGTACTCGCGGTGCGGACCCGTGTACGGGGCTCGTAGGTCCCTTCTCACACCGGAGTTCGGTGTCTTGGTCTGCCGGTGAGCGTCCGACGGGTACTCCGCCAGACTGGACACCGACCGAGTGATAGCAGTCTCCGTGACTGCGGAAACCGGCGGCTCCAACCCGATCAAAACACCAACGATACAACATGAGCACAACAGTAGGAGACCAAATCCGACAGCTCGAACTCGAAACCCGAATCCAGTACGGACTGATGTTCTTGTTCGGTGCACTCTGTCTAATCGCAGCGTTCGCGCCACTGGAGTTACTGGTCAAGTCCGTCGTCGTCTCGACGCTGTTTGGATTCACGGCCGGCATCTGGGTGTCACACCTGGTGCAGATCGTGCAGAAAGCCGCCGAACAGCAGACAGCGGGGTCGGCCTGATGAGCGCAGACACCGTCGACGACGATACACAGCGCTCGACGTTCCTCTCGGGCATCGAGTTTCTCACGGGAGAAGACCCCAGTGCGGGATCGTTCCTGCTCGTCGTCGCGATCATCACCTGCGTATTTATCGCGGCGTTTCAGTTCACGCTCCCGGATCCGATTTCGCTCCTGTTAACTGGCCTCGTCCTGGCCGTGGCCGTGATCAGTTTCATTATCGGGGCGGTTCTCGACGCACTCGATTACTTCGACACACCGCCGAAAAACGAGTAACTGGACCGCTACCGCTCGAGGCGACTCAGTAGGACGGACATCGGGGCCGAACGCTGTTTCTGGAACTGTGTTCCGAACGTTCAGACGAGAAGCCCCGTGGCCAGCGCGACGTTCGTCGCGAGAATCCAGAGGACGTTGTCCCGGAGTCGCGCGGTCGGAACGTCGGTGTCGGGTCGTGTCAGCGCCCAGCGGGCACAGCGGCCGAACAGGACGAACGGGACGAGCGCGAGGAGTGCGGGCAGTGGGAGCGTCCCGGTGGCGACAGCAGTGACGACGGCGAGGGCCGTGGCACCGCCGGCGAGCACGTACAGCAGGCCGCCTGCTCGGCGGCCGAATCGGTGGATCAGGTTACGGCGACCGCCGTCACGGTCGGGTTCGAGGTCCGGAAACTCGTTCAACAACAGCAGGTTGAAGGTGAGAAACAGGGGTGGGAGCGCGGTCACGAGGAGCGCGGGAGTGAACTGGCCGGTCTGGACGAAGCCGATGCCGACGACGGGCAGAAACCCGAGGCCAAGTCCGGCGGCGAGTTCGCCTAAACCGTATTTCGTGAACACGGGCGTGTAGGCCGCGACCGTCACCCCGCCGAGAGCGACGACCGGAATGAGTGCCGGACCGACCAAGGAGACGAACCAGACACCGATTACCGCAGCTACCGCGAGACCGGCGTAGCCAAGGCGGCGAGCATCACGTGGCGAGAGTTCGCCGGACGGAAGGGTCCCGCTCCCGCCACTGAACGGCGTCGGATCGGTTTCCAGGTCGATTCCGGTCTCGTAATCCCGCGCTTCGTTGAGGGCATTGACAGCGACGTGTGCGGCGGTCAGGCCGACCGTAGCGATCACAGCGCGGCCGACGTCGGCGCCACCGGTGACAGCCGCTGCACCGACGCCGACCGCGGCGAGGGTGAGCGGGAGTGCGAGAAACGGTGCACGCGCGACCCTCAAGACTGCCGTGAAACGGCTGGTGCTCTTGGTCGTTGTCTCCGCAGGCATGCCGTAGAGTACGGACCGAACGGTCATCAAGCATTGGTTTACTGCGCTCCCGCGGTCTGTGGCACCGTCGATGCAACCGACCTATCCCCGGGCGACACGCTCGGACTGGAGAGACGACAGGTCCCGGCCAGGGGGGTCGTCCGGGCCGATAGCGCGCCGCAGCCCAGGGTGCACCTACGCCGGTTTCAGCTGTCGAACTCGTAGTCTTCGAGAGTCGCGAGCTCGACATCTTCCAGCACGGCCTCGCTCGTGGCTTTCAGCACGACAGGTGGTGCGACGTCCTCGTCTATCGCTTCGAGCCAGCGGCCGACACAGAGACACCAGCGGTCGCCGGGTTCGAGGCCGGGGAAGTCCAGTTCGGGTCGAGGCGTCATCAGGTCGTTGCCGCGAGCCTTGCTAAATTCCAGAAACTCCTCGGTCAAGACGGCACAGAGTTCGTGACGGCCAGTGTCGGCTGGGTGGGAACGACAGCACCCGTCCCGTTCGAAGCCGGTCATCGGGTCTTTGCTGCAGGGCTCCAGTTCCATGCCGAGAACGTTCTGCTCGTCGGTCATACGTGACCTTACAGCGGGCGAGTAAAAGACGTGTCCCACGAGAGAGTACCACAGACCGGAGTGAGGTCGGGCGCGGGTCATCCGGGACCCACTCTCAGAGACCAGACTCCAGGTGGGTTCCACGCCGCGAATCGCAGTCCGATACCGCGACGACCGTCGACCGTGGGGCAACGCGGCACTCGACGCGGCCGCCGCTGACGACCAGCCCCCGTCCGGTCCGGTGTACCTGTTCGATTCGCAGTTCCACCGGAGCGGGATAGTCTGCGACGCCAGACCACGGTTCGGCTACGAGACGGTCGTCGACCACGCAACCCGGGACGAGGACCACGGCGACAGCCTGTCGCTGTGTCGCGGTGAGCCTGGACGGATACTCGGCGACCTGCCGCCGAGCCGGGTTTACCTAAATCGAAGCGGTGCCGGACGAGACGGCCGCATTCGGGACTGAGCACTCGCTCTGGAATCGCCACTGCGACCGGACGCATACCGGCTGGCCGGGCTGGATGGACCCGGACCGAGCCGTCGACCCCGAACTCCGACGCCGCGCGAGCGGAGCGACACGGCGCCCGGTGGACGGTCGCGACTCAGCGAGTTTCGTTCGCCCGCTACTCGTTGCTCTGCTGAGCGTCGACCACCGCCACGGCCGCAAGATTCACGATGTCGTTGACCTCGTCGCCACGCTGGAGGACGTGGACGGGTTTGTCCATACCGACGAGCATCGGGCCGATAGCCTCCGCGCCGCCGAGGCGCTGGAGGAGTTTGTAGCCGATGTTGCCGGCTTCGAGGTTGGGGAACACGAGGACGTTCGCGTGGCCGTCGAGATCGGTGAACTCGTAGTCGTCGGTCAGCAGGTCCTCGACGACGGCCGTATCGGCCTGCATCTCCCCATCGACGGGAAAGTCCACCGCCGGGTCGGCCCGGAGCCGCTGGGCGGCCTGGCGTGGCTTGCGCGTTCCTTCGTTGTCCACGCTGCCGAAGTCCGAGTACGAGAGCAACGCGGCGCGGGGGGTCACGTCGAACCGACGTGCCAGTTCGGCGGTGTGGCGGGTCACCTCTTCGAGCACGTCGGCGTCGGGGTTCTGGTTGACCGTCGCGTCCGCGACGAACACTACGCGGTTCTTGAAGGTAAGCATGTAGACGCCGGCGGCGTAGTCGGCGTCGTCGGCGGTGCCGACGACCTGCAGTGGCGGCTTCAGCGCAGAGGGGTAGTTGTGTGTGAGACCGGTCAACATCACGTCGGCGTCGCCCATCTCCACCATGACACTGGCGAGGTAGTTGTCGTTCTCGACGAGCTCAGTGGCCTCCTTTCGGGTGATTCCATCGCGTTTCCGGAGGTCGTACAGTCGTTCGGCATAAGGTTCGAGTTGGTCTCGCTCGGGGTCGACGACGACGGGGTTGAGATCGAGTCCGAGGTCGTCGATGGACCGCCAGATATCCTCGCGGTTGCCGACGAGAATGGGCTCGGCGATGCCCTCCGCCGACAGTTGGCGGGCGGCGCGGACGATCTTCTCGTCGTCGCCCTCGGCCAGCACTACGCGTTTGGGGTCGTTCTGTGCGCGGTTGAGCACGACCCGCATCATCTCACGAGACTTGCCGAGTCTTGCTTCGAGGCGTTCGCGGTAGGCGTCGAGGTCGAGGTCGCGACGGGCCGCGCCGCTGTCGATGGCCGCCCGGGCGACGGCGGTGGCGACCTCGAACAACACTCTGGAGTCCAACGGCTTCGGGATGATGTAGTCAGGGCCGAACTGGAGCGGGTCGTCGTCGTATGCTTTCCGGACTGCGTCGGGCACGTCCGTCCGGGCCAGGCGGGCGATGGCCTCCGACGCGGCGACTTTCATCTCCTCGTTGATGTCGGTCGCACGGGCGTCCAGCGCGCCGCGGAAGATGAACGGGAATCCGAGGACGTTGTTCACCTGGTTGGGGTAGTCCGAACGGCCGGTGGCGACGATGACGGTGTCGTCGCGGGCCGCCTTCGCCTCCCGGTAACCGATTTCGGGGTCGGGATTTGCCATCGCGAACACGACGGGGTCGTCGGCCATCGACTGGACCATCTCCTGTGAGACGATTCCGCCGACCGAGAGGCCGACAAAGGCATCAGCACCGGCCATCGCATCGGCAAGGTCGCCGCCCCCCGCCGGCGGTCGGGCGAACGGCTCGACGAACTCGTCGAGGCCGTCGCGTTCGGTCGTGATGACTCCGTGTTCGTCGGCCATGGTGATCTGTTCGGGGGGAACGCCCAGCGAGACGTAGAAGCGGGCGGTCGCGGTCGCTGCGGCACCGGCGCCGGCGAACGTGATCGACAGGTCTTCGATGTCCTTCTCGAGAATGTGCGTGGCGTTCAGCAGGGCCGCGCCTGTGATGATGGCGGTGCCGTGCTGGTCGTCGTGGAAGACTGGGATCGACATGCGCTCGCGGAGACGGTTTTCGATCTCGAAGCACTCCGGCGCTTTGATGTCCTCCAGATTGATCCCGCCGAACGTCGGCTCCATGCCGGCGACGGCCTCGACGAACGCGTCGGTCTCCTCGAAGTCGTACTCCACGTCGAACACGTCGATGTCGGCGAAGCGCTTGAACAGGACGCCTTTCCCTTCCATCACAGGTTTGGAGGCCTGTGCGCCGATGTCGCCCAGTCCCAGTACCGCGGAGCCGTTCGAGACGACGCCCACGAGATTGCCCTTGGCGGTGTACGTGTAGGCCTCGCCGGCGTCGTCGCTGATCTCCCTGCAGGGGGCGGCGACGCCCGGCGAATACGCGAGACTCAGGTCGCGCTGGGTGTTGGTCGGCTTTGTCGTCTCCATCTCGATTTTTCCGGTGGGATCGGTCCGGTGGTACTCCAGTGCGTCGTCGTCCAGTCCCATAGGGCAAGTCAGTCGCCGCGCGGACAAAAAATCGTGCCCGAGACACGCGGACAGATGGCACACTGAGCGGCTACCGAGGCCTCGCGCCGGCGGCGCGACCGGTCACCGGAACCGGGAGTTATTCGCCATTGGGGGCCCTCGAATTGGTCGATGGGTACCGCCACTGTCGACCGGTCACGGACGGCTCTCCGCGACCTGGGGCTGATCGGGGTCGTCGCGGCTGTCCTCGTTTGGGCCCACGTCGCGCTTCCGCCGGCCGTCCGCACGCGACTGGCCTTTCGTCACGAGACAATCGACCCCGTCTCACTGTACACCAGCGCGTTCGTTCACTTGGACGTAGCCCACCTGGTCGGTAACGTCGCGGGCTACGTCGCTGCCGCTCTCGTGGCGTACGGACTCTGTGTGCAGGTCGATCACCGGCGGTGGTTTCGCGTCACGTTCGCGGGTTTCCTGCTCGTCCTGCCGGTCGCGGTGAGTCTCACCAGTTACGCTGTCATCGGCCTGCTGTATCCTGGCATCGAACCGGTGAGCCGCGGCTTCTCCGGCGTCGGGGCGGGCTTCGCTGGCTTCGTCTTCGTCGCCCTGCTGGCGGCGTTGAACCGACTGTACGACTATCGAGTGACCGGGTACGCGGGGCTCGCCATCTGGCTCCTGCTCCTGTTCGAGGTGTATCTCATCTACGTCGGGACCGTGACGCTCCCGGTCGCCGGCCTCTTCGCCGTCGGCTGGGGAGTCTGTGCGTGGGGTATCAGCCGGGAGTCGAAGGGACCGACGATACAGTCCCGGCCCAGTTCGCGAGCCGAACTGATTCAGGTCACACAGACCGCGCTGGTCGTCGTCCTCCTGGTGAGCTTCGTCTCCGTCCTGTTCCCGCCCACCATCGTCGAGGACGGTGCGGTCACGAACGTCTTCGCCCACGCCGCCGGTTTTCTCTACGGAATCGGTGGAGCGGCGCTGACCGCACGGTACACCCGGGCCCGCTGACCGGCGAAAGAGTTATGTTTGTCACTGTTCGACAAAGTAATAGAACCCCGATTCGCTGTGGATTCTCGACGGGAATCACCGTCGTAACCACTCGTGAATTGGCATCGGCGAACGACCGGGACTCCCGGCGGACGGCTGGCCAGCCGGCGCGTGTTCCGGGGTCCATCTTTCTGGTACCCCTACCTCAGTACTGCGACCCAACGCTTTTGAGACAGATAGACACAGATACACTGATGCCAGATAGCGACATGAGTTTCTGGGGCTGGGGCTACACCGAGAAGTTCCCGGACGAGGCCGAGCGGGACGAACTCGCGACCCGGATGGAGACCATGCTCGGCTTCCCCGAACGCCCCCGTCTGGACCCGCCAACTCTCTCGGACGTGTCGATTCCCGAGTCGTCGGTGTCGGTCCCGGACCACCTCGCCGGGGTCTGTTCGACCGCGACCGAGGACCGGATTCGCCACACCTACGGCAGCGGGTACCGAGACCTCGTCCGCGGGTTCCACGGCGACTTCTCGTCGGCTCCGGACGTGGTGGCCGAACCCGCGGACGGTGACGAGGTCCGTGCCGTTCTGGACTGGGCGACCGAAGCGGCGATTGCGGTCGTCCCGTACGGCGGTGGCACGAGTGTCGTCGCCGGCGTCGAGTGCGACCCGGAGGGTGACGGGTCCGGCTACGCCGGCGTCTGCTCGCTGGACCTCCGGGAGATGGACCAGGTGCTGGAGGTCGACGCTCACTCCCGCACTGCGAGGATACAGGCCGGGGCGACCGGCCCGGAGATCAACGACCAGCTCCGCGAACACGACCTCCAGTTGCGTCACTACCCCCAGTCATACGAGTTCTCGACGCTGGGCGGGTGGATCGCGACCCGCGCTGGCGGCCACTTCGCAACCGTCTACACGCACATCGACGACTTCGTCGAGAACGTCCGAATGCTCACCCCTTCCGGCGAGTTCGAGTCGCGCCGTCTTCCCGCGTCCGGTGCCGGGCCCGACCCGAACCGGCTGGTCCTCGGCTCTGAGGGGGCGCTCGGCGTCATCACCGAGGGCTGGCTCCGCGTCCAGCCCCGCCCGTCATATCGTGCTCGTGCGACCGTCCGATTCTCGGACTTCGAGGCGGCGGTCGGCGCGACCCGCGAAATCGTCCAGGCACGGCTCTACCCGGCGAACTGCCGCCTGCTGGACAGTCGAGAGGCGATGCTGAACGAGGTCGCGATGGACGGCAGCCACGTTCTCGTGCTGGGCTTCGAGTCCGTCGACCACCCCGTCGACGACGACCTCGCCCGTGCCCTCGAAATCGCCGAGGACCACGGCGGCAACGTCTCGGGCGACCCCAGCTACGAAGGCCCGCATCTGGACACGGACGACGCCGGGGACGACCGCGGCGAGGAGGCGGGCGAGTGGCGCTCGGCTTTCTTCGAGGCACCGTACAAGTTCAACGCGATGGTGAGCCTCGGGGTCATCGCCGAGACCTTCGAGACGGCCGTCACCTGGGACCAGTTCGACACCCTGCACGAGCAGATAACCGAGCAGGTAACCGAAGTCATGCGGGAGGAATGCGGCGCGGGCTTTCTCTCCTGTCGGTTCACACACGTCTACCCCGACGGGCCGGCACCGTACTACACGTTGCTGGCACCCGCCGACGTGGGGCGCGAACTCGAACAGTGGCGCGAAATCAAGGCCACCGCGTCTGACGTGATCGAGGAACACGGTGGGACGATCACCCACCACCACGCCGTCGGCCGGACCCATCGGGAGTGGTACGAGGAGGAGTCACCCGACGACTTCCGCGACGCGCTTCAGGCGGCCAAAGCGCGCCTCGACCCCGCCGCCATCATGAACCCGGGCGCACTGCTCGAGGAACGATGAGTGCGCTGACCGCCGTCGTCCAAATCGGGACTGCCCCGCCGCTGGGTGGCGGCCTCGAACCCGCCGTCGTCGCACACCTCTACGAGGCCGGTGTCCCTAGATTCCTCGCCTACGAAGTGACCAGCGGGACCGGGGACGACCCCGAGGGCGACGCTGGGACCGCGGCTGGGGGCGCCGAGGGACCTCACCTCACCAGGATTCCCGGTGCGTACGCGTCACCCATCGAGGACGACACGTCTTACCCGCTAACTGACCTTCTGCTCGGAACTCACAGGGAGGGGTCGGCGATCACCCAGCGGCTGGATACGCTCTCGCAGAAGGCAGCAGCCAACTACGGGCGGACGTTCCAGGAGATGGTGTTCGCCAGCGACGTCGAGTGGGGGTCGGACGGCTACGGGCGGCTGTTTGAGGCGCGCAGTCAGCTGGAGGCCCATCCCGTCGAGGCCGTCGTCGCCGTGGGCTTTCTCCCCGGTGTGAGCGACGAATCGCGGCTAGCTATCGAGGAGAACCGCGACCGCCTCGATGGGCCGACGCCGCGGCTGACCGCCGGGCCGGGTAGTCGCTGAATCCGTCTCGCCACCGCGTGTCGCGGGGCGAGGGACTTAGGTGGGGGCGGTCCGAACGCCGCTGCATGGACGGGCGGCTGCCGGGTGTCGACGACGACTCGCCGGAGCAGGTCATCTGTCACGTCGACATGGACTGTTTCTACGCCGCCTGTGAGCGACTCCGGGAGCCAGCGCTGCGGGGTGAACCGCTCGTCGTCGGGATGGGCTACGAGTCCGGCGAGACCCACGGTGCAGTCGCCACCGCCACCTACGAGGCTCGTGAGTTCGGCGTCGAGAGCGCCATGCCCATTTCGCAGGCGCTCGAACTGCTCCCCCGCAGAATCGACGCCGTCGACGACCCAGAGGTAGACCCCAGCGAAGCGGGATTTTACCGCACGGTCGACATGGAGTATTACGAGTCGGTCGCCAGCGAGGTCAAAAGCGTCCTGCACGACACTGCGGACACGGTCCGGGAGGTCAGCATCGACGAGGCCTATCTGGACGTGACCGGCACGGTGGACTGGGGCGAGGCCGCGGCGTTCGGACAGACGCTCAGAGACCGGATTGAAAAAACGGTAGGAGTCGTCGCCAGCGTCGGGATCGCGCCGGCGATGAGTGCGGCTAAAATAGCCAGCGACCACGACAAGCCCGACGGCCTCGTGGTCGTCAGACCCGGCGAGGTCCGCGAGTTTCTGGCCCCGCTCGACGTCGAGGAAGTCCACAACGTCGGTCCCGTCACCGCCCGTGAACTCCGGTCGATGGGTGTCGAGACGGCCGGCGACCTCGCCGACGCCGACCCGGAGCGCCTCGAGGACCGCTTCGGCGGGCGCGGCCGAGAGATCTGGTCGTACGCCCGCGGCGAGGACGACAGAATCGTGGAACCCGTCGGGAAGCCAAAGAGCCTCTCCCGGGAGTCGGCGTTCACCGAGGCAACCGACGACATCGAACGCAAACGCGAGCGCGTCCGGGCGCTGGCCGGCGACGTTGCCGAACGCGCAAAGCGCGAGGACGCGCTCTACCGGACCATCGGAATCAAAATCGTCACACCCCCGTTCGAGGTTAATACCCGCGCGGAGTCGCTCCCGGGTCCGGTGGAAGACGCCGGCCTCGTCGCGGAGGTGGCGCTCGAACTCCTCAAAGAGTTCCGCGACGCCGACGTGCGGAAAATAGGCGTTCGGGTCTCGAATCTGGACTTCTCGAACGCCCAACAGGCCAGTCTCGACGGATTCGAGGGCGACGATTCGGGAGCGACCAGCGTGCGGGAAAACTACTCGCTGGGCGAGTTCCTCGCGACGCAGGACGACGAACGCGACGACGCCGACCCGCGGGGACAGACCTCGCTGTCCGAGTTCGAGGAGTGACGGTACCAGTCGATTGATTACTCGCCCTCGTCAGGGTGAATACATGGACCCGGACGACGTGCGCCAGGACTGGGCCGAACGCTCCGGCCGGTTCTCGCCCATCTACTACGCGAAGATCGGTCCCAACGAGGTGAGCGAAACCATCGGTCGTGTCCTCGGCCATTACGCGACCGACGACGCGAACGTTCTCGAAGTGGGGTGTGGCTGTGGCCGCCACCTCGAACACCTTCGCCGGCAGGGATTCGAGAACCTCGCTGGCGTCGACATCAACGAGGACGCCTTCGAGGTGCTGGCCGACCACTACCCCCACCTCGCCGCGGCGGGAACCTTCCACACCGGCGCCCTCGAAGACCGGCTTCCGAGGTTCGACGACGGGGCCTTCGACGTGATATACACGGTCGAGACCCTCCAGCACGTGCATCCCGACGACGCGTGGGTGTTCGACGAGTTCCAGCGGCTCACGACCGACCTGCTCGTGACCGCCGAAAACGAGGGTAACGGCCCGGACCGCGGTCGCGGCGAGACCGACGTGAGCTACGTCGACGACGAGTTCCCGCTGTATCACCGCGACTGGAAACGGGTGTTCTCGGACAGGGGGTTCGCTCAGTTGATTCGCGAACCCACAGAACGGGATACGATTCGTCTGTTCCGGGTCGTCTGAGTCACGGGAACGGTCGCTGGACCGGCGGGCTCAGCCCAGACCGCTCTCGAGATTTTCGAGCAGTTTGCCGACGAACAACCCCATCCGCGGCGAGAGGGCGCTCCGCTCGGTGGTCGTGGCCGCCGGTTCCGACGGATGTGTCCTGAGCATCTCCACGAACGACTCACCGTGGGTCATGGCTTCGGTCATGTCCACCACGTCGACGATCATCCCCTCGTCGGAGGTGTCGAGGTCATCGTAGTACTCGCGCTCCCAGTCGGAGTACTCGATGGTCCAGGCGTGGCCGCCGACGGCGTCGACGATCCGGTCGAGGGCGCCGACCTCTAGCTGTCCGTCGTCGGTCTCGACGTAGACGGTCCCGTCCTCGACGGTGGTTTCGTGACGGCGCATGGTGAACGACTTCGGTGTAACGTTTTCTCACCACTCGGTAATATGGGTTCGGCCCGTATCGGCCGCGGGACTCGCGTCTGACGGCTGGCTGACTGACGATTATGTCGCCGCGGTGTGAGTAGACGACAAGCGATGGGAGACGAGAAAGAGAGCATCACTGTCGCCGAACTGAGCGACGGCCCACCGACCGGCACCACCCCGGACCGGTCGGTCGACTTACCGGTCGTCGAGATTCTGACCGGGCGCGGCTTCGTCACCGGCAAGAGCGGGAGCGGGAAGTCGAACACCGCCAGCGTCATCGCCGAGAACCTGCTCGACGCCGGCTTCGGTATCCTCATCGTCGACATCGACGGCGAGTACTACGGCCTGAAAGAGGAGTACGAGATACTCCACGTCGGGGCCGACGAGGAGTGCGACATCCAGGTGACGACCGAACACGCCGGCAAGATAGCCTCGCTGGCACTGGAGCAGAACGTTCCCATCATCCTCGACGTGTCCTCGTTCCTCGACGAGGACGAAGCCGAGACGCTGTTGACCGAGGTCTCGAAGCAGTTGTTCGCCAAGGAGAAGAAGTTGAAACAGCCGTTCCTGATGCTCGTCGAGGAGGTTCACGAGTGGATTCCGGAGAAGGGGTCGGTCACAGAGGCCGGAAAGATGCTCATCAAGATCGGCAAACGGGGCCGCAAACACGGACTCGGGATGGTCGGAATCAGTCAACGGCCGGCCGACGTAAAGAAAGATTTCATCACCCAGTGTGACTGGCTGGTCTGGCACCGGCTGACTTGGAACAACGACACGAAGGTCGTCAGCCGCATTCTGGGCAGCGAGTACGCCGAGGCCGTCGAGGACCTGGGCGACGGCGAGGCGTTCATGATGAACGACTGGACCGAACGCGTCCAGCGCGTCCAGTTCCACCGCAAGCAGACCTTCGACGCCGGTGCGACGCCCGGCTTGGAGGACGTGGATCGCCCCGACCTCAAGTCCGTGAGTTCCGACCTCGTTTCAGAACTGGAGGCGATCAGCGAGCAAAAACAACGCACAGAGGACCGTGTACAGGAACTCCGGGAGCAACTCGACGAGCGAAACTCCCGAATCGCGGAACTGGAAACGGAGTTGCAGGACGCCCGCGATATGTCACGCATGGCCGACCAGTTCGTCGACGCCCTGCTCGACACGGTCAAAGGGGTCAACCCCGGCCGGACAGAGCAGGAGCGGATGCGCGAGCGACGGCGACTGTCGACCGGCGACCCGCCGGTCGACGAGGCAGGCGACTCGAGCGTCGCGGACGCCCCCGCCGAGGAATCGAACGGTAGTGCCGCCGATGGGGAGTCCGCCCTCCAACCGACGCCCGACTCCGGTGAGTTAGCGAGAACCGAGGCCGACGGTGCTGCGACGGCCACGACCACGACGTCGTTTTTCGATGGTCCGCCCGGTGGGGACGGTGCGGCGGAGGTGGGTGGCGACCGAAACGGCTGGGGCGACGGCGCCGACGACGGCGACGTGGCAGCCGCGATGGCCACAGTCGGTGACGAGGACAGGGCCGTCGACGGCGAGTCCGGCGATGCTGCCGGAGTCGACATCGCCTCCTGGCCCGGCGAGATGCCGCCCGACGAGGAAGCACTCGTCGAGCAGTTGCGGCAGGCCATCGATACGATGCCGCCGAAGACCTGCGGCATGTTACGCTACTACCGGGCGGAGGGGCCGGCAAAGCCGCTCGACGCGTTCTTCGCGGGCGGCGGCGACGGTGACCGCACCAGCGCATACGCGCACAACCGAACCCTTCGAACCCACGGCTACATCGAACACGTGGGCCGGGGCTACTACGACTACTGCCTGTCCGACCTCGTCGAAGCGGAGGCCAGTCGCCAACACGACGCCGAGGAACGCGACGCGCTCGTGGCCGCGGTCGAGGCAGCGTTCCTGAACTGACGTTCAGGACACGACGTTCTCGAGGCAGTCGAGATAGCGGTCGGTGAACGCCGCCGCGGCGTCGGTGTCGAACCTGTTGCGGTGGTAACGGCCGGTCACGTGGACGGTCCCGTCGACGGTCCCGACGCCGATACCCACCGGGCTCGGGGTGATCGAGGGCGGTGAGAACCACAGGGAGGGGTCGTCGTCGGGGGCGAATCCCGGAAGCGGGTCGGGAATCCGACCGAGATTCGACAACACCGCGGTGTCGACGAGCCGACGGCCTGGTCCGTTCAATAGCTCCGGAAACCGCTGTTTCAGGCCGACGGGTGTCCCGGGCGGGACGAGTTTCAGCGCCTCGTGGGGCACTGTCGCCCGGTCGCGGTCCTTGATTCGACGGGTCTGGTCGACGACCGTCTGGAGGGTCGTCCGTGGGTCCTGCCGGTCCCGTTGCCGGGTGGTGATGCTGTCGAAAGCGGTGAACATGCCCACCACGTCGTAGAACCACTTCCTCGGACGCAGGTTCAGCGGCATCATCACACTGATTTTTCGTGCCATCTCACCGTGATTCCGGTTCCAGGTGTCGACACAGCGGTGAAGCGCCGCCAGCATCGTGTCGTTGACCGACGACCCCTCGGGGCGCTCCTGCATCATCTGTGCGGTCAGGCCGTCGCCGAGTCGTCGCTGCTCGAAGAGCCAACCGGCCGTGTCGACACCGCCGTCGCCGGCGACCCGGGTCGGCGACTCGACCGCGTTCGCGATGTAATCGAGGGCGTCGCCGAGCAGACCGAGGCCGATAGTTGGACCCGGCGAACTGGCGTCGTCGACCGCGTCGCGGGCCGTCGTGAGGGCCACGGGGTCGGCGAGATCCTCACCGCGGTAGGCACGGCAGAGCGAGCGGGCGAACCGTGCGCCGCCCACACCGTCTACGGCGACGTGATTCGCACAGATTAGCACTCGGTCGCCGCCGCTCTGCCCATCGCCGCGGTCGACGAGTAGCCTGAACGGCAACTCCTCGGTCGGGTCGAACGGTTCGTAGTAGAACCGCGACCGATCGGTCGACGTCAGGCCGTCGGTTACGGTGAGAGTGTCGGCCGGGAGTTGCTCGATAGCGTCGGGAATCTTCCACCGACACCGAACGTCCATTCCCGAGTGGGGTTGCTGGTGTGCCCGAGCGAGCGGATGCGTGTTGCAAGCCGTGATGACGGCCGCCTGGAGCCGGTCGGCGTCGATACGTGCCGTGGTCTCGACCTCGAACTGGACGTTCCAGGGACCGTGTTTGCGTTCGATGTAGAATATCGCTTCCTCCAGGGGCGTGAACGGAACCGTCTCGGTCATCGGTCGCTGGTCACTGACAGGTTTCTCGGCTTGGACTCTCATGTAGCTGTGCCCTCACATGGGCGGCCGACCCCGGTCAGACGACCGGTTCGACGAGGTTCTCAAGTGCGGCCCTCGGGTCGTCGGCCTTCGCGACGCCACTGGCGAGCAGAACGCCGTCGGCACCCAGTTCCTTTGCGGACGCGAGGTCCTCACCCGAGGAGATTCCGGCCCCACAGAGCACGTCCACGGCGGCGTCGACGGCGGCCGCGGCATCGACGGCGTCCCGGACGATGTCGGGGTCGGCTTTGCTGACGGGTGTTCCGGTTCCGATCAGTTCGGGGGGCTCGACGGCGACGGCGTCCGGGCCGAGTGCCGCGGCGGCGGCGACTTGGTCGGGATTGTTCGCGCAGGCGATGGTTTCGAGGTCCGTGCGGTCGGCGGCGGTGAGGCCGGCGTCGAGTCCCGCGAGTCGGAGCCGGTTTTCGGAGTGGTTCAACAGCGTGCCGACCGCGCCCGCGTCGGTGGCGGCTTCCGCGAGCGTCGACCCTGTGTGACTGCCGTGGTCGACTGGGCTGATGTGCTGGGCCCAGGTCTCGACGCCGGTGCCGGCCACGGCGGAGAGGTGTGCGGCCTGCGGTGCGATAGCGATACGGACACCCGTGGACTCGCTGACTTCGTCCGCCGCGGTTGCGACTGCGACCGGGTCACACGGGTACGCTTTCAGGTTGACGAGGACGAACATAGCGGGAGGGCGACCGCAGCGTCAATAAAGGATGGGAGTTCGGCACAGTGAGTCGGAGGGCCGTTTTAAGACGCCACAGCCAGTACCTCCGAATCGATACTCGTGTCAGCGTCAACTTCGGAGGCGACGGTGCTGGTGGCGGAGGACGAACAGCACCTCGCTGACCTCTACACCGACTTCCTGACCGAACATTACGAGATACTGACGGCATACGGCGGCGAAGCGGCGGTCGAAATCCTCCACGACGAGAGTATCACCGTCGACGTGGCCCTGCTGGACCGTCGGATGCCGGACCTCTCGGGTGACAAGGTCCTCGCGGATATCAACGAGAACGGCTGTGACTGCCGGGTCGCGATGGTGACCGCCGTCAACCCCGGGTTCGACATCATCGACATGGGCTGTGACGACTACCTCGTCAAGCCCATCGCCCGCGACGACCTGCTCGAGGTGATCCAGCGCCTGCTCAAACTTTCGGAGTACAGTGAGAAACACCAGCAGCTGACCTCGAAGAAGCTAAAACGCAATGTTCTCGAGATCGAGAAACCCGCCGCAGAGCTAGAGCGTAGCGAGCGGTTCGAGCGGCTGACCGGCGAGATACAACGGCTCGAGTCAGAACTCGACGAGATCGGTGAGGACCTCTCCATCGAGGACGTCCAGCGTCACATCTAGGAGTCCTTTCGCTGTACCACGTCGCCCAGCGTGTACTCGCCGTCACTGGAGCCGCCGCTCCACTCCGTGTCGTCTGCACTGCCGCCACCCTCGGTCAGCACGATGTCCAGCGCTCGCTCGAGTTTGGTCTGGACCGTGTCGCTAGGGAGCGTGTCGCCGAGTTCGAGTTTGCGGATGAGACTGGCCTTCTCGTTGAGCTGGTTTGCCAGTTCCTCCTGGTTCATGCCCGCCGCTTCCCGGGCCTCGCGTATCCGCTGGTCGTAATCCTGCGCCACCTCGTCCATCTGGTCGAACATATCACGACGACGACCGCCGCCACCACTCGAGGTGTTGCCCGTGCCGGAACTCGACGCGCCGCCGTCCGAACTGCCGGAGCCCGACCCCGAGGAACTGCTCGTCGAGTACTTCGTGGACGAACTGGAGCTCTCTTGGGTGCGGACCTCGGTGCCGAAGTCGGCACAGTCGTCGCACACGTCGAGCTCCGCCCCTTCGACTTTCACCGTGTTCGGCGAGGACGTGTCGGCCCCGCACATCTCACACTGGACCATGACGGATACTTTGCCACGCCCGCGTTTGAATGTTACCCCGCCGCGGTGGCGCGAGGAGGCCAGCTCTCACGAGGAGCGCCCTCGTTTCTCCGACGTGACCTGCGGACACGCGCCGAAAGCCACTGGTGTCCGTCGCGTCGAGGAAAGCGAGACGCTCCTCGTGAGAGCTGGCCTCGCGCGACCGAACTCGTGAGCCGTTCGACACGGTCACAGAGGGGGTTCAGGAAAGCGTCCGGAAGGCCCCGACGAACCGCTGGAGCGCCGTGAAGTGACCGACCACCGCGAAGACCACCAGCAACCACCCCGCCGCCGTCAGCCCGTAGAGTTCCGCAGGGATGACGAACGAGTACAGGGCGATCACACCGAGCAGCGCCAGTCGGTCCGCTCGCCCGAGCAGACCGCCGTACACCCGGTCTAGCCCGACCGCCTCTGACTGCGTGCCCAGGTAGGAGGTCATCAGCACGCCGGTGACGGCCGCTAGACCGAGCGGGTAGCGGTCGACACCCGCCGCCAGTCCGACGATCATCACGATGTCGGCGTAGCGGTCAAGGACGTGGTCCAGCAGGTCGCCGGCCTGTGAGTCCGTACCCAACTGTCGGGCCAGTGCACCGTCAAGCAGGTCCAGCCAGCCGTTCAGGAACACGAACAGCGCGCCGACGAGATACCAGGCCGGCTCCCCCAGTCCCGCCGGGCCGCCGCCGCCGAGATAGAACGCGGCGCCAGCAGCCCCCGCGAGGAAGAACGCGAGCACACTCACGACGTTCGGTGTGACGCCCAGCCGGGACGAGGCACTCACGAACGGCGTCAGGGCGCGGTCGGCCAGCGGCCTGAGCCTGTCTAGCGTCATATGTACTCGACGAACGAAACGGTCCCGGCGCTCGGTTCGCGCTCCCCCCCGATCACCCGCTCAATCTCCCGGGCGTTGCCCTTGGGGTCACGCTCGGTCGCGTCGACCTCGTAGACCGAATCCTCGCCGTGATGCTCGACCGCTTCCGCGAGGACTACGTCGAGCGCCTCGCTCTCGGCGTTCTCCTCGGCTTTCGCCGGTGGTTCGCCCCGTTCTATGAGCCGCCGTTCGAGTTCGTCGGGATGACAGCGCAGGACGACCACCCGGTCCACGTTCAGCCGATGGGCCAGATGTGAGTCGATCAGGAGGTCGTCGCGGTCGCCCAGCCAGTCGGCGACGGCCGCTATGTCGGCCACGAGGCTGTCGCGTTCCTCGTCCCGTCCGGTGGCGAGTCCCTCCTCACGGATGACCTCGTTCAGGTGGACGGGTTCGAGGTCGGACTCGACCAGGTCGGTAGCAGTCGTCTTGCCCGTCCCCGGCGTGCCCGTGACCGCAACTCTCACGCGTCGATCACCTCGTTCAGCACTGCCACCGCGCGTTCCATCTGCTCGGAGGTGCCACAGGTGATCCGCACGCAGCCGGGCAGGCCGAAACTCGAACAGTCACGGACGATAATCCCCTCGCGCTGGGCGGCGTCGGTGACGGCCTCCCCGCCCGTGGTCTCCGACTGCCCGCCGGCTGGACCGGCTCCCTCGCCCGCTCCGACCTCCGCCAGCACGAAGTTGCCCTGGCTCTTCCAGGTTCGGGCGTCGAGGTTCTCGTAGAGGTACTCGCGGGCCGTTTCGACCATCTCGACCGTCTGTTCGATGTGTTCGTCGTCGTCGAGTGCGGCCAATCCCGCCCGGCAGGTGAGTTCGCCCGTATCGAAGGGGGTGTGAATCCGGGCGTAGGCGTCGGCCCAGCTTTCCGGGACCAGCCCGTAGCCCAGTCGCATTCCGGCCAGTCCGTACGCCTTCGAGAACGTCCGGAGGATGGCCACGTCGTCGCGTTCTCGAACGAGCGACACCGCGCTCTCGACGTTCGCGAACTCGCCGTAGGCTTCGTCGACCAGGACCAGGGTGTCCTCGTCGGTCTCCTCGGCCAGGCGCTCCACCTCGTCCAGCGGCATGACCGACCCGGTCGGGTTGTGGGGGCTCGTGACGACGACGACCCGCTCGCCGTCGTACGCCTCCAGAACAGTGTCGGCCGTCTGAGCGAAGCCGTCGGCCTTCGAGAGCTGGTAGCTCTCGGTATCGCCGTGGTGGTAGCGGGCACTCATACCGTAGTAAGCGAAGCCGGGTTGGGGTACCAACAGCCGCTCGTCCGGGCGTAGGACTGCACGGGAGAAGCAATCGAGGACGCCGTCCCCGCCGTTAGCCAGCCAGATTTGCTCGGGCGCGAGGCCCCAGTCGTCGGCCAGGCGGTCGATCAGATCGGTGTGTGAACTCTTCGGATAGAGGTGTACGACGTCGGCGTACTCCCGGGTCGCGGCGACCGCCTTCGGGCTGGGACCCAGCACGTTCTCGTTCGAGGAGAGCTTCACTAGCTCTCCGGGGTCGAGTTCCAGTTCCCGGGCGACTTCTTCGATTCCCCGTCCTGCCCGGTATATCGAGTGGTCCGACAGGTCCCGTGGTTCCATGTCCGAGCAAAACGGACCACGATTATTAAGCCTGCTTGAACGAGACGGCCGGAACTCACCAGGTTGAAGGGGTGATACCTCCAGCACTGAAGTATGGCGTCTATCGACCTGACGATTGGGTACGTAATCCACATGCTGTTCGCCGGCCTCTGGACCGGCGCTGTCTTGTTCATGACCTACGGCATCCTTCCGGTGGCCCGGCAGGGCAGTATCGACACCGACCCCTTCGCCGACATCACGAGCCGCCTGCTCACGCTCTCGCGGGCGAGTGCACTCGTTCTGTTCCTCACCGGCGGGCACCTCGCGGGCAACCTCTACACCGTCGGGAGCCTCACCGGTTCGACCCGGGGTTACCTCGTCATTGCGATGATCGTCCTCTGGCTGGCCCTGGCGGGTCTGGTCGAGGTCGGGACCAGCAAAATCAGCGACGGCCTGGCAGAGCGGAAGCTCCGCGAGCCTGCGAACAACGCCCGGCCGTTTTTTCTCGCCGGTTCCGTGTCTGCGCTCGGTCTGCTCGTGAACGCTGGTCTGTTGCTCGGTGGAGTGTAACCGAACGCGACTCCAGCCTGCTACAACCGTTCGTCGACGTGGTCCGCACACTTCAGCGACAGCGCCGCGATGGTCAGCGTCGGGTTCAGCGCGCCCGGCGTGACGAACACGCTACTCGACGCCACGGAGAGATTGGGCACGTCGTGGGTCCGTAGCTGTGGATTCACCACGCTCTCGGCGGGGTCGGTTCCCATCCGGGTGGTCCCCATGTGATGGTAGGCCGGACCGGTGTCCGCCGGACCGACAGTCCAGCCGATATCGACGCCCAGTTCTTCGAGGACTGCGCGTTGTATCTCGTTGGCCCGCCGGAGTGTCCGCTCGGTCCGTGCGTCGAGCGACCACGTGATGTCCGGGACGGGGTTGCCGTGGTCGTCGGTTCGTGACGCGTCGAGCGTGATCCGGTTTTCCTCTCGGGGCAACTGCCCGACTAGCCCGCCCATAGCGATGTTGGTACCGTAGGCGCCTCGCAGAGAGGAGAGCAGGTCGTCGCCGAACTCCTCGGCTCCGAGCGCCAGTTCCACGGGCGAGGGGCCGGCGTAGTTCAGAAACTCCAGTTTGATCGGCCCGAGGTCGGCGTCACTCCCGGGAATCCCGCCGTCGGTGCCCGCTGTGGCCCGGCCGGGGTCGTCGTAGAACTGGTGGCACTCGCTGGTGAGGAACCCGACGTGGTTCTGTCGAGTCGGCTCGTCCAGCAGGCCGCCCGCGCCACAGAAGAGGTGTTCGGTGAAGTACCGGCCGACGAGTCCGGAGCTGTTGGCCAGCCCGTCCGGTTGGTCCGCGGAGCGCGACATGAGCAGCAGTCTGGGCGTCTCGATACCGCCACAGGCGACGACGAACTCCCGCGCGGTCTGCCGGTGTGTCTCGCCGTCGGGCGTGGCGTAGCGGGCGGCGGCGACCCGTCCGGACTCGTCGGTGACGAGTTCCTGAACCGGTGCGCGGTCGACCACGCGAGCGCCCGCGTCCTCGGCTTTCCGGACGTGCACGTCGGCGCTGTACTTCGCACCGGAGGGGCAGACGGGCTGACAGGTCCCGTAGCCTACGCAGGCGCTCCGGTCGTCGTAGCGCTCGGAGTTGCGAGCGTTCGGGACCGAGTGCATGACGACGCCCAACCGTTGGCAGGCCTCGGCAAACAACGAGTCGCTGTAGGACGGCTCGAACGCCGGGAGTGGGTGGGGTTCGTCACGCGGCGGTGCGAAGGGGTTGTCCGAGGCTCCTGCGACGCCCAGTTCGGTCTCCGCCGTAGCGTAGTACGGTTTCAGGTCCTCGTAACCGAGTGGCCAGTCGGCGGCGACACCGTCCCGCGTTCGGCGCTCGAAGTCGGCCTCGTGGTTACGCATCACCATCCCCTGCCAGTGCAACGTCGACCCACCGACCCCCTTGACGCGCGCAGCGTTCAGCGGGTAGTTCCGGTCACCACTGCTCGTGTACGCGTCACGCTCGCCACCCATCTCCCACACCGAGGTGTCGGAGTGGGCCGGTCTGATGGCCCGCTCCATTCGGTCGCGGCGCGACTCGCGGTCGAATCGCGGCCCTGCGTCCAGCACGACGACCCCGTGGCCCCGCTCGGCGAGTCGATGTGCAGCGAGCGCGCCGGCCGGGCCCGCCCCGACAACGCACACGTCGACCCGTTCGCTCGGCCGTCGGTCCATCTTGACCGGGATTAGGTGAGCCTAAACTTATGGCTTCTGGTGTCGGCCGCCGGACGACGGAGCATCCGGCAACGAACGCGCAGTTCAGGGGATTCGGACGGTGTTCCGGAGAGTCCCGAGGCCCTCGACCGTCACCTCGACTTCGTCGCCGTCCGCCAGGGGGCCGACACCGGCAGGAGTGCCCGTCGAAATCACGTCGCCGGGTTCCAGTGTCATGTACGTCGTGATCTCCGCTATCAGTTCGGGGATGGAGAAGATGAACTGGTCGCGCGAGGACTGCTGTTCGAGGTTCCCGTTGACGCGGCACTCGATGGTCGCGTCTTCGGGAACGTGCTCCGGAGTCGCCACCAGCGGGCCGATGGGGGCAGCGTCGTCGAACGCTTTCCCGCGGACCCAGTTCTGCTCGACTTCCTGGTCGTCCCGGTTCGAGAGGTCGTTGAGACAGGTGAACCCGGACACACAGTCCATGGCCTCGCTGGTGCTGACGCCGGTACACCGCTCGCCGATTACGACCGCGAGTTCGGCCTCGTGGTCGATGCGGGCCTTGTTCGCCGGGAGCGCGACCGTTTTGTTGTGGCTGGTGACCGTATTCGGCGGCTTGAGAAAGAGCAGCGGTCGGTCCGGAACTTCTTTGTCCTGTTCGTCGGCGTGGTCGGCGTAGTTGAGACCGACGCAGACGATCTTGGTCGGTTCGCAGGGCGGAAGAATTTCGACCTCGTCCGGGGCGAATTTCTCGTCACCGAACGAGATGCGCCCGTACGGTCCGGCCGCGGCCGTCACGAACTCTTCTCCGTCCTCGACCGTCCAGCGACCCCCACGCACGTTGCCCGCAGAATCCCGGAAGCGCACGCGTTTCATGTCCCGCGACTCGCAGCGCCGCCTGATAAGCGTTTACAAGCGCTCATCTCCGGGACTGACCCGGCCGGCTCTGCGGTCTCCTGTACGCTTAAGTGGGTTTCGACCGAACAGGCTCCTGCAATGGAACTCACCTGGTACGGTCACGCGACTTGGAGCGTTTCGGTCGACGACACCGACATCCTGATCGACCCGTTCTTCGGCAACCCGAAGACCGACACGGACGCTGCCGACCTCGACCCGGACGTGGTGCTCGTGACACACGGTCACGACGACCACGTCGCGGACGTGGGCGAGTACACCGACGCCACCCTCGGCGGGACGCCCGAAGTCGTCGGCCACCTCTCGGGTGAACACGACTTCGCTGAGGACGACGTGGTTGGCTTCAACCTCGGTGGGACCGTCGAGTTCGGCGACGCGCACGTGACGATGCACCGCGCCGACCACACGAACGGCATGGGCGAAGGCTTCGTCTCCCCGAGCGGCGGTAACTGTGCCGGGTACATCATCAGCGACGCCGTGCCGACACAGGTGGCCGGCGAGGACGCGACGACGTTCTACCACGCCGGCGACACCGGCCTGATGACCGAGATGCGCGAGGTCATCGCCCCGTACCTCGAACCCGACGCCGCGGCGGTTCCGGTCGGCGACCACTTCACAATGGGACCGATGCAGGCCGCCGTCGCAACCGACTGGCTCGACGTAGACCACGTCTTCCCGATGCACTACGACACCTTCCCACCAATCGAAATCGACACCGATCGCTTCGTCGACGAAGTGGCAGCGACGGACAGTGACGCCGACGTTCACGTCCTCGATGGCGACGAGTCGGTCGACCTGGACGCGGTGTGACTGCGAGCAGTCCTCTCTCGTGCGCGTCGGCATGGCAACACCTCACTGTGATAAACGACCGTCCATAACCGGCGACACTATCAGTTGGGGTTGGGGAGTTATGATAGACGCTACTTCGGTCGGGGGGTGGGACCAGCGACCGAGGGGCACTGTGTTACAGGCTCTGGCCTGTCGGACGACGCACCATGGGTGGGGACCCAGTTGCCACGTGGGGGTGGCACCAACACGCATCGTCCGCCGCGAACTCCGTTTCTTCTCGACCGGATAACACGGCGACGCGGCCGTGACAACGCTGAAGCCGTTCGGTCGCCACAGTCCGAATATGGAACACTGGACCGATCGGATCGTCGGCGACCGGATGACGGTCGACCAGCAGTTCACCGACCGTGTCGAGTCGTCGCCGTTCTCCCGCCAGCAGTGGGGGCTGGTTATGACCGCAATCGAGTTCGAGATCGAGGATCCCGCTGACAACGAAGTCGCGCGGCTCGTCGCAGACACGTCCGCGCTCCCGTCTGTTATCCCCGAACTCGACTCGATGGACGAACACCCGATGGCCGGACCGGGTAGCTCCGCCGGGCCGGGTAACCGCGGCGGTGACGGCGGTGTCCTGAGCGGGATCAAAGACGCCCTCGGACTCGGCGGCGACGGAGGCGGCGACGACAGAGACGAGGAGCGTCTGGCGGCGGCCGAGCGACTCGCCGACGAGTACGCCGCCGACCTCCAAGCACATCTCGAGGAAACCGACAGGTGGAGTACAGTCAGGGCCGCGGCCGCCGAATCCGATCAGTAGCCTTCGTCGCTGCTTTCGAGGCGGCGTCGTCTCCTCGGCCTGGTAGTCGCCGGCGCAGTCGTCGATCAGTCTCCGCAGTCCGTTCGTCTCCCCGCCGAGACCGACGTCTGGCAGACACCGACTGTTCTCGGCCTGTTACGCTCCACGTCGCCGCCGAACCGGCACAGTTGAGTCTCGTGGCGCGGCTCCGCTTCCCGCCGGTGGTCGGCTGGACTACAGTGCGTCCAGCACCGCCTCGGTCACGTCGCCGGTCGTCCCGTTGCCGCCCAGGTCCGGCGTTTGCGGGCCGTCCGCCAGAACGGTCGTAACCGCGTCCCGGACGCGCGCTGCCTCGTCCTCGAACTCCAGATGGTCGAGCAGCATCGCCGCACTCAGGAGCGTCGCCGTCGGGTTCGCGACTCCCTCACCCGCGATGTCCGGCGCCGAGCCGTGGACCGGTTCGAACAGCGCGTTGTCCGGCCCGACGTTCGCGCTCGGGAGCAGCCCGAGACCGCCGACGAGACCGGCCGCGAGGTCAGAGAGCATGTCCCCAGCGAGGTTCGGACAGATGACGACCCCGTACTCCTCCGGGTGCAGTATCAGGTGCATCGCCAGGGCGTCCATCAGCGCCTCGTCGTACTCGTACTCCTCTTCAGACGCGACCGCCTCACAGGCCGACAGGAACCGGCCGTCGGTCTTCCGCATGACGTTCGCCTTGTGAGCGACCGTCACGTCGGAGAAGCCGTTCTCCTCGGCGTACTCGAAGCCGTACTCCGCGATCCGTCGCGATGCCGACCCGGTTATCACCCGTGTGAGCGTGGTTACGTCGTCGGTCAGGTCGTCCTCGATGCCGGCGTAGACCCCTTCGGTGTTCTCCCGGACGAACACGATATCCGTCTCGGGCTTGACCGCGTCCACGCCCGGGTACGCACGGGCCGGACGGACGTTGGCGAACGAGCCGACCGCCTCACGGAGCGGGAGAATCACGTCGGCAGCGGTCTCGCCCGCCGCGCCGAACAGCGTCGCGTCGGCCTCTGCCGCGAGGTCGTACGTCTCCTGTGGGAGCGCGTCGCCACGCTCTTGTTGTACGTAGTCGCCCGCCTCGCCTTCGACGAACTCGAGGCCCAGTTCGAGGGCTTCGAGGACTTCGACGGCTGCCGGCACGACTTCGCCGCCGATTCCATCCCCGGGGATGACTGCAATCCGATGTGTCATTACCCACTCAGGCGTGTGCCCGGGCGAATAGGCTTGCGGTTTCCCGAAACGACGACGGGACCATAGCCGTTGCTACGCCGTCACGTTCCGGTTCGGAGCGGGTGGCGTCCCGGTGAGTCGCCTCAGACGTAGGGCAGACTCTCGGCCGCCTCCGAGATCGACTGCTGGTTGGACTTCATCAGCGCCGTCGTGTCCCAGATACCGTCGACCAGTGCCTTCCGCTGACCCTCGTCGACGGTCACGTCGACCGTCTTCCCGTCGTACGTGACCGTCTGGCCGGCCACGTCGATGTCGATCTCGGCATCGGGGTTCGCGTCGGCGAAGTCCTGCAACTCCTCGACGGTCTCCTGGTCGGCCGTCACGGTCGGCATACCCAGCGCCAGGCAGTTGCCAGCGAAAATCTCGGCGAAGGACTCGCCGATGAACGCGTCGATCCCCCAGCGCATTAGTGCCTGTGGCGCGTGTTCCCGGGAGGAGCCACACCCGAAGTTCGCATTGGTGATCATCACGTTCGCGTCCTGAAACCGGTCCTCGTTCATCGGGTGTTCTTTCTCGTTGTCGTCCTCGTCGAAACGCAGGTCGAAAAAGGAGAACTCCCCGAGACCGTCGAACGTGACGACCTTCATGAACCGCGCCGGGATGATCTGGTCCGTGTCGATGTCGTTTCCGCGGATCGGGATACCGGAGCCCGACGCCTTCTTTACCTCCGGAATCTCGACCTCGTTCTCGCGGCTCATACCGACACCACCTCCTCCAGTTTCCGAACGTCTGTGACCTCGCCGTTGACCGCCGCCGCGGCGACCATCTGTGGATTCATCAGGACCGTCCGGCCGTCCTTCGACCCCTGCCGGCCGATGAAGTTTCGATTCGAGGAGGAGGCACACGCCTCGTCACCCTCCAGTTGGTCCTCGTTCATCCCCAGACACATCGAACAGCCTGCGTTGCGCCAGTCGAAGCCCGCGTCCTCGAAGATGTCACGAAGGCCCGCTGCCTCGGCCGTTTTCTGCACGCGCTGACTGCCGGGCACGACGAACGCCCGCACGTCGTCGGGGACCTGACGGCCCTCAACGATCTTCGCTGCGCGGCGCAGGTCGGGCAGTCGGGCGTTCGTACACGAGCCCAGGAAAGCCACGTCGATATCGTACCCTTCCATCGTGTCGCCGGGTTCGACGCGCATGTGTTCCTGTGCGCGCCGAGCGGTATCCTGTTTTTCCGGTGATAGCTCTTCCGGAGCCGGGATCGGGTCCGTGATGCCAACGCCTTGACCGGGTGTGGTGCCCCAGGTGACGACGGGTTCGAGTTCGTCGGCGTCGATGTGGACCACGTCGTCGTACTCGGCGTCCTCGTCGCTGCGGATGGAGTCCCAGTACGGCTTCAGTTCCCCGAACGTCTCCGATTGGTCCTGGAAGTAATCGGTCTGCTCCAGCCACTCGTAGGTGGTCGCGTCGGGGTTGACGTAGCCCGCGCGAGCGCCGCCCTCGATGGACATGTTACAGATGGACATCCGACCTTCCATGCCCAGGTCCTCGATGGCCTCGCCGGCGTACTCGTAGACGTAGCCGACGCCACCCTCGGTGCCGAGGCGACGAATGATCTCCAGGATGATGTCCTTGGCCTCGACGCCCTCGCCGAGTTGGCCGTCGACCTGAATCTTCCGGACCTTCTGTTTCTCCATCGCGATGGTCTGGGTCGCCAACACGTCCCGAATCTGGCTGGTGCCGATTCCGAACGCCAGCGCGCCGAACGCACCGTGAGTGGAGGTGTGGCTGTCGCCACAGACGATGGTCTTGCCGGGCTGGGTCAGCCCCTGCTCCGGACCGATGACGTGGACGATGCCCTGCTCACCGGTCTCGGGCGAGAGGAACTCGATTCCCGCGTCACGGACGTTTTCCTCCAGTTCCGACATCATCTCCTCGGCCGCGTCGTCGTTGTACGGCCGGGACTGGTCGGCCGTCGGGACGATGTGGTCAACGGTCGCCAGCGTCAGGTCAGGTCGGGCGACGTCCAGGTCGCGTTCCTGGAGCATCCCGAAAGCCTGCGGGCTCGTGACCTCGTGGATGAGGTGCAGGCCCACGAACAGCTGATCCTGCCCGTTGGGCAACGTCGTAACTTTGTGCCTGTCCCAGACCTTGTCGTACAGAGTTGCTTCGCTCATGCGAAATCACCTCGTGATTGAGCATGAGGTCGATAGTCACAGCCCGCGAAGCGCAGCGAGCAGGAATGTCTATCGGAACTCATACTCTCTCGTCTCGTTCTTCGGTGCCACGCTCGAAGGCACGTTCCGCGCCCTCGCCGTCTGGCGGTGTGTGGTCAACGTCGCGCATCCGCTGTCGGTCGGTCTCGTCTGTCATTCCTGTTCCGCTCCCCAGGCGAAGAGGTCGCGCAGGCGTTCGCCGACCTCCTCGATCTGGTGGTCCTGTTCGGCCTGTCGGTACTGCTTGTAGGCCGGCCGGTGGGCCTGATTCTCCGAAATCCACTCGCGGGCGAACTCGCCGTTCTGGACGCTCTCGAGAATCTCTTCCATCCCCTCGCGGTCGATAACCGCCTCGCCACGGGTCAGCCCGCCGTACTCGGCGGTGTCGGAGACGGAGTTCCACATCTCCATGTTGCCGCCCTCGTACATCAGATCGACGATCAACTTCATCTCGTTCAGACACTCGAAGTAGGCCATCTCCGGGGAGTAGCCCGCGTCGACCAGCGTCTCGAACCCGGCCTTCACGAGGTCGGTCACGCCGCCACAGAGGACGGCCTGCTCGCCGAACAGGTCAGTTTCGGTCTCCTCTCGGAAGGTGGTCTCGATTGTGCCAGCGCGCGTACAGCCGATAGCCTTCGCGTAGGCCAGTGCTTCGTCCTTGGCCTCGCCAGTGGCGTCCTGATAGACGGCCAGCAGTCCGGGCGTCCCCTCGTCTTTCGTGTAGTTGCGGCGAACGAGGTGGCCGGGCGATTTGGGGGCGATCATCGTCACGTCCACGTCCGCCGGCGGTTCGATCTGGCCGTAGTGGATGTTGAACCCGTGGGCGAACTGGAGGGTGTCGCCGGCGTCGAGTTCGTCGCGGATCTGCTCGTAGACCGTGGGCTGTACGGTGTCGGGAACGAGCAGGGTCACAATGTCACTTCGGGACGCGGCGTCGACCGGCGTCGTAACCGCCAGCCCTTCGTCTTCGGCGGCCTCGCGCGACGCGGAACTCTTCTGGAGACCGACGACCACGTCCACGCCGCTGTCCTGCAGGTTCAGCGCGTGGGCGTGGCCCTGACTACCGTAGCCCAGCACGGCCACGGTCTTGTCCTCGATGTTCGACACGTCTGCGTCCTCGTCGTAGTAGATTTCATTGGTAAACTCGTCAGTCATCGTCTGCTGGCACCTCCGTGTCTGCTGTCACGTTCGTGTCGTGCTCGACCGCCGCAGTCTGCTGTTCGCCACGGGAGAGCGACGCGTAGCCGGTCCGGACGATCTCGCGAATGCCGAACTGCTCGTACGCGTCGATGGCGTCGTCGACCTGCTGCTCGTTCCCGGTGATCTCGACGGTGATCGTCCGGGGGCCCGCGTCCAGCGTTTCGCCGCCGTACATCTCCGTAATGGCGTGGACTTTGTCAGGTTCCTCGCCGTTGACTTTCACGATCACCAGCTCGCGCTGGACCGAATCCTGAGCCAGCTCACGCACCGAGACGACGGGAACCAGTTTCCGCAGCTGCTTTTTTGCCTGCTGAATTCCGGGTCGCGTTTCCTCGATGACGATAGTCATGCGCGCCCGACGCTCGTTGACGATCGTCCCGACAGTGAGACTCTCGATGTTGAACTGCCGACGGCTGAACAGGCCGGAGACCTCCGCCAGCACGCCCGGCTGGTGTTCGACCAGCGCCGACAGCACCGCACGGCGCGGTTCGTGTTTCGCTTCGGCTTCGGGGTCGATACGAATACCGTCCTCGTTACGCCGGCCCTCGGGGCGCATCCGTTCGCCTGGGCCCGGCCCTGGTAGTTTCCCTGTCATCGTTAGATTTCGTCCAGATCGGCTTCCGAGAGTGCGAACAGACTGTTGTCACCGCCGCTCGGCACCATCGGGTACACGTTCTCTTCGGGGTCGATGATGGCGTCGACGACCGCCGGCCCGTCGTATGTTAGCGCAGCCTCGATGACGTCGTCGACCTCGTCGTAGTCCTCCAGCCGGAAGCCCCGTGCGCCGTAGGCCTCCGCGAGTTTGTCGAACTCCGGCACCCACGGGTACTCCGAGGCCATCCGGCGGCCCTCGTAGAAGCCGTCCTGCCACTGCCGGACCATCCCGACCGCCTCGTTGTTCAGAATAACGATGGTGATGTCGAGGTTCTCCCGCACCGCCACGGACAGTTCCTGACTCGTCATCAGGAAGGAACCGTCGCCCTCGAAGGCGATGACCTCCTTGTCGGGGGCGGCGAGTTTCGCGCCGATAGCCGCGGGGAAGCCGTAGCCCATCGTCCCCAGGCCGTGAGAGGTGACCCACGTCCGAGGTTCCGTCCAGGTCCAGTACTGCCAGGCCCACATCTGGTGCTGGCCGACACCGGCCGTGACGATTGTGTCGTCGGGCATGGTCTCGTCGAACTGCTCGACGATGTACTGGGGTTTGAGCGGCCGGTCCTCGGGCATCTCGTAGTCCAGCGGGTACTCGTCTTTCCAGGTCTGGCACTGCTCGCGCCACAGGTCGGCTTCCGGCGAGTCCGTCATCGCGTTGCCCAACTGGTCGACGACCGCTTTGGCGTCGCCCAGCAGCGGGTAGTCGGCCTCGACGTTCTTGCTGACCTCGGCCGGGTCGATGTCGACGTGGACGATGTCCGCATCCGGCGCGAACGTCTCCACGTCGCCGGTCAGCCGGTCGTCGAAGCGCGTTCCGACTGCGAGCATGCAGTCGGTCAGCGTGATCGCCATGTTCGCGTAGCCGGTGCCGTGCATGCCAGCGATACCCATCGACAGCTCGTGGGTCTGGTCGAAGGCGCCGGTACCTGGCATCGTCGCCAGCACCGGAATCTCGTGTTCCTTCGCGAACGCCCGCAACTCGTCGCTGGCGTTGGCCTTGATGACGCCACCGCCAGCCAGGATGACCGGCTTCTCCGCAGCCGAAATCACGTCGGCCGCCTCGTCGACGGCGTCTTCATCGGCTTTCTCCGGCGGGTTGTACGTGTCCGGCGTCTCCGGCCTGCCCGGTTCCACGTCGGTCTCGGGCTGGGTCACGTCCTTGGGCAGGTCGACCAGCGTCGGCCCTTGGCGACCCTCGTCGGCCAGCGCGAAGGCCGTGGCCACGTCGTCGCCCACCTCGTCGGCGTGGGACGCAAAGCGGTTGTACTTGGTTATCGGCTGTGTGACGCCGATGGTGTCGGTCTCCTGGAAGGCGTCGTTACCGACCAGGTCCGTCGGCACCTGTCCCGTCAGCGCGATCAGCGGGTCAGAGTCCATGCTGGCGTCCGCGATGCCGGTGACCAGGTTGGTCGCACCCGGCCCCGAGGTTGCCATGCAGACGCCGGGGTCGCCCGTGACGATTCCGTAGGCGTCGGCGGCGTGGACCGCCCCCTGCTCGTGAGCCATCGTCACGTGCGTCATATCCGACTCGCTGTACAGCGCGTCGTAGACGGGCATGATCGCTCCGCCCTGCACGCCAAACAGATGGTCAACATCGGCGTTTTTCAGCGCCGCGACGACCGCGTCTGCCCCCGTCTCGACCGGTTCGACGTGGCTCTCGCTCTCCGGTTCGTCGGGTTGTCTGTCCGTTGCCTCCGTCTCGACTTCGTCCGTGTGTGGTGTCTGTGCGCTATCGCTCATGTCGATTCCTCCATCGTGGTGTGAGTGGTCGTGTGCATCTGTCGCCTCCCGGCCGCTACCGACTGTGCTGCAGAATTCGGGGTGAAAGCATGTGTAGGGGCTATACGGCCCCTACGATACCCGCGAGAATAACGAGCGCACTGCTGGGCGCCAGGACGCTTCCGGGTCCAGCTCGCGCGGTCATCGTGTGCTGAGTAGGTCTGCCCAATAATATAATTCTTCCGAGTCGTGACGTTCTTCACCGGTTGCTGATGGGCGCGAACACCCCGAGAGGAGTCCATTTTAGACCCGAACCTCCTCCTCGGAGACACCGACCTCGCGAGCGAACTTCTCCAGTACGTCCATCGTGACCCGCTTTTTTTCGGCGCCGTAGTCCTTGACTCGACGGGTGACCTCACGCACCTCCTCCTCCGTGGGGTCGAACCCGGCATCGACCAACCGCTCCCGGACGGAGTGCTGGCCGGTGTGTTTCCCGAGGACGAGCTCGCGCTCGGCCCCGACCATCTCCGGCGTCATCACGCCTGGCTCGAACGTGTCCGAGTTCTCGATGACGCCCGCGGCGTGGATGCCACTCTCGTGAGAGAAGGCATTCTCGCCGACGACCGGCTTGTTCGCCGGAACCGGGATCGACGACCGGTCCTCGACGAGCCGCGACAGCTCGGTGATGCGGGTCGTGTCGATGTGGGTCTCCACGTCGTAGAGACTCTCAAGGGCCATCACGACCTCTTCGTAGGCCGCGTTGCCCGCCCGCTCACCGATGCCGTTGACCGACACCTGCGACTGGCTCGCGCCAGCTTCGAAGCCGGACAGGGCGTTCGCCGCTGCCAGCCCGAAGTCGTCGTGTGTGTGAACGTCCACGCGCGCGTCAATCGCATCGACGACCTTCTCGACCATGTCGTAGAACCGCCGGGGTGTGGCCACGCCGCAGGTGTCCGGAATGTTCACCCAGTCGGCGCCGGCCGCATCGGCAGCTTGGACGACCTCGATCAGGAAGGACTCGTCGGTCCGCGTGGCGTCCATCGGCGAGAACATACACTCGACGCCGGCCTCCGTGACACGCTCGACGCTCTCGACGGCGGCTTGTTTGGCCTCCGCTTGAGTGGCGTGCATGGAGTCTTGCAACTGGACGTCGCTGGTGGACACGAACACGTGCACCAGGTCGACGCCACTGTCGAGTGCAGCCTCGATATCCTTGTCGACCACGCGCGCGAGTCCACAGACTTCACTGTTCTGTGCGGACTCGGCGATGTCGCGTACGGCCTCGAACTCCGCGTCCGAGTTGACGGGGAACCCTGCCTCGATGACGTGGGTGCCCATGTCGTCCAGCACGGCCGCTAGCTCGCGTTTGTCGTCGTACGAGAACGACGTGCGTGGCGACTGTTCACCGTCGCGCAGCGTGGTGTCGAAAATGCGTGCTTCTGTTATCTCAGAAGTGGAATCCAGTGTGCCCTGGAAGAACTCGATCCGCCGGGGATTCCGACGTGCCCTCTGTATCGTTGGACATTGTAGCAATTCATGCAACCCACGTATGATATATAAAACTGTCCGTGCGACATGGCGTGTGCGTTTAATTGTCATATATCCGACGGGGAACTGCCATGGCCGACCCTCAGCAGGATTTTTTATATTCCGGGCCACAGGTCGGATTATGTCCCTGCAATCGCGGCCTATCGCCCTCCTCCGGCGGTACTCCCTGGCGCTAGAACTCGCCGGTACGGCCACCGGGCTCCTCCTCGTCTGGTATTTCACCGACATCTCGGCCGGCGGCCTCGGCGGTGCAGCGATCGGAATCACCGCGGCGACGGTCTGGCCCCACGTCCGGCGGCGCTACGGGATCAATCGGGGCTGGGGCAAGCTCCCGCTCGGACTCGCACTGATCGGGCTGGGCGCGTACGCCCTCGCGTTCACCGGTGGCAACGACGCTCTCAAAGTGGCGTTCCTGGTCGTCGGCGCGTGGTTGGCACTCGACGGCGTCTACGACCTGCAGTCCGGTGCTGGCCGGACCGACCCGGGTGCACCCGACGCCATGGACCGGTTCGGTGACGCGTCCATCGTCGGCCAGTCCCTCGACGAACGGCCGAAATCCGTCCCGGAACTGGACGAATCGCTCGACCTCTCCCGGTCGCGGATCGAGGACGCACTCGACACCCTGCTGAATCTGGACGTAATCGAACGCGACGGGGAGCGCTACACGTCGCGGCTGGACGACCGGAGCCTCACCGACACACTCCGGACCGAACGGCGGCGGGCGCGTGAGCGGATCGACGGCCTCCCCCAGCGCATCCTTCGACCGTTCCGGCTATTCACCTGAACGGCGTCCCGTCAGACGTTGCGAGGGGTTTTTGCCGGGCCAGTGCGAGAGAGCCGGTATGAGCGATTTCGACCTCGACCTGCAGGCGGTCGAAGACCAGATGGACGGGGACGAGCGCGAAGGGGGTCGAATCGTGCTCGGGATTCTCGACGGCTCGACGCCCGACGAGGAGTGGGTCGCGGCGGTTGACGGCGGTGCCGTGCTCGTGCTGGACGTCGAGGGCGACGTGAACCAACTCGCGTCGGGGTTCGCCCGGGAAATCACGGAGAGGGGCGGCGAGTTGATGCGCTTTCGGAACTTCCTGCTTGTGACACCACCGGGCGTCGTCATCGACACCGGGCGGCTGTAAGTGTAGGTGCCGTCTATCTTCGCGCGCACGTCCAGCGATGACCAGCACAATCGTGAGTCATATATCGACGAGAATACGATAACGCCTGCATGTGCGACCCGATCGATCCCGCGTTCTACCACTTCTGGTTCTGGGGGCTTGTGGGTTTGCTGGGGTTAGCGTCGATTTATTTGACATCTACGAGGCGCTCTTCGGCGGCCCGGGATGGCTCAACCAACTGGATGTCCTTGCGGTTTTATGTAATTACCACAAACTGTTTACCTGAAAACGTCGTTGTATTTTACAATGACACGTACTCTCAACCGGGCCGAGACGGGCGACGAGGCGCTCGGTCACTTCACCGATGTCTGTAAACTCATCTGTGATCCGAGCAGAGAGTTCCGTGAGAAACTCGGGCTACTGTTCTCGACGGAGTCCGAAACGCTGGGGCTCTCGTACGGGTTCCTGACCCGGACCGAACCAGCTACGGATACGCAGACCATCGAAGTCGCACACGGTAGTCACGACCTCTTACAGTCCGGAAACACGGCACCGCTGTCGGAGTCGTACTGTCGCCACACGCTCAACGCCACCGACGGCTGCTTCCACGTCGCCGATGCACAGGCGGAGGGGTTCGACGACGACCCCGCCCACGATCGGTTCGGAATCGAGAGCTACGTCGGGTCGGTCGTCGAGTTCGGTGGACAGACGTACGGAACGTTCTGCTTTGCCGCACCGGAACCGCTGGAGCGGCCACTCTCGGAGGTGGAGTTGGACTTCGTTGACCTCCTGGCGAGTTGGGCGAGCCGCGAACTGAGTGTCGAGGCCACGCTCGAACGGCACCGGCAGCGGTCCGAACGTATCGAGGAACTGGCCACGCTCGTCTCTCACGACCTCCGGAACCCACTCCAGACCGCGCAGGGCCACCTCGAACACCTCCAGAACACAGTCCGAGACTCGCTCGAACACATCGACACCGCACACCGGCGGATGAACGATATCAGCGGCGACCTCCTGACGCTGGCGACCATCGACGAACCGGTCGAGGACCACACCCCGGTCGACATCGAGTCGTGTGTACGCGCTACCTGGAAACTGGTCGACACTGCCGACGCCACCCTGGAAACCGATCTGGACGGGACCGTACTGGCCGACGAAGGCCGACTCCGGCGCCTGCTCGAAAACCTGTTCCGGAACGCCGTCGAGCACGGCGGCTCCGACACGGCCGTCGACGTCGGCGCGACTGCAGACGGATTCTACGTGGCCGACGACGGGCCGGGCATCCCGGAGTCAGAACACCAGTCGGTCCTCGAACCGGGATACACCAGCAAAAGTGGAAACACTGGACTCGGTCTAGTAATTGTGCGTCGCATCGCGTCGGCCCACGGCTGGAAGATAGCTGTCGGCGAGACCGAAACCGGCGGTGCCAAAATCAGTTTCAGCGGCGTTCAGGGCTCGTTGACGGAACCGAGCGGGTAGAACGACTGTGCGCGGTCGAGATACTTTGCTTCCAGCGCGAGCCAGTGCAGGTCCGTGAGCACACGCCGTCCTGACTCCGTCCAGTAATAATGGCGACAGGCCCGCCTGACCGGGTACGGCCGAGCCGACAGCGGTCAACACTGATAGCCAACGGGTTAGACGTCGTTGCCAGTTCACGGTTCTTTTTCAGCCCCGACCTCATAGAGCCGTTACATGCCGATGAAAGGCTCGGGGCCGGCGACGGAGTACCGTGAGATCGACCGCCGCGAACACGGCGTCGGCTGGGTGGCCTACCCGAACGAACGAATGCAGCGGGCCAGCCACGCCTTCGAGGTCGGCGGCGACGTGTACGTCGTCGACCCAGTGGACGTGGACGGACTCGACGAGTTGCTCACGGACCTAGGCGAGGTCGCAGGCGTCCTGACCCTACTAGACCGGCACAAACGCGACTCAGCGGATGTCGCCACCCGTCACGACGTCCCCGTTTACGTTCCCAACTGGATGTCAGGTGTCGCCAGCGAACTCGACGCGCCGGTCGAACGCGTCCACGTCGAACTCGACGACACCGGTGTAGGCGTTCACAAACTCGTCGACAACCGGCTCTGGCAGGAGGCCGTCGTCTCGGTCGAGGAACACGACGAGCTGATCGTCCCCGAATCCGTCGGGACGGCGAGTTACTTCCTGTCGTCGTCGGAGCGGCTGGGTGTCCACCCGGCGCTGCGGCTCACGCCCCCGACCAAACTCAAGCGGTTCTCACCCGAGACGATTCTGGTCGGCCACGGGGCCGGTGTCCACGAGGACGCCGCCGAGGCGCTCGACGACGCTGTCTCTAGGTCTCGCTCTCGGACGCCTGCACTCTACGCGAAAATCGGCAAAGAGTTCGTCTTCGGGTAACACTCGCGCTCGACGCGCCGGCCGCGAACGATTCAATCAGGCAGCACAGCTCATGTAATCGCGAGCTCCGGGTCGCCGAGATACGAGTTTTCCCACTCGCGGCGCTTCGAGAGAGCTTCGGCCCCGATGTCGGTCAACTCGTACGAGTTGGTCCGGCGGTCTATCTGTCCCTTCTCGACGTAGCCGTGCTCAACCAGGTCGTCGAGGTTCGGATAGAGCCGTCCGTGGTTGACCTCACCTTCGTAGTAATCCTCCAGTTCGGCCTTGATTGCCAACCCATAAGCCTCGTCGAGTCCGGCCAGAGCGTACAGCACGTCGCGCTGGAACGCAGTTAGGTTGTCCATCGTTGTCGTATGTTACAGTTTGACAGGCAAAAGCGTGTCGACAATGAAACAGCTGTTTTCGGTCGGTCCGCGGTGTGTTCCGCCTCCCGAGGGGAGTCGTCGTCTCTGGATTCACGGGGCCGACGGGGCGATGCAATTAAACAGCCGTACCACGAACAACTGCTGTGGTTTACATTACGCGGGGGCTAGCTGAAACGTTGCTCAGACTCGGGGATGACCGGGATCCGGAGTCGGTCACGATTCGCCTCTCGGTGATGCCCGCGAGCGAACTCGACGACACCGACCTGCCCCCAGAAACGCCGGTGTTCACGCATTTCTACATGCCGGAGGCCGGCGGTTCGGTCGGGGCGGTGTTCGGCATCGACCTCGGAACGCCTGCAGGACAGACCCAGGGACTGTTCGTCTCACACCCCGTTGGGGAGCTCTCGGTGTCAGAGCGGGACGACCTCGCCGAAGTCGTCTTCGTCGCAGTCCCACCCTGGGACGACGGGTCGCTGGCGGCGTTCGACCGGAGCGGCCGCCGGAAAGACCTGGAGATTGTCGACGCCGAGCCGCCCGAAGAACGTGTCGTTTAGTCCAGATAACCCAGATTCTGAAGCTGTTCGGTTATCTCCTGAAACTCGGACTCGGTGAGTTCCCCACGTTTCTCGTGCTGGATGACGATACTGCGAAGCAAAAACCGTACCAGGTCGCTCGTACTCGAGAAACTGGTTCCCTCGATGGTCTCATCGACACGGTCCGCCAGGTCCTGTGGAATCGAGACGGTCGTGTAGTCTGTCATGTGGAGTTGCACGTCGACCGGCCGGATATGGATTGTGTTGTTGCCAGGTGACATACCGCCCCCCGAGCCCGCGCTCAAGCCATTCGCGCGGACACCGCGTGACATACTGCCCCCCGAGCCCGCGCTCAAGCCATTCGCGCGGACGCCGACCGAGGTGTCAACGAAGCTGACAACCAGGGCGCGAGGGATAGAGTTTTCGGGGCTGGAACAGAAAGAAGTGTAACGATGGGAGTTCGGCCACCACAACAGGACGACGACGAACCGGATGCCATCGAGTTCGGCATCGCGGCGCTGGACGCTTGGCTCACGGACGCGGGGGTGGCGTTCCCGGCGGACAAAGAGAGCATCGTCACCGCGCTCGGCGACCGGAAGATTCCGTACAACGCGACCGGGAACAAAGTCACCATCTCGGACGCCATCGACCGCTCCAACAAGGAGCACTTCGAGACGGAGCAGGAACTGCTGAATGCGCTTCATCCCGTGTTCGAGGAGATGCGAGAATCGGCCTCTTCGAGCGTACTGATGCAGTTGCGTGCGCTCGTTCCATTTTAATCGCGTTCGCTGGCCGAGGCAATCTCGTCAGCCTCCGAGTCACCGTCCACTCCGGCCGCTTCGTTCGCCGGCGTCCCGCCACCGGGACTACCCTGTCCTCTGTCGGCTCGTTCGCCGCCCAGTTGCTCGGCGAGTTCCTCGAGCCGGCGAGTTTGCTCGCGATTCAGCGCGACGATCATATCCGAGAGGACGCCGAAAATCAGGAGCTGGACGCCGACGAGAATCGAGAACACGCTGACGATAGCGATGACCTCGTGTGACGTTCGAGGTGGAACAAACCAGTCGTAGGCGACGTATCCGCCGAGAACGAAACCGACGAGAGAACTCACTGCGCCGACGCTCCCGAAATAAAACAGCGGGTTGTTCGTCTTGGCCATCTGGTAGAGCGTGAGGACAATCGTCGCGCCGTCCCGGAGCGGGTGGAGGTTCGTCTCCGACTCGTCCGGTCGCGCCTCGTACCGGATAGGGACCACGTCCGTCCGAACCCCGTGTTTGACGCACTCGACGGCCATCTCGGTCTCGATGCCAAAGCCCGTCTCCGACAGGGAGAGTCGCTCGGCGGAGTCGCGGGTGAACGCGCGGTAGCCACTCAGGATGTCTTCGAGGTTCCGACCGTGAATCCAGCGGAACGCACGGTTGATGATTCGATTGCCGGTGCGGTTGAGTCGGGACATCGCACCCGGCTCCATGTCCGCAAACCGGTTCCCGATGACGTGTTCGGCGCGTCCCGAGAACAGCGGTTCGAGCATCGCCTCGGCGTCTTCGACTCGGTACGTGGCGTCACCGTCGAGCATCAGGATGTACGGCGCGTCGACCTGCTGGAACGCCTCCTGAACCGCCTGCCCCTTCCCGCTCCCCGATTGGACGGTCACCCGAGCGCCGTGTTCTCGGGCGACGTCGCGGGTGCCGTCGGTGGAGTCGCCGTCGACGACCAGTACGTTCTCGAAGCCGTGCTCGAAGAACGACTCGACGACGGTGCCGATAGTCTCGGCCTCGTTGAGCGTCGGCACCAGGACGCAGACCGCCGAGCGGTCGACCATGGTCGGCTTATCGTTACGGCGCGCGCAAAAAGGTACGGTTCCCGGTCACGAAGCCACCCCGGGACGGCGCAACACTCACTCCTCGTCCCGATGGTCGCTCATGTGTTCCCACATCTCGGTACACCCGCATCCGTCGCTCACGTCGTCCAAATGCTCGTCCGCGTCCTGATGTGCCCGGTCGTCTGACATGGTTACTCGTTCTGTGAGTAACTGTTTTGTCGACGAGTTGTAAGTACCTTTCGGCGAGTTTACAAGGCCGGCCGGCAACAGACCGACACATGACCGACGAAGCGGTCGGCCTGCTGGACCGGCTCGGCCTGACCGAGTACGAGGCGACGGCGCTGCGGGAGTTGCTGACACTGGGACGGACGACGGCCCCGAACCTGGCACAGGCGACGGGCATCCCAAAGGCTAGAATCTACGGGGTTCTGGACTCGCTTTCTGATCGAGGCTTCATCAAGATCATTCCCGGTCGGCCCAAGGAGTACCAGCCCAAATCGCCCGAGCAGATTCTCGACCGGGCCGAGGAGAACCGGCGCCAGGAGTTCGAGGGGTTCGTCCAAGCACTCGAAAACGTGCGAGCGGAGTTCCTCGCGGAGTTTCAGCCCCGTTTCGAGCGCGCCAGCGAGGACATCACGCCCACCGAGGAACTGTTCCACGTCGTCGACGTGGGCCAGCCCAGCGAACGCGAGACTCGACAGCTCTACCACGAAGCAACCGCCCAGGTTCGGATCATCACCAAGAGCTTCGAGTATTTCGACTCGGTCAGGCCGGCCTTCGAGAACGCCATCGAACGGGGTATTGACGTGGACGCGCTCTTTCTCCACCCCGACCTGCTCGAGGCGGAGAACCGCCCGGTACAGGCAGACATCGTCGAGCAGCTCCGGACCGAGTACCCCGCCGTCGACCTCCGGTTCAGCAGCGAACAGCTCCCCTGGCGCGGCACAGTCGTCGACCCGAGCATGGACTACGAAGCCGGCCGCGCGATTATCCTCGTCGAGGAGAAAGACGTGCCCCTCCACATGCGCCAGGCCGCACTGACCGACAACGGATCGTTCGTCGCCGGCCTCCAGCGGTACTTCGAGCTCGTCTGGGAACACGAGAGCGTCGCGGACTATCCGGGCTGACCGGTGTGGACCGCGGGATATATTAACGGCCCATGCACGTCTCGGGACATGCGCGTCCTCTACCTCACAGAAGAGGCCATCTCGTTCACCGACGCGATGGTCCGAGGGGGCGCCATCCACGTCCGGAACGTCGTCATCGGCCTCCGTGACCGAGGCCACGAGGTGATCCTGCTGGACTGGAACGACACACCGGAGCGCCCGTTCCAGGCCTCGGTCGCTCCCCGAACCAGGTTCGTCGACGGGCCACTCAGAACCGTCAGCCAGGCGGTCCGGCTCGGCGGACGACGGACCGTCGACGTGGTCGTCTCGAAAACACGGAAGACGTATCTCCCGGGGCTGTTCGCGGCCCGACGACTCGGCGTCCCCCACATTGTCCACGTCGGGTCGAGTCTTGACCCACCGGTCGAAGGCCTGCTCGAACGGGTCAACCTGGCGTCGTTTTCTGCGCGGCTACGGGTTCCACACGACGGCTACTTCGTCGTCTGTGATCACATCGGCGCACAACTCATAGAGCGTGGCGTCGCCGCGGACCGCATCTTCGACGTGCGAAACGCCGTCGACGTGGACCGATTTCACCCGGAAACGGTCCCGACGCCGCTCGCCGACCGGTTCCGTGACCGCCTCGCCGAGTCCGAGACCTGCGGCGCACTCCGACTCGGCTACGTCGGTGGGCTCCAGTCGTACAAGGGCCTCGGCGACCTGGCGGCGGCGTTGGACCGGACAGAACGGGACTGGCACCTCCTGGTAGCCGGCGACGGGCCGGAGCGTGACCGGCTGGAAGGACGATTCGGCCAGCAGGCGACGTTTCTCGGCTCCGTCCCGTACGAGCAGATACCCGCGCTGTACCACGAGTTCGATGCCTTCGTTCTCCCCTCGCACACCGAGGGGCTGCCCCGTGTCGTCCTCGAGGCGCAGGCGACAGCCACGCCAGTCGTTGCGACCCGGGTCGGAGGTGTCCCCGAGGTGATAGCGGACGGTGAGACGGGGTTGCTCTGTGGAGCGCATCGGCCTGCGGACCTGGCCGCGCAGCTGGACTCCCTCGCGAGCGATGGAGACCGACGCCACCGCCTCGGCCAGCAGGGCCGGCGGGCCGTCGAGACGGAGTTCTCCTGGTCGGCACTGTACGAGCGGTACGAGCGGTACCTGCGTCGGGTGATCGAATGACCGACATCGATCAGGCCATCCGGGACGTAGTCAAGGGTGCCAGCGTCGTCACCGTCGGGTTGTTTCTGGAGTTACTGATCGCGTTCGTGGCACAGGTCATCGCGGCTCGGATTCTCGACGTCGGCAGCTTCGGCGGCATCGTCATCGGGACGGCCATCGTCGACGTCGGTGCTATCGTCGCCGGCCTCGGACTGGCGTCGGGCCTGACCCGGTATCTGCCGCGTGTCGAGGACGGCGAGAAACGCTCACTCGCGTTGTTCTCCGTCGCCGTGACGCTGCTCACCTCGACAGTACTGGGGGCCGTCGTCGCGCTCAATGCCTCGGCCATCGCCACGGAGGTATTCGGGGACCCAGGCGTCGCAGTCACCGTCCGGATCTTCGGGGCGGCGATCCCGTTTGCGACAGTCCTGAACGTGACTGTCGGCGGTATCCGCGGTCAGGAGCGGTCCACGTACTGGGTCGTCGTAAAAAACATCGTCCACCCGCTCGCCCGGATCACCCTCGTCGTCGGTGTGGCAGCGTACACGCTCGACCGGGCGGGCCTCACCGAGGCACAGCGACAAGCGGGGTTCGCGTGGGCGTATGCTATCCCGTACGTCGTCAGCGCTATCGTCGGGCTCGCCCTCCTCTACCGGGCGTTACCCCGAGACGGACTGGCCGTCGACACCGGGCGTCTGGCGGAGGTCACTCGTTACTCGCTACCGTTCACCGTCACGGGAGTGTCGAGTTTCGTCTACCGGAGCATCGACATCTTCCTGATCGCGTTCTTTTTAGGCCAGTTCGCCAACGGAATCTACGGCGTCGCTTACGCTGCAGTGAGTTTCATGGGAATGTTCTCGACGGCGTTCAATTTCTTGGGGGCGCCCATCGCGAGCCGACTGGAGAGCGACGGGAACGCACGGGATGCCATGGAGATGTTTCGGGCGGTCGTCCGATGGCTGATCGTCGTCAGCGTCTGCGCGCTCGTTCCGCTCGGGGTGTTCGCCACGGAGTTCATCACCATCATCTACAGGGCTAAGTACGCCAGCGGTGGAACGGTACTCGCGGTGCTGGCCGTGGGGTTCGCGTTGAAAAACGTACTCAGCGTTCACAACCCCATTCTCGAATCGGTTGGTCGGGCGAAACTCCTCTCGTTCAATAGCGCTCTCGCGGCCGTCGCGAACCTCGCGTTGAATTGGGTCCTCATCCCCCGGTACGGTATCCTGGGAGCCGCCGTGGCCACGAGCGCATCTTTCTTCCTCAGAGACGGTCTGGCCGCGGCACAGGTGTACCTGGCACTGGGTGAGACGCCCCTCTCGTGGCGCGGCGTTCGACCAGCGATACTGGCAGTGCCGTTTCTGTGGCTCGTGTCGACGGTCGTCGCTCCGGCGACCCCCGGGACGCTTCTGTGGCTGGTCGGGGTAACCGGCCTCACGTCGGTCGTCTACCTGATCGCGGTCCTGCTCGTGTTCGGACTCACTGAGACTGACGTGATGGTCGTCCGCTCGGCCGAAGAGCAGTACGGACTCCCGCTGGGACGATTCGACGCGGTTATCCGTTGGCTGGCGAACTGAGACCCGCGTGAACCGCGGTGGACGGGGGGCTCTCGTAGGGCCGGACGCCGAAACTCCTCGGCAAACCAGTACACCTAACTCGACCGCTCTGACACCTACGCATAATGGGGTTCGATCCACGACACGCCCTCTCTGAGGTGCGGAAGAACTTCACCTCGCTCAACTGGTGGCGAAACCGGGTGCTCGTCCCGTTCGTCTTCGGCACGGCGACACGGCTGTATCCGGGGTACCCCGGATACGACGAAGCCGTACACGTCATGAACGAAGACTGGGATACGATGGTCGTCCTCGACGCCTGCCGGGCGGACTACTTCGAGCGGTCCGTCGACCTCGACCGGTTCGACGAGTACCGGTCCCGCGTCAGCCTCGGGAGCCACTCCAGCGAGTGGACCCGACGGAACTTCCAGGGCGGGGCATTCGGTGACACGGTGTACGTGTCGGCCAACCCCCACACGGCGCTGGAGGCCGGCGACGCCTTCCATCAGGTGGTCGAACTCTGGGAGACCGACTTCGACGACGACGCCGGCGTCGTCCGCCCGGAGGTCGTCCGGGACGCCGCAATCGAAGCCTACGAGCAGTTCCCCGACAAGCGGCTGATTGTCCATTTCATGCAACCACACGGGCCGTTCATCGGCAGCGAGAACGCCGGCGAGTACGCCGACGAGACCGAATACTGGCAGGCCTACACCGACAACCTCGAGTACGTCCTCCCATACGCCGACGACGTAATCGACGCCGTCCCCGGGAAAACCGTCGTCACGGCCGACCACGGACAGGCTCACGCGACCGGCTTCGCGGACGCGCTGGGGCTGGGCGGCCACAAACCACGACTCCGACTGCCGGGACTCGTCGAAGTGCCCTGGGCGGTCCTCGACGGTGAGCGCCGCGAGATCCGCGCGGGCGAGACCAGTCAGGCCCAGGGCGAACGGGTTCAGGCTCGGCTCAAGGACCTGGGCTATCTCTGAGCACTCGGGATCGGAATTCCCTCACTCAACGTATCCGAGGTCTTCGAGTCGCCGTTTCACCTCGTCGCTTTCTTCGACCTCGGGGAGGTCGGTATCGGTAGCTCGAGCCTCGGCAACGTGGTCTTCCAGCAGAGCGCGGAATTGCTCGACGATTTCGGGACTCTCCGCGCTCACGTCGTGTTTTTCGCCGGGGTCCTCCGTGAGGTGGTACAACTCCACGGTGTCGGCCTTGCGGTCCCACAGGAGTTTCCACTCCGGAGTTCGGGTGGCGAGCATCTCGCCGCCCGAGGCGGTGCAAACGACGACTCGGTCCTCTCGGTCCTCGCCAGTCATTAGCGGTTCGAGACTGCGGCCCTGGACGGCCTCGGGCGTCTCGATGCCCAGCAGGTCGTACAGCGTCGGGGGTACGTCGATGAGCGACACCTGTTGGTCGATCTGCCGACCCTCACGGCCTGGCACGTCGAACACCAGCGGGATGTGGACGAGTTCGTCGTAATTATACGGATGGTGGCCGTATCTGTCGTGTTCACCGAACGCCTCGCCGTGGTCCGCCGTCACGACGACGGCCGTGTTCTCGCGGGCATCCTGTGTCTCGAGTTTTTCGAGAAGCCGATTCAGGTTATGATCCATGTAGCGAATCTCTCCATCGTAGAGATCGAGCAGGTCCGACCGGTCCTCCGCGGTCAGCGAGTCAGGATCCTCCTGCATCCGGCCGTTGAGGTCGGCGGTCCGCCGGGTCGATAGCGGGTCGACATCGATGTCTCTGAGGAACCGGTCCGGCGGCGTGAACGGGTAGTGGACATCCATATAGTGGAGCCACATAAAGTAGGGCGAGTCGCCGTCCCAGTCGGTCTCCAGCCAGTCGATGGCCCGATCCGTTATCTCTGTTGCCGGCGCGTAGGCGGAGGTATCCGTTGTCATCGTCACGTAGTGCCAGATGCGCCGCAGGATGCGGTAAAGCCGTGAGTCGGACGGAACTTGCTCGTCGACAAAGTTCTTTATTGTACGAGCGTCGTCGTCGTCCTCCGCACCGTCGTTGAACGTGTCGAACCCGTGGTTGTAGTTCTTCTCCGGGCCCAGATGGGGGTTGGAGTGGTACCCCACCGTTCGCATACCCGCGTCCTGCAGGGTGGCAGAGAGGAAGGGTCGCCGCCCGTCCAGGTACCGATACCCGCCGTACATCGCGGGGTACGTGCCGGTCAGGAGGGTCGGGAAACTGGAGGGCGTGTTGGGTCCGTTCGCAAACGCCCTGTCGAAGCAGAACCCGTCCCTGGCGAGACGTGACAGGGTGGGTGCCGGGGGAGCCGCCCTGTCCGACTGGAGAGCTCTGTCGTAGCGGAGACTGTCGATGGTGACGAGAACCACGTTCGAGACGGACATTTTATGTCCGACTTTCAACAGCGTCTATATCAGTTTTTCCCGTCGAGGGTTCGAAGCCGTCTATTCCGTAGTCCTCGGAAATCCAAACATATAGGGTCTTCTCTAGCGGTTGTAGGAACGACTCGAACCGCCAATGCCACGTCACGCAATCCTGATTACCGTCGACTGTTTGCGGTACGACCGGCTCTCAGTCGCCGGCTATGACCGGCTCGTCTCGCCGACGATGGACGCGCTCGCCGAGGCGGGGGCCTTCTGCGACGAGGCCATCGCGACGGGGCCGAACACCCGTACGAGTTTTCCGGGGATTCTCTGTTCGACCTATCCGCTGATGTACGGTGGGTACGCCCAGTTGACGGGCACCCGACAGGTTGTCAGCGAGGCGTTTCAGGACCGAGGATTCCGGACCGTCGGTGTCAATACAAACACGCAACTGCACTCACGGTTCGGCTGGGACCGCGGCTTCAATGTGTACTACAACAACGAACGGACGCTGGTCGACGACCAGTCACTCGATATAGAGACCGGCAACAGTAGCGACGACGGTTCACGTGCGGCGGAGTTCGTCGAGACGGCCAAGAAAAAAGTATACGCCTCGCTGGACCAGGATGGCCTCCCATACCGACTGGTCGAATCCGCCTATCGACGGGTAGCGACCCGTTCGGAACCTCACACGTCGGCCAGCGAGGCCGTCGACCGCGCCTTCCGGTACCTGGACGCGCTCCCCGGTGAGAAACCGCTCTTTCTGTGGGTTCACTTCATGGAGCCACACTCGCCATACGTCCCGCCGAGGTCCTACCGCGAGCAGTTCCTCGACGAACCGCTCTCGGACAGTGAGATGTGGCGCATCAATGACAAGGTGAATACGAACGAGGCAGACGCGACCGACCGTGAAGTTTCGATAATCTCGGATCTCTACGACGCTTCTATCAGAGAGGTTGACGACCAGATCGGACGCTTGGTCGAGGGCCTCCGTGAGCGTGGCTACTGGGAAGACGCGATGGCAATTCTCTGTGGCGACCACGGCGAGGAGTTCCGGGAACACGGCGAACTGGCACACGGCGGCCGACCCTACGACGAACTCGTCCGCGTACCGCTCATCGTCCGGCGTGGCGACGAGTCGATATCGTTCCCCGAGGGCGTGACCTCGACCATCGACATCGCGCCGACTCTACTCGACTCGACAGTCGAAGACGCGACCGTCCCCAGGCGGTTCCACGGTCTCTCGCTCGACCCCATCCTTCGGGGCGAGGAACCGATGCCCGAGGACCGGCCCGTCTTCAGCCAGGTCGCGGCAGGGGGCTGGCGGGAAATCGACCTGAACAACCGGCTAACTGCATGCCGGACCGACGAGTGGAAGTTCATCACCTCCGTCCGTGACGAGGACGCCGACGAACTGTTCTACATCCCCGAGGACCAGTACGAACAGAACGACTGCGCGGCGGCCAATCCGGAAACGGTCGATGCGATGATCGACCGCGTCGCGGATCAGTATGCGCTCGACGCCTACGAAAACTACGCCATCGAGGACGCGGTCGAACCCGACGACCTCGGCGACCAGCTCGAAGCTCTCGGATACGTGAAGTGACGGCCGAGTGGTTCTCAGCTTTCCTCCTCCTCGCGCAGCTCCATATATCCGAGCGCTTCCAGCTGTTCGCGGTCGACGTCGTCCTCCGGCTGACGTGGGTCTTCGACGTCGCGTTCGAAGACCGACTCGGGGATACACCGCGTCAGACGTGACGCCACGTCGGGGTTGTCCGCGAGGACGTTCTCGGTCTCGTCCGGGTCGGCGGTGAGGTCGTACAACTCTTCACCGTCTCCGGTGTCGATATACTTCCAGCCGTCGTGCCGGACCGCGACGGCTGGGTCCCGGTCGTTGGGCTGACCGAGTGCGACGACTTCGCGTGAGCCACCCTCGAACAGTGGCGTTCCCTGGAATCCGTACTCGCCCGGGTCGAGTCCGTGGAACTGGCAGATGGTCGGGGCGAGGTCGAGCAACTGTCGCTGCTCGGTGACCGTCGCGCCGCCCGTCGGGTCTGTCGCTCGCTTGGCCAACAGAGGGACGTGGAGGAGTTCGTCGTAGGGGTAGTTGCGGTGGAAGTAGTTCCCGTGGTCGTAGAACTCCTCGCCGTGGTCGCTGGAAAACAGGAGATTCGTCTCGTCCCAGAGCCCCTTCTCACGGAGATAGTCGAACAGGCGAGCGATGTGTCGCGAACAGTACCGGATGTCCGAGTCGTAGAGGTCGGTCATCAGTCGGCGGTCGGCGGCCGAAACCGCGTCGGGGTCGGTCCCGGCGGTCTCCATCAGGTCGTAGATGCGGTCCGGGTCGACGGGGCCGTCTAGGTACGCCGGGTCGTCGTCGTGGACGCCGTACGGGCGGTGGGCCTCCATGTAGTGGACCCACAGAAAGAACTCCTCGCGGTCCGCAGCCTCGAACCAGTCGATTACCCGGTCGGTCACGGCTTCGGCTTCGGTGTAGCCGCTGTGCTCGAACGGCGTCTCTGGGTAGAGCTTCCGGTACGGCCGTCTCAGTGCTTCGTAGAGCCCGTTCGCGCCTCGGCGCTGGAGTTGCTGACTGAGCCACGTCGCCACCTTGTTCACCCGATACCCGATCAGTTCTGTCACCGGTCGGTCGGCGTTAGCCTCGTCGAAGTTCTCGTCGCGGCCGAGGTCAAGCGTCTCCCCGTACTCGAACCCCCCATGAACGAGTCCGATACCGGTTTGCGTCCCGATCACGGCCGTCTCGACGCCACTCGCCTCGAGCGTCGGCGCGAGTTTCCGGCTGGCGTCCAGATTCTCGTAGGCGAGATAGCGCGACGTCTGAAACGACGGGACGGAGATGCGGGTGTACGTCCCGTTTGCGAACGCAGATTCGAACCGAGTCCCCGCCCCCGTGAGGTCGTCCAGCACCGGCATCGTGTCGCGTTCGTACCCGTACTGACCGAGGTGGTCGGCCCGGAGCGCGTCGACGGTCAGCAGTAACGTCTTCATCGGTGGAGAGGTCAGTCGCGTGTCTGATAAAGCATTCCGAGTCGTGCCGCGGGCGAATCAGGCCTCGATGTCCGAAAGAAACACGCCGCGGTCGGCGGCGACACACAACCGCTCGAACGCCTCGAACCTGTCCGCAAGTTGCATACACGCCGGATGCGCCAGGACAGTCCCGACGGTGCCGGCATCACGGTGGGCGTCGGCGGACTCCAGTACCCACTCGGCCCAGTCGGCGGGCGCGTGCGACTCGGTCCCAAACGGTCCCTCGAACTCGTCTTCAGCGACGAAGTCGCGCGTCCGGAACGCGTGGTACACGTGCTCGTGGTCCGGCGGTGTGTTGATTGGAACGACGGTCAGCCTGTCGACAGTCCGGACGTCTCCGTCGGGCTCGACGGCGTCGGAGAAGTGGGTGATTCCGTACCGCGAGAGGAGTCGAGGAGTGTGACTGTCGTGCCGGTATGCGTGGTCCCGCCAGCACCGGAGGACGACACCGAGGTCGGCGAACGACGAGATTGTTTTCTGTATCTCGTAGGATTGGAACACGCGCGGCCCGTTCCACGAGCCGATCCGGCCGGCGGTGAGCTTTCCCAGCGCGCGCCAGGCCGAGTGGACGGGCGTGGTGAACGCCCAGTAGTTGTGCCCTCCGAGTTCGACATTGTCCATCTCTGCCAGCGTGCGTATCCGCTGGGGGTCTTCCTCGACGCATTTGCCCGTGCAAAACAGCGTCACCGGAACGTCGTGTTCGGCTGCAATCTCGGCGTACTCGACGGCCGCCTCGAGTTCGGTCCCATCGAGAAACTCCTGGTCGCGGGTCGCCATCGACATGTGGTGTACGTCGCCGGTGATGCAGACGGTCATTCGAGATACCCGAGGTCTTCGAGTCGGTCTTGGACATCCTCGCGTGCCGTGTCGGTAGCCGCGTCGAAGGGGAGTGGCTCACAGGTCTTGACCTCGCGACCGCCGAACAGCGCCAGCGGCGTCCCGTCCACGTCGGTCGGAACGGCACAGTCCACGCTGTGGAGGACCGTCGGAGCGACGTCGGTGATCGAGATGGGGCCGTCGATATCGGTCGCTTCGACCGCCGGTCCGTCGGCCAGAAAGAGCCCAGTCCGAACGTTCTCGGCGTCCCACTGGCCCGCGTCCGCGAACACTGGGTTGGTGCCGATGGCGCCGCTCGTGTGGACGCCCGGTCGCTGGTCGAAGACGATCTCCGGGGCGTCTTCGACGAAGGGGCCGTCGTACGCCTCCTCGCGCCGCATCACCTGTCGTGTGACAGGGTCGCCATCACCGTCCCGCAGAGACGCGAGATCGTCGAGCAGCGCGTCGACCGTTCCGGAGTCGTCGTCGATGACGTAGACGAGCCCCTGTCCGCTGGCGACCGCTCTCGACCGCTCCCAGTCGATTTTTTCGAGCTTCTGCTCGCGTTTGAACCCCTCGTCGTCTTCGGGGAGTCGGTCGGTGACCGAATCCGGCGTCAACCGGGTCACTAAACCGTGGACACCCAACTTGTGAGCGAGTTTCGAGAGCCGTTGCTTGTTCATCCCGTACTCAGTGAGCAGCCCCGCGGTGTCGTCGGTGACGAGATATCCCTGCTTTTCGAGCCAGGAGTTGACATAGAAGACGGTATCGACGTCCCTGCATCCGTGGTCGGACATCAATAGCAGGGTCGCGTCGGGGTGGGCCGCTCGAATCGCGCCGATTTGTTCGTCGATGAGTTCCCAGGCTCGACGGGTCGGCCCACCGCGCCAGAAGAAGTGCTGAAGCACGTTGATGTAGAAAACGGTACAGTGTGCCACGTCCACGTCGCTGTTGTCCAGTCGTTCCCGGAACGTGAGTAGTCGCTGTTCGATCAGGTCGACCACCGCCTCGGCCTCGTCGCGGTCGTCCTTCGAGGTGACCGGGACGTCGGGCTGCAGCCGGTACCCCTCCATGTCGAGCCGGTTGCCGAGTTCCGGCGGATGCGTGTACGCTTCCTGTTCACTGTCCGGCCCGCCGGCGATCATGAACTCGTCCACCTCGAACGGCGGATACGTCATCGGGAGGTTCACGATTCCGGCCGTCTGGCCCGCTTCGTTGAGATAGTCCCAGTAGTTCGCACTCTTGAACGACCGGGAATCCGGTGTCGTGAGCGTCCGCTGGTCGGTGTCGATGGTCTCCCACCAGAACACGCCGAGTTTGCCCGGGTTCTTTCCGGTCGAGTAACACCGCCAGTTCGGGCAGGTCACCGGCGGGAAACAGCTGTGCATGTCGGTCCAGACCCCTTCGTCGCGAAGCGCCGCGATGTTTGGCAGTCGTTCTTCCTCCAGCCAGGGTTCGAGCAACGCCCAGTTGGCCCCGTCGAGGCCGAGTACGATCGTCTCAGTCATTGATATCGGTCCCCCGTCGCCCGGAACCGGTTGTACCGCCGGGCGACACTCGATTCGAGTTGGTCATCGAAGGCGTCCGTTGAGAAGGTTTCGACCGCCTCGCGTGGCTCGGCCGCGATGCCATCCCGCTCGAACCGCTCGACAGCGTCGCCGATCCCTGCTGGCGTCCCGTCGTGTCGGTAGCCGTTCTCGCCGTCCTCGACGAAGAGGCCGGGAAACCCCTCGTCGCGGGTCAACACGGCCTTCCCGCTGGCGTTCGCCTCGATGAGGACGATTCCGAAGTCCTCGTCGTGGCCGTTGAACACCAGCGCGCGACAGGTCGCGAGCAGATCGTACTTTTCGGTCTCGTCGACGAACCCGCGGTAGTCGATGGCGTCGGCGCGTCGGATGCGGTCCATCACCCGCTCGTTCACGTCGCCGCGGCCGCCCGCTAGCACGAGTCGGTGGTCGCTCCCTGCGAACGCCTCGACGGCGGCGGGAACGCCCTTCTCCTCGTCGAGTCGGCCGAGGTGGAGATAGAAGCCCTCGTCGCCGCGGTTCTCGTATTCGGAGAGATCGACCGGCGGGTACAGAACCTCCGAGTCACGGTCGTAGAACTTCCGGATACGGCGGGCGACGACCGGACTGTTGGCGAAGTACCCGTCGACGCGCGGGTCGACGGTGGCGTCGCGCATCCGCAGGTACCGCACCAGCGGCCGGGCGAGTTGCCCGACGAGCGAGTCTTTCCGGTCGTGGTAGCGGTCGTAGAACCACCGCGGCGGCGAGTGACAGTAGTTCAGGTGGAGGGTATCGTCGGGTGTGATGACCGCCCGCGTCGTCGCGCCCGAGGTCACCAACACGTCCAGGTCACCGTACTCGCGCCAGTCCACGTCCTCCCAGAGGGCGTACTCGAAGACGCGGCCGGCCGTCGCCTGGAGCTGCCGGAACAGTGACGGGGAGAGGTCCCGAGTCACGTTCACGAACCGAACGTCGCCGTAGGGATTGGGGTCGACGGGGTCGGGTTCCCCGAGCGTGTAGACCCGGTCACAGTCCAGTGCCTCGGCGAGGTGGGTGACGAGGTACTCGGCACCACCCCAGGCGTTGATTCCCCAGTGTGCGACGGCCACGTCCAGGTCGGCGAGTGTCGTGGTCGTCGCGTCGCCGGCACCGGTGTCGCCGTTCGTCGCCCCGCCTCTCATTGTCGGGGCCAGCAACGGCGCGCGCTTAAGCGTACCGACGACGGAACGAACCGGCGGTTTCACCGCCACTTCGTCGCGCCGTAGAGGTAGCCCAGTCCCACCGCGGCGGTGAACACGAACAACATCACGAACTGGAGCGCCTTCTCGCGTGAGGGGGCCGCGAAGAGCCCCTTCAGCCGTTGTGGGACGAACTCCCCGAGCAGTTGACCGAGGAAGTCGTACTCCTCGCCGGTCGATTCGGGGACCAGCACTTCCATCCCGCGTTTGGAGTAGCCCTGCCAGAAGGCGCGGTCGAGCAACCACGCCGGTTCGGTCCGATACTGGAACACCTTGTGCGCCACGCGTGCGTCTGGATTGTAATAGACCCCGGCGTCGTGGGTTTCGCTCAGCCGGGCACAGAGTTCGGTCTCACCACCCTGGAGGTTCTCGTCGCCCTGCCGGCCGCCGATGTCTGTGTCGAACCCGTCGAGTTCGAGGAACACGTCCCGACGAAACGAGATGTTCGAGCCAAACGTGTTGCGAACCTCGCCGGGGCCGTCGGCGAAGCCGCGCTGGGTGACCCCGACGAGAAAGTAGAACTCCTCCGGGAGGAACGTCGGCCGACCGGCAACCCACTCGGGCGTCATCTTTCCGCCGGCGGCCATAGCCTCCCGGTGCTCGTAGGCCTCGACGAGTTGGGCGACCCACGTCTCGTCGGCGACAGCATCGTCGTCGATGAACGCGACCACGTCACCGGTGGCGATTTCGGCTCCGTTGTTTCGGCTCTCCAGCAGGCCGACGTTCTCGTCGTTGCAGTGGGTAATCACGTCCTCGTGGTCACCGAAGCCGGCCCGGAACTGCTCGTAGACGGCCTCGGAGCCGTCGCTGACGAGCACCAGCTCCGTGTCGTCGTGTGTCTGTTCGAGGACGCTGTTGGCGGCCTCGGTGAAGGCGTCGTAACGGTCGAGCGTGTGGGTACAGAGAACAACCGAGACCCGCATACCGGCCGCTGTGCTTCCGGCCGGCAAAGGTATTTCTATCCAGCTGCGCTGTCGGGTGGCCAGTTGCCCACCGTCCGGGTCTCGTTCCCGCCGGTGTAGACGACTCGGACAGACGTGTCCGTCGTGATTGGCTTGCCGTACGTTCCGGTTCCGGTCAGCTGGATGGTCGAGCCCTGGGAAATCGTCTCCGATTCGCTCGTGTTGGCGAGTGTCGCCCAGGTGACGTTCGTCTCATCGCTGACGAGCGCCAGCTCCCCAGCCGGAATCGAATCGCCTCCAGTGAACGTCACGACCAGCGCCGAGTCGTCGGGGAAGTGCTCGAAGGAAAACTCCGCGCGCGTCTCGTTGCCCTCGTCTGCGGATGGGGCGTACAGGACGCCAAGCCCGAGGCCGGCCGAGAGTAGCAGGGCCATAACGATTAGCGACCCGGCGGCGACGCTGTCCGTCACGGTGACGGCGCGTTCGTCGCTTCGGGCCGTCCGCTGTGAGTCCTGTCGGGTCATCGTCGAGGAACCGGCGCGTCGATGCGGACGCAACGGGGTTCCCGATTTTTTGCGGCAGGCACACCTGAGTGTTGTGCTGGTGTCGACGTTCGATTCGAAGACCGCAACTCCGGACGGACGGCCGCAGAAGTCCTGACGAGCCGGTCTCCGAGCCAGGAGGTCGCGGGTGAGAGGAAGACGATTTGACAAAGCTTATCCGCCAGTTCGTTTTTACCCCGGGCAATGAGTCAACGCCGGGGGTACTTCGAGGATTTCGATATCGGCACCGTCCTCGAAGACGTCCAAGACTGGTATCATATTCCGACGCTGGTCGTGTTGCTCGGGTTCATGTTGTGGGTCCGGGTGCAGAGTTGGAGCAACTTCGTCGGTGACGGACGGGTGTTCTTCTCCGGGAACGACGCGTGGTATCACTACAGACAGACCCTCTACGTCGTGAACCAGTGGCCACAGACGATGCCGTTCGACCCGTGGACGTACTTTCCGTACGGGACTGCGTCCGGTCAGTTCGGGACGCTGTTCGACCAGTTGGTCGCGACGGCGGCGCTGATCGTCGGGCTCGGAAACCCGAGCGAACAGACGGTCGCGATGACGCTACTGGTCGCACCCGCCGTGTTCGGGACGCTCGTGGCGATTCCAGTGTATTTCGCCGGCAGGCGACTCGGCGGTCGGTTCGGCGGTCTCGTCAGTGTGTTGATCCTGGCGCTGTCTTCCGGGAGCTTCCTCAACCGGAGTCTCGTGGGCTTCTCCGACCACCAGGTCGCAGAGGCGCTGTTCCAGATGGTCGCGGTACTGGCGATTATGACCGCCATCGCGGTCGCCGAAGAGGAGATGCCGGTTTGGGAACTCGTCGCCAACCGGGAGTGGGACGCGCTTCGGCGGCCCGCGGGTTGGGCGACACTGGCCGGCGTCGCTCTGGCGCTGTACATCTGGGTGTGGCCCCCCGCGCTCCTGTTGGTCGGTATCTTCGGCGTCTTTCTCGTGATTCAGATGAATCTGGACTACCTCCGCGGTCACAGCCCGGAGCACGTCGCCTTCGTGGGCGTGGTCGCGCTCGGAGTCACCGGGTTGCTCTCGCTCGTCCCGGTCAGCACGTTCGAGGTGACGGGGGTCGACTTCTCGTTCATGCAGCCGTTGCTCGCGTTCGCGGTGGCTGCCGGGGCCGTGTTCATGGCCTGGCTGGCCCGGCAGGTCGACAGTGCCGACATCGACCGGCGGGCGTACCCGGGCATCGTGTTCGGTGCCATCGCGGCTGTGGCCGTGCTGGCGGCTGTGGCGGTCCCCGAAGTCTTCGGCTACATCGTGAAGAACACGGAACGGTTCATCGGACTGGGCGGCGGTGCGCAGGCACAGACCATCGGCGAGGCACAACCGCTCCCGATCGGTGACCTGCTCCCGCGGCTGTTCGGAAACTACGGCCTTGCCTGGTTCGGTGCCTTCGCTGGCCTGCTCGTGTTGTTGATCGGCCAGATTCGCGGCACAGAACGCCGAGGGGAGACGGTCTTCGTGATGCTCTGGACGGTGATGATGTTGCTGGCGACGTTGACCCAGGTCCGCTTCGGGTACTACCTCTCGCTCCCCGTCGCGGTGCTGAACGCCTACCTCGTCGCGTTGATCGCCAAGTACATCTCCCCGAGTGGGTCGCTCGAAGAGGTCGAGACGTTCCAGGTGTTGACGATAATCGCGGTTCTGATCCTGGTCATCGCCCCGATGATCGTGCCGCTGGCCAGCAACTCCTCGACGGCGGTCCAGGCCGGAAGCCGGGCCGGGCCGAGTTCCGGTGTCGTCGGCTGGACGGACAGCCTCGATTGGATGGAGAACAATACCCCGGCTCCAGGGACGTACGGCGGTGCGGACAACCGGATGGAGTTCACCGGGTCGTTCCCGAGAGTGGACGATTACGACTATCCCGGCGGGGCATACGGTGTGATGTCCTGGTGGGACTACGGACACTGGATCACACAGCGAGCAGAACGTATCCCGAACGCCAACCCGTTCCAGCAGGGCGCGGGCGACGCGGCGAACTTCCTGCTCGCACCCAACGAGAAACAGGCGAACGACGTGCTGGCGACCGTCAGTGAAGACAACGCAAAAACGCGGTACGTCGTGATCGACTGGAAGATGGTCAACACGTACTCGCGGCTCTCACGCGGGAAGTTCTTCGCACCGATCGTCTTCAACGAGAGCACCACGGCCACGGACTACTACAGCCGCGTGATCGACATCAGTAGCGGACAACCAAGGGTCGGATACAACCTCAAGACCCAGCGTTACTACGAGAGCATGGTCAACCGTCTGTGGCAGTTCCACGGGAGCGGCCAGCAACCACAGCCCATCGTCATGGACTACGACACGAGGCAGGCCCAGAGCGGGGAGCTGAAAGTGCTTCCGACGGACGATCGCCAGCCGTACCGCGTCTTCAACTCGATGCGAGGGGCGCGTGAGTTCGTCCAGAACGACAGTACCGCACAGGTCGGTGGTGTCGGGCCGAACCCGCCGGAGGCCGTCGACGCACTGGAACACTATCGGCTGGTCCACCGCTCGGACACGTCCGCGATACAACGCGGGAGTCCGTACGCCCGCGGGTTCCAGCGTGAGGTGTCCTCGCTGGCGGGTGGTGTCGGCCAAGTCCGGAACAGTTCACGCAACCAACTGCGGGGCATCCAGAACATCCTGCTCGGACGGGGCAACCCGGCACCGCCCTGGACGAAGGTGTTCGAGCGCGTTCCCGGTGCGACTATCGAGGGAACCGGACCGGCAAATCGGACGGTGATTGCGTCGGTCCAGATGCAGCCGAGTACCACGAACGCGACGTTCCGGTACACCCAGCGCGCCCAGACGGGGCCGGACGGCGAGTTCAATATGACGGTGCCGTACTCGACGACGGGCTACGAGAACTGGGGCACCGAGGCGGGCTACACCGACGTGGCCGTCAAAGCCAACGGCCCATACCGGATCAGCACGCCCGTGTTCCGGAGTCTGGGTAGTGGCGGAAGCTACCTGTACAACACCACGGCCCAGGTGAGCGAGGGGAGGGTCATCGGCGAGGACGACTCACCAGTGCAGGTCGAACTGTCGCGAACGAACCTCAGCCAGCCACAAATCGACGACAGCGAGCCGTCGACGAACGAGACGAGCGGCGATGGTGTGACGAACGAGACGAGTGATGGAGCCAGCGAGACCAACTCGACCAACACGTCGGCCGACGGGTCGGAGAGTCAGCCGTTGATAGCCGAACCCGCAGGCGGCGCTAATATCGTCGCGCCCTGACCGCCACGGGACAGTTTCGGCGTAGCCGTCTCCGGTTCGGTCTACTGGTCCCAGTGTTCGCGGTCGCTCGTATCACTGTCGGGCCCCGTGTCGACCCAGGCGGCCGTCACGAGCGCCACGAGGACGACGACGCCAACGTGCCGTATCGGGACGACGCCTGCGAGTGCGGAAAACTGCGCGAGCATCGGGGCAGGTTCGAGCGTCGGGAACGCCAGAATCGGGGCCACACCGGCCACGGCGAGTCCGAAGACGAAAACCGCGATGTCACGTCCGTTCGCTGGCATACATCCTACTCGTCTGACATCCGAAATAAGTTCAGGGTGCCAGTTACGAAATATGAAAATTCAATCTCTAACCGGGCAGGAGGGTACTACCGGTTTCGAGAACGCTCGTCGGACGGAGCGCTGACGCGCGTGGGGACACACGCGGTGACGGGTCGTCCGTCGTCGAGTGCGCGTCCGACTGGGACGGTGTCGGGAACGCGCGCCGAGCCGGGTCGCTTTTGCCGCTGGGGCTGGACAGCACGCACGATGATTAGAGCATTCGACGGTGTCGAACCGGCCATCGCCGACTCCGCGTACGTCGACCCGGCGGCCACGGTCATCGGTGACGTCACGCTGGAAGCGGAGGCCAGCGTCTGGCCCGGGACGGTTCTCCGTGGCGACCACGGCGGAATCGTCCTCCGGGAGGGCGCGAACGTGCAGGACAACGCGACGCTCCACGAGGGCGCCGAGGTCGGCCCGTACGCGACGGTCGGACACAACGCCATCGTCCACGGGTCGACGGTCGGGGAGCGAGCGATGGTCGGGATGGGCGCTATCGTGCTTGACCGCTCGACTATCGGTGCGGAGAGTCTCGTAGGGGCGAACAGCGTCGTCACCGAGGACACCGACGTTCCGGAGTCCGTGCTGGTCGCCGGTCAGCCCGCGGACGTGGTCAAGGAAGTCGAAGACTCCGTCTGGAAGTACGCGGGCGACCAGTACGTACAGATTGCCCGGGAGCACGCCGAAACCGACGAGCCCATCGCCGAGGCGCACGTCCCCGAGGAAGACTGACGGCTCGGTCGGGCCGGGGCCTCACGCTGTCTGTCCCACACACCCTGCGAGCCAGTCGGCAAAGTCGGCGGCGACGTCGGCAGCGTCGAACCGCTCGACCGCGGGCACGTCGTGAGGGTGTAACTCGGCGATTCGTTCCGTTGCCGCTTCGTACTCGCCGTCCGTGGTCTTGATCAGCAGAATCTCCTCGTCGTCGGTGTGAACCTCGCCGTTCCACCGATAGGTCGACCGGCAGGGGACGCGGTTCACGCAGGCGGCGTATTGTTCCTCGACGAGCTGTTCGGCGAGCGATGCCGCGTCTTCCGGTGGCACAGTCACGAACACTGTCGGCATGGCTCGAACGACGGTCGGCGGGCAAAAACGCCTTCCGCCGGTCAGTGCTTGACGACGCTGAGTCGGTCGTCACCCCCCGTGGGCACCAGACGGCGGCTCAGAAACCGGCCGACCGGCCCGCGTGACCGGCGAGACCGCCGTCGGCTCCGCGGGAACGGTCACCCCTCGAAGGGGTTGTAATCGCCGTTGATGTCCCACTCGTGAAGACAGTGAGGGTTACCAACCGCTTTCTCCTCGCCGTCTGTGACGATGACCCAGGTGTCACGTTCCGCTTCCCAGCGGTCGTGGCGGCCACAGCGCTCGCAAACCCGTTCCGTGGGCGGGATGACCTCTGTCATATGTAACAGGAGGGTAGCCACCCAATATGAAGCTCCCGACTGCCGTCGAATCGACCGCCGCACGTCGGTGGACTGGTCGGCCGCCGAGTCGGAACGAAAAGATTATTTTGGTTCATTTGCCATCGTCCCGTATGAATGGAATCGACCCGTACAAACCAGGAGAATCAGTGTACGAGTGTGTGTCTTGTAGCCGTCAAATCCGAACGGACGGCCACTTGTCGTCGTGTGAGGAGTGTGGCGGCGAGGTGCGTAATATCGCCGTTCCGCGCGAGTAGCTAGAAGTCGGGGAGGTCGTCGGGGGGTTCGTAGTCGGTCTCCCAGTCGATGTAGTCGTCTTTCAGCACCTCACAGACGATCTGGCCGAGTTCGGTGAGCCCCGCGTTGATAGATGAGACGGTCCCCCACGAGTCCAGGTCTGGGTGGAGGTCGTGTTGTTTCCAGTCCTCTGGGAGCCCTGGGGCGTGGTACCCGACGCGGTCGGCGTGTGAGTCCCAGAAGAAGTCGAACCGTTCGACCAGTTCGAGATCGGTCACGATATCGTACTCTTCGGCGTCTATATCCGTACTGTCGCACCACTTGCCGAAGGCCCGGTCCCAGGCCCCGTCACCGAGGAACTCCTCGATTTCGTCGCGCCGAAAGTCCGTGTCACCGACGACTTCGGCGTCCTCGTACTCGTTGGGGTCGAACGCTTCCAGTTCCGGCGGGTCGGGGGCGTCAACATCTAGTTCCATGATCCGTAGTAGGACGGCGGCGGTGAAAAGAGCGGCCTTCGGACTCTGTCCGGCCGACTGTCTGTCAGTTCTCGTGGTCGTCGTTCTCGTTGCTCTCCCGGGCGGCTTCTCTGAACGCTTTGCCCCGGTCGCTCGGAACCGCGAGTTCGGGGACACTCCGGGACTCGAACGACTCGTCGATAGCGACGTAGACGCGGCGGGACTCTGTGGTTCGCTCCGCCTCGGCGGTTCGGAGGCCCTCACGGACGGTCCGTACCTGGACGCACATAGTCGTGTCCCCGAGCTTGGAGACGTCGCTCTCGATGACCCCGCTCTCGCCGACTGGAATGGGTCCACCGAAGTTGGTCTGTTCCATCCGAGTCGTGAGAACGTCGCTCTCGGCGAACCGAATCGCCGACGTCGCGCCGATCTCGTCCATCCACTTCAGGACGTTCCCGCCGTGGGTGGTGTCGAGGTTGTTCGCGTGGCTGGGCCGGATCGTCGTGCGGTTCTCGATGTACGTGTCCATCAGAGCCGGCATCTGCCCCGGCTTCCAGTCGGCACAAACGGAGTCTTCCGAGCCGTCGACCGCGACCGACCGGGCGCCGTTGTCCCGACAATCGTAAGACCGGGGGTTGTCTATGACGGTGCAATGACCGAACGGTCGGCTTCGCCGCCGAACGATCCGCCGGACCCTTCTGGGGAGGGGAGTGTGACGGTACTCGGGACCGCTCACGTCTCCGAAGAGAGCGTCCAAGAGGTCGAGGAGACCATCGAAGCGGAACAACCGGACGTCGTTGCCGTCGAACTCGACGACGGACGGTACCGCCAGCTCAAAGGCGAAACCCCCGACGACCTCGACCCGAGCGACCTGCTCGGTGGGAACACGGTGTTTCAGTTTCTGGCTTACTGGATGCTGTCGTACGTCCAGTCGCGACTGGGCGACCAGTTCGACGTCGACCCCGGTGCTGATATGATGGCTGCGGTCGAGACGGCCGAGACCTTCGGACTCGGCGTCGCACTAGTCGACCGCGACATTCAGACCACTATCCAGCGGTTCTGGTCCCGACTCACCGGTGTAGAGAAAGTCAAACTACTGGGCGGACTGCTGGCCGGTGTCGCAGACCCCGTCGTCGCCGGGATGACCGTCGGATTCTCTCTCGGTGTGTTCCTCGCGATTCCGCTGGAACTGCTCGCCGGGCCCCTGCTGTTTGGCGGTGTCGGACTCGGGACAGGTGTCCTCGTCGGTATTTTCGACGGGCTGATGCTCGTGGTCACTATCGGTCTCGCGGTCGGTATGCCGGTTGTCCTCCTGCTTACCGGGTCCGGGTCCGGCGAGGAAGCGGACCTGGAGGAGTTGGACATGTCCGAGATGACGAACACGGACGTGGTATCTGCGATGATGGAGGAGTTCCGCCGGTTTTCCCCCGGTGGCGCGGAGGCACTGATCGACGAGCGCGACGCCTATATCGCCCACAATCTGGTCGAGTTGCGCGAGGCCGGATACTCGGTGGTCGCCGTCGTTGGCGCGGGCCACCGGGCGGGAATCGAGGGGTACCTCGACCGACCCGAGACTCTCCCGCCGATGGAGTCACTCGTCGGTGTCGAGTCCGGTCGCCGGTTCTCGCTGTTCAAACTCTTTGGCTACCTGTTCACACTCGGGTTCCTGGCGATTTTCGCCCTGCTGGTGCTGGCGGTCGCGACCGGTGTCGAGGGCATTTCGACTGGGTTGTTGCTCCAGATCTTCGGCTCGTGGTTCCTGATCAACGGGCTCATCGCGTTCGTGCTGGCGAAACTCGCCGGCGCACACTGGCAGAGCGCGACCGTCGGCGGAGCCGTCGCCTGGCTCACCAGCCTCAACCCGTTGCTGGCACCGGGCTGGTTCGCCGGCTACGTCGAACTCCGGTACACTTCGGTCAATATCGGCGACATCAGCACGCTCAACGAGATTATGGGCGACGAGGAGGCACCGGTTCGAGACCTGTTCGCTCGAATGCAGAACGTCCCCCTGTTCAGACTCATTCTGATCGTCGCGATGACCAACGTCGGGAGCATGGTCGCCAGCGCGCTGTTCGGCGTAGTCCTGTTACCGTACTTCTTTGCCGAGATCGGCTCGACGGGCGAGGTCGTTCAACTGATGGCCAAGGGTGCCGAGAACAGCGCCCGCCTGCTCTGGGGGCTGGTCGCGTGAACATCCGGTTTTCGTCCCGTGAACTGCTGGACCTCGGGGCCGCCTGGGTCGCGCTGAGCGTGGCGTTCAGTATCCTGCTGATTCCCGGCCTCCGGGGCATCTCGGTCCCGATGGCCACCCGGACCTTCGGTCTGAGCTTTCTCACCGTGGGCGTCGCCTTCCTCCTGCACGAACTGGCTCACAAGATCGTCGCGATCCGATTCGGTAAGATCGCCGAGTTCCGGGCGGACTACAGTATGCTGTTCGTCGCAATCATGGGGGCAGCAGTCGGCTTCCTCTTTGCCGCACCTGGCGCGGTGTATCATCGAGGCCGGTCGACGCTCCGACAGAACGGCCTGATCGCGCTCGCCGGGCCGATAATGAACCTCGCCCTCGCGGCTCTCTTCGCGCCGCTCGCGTTCTTCGGCGACGGCTTTGTCGGCTCAATCGGCGGGCTTGGGCTATCGATCAACCTCGTTCTCGCGGCGTTCAATATGGTCCCGTTCGGGCCGCTGGACGGAAACACGGTGAAAGAGTGGAACGTCCCAGTGTTCGTGGTCGTGTTCGTTCCCTCGCTGGCCCTCGGACTGTGGGCGCTGTTCGGGTTCGGTCTGTTCTGAGGGCAGCTCGGCGGACGGAAGCGATCCGGGGTTTATGTAACTCCTGGCCTGGAGTGACGTATGCACGAGGCCACGCGACGCAGATATCTGGTCGCTGCAGTCGGTGTCGCTGGATTGAGCGGCTGTCAGGACGCGCTCAGTGACGCTGAGCGAAACCGCGGCGACGACGGATCGGGCGACGATTCGGAGGACACACCCGAGTCCGACTCGGCAGGCCCGAAAGAGGTCGTGGAGACGTTCTACCGGGCGTTGAATCAGAGCGCGTTCGAGGCCGCAAACGAACGGCTGCACAGCGAGACGCTGGAGCAACCGGTGACCGAGGAGCGGTACGGCCGGTTCACCGAGAGCGAACTCTCGGTCGAGTCGGTCGAGACGATAGAGGACGGGGAGTCGAAGGTAATCGTCCGGTCGAGTGTACGGATTCTCGCGCCGGAGATGAGCGAACCGATCACCGACTCCATCGAGATGGAACTCCGGACGGAGGACGGTGAGTGGCGGATCTACGCGTCCGGGCCGCGCGTCCAGTACGGAGACCCGGAGACACAGGAGCCGACGCCGGACCGAAACGACCAGTCGGAGACCGGATCGGAGGCGACCGGCGAGCCGACGAGGGTCGTCACGGAGTTTTACAGCGCACTCGACGCCGGGGACCGGACCGCCGCAAACGCACAACTCCACAGCGAGGCGAGGGTCAGCGTGACGGGACAGGCGGCCGACAACATGGCGGACGCGTCGCTGTCGGTCGCCGACGTGACGCTGGCCGAGGAGGGAACCGACACCGCGACGGTCGAGGCCACGGTGACGCTCTCGTCGGCGGACCGACGCCAGGATGTGCAGAACCGGGTCCGGATCGAACTGCGGCCCGAAGACGGCCGGTGGAAGCTCTACTCGGTGGCCCAGGTGAACTGACACTGCGGCGCGGACTCGGCGAAGGAGCCTGTGTGTCGGCGGGGGACCGACGGGCTTTTGCGCGCGCCGGGCACGTTCTCGCGTATGACCGACGACGCTGACGACGGGATGACCTACGCCGAGGCCGGGGTGGACATCGACGCCAGCGAGGCGGCGACGGCCGCCCTGATCGGCGCGACCGAAGGGTTCGAGGGCGACTTCGCGGGGCTGCTCGATATCGGCGACCGCTATCTGGCGCTGGCGGCCGACGGCGTCGGGACGAAGCTCCTCGTCGCCGAGGCCATCGACGACTACTCGACGATCGGCATCGACTGCATCGCGATGAACGTCAACGACCTCGTGGCCGCGGGCGTCCGCCCGATTGCGTTCGTCGATTACCTCGCCGTCGCCGAACCCGACGACGAGACCAGCCAGCAGATCGGCGAGGGACTGGCCGAGGGGGCCGACCGCGCGAACGTCGAACTCGTCGGCGGCGAAACCGCGGTGATGCCGGAAGTCGTCAAGGGGCTGGACATCGCCGGGACCTGTGCCGGACTGGCCGAGAAGGGGGCGTTGTTCCCCGGGGAAGCCGAAGCCGGCGACGCCATCGTGGGGTTTCCGTCCAGTGGCATCCACTCGAACGGCCTGACGTTGGCGCGCAAGGCCGCGACGGAAAACCACGAGTACACCGACCCGTTCCCGCCGAACCCCGACCGCTCCATCGCCGAGGAACTGCTGGAACCGACTCGTATCTACACCGACCTCCTCGATCCGCTCCGGGACCACGACACGAACGCCGCGGCACACGTCACCGGCGGCGGCTGGGGGAACCTCACCCGGATGGGCGACTTCCGCTATGAGATCACCGATCCCTTCGAGGCCCAGCCAGTCTTCGAGTTCGTCCAGGAGGAGGGGAACGTAACAGACGAGGAGATGCACCGCACGTTCAACATGGGGACCGGCTTCGTGGCGGCGCTGGAACCGGAGGCTGCCGACGCAGTGGTCGCGGCGACCGATGGGCGTGTCGTCGGCACGGTGGAGGACGGCGAGGAGACGGTCGCAGTCCGCGGACTGCGGTTGTAACACCGCGCTCGAACCGAACGAGAGCGCGTCTTTTTTCGACCTTTTCCGACGAGCGGTGGTGAGCGTAGCGGGCTGCCCGAAAAAGGTGAATGCCGAAGCAGTGAACTACCCCGACCTACCGCGCTTGGGCCTGCCCGGCCCTCGCTTGTTGAGGTCGGGGCTTTCTGTTTCTGTGTCGGAACTTGCAGGAACAACTCCCACAGCGGTTCCAGACTCCACAGGCGATTTCCCTTTACAGGCGGTTTGGAGTGTCCCACTCCTACCGGTTGGACACTCGACCACAACCGACGGTGCGCGCTTCTTGTCGCGCTTGAACACCACCAGAGACGTGGTGAGCATCGTACTACCATCTTCGACCGCAGGGATAGTAAGGGCATGCAGTGTAGCGGAAGTGAAACGATGACGGCGTGGACGAATCGCTCCGCGATTCGTTCGCACACCAGAAATCGGAGATTTCCGGGGACGCTGTATCCCCTCTACCCGCTCCCTCCGGTCGCTCCTTGAGGAAGGGGGCTTAGCGCCTGCAAAACAGCTAA
>NZ_JAQCNH010000017.1 GCF_028275115.1 Halorientalis sp. | reverse complement strand
GGCGACAGACAGTTTTACCAGGCTATCGTACTCTCGATGGGGAGATCCCATGGACCGACAGAACCCATTCGAGGAGATCGACCGCCTGTTCGACCGGATCAGCAGCGAGTTCACCGAGTTCGAGCCGGTGACGGGAGTCAGCGGGAGCGTCGCCGTCGACGTGGCCGACACGGGCGATGCCTTCGAGGTGACCGCCGACCTACCCGGCTACGCCAGCGACGACATCGACGTGACCCTGCCTGACCCGCAGACGGTGCGGATCGACGCCACTCAGGGGACGACCGCCGAGACCGAAGACGACGACCGTCAGTACCTCCGGCAGGAACGGACCCACCGCTCAAAGAGTCGAACGGTACCGCTCCCGAACCGAGTTCAAAAGGAGTCTACCGAGGCGAGCCACGACAACGGCGTGCTGACGGTCCGACTCCCGAAACAGGAGGCCGGTGACGCGACGGACATCCCGGTGCGCTAGCACAACGGCCTTCCCGTCGGCCGCCGAACCGCCGGACATGCTCGACGCTGGCGATCCGGCACCCGAGGTGACGGCACAGAACCAGCACGGCGAGACGGTCTCGCCGACGTTCACCGACCCCACGGTCGTCTACTTTTATCCCGAAGACGGGACGCCGGGCTGTACAACAGAGGCCGAACAGTTCGCACGCGAGCGTGAGACGTACGACGACGCTGGCGTCACGGTGTACGGCGTCTCGACCGACGACGCCGAGTCACACCGCGAATTCGCCGACGAGGCCGGTGTCGAATTCGACCTGCTGGCCGACCCCGATGGCGAGGTGGCGGCGGCGTTCGGCGTCCCACGCGACGCACCCGGCGGCTCGACGCCCCGAACGACGTTCGTCCTCGCCGACGGGGCAGTCGAACGCGTCCAGACCGGTGTGAATCCGGACGGGCACGCCCGCGACCTCCTACTGGAACTGCTCGACGACGGGGTCGTCACGCTCGGCTGACCGATGCTGACCGGCGGCCGGCAGGACGCCGTCCAGCCGACGACGCCGGGCGCGAGACTGCGGACGGCACTCGGGAGGAGTCCCGCCGACCTGCGGGGTGACTGGACGCGGGCGGGCGTCGATAGGGAGTTCTTTTTACTCTGGCAGCGGGAACCGGTAGGTATGGATTACGAGCCACAACGGCTGGAGGCGGAGTGGCGCGAGCGCTGGGCCGAGACGGGACGGTACGAGGCCGATCCCGACGGCGAGGCCGATCCGACCTTCATTACCGTCCCCTACCCCTATCCGAGCGGGGGGATGCACATCGGCCACTGCCGAACCTACACCGTGCCCGACGTGTACGCCCGCTACCGCCGGCTCCAGGGCGACGAAGTCCTCTTTCCGATCGCCTGGCACGTCACCGGCACGCCGATCATTGGCGCCGTCGAGCGTCTGAAAAAAGGCGAGGCAGATCAGCTGTCGGTGCTGCGAGACACCTACAACGTCCCGGAAGACACTCTCGAGGAGTTGGAGACGCCGATGGGCTTTGCCCGCTACTTCATCGAGAATCACTACAAGTCGGGTATGAGGCAACTCGGACTCTCCGTCGACTGGCGACGGGAGTTCACCACCAACGACGAGCGGTACTCGCAGTTCATCACCTGGCAGTACGAGACCCTCAAAGATCGGGGGCTGCTGGAGAAGGGACTCCACCCGGTGAAGTTCTGTACGGACGAGGAGAACCCGGTTACGACACACGACCTGCTCGAGGGCGAAGAGGCCGAGTTCCAGGAGTACACCCTCGTAAAGTTCGGGATGGAGTTCGACGGCGAGGACGTGACCGCCCCGATGGCCACCCTCCGACCCGAGACCGTCCGGGGCGTCACGAACGCCTACGCCCACCCCGACGGGAAGTACGTGCGGGCGACTGTCGATCAGGAAACCTGGGTCGTCTCCAGCGAGGCCGTCGAAAAACTGCGACTCCAGGAGCGGGAGATAGACATCGAAGACGAACTCACCGGCGAAGACCTGATCGGCGAGACGGTCACCAACCCTATCACCGGTGACGAGGTACTGATCCTGCCGGCGACCTTCGTCGACACCGACAACGCGACCGGCGTCGTCATGTCCGTGCCGGCCCACTCGCCCGACGACTATCTGGCACTGCAGGAGGCCAAAGACGACGACGACCGCATGCGCGAGTACGGGATCGACCCCGAGGACGTGGCCGACGTCGAGCCGGTTCCAATTCTGGACATCGAGGAGTACGGCGAGATTCCGGCGCGGACGGCCGTCGAGGCGGCCGGCATCGAGTCCTCGGACGCCCCGGAACTGGAGGACGTGACGGCCGACCTCTACCAGGCCGAGTTCCATCAGGGCGTCATGCACGACGACTACGGCGAGTTCGCGGGCATGACCGTCGAGAACGTCCGCGAGGAGTTCCGCACACACTACCAAGAGACGGGCGCGTTCGACGAGATGTACGAGTTCACCGAGGAAGTCGTCTGTCGCTGTGGCGGCGACGTGGAGGTCGCCAAACAGGACACCTGGTTTTTGCGGTACAACGACGCCGAGTGGACGGGAAAGGCCCACGCGGTTCTGGACGGGATGGAGACGATTCCCGAGAACACCCGGGATCAGTACGATCACACCATCGACTGGCTCAACGAGTGGCCCTGCATCCGCAACTACGGGCTGGGCACCCGTCTGCCGTGGGACGAGGACTTCGTGATCGAGCCCCTGTCAGACTCGACGGTGTACATGTCTTACTACACCATCGCTCACCGGCTCGAGAACATCCCGGTCGAGGACCTCGACCACGACTTCTTCGACGCCCTGTTTTACGGCGCCGATGCGGTGGCAGACCCCGACGAGCGCGCGCTGGAACTCCGCGAGGAGTGGGAACACTGGTACCCAGTCGACTGGCGGTGTTCCGGGAACGACCTCATCAACAACCACCTCACGTTCTTCCAGTTCCACCACGGTGAACTGTTCTCCGAGGAGAAGTGGCCCCAGGGCATCACTATCATGGGGATGGGTCTGTTGGAAGGTGAAGCGATGTCCTCCTCGAAGGGACACGTTGTCCTTCCCTCGAAGGCAATCGACGAGTACGGGGCCGACACCGTCCGATTCTTCCTACTGAACTCCGCGGAGCCGTGGCAGGACTACGACTGGCGAGACGACCTCGTGGGCAGTACGCGCGCCCAGCTCGACCGGTTCTGGTCGCGAGCCCAAGCGGTCATCGGCTACGACGTCGACGAGATGGTCGAGATCACCCTCGAAATCGACGGCGAGGAGACGGCGGACGTGGACGGCGACGAGGACGTGCGGCCCGACCTCGAACATATCGACCGCTGGCTCCTCTCGAAGCTCCAGGGGACGATCCGGGCGGCCACAGAGGCCATGGACGGGTTCGAGACCCGGACGGCGAGTCAGGCCGTCTTCTACAGTTTCGAGGAGCATCTGAAGTGGTACCGGCGGCGGGCCGACCTCGACCGGACCGGCGCACAGTGGACGCTCCGTGAGGTGTTGCGGACGCGACTGCGCCTGCTCGCACCCTTCGTCCCGTTCATGGCGAACGAACTCCACGAGCAGTTGACCGGCGAGCCCGCTGAGGATGCCGACTGGCCCGAACCCATCCCGGAGTTCGAGGACGAGACCGTCGAGCGCCGAGAGCGGTTGGTCGAGGCCGTCACCGACGACATCCACGACATCGTGGACGTGACCGGGACCGACCCCGACACGGTGCGGGTGTACGTCGCGGCCAACTGGAAGCGCGACGTGTTCGAGACTGTGCGGGAAACCGGAACCGACGTCGGCGCGGTCATGGGTCAGGTCATGGAGGACCCCGACCTCCGGGAGAGAGGGGACGCGGTCAACGACCTCGTGCAAGACCTCGTGGAATTGGTCCGCGAACGCGACGCGGACGAACTCGCCGCGATGGCCGACGTCGACGAACGGGCCGTCTACGCGGACGCTGGGGGCTTCCTCGAGTCCGAGTTCGACGCGACCGTCGAGGTCTACGACGAGGCTGACCCCGACGCCGTCGACCCGGACGGCACGGCTGACAGCGCCGTCCCGTTCCGGCCAGCCATCCACCTGGAGTAACACAGTCAAACGAGGGCTAGCCGCCGGCTGACATCCGGTAGAGACGAGCTAGCAGGCGGCCGAAACGAGTGTGCCGACACGCCCTCGGCGCGCGGTCGGTCTCCGGTTCGGACACCCAGAACGACGGTCGGCCGGCGAGCCCTGTCGGGCCGTTCGGACGCCGGTCTGTGGAACCGCTACACCTCCGCGAGCGATTCGTACTCGTCCCAGCATTCACACTCGAGGTCCTCGATCGAATTCACCTCGTCGGGCAGATCCGACAGGGGCATCCACCCCGAATCCTGTTTCGCGCACTCGTCGGCGTGAACACTGAAGTCGTCACCCGACATGTAAGGCATATCCATGGGTATGGCCAGAAGATTAAAAACAGTACCGTCGGCTTCGAGCCGAGGAAACGCCAGCACTCGGCGGCCCGGAAGGAGAACCGGCTCACCACGACGGCGGCGGTCCGAAACCGACCGCGCCGGTCTGTCCACCGGCCCGTGGAGCGGACAGGTGTGGGCGAACGAGGCGACGGTTCGCACTGCCCGTGTCGTTTCGGACAGTCACACCGCCCTGCAGCGGACGGCCCGGCACGGAGATGGACCTGATAGACTGTGACCTGGCGTTCGTGTTGGCCGTGGTCGTCCTGTCACACCTGCCGTTCGTCTCGGTGCTGTGCCCGCGACGCAGAGTTCGCGGTTCAACGGTCGGCAGGTCGGATCTAGAGGTCCGACCCGACCAGTTCCATCGACTCGCCCACGTCGTGTTCGCTGGCGTACTCGTAGACGACGTGTGCGCTGGCCACGTCCTGGATGGCCAGTCCCGTGGAGTCGAAGACGGTGACGCCGTCGTCGGCGCTCCGACCGCTTTTTTCCTCGACGACGACCACACCGAGTTCGGCGTGAATGTCCTCGTCGTCGAGGGTCCCGGCGGCGTACGGGACGTTGATCTCGCCGGAGTGGGTACACTGTGCGTGGTCGTCGATGACCAGTTTCGCGTCGAGCAAAATCTGGTCGGCGAGTTCGTGTTTCCCCTCGGCGTCGGCCCCCATCGCGTTGATGTGAGTGTGCTCACCGACGGCATCGCGGGGGACGATTGGGTCCCGGACCGGCGTCGTCGTCGAAACCACGTCACAGGCGGCGGCGTCGGCGATGGTGCCGTCCCGAACGTCGTAGGTGTCGGCGATCGCCGCCCGGAACGTGTCGACGGCGTCGGGGTCCTTGTCGGCGACGACGACGGTTTCGATGTCTCTGACCGCGGCGATGGCCTCCAGTTGTGCGCGGGCCTGGACGCCCGCGCCGACGAGGCCGAGCGAGGTGGCGTCGTCGACGGCGAGGTGGTCAGTGGCGACGGCGGCGGCCGCGCCGGTCCGTTTGCGGGTGAGGGTCGTCCCGTCGATAATCGCCAGCGGCGCGGCGGTCTCGGGGTCGGAGTAGATCATCGTCCCCATCACCGTCGGCAGGCCGTGTTCCTCGGGATTGGACGGGTGGGAGTTGACCCACTTGATACCAGCGCCGTCCCAGTCGTCGGTGCCCAGATAGGCGGGCATCGACCGGAAATCCCCGTCGTACTGCGGGAGGTCGATGTAGGATTTGGCAGGCATTCGGGCGTCCCCGCGGGCGTACGCGGCGAAAGCCCCCTCGACGGCGTCGACGACTGCCGGCAGCTGTGCGCTCTCCTCGACGGCAGCCGGGTTCAACAGCAGCGTCTCCATACCAACATCTGGTCGGTCGCGGGACTTAAGCCTCAGGCGTCACCCTCACCGGTCCCGTCTGCGACCGCCGTCCCCGGCCGTCGGCTCGTCGTCCTCGGTGAGGGGTCGTCTCCCCTGTTCTCGTCTTCGTCGTCTCGGAGCCAGGGCGAACGGAGTAGAGAATGCCGAGAACGACGAAGACGATTGTTCCCGAGAGCGCGAGTGCGGCCGGGCCGTCGACATCAGAGAGGTCGAAGATGCCGGACTCGTCGGGCCGCGTCGCGGGCGCCTGGGTGGGAGGCACCGTCGTGGGCTCGGTCGTCCGGTTCAGGCCCGCTCGGTCGACGTAGTCGATTGGCGGTCGACGGCGACGAGCAGTCGCGTCGGGCCCTCCGAGCGGAAGGTAACGACGTGTTCGCCGTCCTCACGGCAGAGGGAGAGTGGGTCCGTGAGCGGCAGCGTCCCGTTTGCGACCCGAGAGAACCGAACGTTCTCGGAATTGGCGGCGTCCGCGTCGACCGTGGTTCGGGAGTCGCTCCCCTCGACGCCACCGGGCGGTTCCTGCCGGGTCACCGTGACAGCCCCGAGCGGGTCGTGCCCGGTGTTGTTGCCGTCGATACGGAACTGGTTCCCGGTGTCCAGGTTGACGGCACTCACGTTCGTCCTGTCGCCGTCGACGTTGTCGACGGGGCGACCACCGAACCCCGAGACGTGTCCGAGACGTGGAAGAATAGTTGTAGCGGCGCGGCGGAGTCGGCCTCCGTGGTGTCGAGAGCGAAGCCGACCGAGAGGGTCTCACCGAGGTCGAGCACGACAGCGGTATGCAATCTCCAGCGCCGGGCGAGACGCAGTACTCCGGTAGAGGAGGATATCGTCGGACGCGCCCGTCGTCCAGAAACGCGCCGCCCGGGCGCTTAAGTCGAGACAGCCCCAGAAGTGGCTATGCCCCGCCTCGCGCCGGTCCTCCTGTGCTGTGCCGTTCTCGCGGCCGGTTGTGCCGGGCTCACTGCCGACGACACGGAGACGCCCGACCCCGTCTCCGTGCCAGAGGTCACCGTCCCGACACCCGAGGCGACGCCGACCGTGACCGCCCGTCCACGGATCGCTGTCGGCGTGACCCGCCGGCAGGTCGTCGACCCCGACGCGTTGTTGACCGCCCACGTCGGGACCCTCAACGAGGCGTCCGTCGTGTTCACATACGAGCGAGCGGTCACCGACCGGAACGGGACGGTTCGGCGGCGGGTGGTCGACGGCCGCGCCGAATCCGGGTCGCCTAGCTACCGCGCGACCGACCTGCAGGTGGTCGACGGCGAGCAGACGGAGACCGGCTATCGCATCACCGACGGTCGCTTAGAACGCCGGAACGGCCGCCCGCTCTCTGGCACCGACACAGGCGACTCCTCGCAGGCCTGGACGGTCGTGACCACCGACGACCCGTTCGGCTCGGTCGCGGCGACCCGGACCGAAGACCGGGTGCCTGCGCCGTCGTTCCGGGACCGGTTGGAACCGATTCTCTCGACGGCCGAGTTGGTCCGGACCGACAACCCGAACGGAGTCCCGCTGCGGACGACGACGTACTACTACCGGGCCAACGCAACGACGGCGACGCTGTTCGGCGAGCGGGTTCGGAACCTCTCGGTCCTACTGGAGGTCGAGCCGAGTACCGTCGTCATGTCCTACGAGGTGCGCTACGAACGCGTCCGGACCGGTGAGCAGGTGACCGAGCGACTGCGTTACGGCGCAGTCTGGTTCGGGAGCGACTGAGGAGCCGTTGCTGGCGAGCGGTCACGAAAGAAACGGAGTTGCGTTCGACGGAGCGATGCGGGTGCGGTGTGGGCGAGTTGCAGTACCGCACGCGAACGTGGCGAAACCCCGTGAGCGCGCGGAACGCCGACGAGCGAGCACCGCGCCCCGAGGGGGCACGAAGCGCCCAAGCGAGGTGCGAAACGTGGGTTTGCCTCGCGGGTCACTTCGTTCCCCGCTCGGCAGTTCGGAGAGACTCGCTACGCTCGCCTCTCCTACATCATCCCGCCCATGCCGCCGCCCATACCGCCGCCCATGCCGCCCATGCCGCCGGGCGCGCCGCCGGGGCCGCCTGCGGGTGGCCCTTCGTCGCCGTCGTCGTCGGAGCCGCCGCCCTTGAGATCGCCGGCCGCAATGACGTCGTCGATTCGCAGGATCATGACTGCGGCTTCCGTGGCGCTCTCGACGGCCTGTGTTTTGACGCGGAGGGGCTCGACGACACCGTCGTCCTCCATGTCGACGACTTCACCGGTGTAAGCGTCCAGCCCGGACGTGGTGGAACCGCCGTCGTGCTGACTGCGGAGTTCGACCAGCGAGTCGATGGGGTCGAGGCCGGCGTTCTCGGCGAGCGTCCGCGGAACGACGTCGATAGCGTCGGCGAAGGCCTCGACAGCCAGCTGCTCGCGGCCGCCGACGGAGTCGGCGTAGTCACGCAGACCGAGCGCGAGCTGGGTTTCGGGGGCCCCACCGCCGGGGAGGACCTGCCCGTCTTCGAGAGTGACGGACACGACGCCCAGTGAGTCCTCGATTGCGCGTTCGACCTCGTCGACGACGTGGTCGGTCCCGCCGCGCAGAATCAGCGTGACGGCCCTGGCGTCGTCGACATCCTCGACGAAGATGCGCTGGTCGCCGCCGATGTCTTTCTCGGCGACGGAACCGGCGAAGCCGAGGTCGTCCTCGGTGACGTCGTCGATGTTGGAGACGATCCGAGCGCCCGTCGAGCGGGCGAGCGCCTTGACGTCGGACTTTTTGGCTCGACGAACGGCCAGGATGCCTTCCTGAGCCAGGTAGTGCTGGGCCATGTCGTCGATGCCCTTCTGACAGAAGACGACGTCGGCGCCGGCATCGTTCAGGTTGTCGACCATCTCTTGGAGCTGTTTTTCCTCCTGGTCGAGGAACTGCTGAAGTTGGTCGGGGTCGGTGACGTTGACTTCGGTGTCCAGTTCCGTCTCGGGGACCTCGATGGCCGTGTCGAGCAGGGCCACGTCGGCGTCCTCGACGGCGTAGGGCATGTTGTCGTGGACGCGCTCCTTGTCGACGATGACGCCCTCGACGAGTTCGGACTCGTCGATAGAGCCGCCGACGACCTTCTCGACTTTGATGTTGTCCGTGTCGATGCCCTCGTCGTCGGCGACGGCGCGCACGGCGTCGACGACGAGCGAGGCCAGCGTATCTTTGGCGTTTTCGGCGCCCTTGCCGGTCATCGCGGTCGCAGCGATCTGTTCGAGGATGTCGGTGTCGTCCTCGTCGACTTCGATGGCCATGTCCTCGAGGATCTCTTTTGCCTTCTCAGCGGCCTGTCGGTACCCCTGGGCCAGGATGGTGGCGTGGATGTCCTGGTCCAGCAGGTCCTCGGCCTTGGCGAGGAGTTCCCCGGAAATGACGACGGCGGTCGTCGTGCCGTCGCCGACCTCGTCCTCCTGGGTCTGGGCGACCTCGACGATCATGTTGGCCGCGGGGTGCTCGATGTCCATCTCGTCGAGAATGGTGACGCCGTCGTTCGTGACGACGACGCTGCCCGTGTCGCCCACGAGCATCTTGTCCATTCCCTTCGGACCGAGTGTGGTCCGAACGGACTCGGCGACGGCCTTCCCGGCCGTGATGTTCATCGACTGTGCGTCTTTCCCTGATGTCCGCTGACTCTCCTCGGAGAGTACGATGAGGGGCTGGTTACCCATCTGCTGAGCCATAGTCAAGCAAAAGATAGTATTGCCATTCTATATAAACGTTGTGTTACCCGTAGCCGAAACCGCCAACGGGCGGTCCATCCAGTGTGCGTGTCATCAGATGCCACGAGAGGGTTTAAACAACGGGACGGCGACCGTCCAAGTCGTCGCCGGCCAGCACCGGGATTTAGGTGAGCCGTTGGCGTACGTTCGGGCGATGGAGATTCGCTTACGTTTAGACGACGAGTTGGGTGCGCAACTGGACGAGGAGGCTCGGCTCCAAGGGTTCGATGACCGGGGCGCGTACCTCCGGTGGATCGTCGCCAACCGCCCGATGTCGGACCTGGCGACCACACAGGCGCCGGCGGTCGCGAGTCGCGTCTCGGAGCTGGAAGAGCGTGTCAAGCTGCTCGAACGCCAGCACGACTTCGACGACCCGGCTGACCCCGACGCCGACCTCGGACAGCCCGGGGGGACCGGAACTGTGGCCGAGACGGAAACTGCGACCGCCAACACCGGCGAGACGGGTTTGGAATCTCGCGCCGCGAGCGAGTCGGACGCCGCCGGCGAGTCGGCGAGCCTCGATAGCGACATCGAACCCGACCAGGAGACGATGGGCCCGGACAGCGAGGACGAAGATATGGACGAGGGCGAGGGGGCGGCCGCCGACGACGATATCGCGGAGGCCATCGGAGGCGTGTCGCTGGACGAGGAAGATGAGAGCGGCGACGAATAGCCGGACGAATCGGAACCGTTCGTCCTGCGGGTCGGCGTCCAGTCAGTGCACGTGGCGGCTCAGCCGGTGAACTGGTGGTACTCGATGCCCTTCTGTTTCATCTCGTTGTGGCGTCGCTCCAGGAACGAGTAGACCGAGCCGTGTGGCGCGCCGTCGAGAATCATCTCGGTCGCCTCCCGAACGGTGTCGACCTGTTCGGGTTCGCCGACCATCGACAGCGTCGAACCGTAAATAACGACGGCCGCACCGGACAGTTCCTCCATCAACTCCCGCGTCCGGCCGTTTTCGCCGATGAGCCGCCCTTTCTTTCGTCGCATATCTTTCTTGTTCCGGGCGGCAGCCTTCAGGTCGACCACGTCGAACATCATCAGGTCGTCCGCGAGGAGTTCCAGCGCGTCCTCGGGGGCGAACCCGCGGCCGATTGCTTTCACGATGTCCGGGCCGTTCAACCCCACGATGGGGTCGCCGACTTTCTCGATACGGACCGACCCGCTTTCCGAGTCGATGTCGAGTCGCACCTCTGCGCGCTCTTCGATCTCTCGCATCGTCTCCCCACCTTCGCCGATGAGCACGCCGATGCGGTCCTGCGGTATCTTCACGTGCTGCATAATATGGCGACAAGTACGGCACCGCGCGGTTTTAAGCCTTCGCACAACGGCCGCACCGGCCAGCGGGAGCCACCCTCGATGGCGGTCACTCGTCCGCAGCCGTCACGAATTTCAGCAGGTCGTCGTCCTTGACGTCCAGTCCCTGCCGGCGGAAGAACGCGGCGACGTTGTGACAGTCCCGTTCGAGGAACTCGCGGCTGTTCTGATGATGGACCGTGACCGCCTGCCCCAGGTCGATGACGACGAGTTCCTCGCCGTGGAGGATGACGTTGTACTCCGAGAGGTCGCCATGGACCAGACCGGCACTGTTGAGACGGCGCATGTACTCTCGCACCACCTCGAAGGCGGTTTCGGGGTTCTCGATGTGAACCTCCGACAGTCGCTTGGCCCGGCCCTCGTCGATGCCCAGCAGTTCCATCACCAGCACGTTACGCTCGACCGCAAGGGGGTTTGGGACGCGGACACCGGCCGCACGCGCGCGTTCGAGATTCGCGTACTCCTTTCGGACCCAGGCTTTGACAATATCGCTTTTGTTCGAGCCGATGCCCTCGAACCGGGGGTCGCCGTCGAGGTATCCCCGCATGTCCCGGAAGTCGGAGGCGTTGATCCGGTACACTTTGACCGCAACTTCCTCGTCGTCGCCCAGTGCCGAGTAAACATTCGCCTCTTTGCCCGTCGAGATCGGTCCGCCGAAGGCGTCGATGTACCCGTCCTGGACGAGTTTGTAGAGAGCGCCGTACGTAGCGTCGTCGAAAACGGACGCTTCGACCTTGAACTGGTCCGCGTCCTTGATCCGGTCGCGGAACTGGCTGAACTCTCGGTCGCGGCTGCGGGCAATGCGGTCGGCCTCGGTGTCGGCGACGTCGATTTCTTCCCACTCGTCGCCGGGCGAGTCGACGTCGTCGGTGTCGACGAGGTCGAACTCGGTGGTCATCTGGTTCCCTCAGAACGCGACCACGAGTCGGTCCCGTCGGCACGCCCCGTAGTAGGACACGTCACTTTTGAATGTGACCCTCCTGTCGCAGTTGGTCTGCCTCCTGTTTCTCGTAGCGCCAACTTATATCGGCTTTCTCGTCCTGCCAGTCCCACGGTTCGACCAGTACTACGTCGTCTTCGCGGATCCAGATGCGTTTTTGCATCTTCCCAGGGATGCGGGCTGTGCGTTCGACACCGTCCATACACCTTACGCGTACCCGGTTCGCACCGAGCATGTTCGTGACGACCGCAAAGACTTCCTCTTCGTCGGGCATGCGAAGATCTTTGCGTCCCTCGTTGTCACTCATAATCGCATCTTCGGCGGGCAGACGGTTTAAGTTTTTCAAGAACGTGAGATAGCCGCGACACCCCCGGCGTCGCCGACACCGGCCACGAGCGCGTGATAACACGCCTCACAAGATACGGGTATATATAACCGGTTACGCCTGAAAACTGTGGGGTATGAAAAGGCTTACCAATGTTTTATTAGGGTGTCTCTGCTGATATGGGTTGTATGAAAGCAGCAGTCTTCCAGGGCGTAGAGGAGCCCCTCGAAATTCAAGACGTCGAGGAGCCGACAGCGGACGAGGACCAGGTGGTCGTCGAGACGGAGGCCTGCGGGATCTGCCGGAGCGACTGGCACGCCTGGCAGGGGGATTGGGGTCACATCGGCGTCGTCCCGACCGAAGGGTTGATTTTTGGTCACGAGCCGGCCGGCCATGTCGTCGAGGTCGGGGACAACGTCGAACGGTTCCGGGAGGGCGACATGGTGACCGTCCCATTCAACCTCTCGGACGGCACCTGTCAACACTGCCGAGACGGCCGCGGAAACATCTGTGACCGGATGGTACCGCTCGGCTTCCTGCAGATGGCCCCCGGGGCCTTCGCCGAGCGCTTCCCCGTCCGAGAAGCCGACCACAACGTCGTGAAGCTCCCCGACGGCGTCGACCCCGTCGACGTCGCCGGGTTGGGCTGTCGGTTCGCGACTGCGTTCCACGGTTTGATCAGCCGTGTCGACGTCACGCCCGGCGACTGGGTGGCTATCCACGGCTGTGGTGGCGTCGGTCTCTCGGCTGTCCACATCGCCGACGCGCTCGGTGCCAACGTCATCGCCGTCGATATCAAAGACGAGCAGCTCCGGGCCGCCGAGGAACTCGGCGCCGACGAAATCATCAACGCCACCGACGTGAAAGACGCCGCACAGGCCGTCAAGGCCCACACCGAGGGGTCCCACGGCGTCGACGTGGCCGTCGACGCACTGGGCGTCGCTCAGACCTGCAAGAACGCGGTCAACTCACTGGGCAAGGCCGGACAGCATCTCCAGATCGGTCTCACGACCGGCGAAAACGACGGGAACGTCGAACTGCCGGTCGACAATATGGTGATGGACGAACGCGAGTTCTACGGCTCCTTCGGGATGCCACCGAACGAGTACGACCAGATCTTCCGCATGATGTCCCGCGGCAAGATCGACCCCGGCCAGATCGTCACCGAGACCGTCTCCCTCGAAGAGGTCCCGGACATGATCAGCAACATGGGGAACTACGAAACCGTCGGTATCCCCGTCTGCGACGAGTTCTAGCGGTCCCTTTCCTCACCGCCCGTCGGAAAGAAACGGTGCCCAGCTAGTCCGGGGAGAAGTCGAACGTCGGCGTGTCCGAATCGGTGCCGAACTCGAAGTCCGTGCCGCCGGTCTCGGTGCCGAACTCGAACGCTGGCGCGTCGGAGCCGGTCTCGAACTCGAACCCGGAGCCACCGGTGTCGGTGCCGAACTCGAACGTCGCCCCGCCCGGACTGGACGTGTTGAACCCGCCGAACGGCTGGCTGGTGTCGTTCCCGATTCCACCGAACAGGTCGCCGCTGGAGGTGTTATCGGTCCCGAACATCGGACCGGAGTCGGTCGAGTCGTCGCCGGTCCCGAACAACGGGTCGGAGTCACCGGTCTCGTTCTCTCCGGTTCCGTCACCGGTGTCGCCGCCGTCGGTCCCACTGGCGTTGGAGTCGTTCAGCGACGGGTCGACGGCGATGGCGGTCGAAGCGGCTGCGTCGCCGCTCCGGACGACTGCGGTGTAACTCCCGCTGGCATCGGAACTCGACGTCCACACGAGCGTGACCGACCGGCTGGCACCGGCGGCCACCGAGACGAACGTGTCGTCGACGGTCGTCCCGTCGACGACGAGTGAGACCGTCTGGCTGACCGTCACGTCGCGGCGGTTGGTCAGCGCCGCATCGACGGCGAGTGTGTCGCCCGGTGCGACCGGGCTCGACGTGCCGCTGATTGCGACGTCGAGCGGCGACGTTGCGTCGCGCGTCGTGAGCAAAAAGTCGATCGCCGTGGTTTGGCCCGCCTGCACGGAGACGTCGCTGGTGGTCGGCTGGTAGCCGTCAGCGTCGACGACGACCGAGTACGTGCCCTCGGCCAGCGTGAGTGTGAAGCCGCCGTCGGCGTTGCTCGTCGCGGACGCCGTGTCGTTCAGCGTCGTCACGGTGGCGTTCTGTACTGGCGCTCCGCTCTCGCCGGTGACGGTGCCGGTGATTCCCCCGTCGGCCCGGTCGAGCGTGAAGTTCCGGGTCAGCGTTTCACCCAGCGAGAGCGAGACGTTCGCTACTTCGAGGCCGTACTCGACGCTTCCGGCCCCGATGTCGTAGTCGCCCGGGCCGACGGAGAGTTGGTAGCTTCCGTTGGCGACTGGCTGCGTGCGTGCCACGTACTCGTCGGGGAACCCGGCCGTGTCCTCGAACCCACCCGGCTGTCGCAGGTCGATGATCACCGAACTGACCGGTTGCCCATCGCTGTCGGTCACCGTCCCGCTAATCGTCGTCGTCACGGCGACGCTCACGTCGGCGACGGTCGTCTCGTTGGCCGTCACGTTCACCGACTGCGTGGCGACCTGCTCGCCGGCGACCGACACCGTGAGCGTGTACACGCCGGTCGGCACCGTGACCGCGTACCCACCCGTCGCATCCGTCGCCGTCGTCGCCGAGCCAACCGTGACGGTCGCGTCCGCCACCGCCGAGCCACCGCCGTCCGTCACCGTCCCCGCGACGGTCCCCGTGGCATTCGCGTCGGTCGTATCGGTCGTATTCGTCGTGTTCGTTCCGTCAGTAGTGTTCGTCTGCACCGCCCCGAGCGACGCGTCCGCCGCATCGACGCCTATCGCGACGCTTCCGTCGACTGCCCCCACCGTCCCCACAGCCGCGAGTCCGAGTGTGACGACGGCAACGACTGCTGCTATCCGTATCTCCCCCATGGTGTCGCATTAATTTCTCTATTTTCATCTTAAAATTTTTCGTTTGGTTTAATTACAAACCCGTGTTCTGTTCCAGTCGTCTGGGCCGGACCCGTTACCGCCGGCACAGGCGCTGTCGTGCCGAGTCACGGTTTTTAAGCTACCCGAGATGGGAGATGCGTGTATGCTGGACAAGATCGGGGCGGCGGGGGTTCTGGGGTTAGTGTTTCTAGTGGGTGGAATCAGCGTCGTCGCGATAGAGAGCGTGTACGTAGCGGCCGGTGTCGGGTTCGCGTTCGCGGGGTTGATGCTCGTCGCGTACGGGTTCGTGACGACGATTCTGGGCGCGCTCGGGATGGGGTTGGGTGACGTGACTTAGCTCTCCGGGCGGTCGGCCCGGTGTTCGCTGATCAGTCGGTCGACCATCTGCTCGTTGTTCTGTTTCTCGCGTTCTTCAGCCCGGGCCGCCCAGTCGTCGATTACGGCCTCGACCTCGCTCTCGCGAGCGACCGCGAGTTCGTCGACCTCCTGAATTTTCACGTCTTCGGCGGGGCCGACCGGCACGTCGTGCTCAAAGAGCAGGTCGTCGGCAACGTCGGACAGACGCCCGCCGTCCCGCAGGACCACGTGCGGATTCACGTCCGCGAGTCGCTTGGCGGTCGACCGCCCGGCTCCGCTCCCGTCCCGTAGATAGATCACGTCGCCCTCGGCGAGTCCGTAGGCCTCGTCGGCCCGCTCGATGGCGTCCCTGGTGAACTCCTCAATCACCTTCACCGGGACGAGGTCCTGCTGTTTCTCTGATACGTCCGCGAAGTTCGAGTGGTCGAGTTTCCACAACGATTTGAGTCGTTCGAGCTTGTCCTCAAGATCGCCGACCCGCTCGCGCTCCTCGTCGAGTTCCCGCTCTAGCCGTTCGCTCTCTCGCTCCAGACGGGTTATTTCGCGGCGCTCACGGGCCTCGCGGCGCTCCTCGCGGCGGGCGTCCGAGAGTTCCTGTTCGTACTCCTCGATTCGGTCGTCCTTGCGCGCGATGGTGTCTTTCAGGTCGTCGGCGTGGGACTCCAGTCGCTCGACCCGCGCTTCGAGCCGTTTGATCTTCTTTTCTTCCTCGGTGAGTTCCCGGGGCGTGTGCTCGGTAGTCTCTTCGTCCTCGTCGGGGTCACGCTCCAAGTCCGAGATTACCGCCTCAACGGACTCTTCGCCGGCGACGACGCGGGCCAGCACCTCGCCGAGGTCGAACTGTGGGGGCACCTTCTCCGCGATTCGCTCGAACTGGTCCTCGTGGTCGTCGAACGCCGACAGTGCCGCCGCCAGGGCGTCGCGCTGGTGGTCGTCGTCGTACCCCTCCTCGCGAGTCCGGTGTTTCTTCTCGTCGACCGGGAGGTCACGGTGTGGTTCCCACGCGGCGGCCTCGAAGCTCCGCCGGATCTTCTCGACGGTTTCGGGCATCGGTTCGACGTCTGCGGCGACGACGATGGGTCGCCCTCGTTCGATGACCCACTCGATCACGTCGGCAGTGTCTGCGGTTCGCGTGCTGAGTACGTCAAGCACTTCCCCATGAACGTCGACGACGGCCGCCGCGGTGGTCGTCCCCGGATCGATGCCGACGATGACGTGGTCCCGGCGTTTGACCAGCGGCTGAAACTCGATACCGTCACGACGTTCACGCTCGATTTCGACGCGCACGTCGCCGGAACGGTGCGCAGAAACCGGAATGTCCGCCGGCCGGCCTTCGACCTCGAAAATCGCGTTCGAGAACCCGCCGTACTTCTCGGTCGCGTCCCGTTCGTATTCGAGACCGGCGTCGTCCAGTTCGGACTCGACCTCGCGAGTGCGTTTTTTGACCGCCCCGTGAATCCGACGGGTGTAGCGGTCCTCCGACCAGCCACCCTTGCCGGTCGAGCGCCCGCGGGCGACTTTTATTTGGGTGGTGTTGGTGAAGGCGGACACTTCCTGCCCGACGTTCATCGCGGCCAGTCGCGCGGCCGCCTCGGCCTCTTTCATCGGGTCCTTACCGTAGGGGACGTTGTGCCGGCCGGCAACCCGCGAGAGCGGTTCCGGCCGCTCCGCGCCCGTCACCTGGACGAGTTTCGTCTCGTCGGGCAACTGCCCGAGGAAGTGGATCAGCGCGTCCTTGTCCTCGGCGAGTTCGTACATATTGTCCGTCGCGACGATTGCGGGCTCCTCGTCCGCGATCAACCGGCGGAGTTTCCGCCGGGAGACCACGTCCCGGTCGACGGACTCGCCGTCGAAGGCAACGAGGGCGTACGACGGAGCGGACCCTCTCACGTCACCGCTCTGGACGTCCACGCCGAAGACGACTGCGTCGAGCGCGCTCGTACGAGCGTTCACAACTACCACAGTGTAAGAGCCTGTGCGGCATAAACTTCGTGCCGAGCGACCCACTCGACAGGGCGTGACGGACCGGTACTCCTCTGGGTGGTGACACGTTAGTCATGAGTTATCTGCGGGGATATCGCGAGTCGTCCGGCCTGGCCGGTGACCTGAGACGTTTGCTGGACGCGAGCGCACACGCCGACGTGTTGACATCCTCCCCGAACTGAAGCGCGGGGTTTTCCTCTCGATTCTCCGCGATCGGCGGCGACGAGGCGACGCCCGCGTACGAGGCTACGTCGGGGGGTCTCGCGTTAGTCTGGGCCGATTCGAGCCGCGAGTCCGTTTGCGGATGCGAGGAACTCGACCCCTGGGCGCGAGTCACTCCGCGTCCGGGAAGGGCACGTCGCGTTCGTCCCCGTCGTCGGGAAGGAAGGCCTCGCCGTCGAACACCTCGCGGGCCTCGTCCTCCAGCCGGTCGGACTGGCCGGCGTAGCGTGTCGAGACGTGGGTCAACGCCAGTCGTTTCGCTGCCGCACGGTTGGCGATTTCGGCGGCCTGTTTCACCGTCGAATGGCCTGTCTGGCGCGCCCGTTCCCGTCGGTCCTCGGCGAAGGTGGCGTCGTGGATAAGCAGGTCAGCGTCGGCGGCGGCCTCGACGACGCTCTCGGCGGGAGCGGTGTCGCCGGTGTAGACCAGTCGTCGACCCGGGCGTGGCGGGCCGACGACCTGTTCGGGCTGGACGACGGTCCCGTCGTCGAGTTCGACTGGCTCGCCGTTGTGGAGCCTGCTGTACTCCGGGCCGGGTTCGATGCCGAGTTCCTCCTCTGCTCTCTCGCGGTCGAACCGGCCCTTGCGGTCGTCTTCGCGGATCGCGTAGCCGACCGACGTGGTCCGGTGGTCGGTCTCGAACGCTCGGACCTCGAAATCTCCGCCGTCCAGCGCCACGTCGCCAGGTTTGACCTCGTTGATGCGGACCGGAAACGAGGGACCGGCGCCGAGTACCGTGATCAGGTCACGGATTCGTCGGCGAGTACCCGCCGGGGTGTGGATCGCCACGGGGTTTTCGCGGTCGTTGAAGTCCCAGGTCTGAATCAGGCCCGGCAGGCCCAGAACGTGGTCACCGTGGAGGTGGGAGACAAAGACGTGCGAGACGGCGAACCCCGTCCCGAAGCGCATCATCTGGCGCTGTGTCCCCTCGCCGGCGTCGAAGAGGTAGCGTTCCCCCTCTCGTCGGACCATCACCCCACTCGGGTTGCGCATCGTCGTCGGAACGGCCCCGCTAGTCCCGAGAAAGGTCACATGCATATCCGTTCGGTCGGCAGGCGGCGGTAAACCCGCTTCGAAAGGGACCGTGGGAGTGTCGTCCGGGTCGTCCCCGTCGCTGGGAACGGCGACCGACCGATTCTTACCGTCGGTTCCCCTACCCAACATCGATGCTTGCCCCCCTGTGGACCGAGGCACACGCGCCGGAGATCGACGGTCTCCCACAGTCCGGGGTCCGTGAGTCGCTGTGGCGAGCAGTCGACGAACCGCTGAACCTGATCGTCCACGGCCCGAAGGGAAGCGGAAAGACCGCCGCGGTGCGCGCGCTAGCCCGCGAGACCCACGCCGACCCCGACAACGACTTCGTAGAGATCAACGTCGACGACTTCTTCGGAATGACAAAAAAAGAGTTGAGCGAGGACCCACGCTTTAGCTCGTTCATCACCGCAAAGCGCCGCCGTAACTCCTCGAAGGCCGACCTCATCAATCACGTCCTCAAGGAGTCGGCAAGTTACGCACCGGTGTCGGGGGAGTACAAGACCATCCTCCTGGACAACGCCGAGTCGATCCGCGAGGACTTTCAGCAGGCACTGCGCCGCGTGATGGAACAGTATTACGAGGCGACCCAGTTCGTCATCGCGACCCGACAGCCATCGGTGCTGATTCCGCCGATTCGCTCACGGTGTTTCCCGGTTCCCGTGCGCGAACCGACCCACGACGAGACCGTCGCCGTCCTCCGGTCGGTCGTCGAAGCGGCGGCCGCCGACTACGGCGAGGAGGGCCTAGAGTACGTCGCCGGCTACGCCGACGGCGACCTCCGGAAGGCCCTGCTCGGTGCTCAGACCACCGCCGAGGCCGAGGACGCGGTCACGATGGAAGCCGCCTACGAGGCGCTGGGTGATGTCGGTACCGACGACCGCATCGAGGAGATGCTCGACGACGCAGAGAGTGGCGACTTCACCGACGCCCGGAAGACACTGGACGACCTGCTGGTCGACGAGGGCTACAGCGGTGAAGAGGTCATGGCGGACCTGTTACGGGTCGCGCGCTCGCGGTACGAGGCCGACCGGTTGGCGCGACTGCACCGGTTGGCTGGCGAAATCGACGTCGACCTGAAAGAAGGGACCAACGACCGTCTACACGTCTCTCACCTGCTGTCGAAGCTCGCGGAGTGACATCGCCGTGACGGTGAGCCGACGGCTGTTCGACGGCAGCCACGGCAGTGCAGTGGCTGTCACCGACGACCACGCGACTGCCACGGGCGTCAACGCGGCACGGTCAAATCTTCGAGATACCCGCCGCAGTCGGGACAGAGCCGGTCGTCTACCTCCTCGGTAATACGCTGATTGCAGTCCAGACACTCGTAATAGGGGTCGGTGTCCGGCGTTGGTTCTGTTAGCGGCATCACTGTGCTTCGAAGTCACACGCCCTTGTTAATTCTTCGCACAGTTCAGCCGTTGGCGCGAGCGAGCACGAGGACGTGGCGAGTCAGCGAGCGATGGACGCGACGCTCGAACCGGTCGGTCACTCGCCAGCCAGCCTCGCGGGCGGCGTCGTCCCAGGAGCGGTCGGCGACCACGACGGCCCGGGGCGCGACCCGGTGAGCTTCGGCGAGCGCGCCGGCCACGAGGTCGTCGAGCGGCTGGTTGGCGATTTTCGACTGTCGGCCGTAGGGCGCGTCAAAGACGGTGCCGTCCACTGCGTCGTCGGGGAGGGACAGCGCCGTCGCGTCCCCGCGGAGTGTGTGCCAAGTTCCCGAGTCGGGCAGGTCGGCGGACGACTGTGCGGGCGTGAGGAATCGCTTGAGGTTCTCGGCCGCACCCTGGACCATCTTCGGCTGGGCGTCGACGCCGAGGACGTCGGCCCCGACCAACCCGGCCTCAATCAACACGCCGCCAGTGCCACACATCGGGTCCAGAATCGTCGCTCCGGGGCCAGCGCCCGCGATGTTCGCCAGCCCGCGGGCCAGGAGCGGGTCCATGCTCCCGGGCTGGAAGAAGGGGCGGTCGGTCGGCTGGCGGTCGCCGAAATTCCGGACGCTCTCCGCGTCGAGCCAGCCGAGCACACACACGTCGGCCGCGAACACGGCCCGGAGTTCGTGGTCCGGGTCGTCGAGGTCGACGGCGAACCCGCGGTCGACCAGCACCGAACCCAGGTCGCGCTCTGCCGCCCGGGTGTCGACGCCGGCCAGGCCGCGTACGTCGCGAGCCCGGACAGCGACCGTTCCCGACCGCTCGACGGAGGCCGCCTTCAGCAACGCCCGAGCGCTCTCGACGGCGGGGTCGGCGCGGCCGACGTACTCGCTGACGCGATGGGTGTACGCGAGGCCGCGGGTGCCAGTGTCGACGCCACGCGCAGTCGCCAGGCCCGGCGCCAACCGCGTCACGTCGGTGGCGACAGCCGCGGCCTCCCGGGCGGCGAACGCGTCGTCCTCGCCGGCCAGTTCCAGCAGGTACACGCCCGCAGGTGGCGTCCTGTGGCCTATACACCTTCCGGTCGGGCGGGGTTGGACCGGCCCGCAGAGCGACCCAGCCGTGAGTGGTAAGCGGAGTGACCTATCATCGACGGGTACCAAACTTTATAAATCTTAAATACGTGTTTTAAGTCGAGACATGGTTGACCCCAAGGAAACAATCAATATTGAGAACGTCGTCGCCTCGACCGGCATCGGGCAGGAGTTGGACCTCCAGAGCGTGGCAATGGACCTCGAGGGGGCGGATTACGACCCCGAGCAGTTCCCCGGTCTGGTCTACCGGACGCAGGAACCCAAGTCGGCGGCCCTCATCTTCCGGTCGGGAAAGATCGTCTGTACGGGCGCAAAAAGCACGGACGACGTGCACGAGAGCCTGCGGATCGTCTTCGACAAACTGCGTGATCTGAACATTCAGGTGGACGAGGACCCCGAAATCGTCGTGCAGAACATCGTTACCTCGGCCGACCTCGGTCGGAATCTCAATCTCAACGCCATCGCAATCGGACTCGGTCTGGAGAACATCGAGTACGAACCGGAGCAGTTCCCCGGCCTGGTCTACCGGCTGGACGACCCCGACGTGGTCGCGCTCCTCTTTGGCTCGGGCAAGCTCGTGATTACGGGCGGTAAACAACCCGAGGATGCCGAGGAAGCCGTCGACCGGATCGTCTCCCGACTCGAGGAACTCGGTCTGCTCGACGGATAACACAGGCTACATACCGGCCCCACACGAAGCGCGGTCATGCTCCCGCTTCAGATCGACGCGACGGGCGGCGGACCCCTGGCGATCGTCGTCACCTTCCTGCTCGTCGCCGCCTTCTACGCCGCCACCCTCCATCTGGCTGCGACCTTCTTTATTGGTGACGTACAGAGCCAGCGGGCCGCCTACGTCGCCCCCGCCCCGGCGCTGGCCTCGCTGTTGCTCCAGCAGTGGGGCGTGCGTGGGTTCGGTCCCTTCTCACCGAGTCTCGCGGCCGGCGTCGCCATCCTGGCGATTCTGGCCGCCGACGCCATCGCGATTAGCTATATCTACCGGCTGCAGTGGTCGTCGGCGCTTCCGCTCACGCTGCTTCACTTCGGGTTCGCCGCGGTTCTCGGCGTGGCCCTGAACAACATCTTCGGTCTGCTCTGATCACTCCACCAGCCGCTCGATTTCGGTCACCAACACGTCTGTCGCACCCTTTGTTTTGAGGTTGCTGATCGTCTCGAACACCGACCGCTCATCGACGACCGCGTGGACCGCCACCAGGTCCTCACCCGCGATATTCATCACGGTCGGGCCGCCCATCCCGGGGATGACGTCCCTGACTTCGTCGAGGTTCGACTCGGGAACGTTCATCATCAGGTAGCGCTTTCCCTCGGCGGTTTTGACAGAGGAGAGTGCCGTCTGCACCTGCTGGACTTTCGGGTCGTCGACTACGTCCTCGCGGGCGAACAGTCGCACGGAACTCGAAAGCACGTCATCGATCACGGCCAGGCGGTTCATTCGGAGCGTCGTTCCCGTACTCGTGATGTCGACGATGGCGTCGGCGATGTCGACGTGTGGCGTCAGTTCGGTCGCGCCCGAGACCTCCGCGACCTCGGCGTCGACGCCCTGTTCGTCGAGGTACGCACGGGTGACGTTGGGGAACTCGGTGGCGACGGTCCCACCGTGCAGGTCGGTCACGGACTCGACGGAACCGTCTTCGGGAGCCGCCAGCACGAGTCGGCAGGCCCCGAACTCCAGGTCCAGCAGGTCGACGAGGCCGTCCGTCGCGGACTCCCGGACCTGATCGAGGCCGGTGATTCCCACGTCGGCGGCGCCGTCGCTGACGTACTCGGGAATGTCGGCTGCTCGAGCGTAGAGAATCGTCACGTCAGGGTCGACGGTGTCGGCGTAGAGTTTCCGGTCCGCGCCGTCGACGACGTGGAGTCCGGCCCGTTCGAGCAGATCGACCGACGGATCGTGCAGACGTCCCTTGTTGGGCACGGCGATTCGCATACCGACACTTCCAGACCCGCGGGCAATTGCTTTTCGCACCCCGGCCGGACAGAAAGGATGGGCGACCTGTCCGGCTACGTTCCTCGGGACCGGTATCGGGCGCGCGACGCTCGCGGGTGACCGGCGACTTCGAGACCCCGTCTTTATATCGCCCGGCCGCGGACGCCCGGACATGACGACGCTCAAAGTCACAGACGGTCGTGTTCTCCGACCCGACCACACCGTCGAGCGGGCGGACGTTCTCGTCGACCGGACGGGTGGCGAAATTCTGGCAGTCGAACCCGAAGGCGAGGGGCGCGCGAGCGCCGACGACACCCTCGACGCCGAGGGCGGACTGGTGATTCCGGGGCTGGTCAACGCCCACACCCACGTCGCAATGACGCTGTTACGGGGCTACGCCGACGACGAACCGCTCGACGTCTGGCTCCAGGAGAACATCTGGCCCGTCGAGGCCGAACTCACCGCCGAAGACGTGCGCGCCGGCACGCGTTTAGGGATGCTAGAGATGATCCGCTCGGGCACGACGGCGTTCGCGGACATGTACTTCTTCATGCCGGAGGTCGTCGCCGCCGTCGAGGAATCGGGGATGCGGGCGTTGCTGGGCTACGGTTCGATCACCGTCGGCAACGACGACGAAGCCGCACACCAGGAGATGCGGGACGGCCTGGACTTCGCGGAGGGGTACGACGGCGCGGCCGACGGCCGCATCTCCACGGCGTTCATGCCTCACAGCCTCACTACGGTCGGTGCGGCGTATCTCCGGGAGTACGTGCCCGAGGCACGCGAGGCCGGGGTTCCGGTCCACTTCCACGCCAACGAGACAGAAGGCGAAGTCGAGCCGCTGGTCGACGAACACGGCGAGCGACCGCTGGAATACGCGGACGACGTCGGGTTGCTCGACGGCACCGACTTTCTCGCTCACGGCGTTCACACCGACCGGGACGAACACGAGTTGCTTGCCGAGCGGGGCACGGCCGTGGTTCACTGCCCGGCCTCGAACATGAAACTCGCCAGCGGGATAGCGCCCGTCCAGGCGATGCGGGACCGGGGCGTGACCGTCGGACTCGGCACCGACGGGGCGGCCTCGAACAACGACCTCTCGCTGTTCGACGAGATGCGTGACGCCGCAATGGTCGGCAAGCTCGCGGCCGACGACGCCGGCGCCGTCAACGCCGACACGGTCGTCGAGATGGCCACGCAGGGTAGCGCGGACGCCCTCGGAATGGCATCGGGCCGAATCGAGGCGGGCGCGAACGCCGACCTCGCCGTACTGGACCTGGATCGACCCCACCTGACGCCGGCACACGGCCTCGTGAGCCACCTCGCCTACGCCGCCAGCGGGTCCGACGTGCGCCACACCGTCTGTGACGGGCGGGTCCTCATGCGGGACCGGGAGGTACAGACCCTGGACGAACAGGCGGTACTCGCGGACGCTCGCGAGCACGCGACGGCCCTGGTCGACCGCGCCGAATCGTAGCTCGGCGCGAAGTAAACGACCACGGCTGTTTTTGAACGTTCTAGCGGACTCTGTCGCGATTTTGGACGGCGATAAATTACCTGAACAGGGGTCCGGGTTTATATGTTGAACAGGGGCAAATACCACGGCCTTCAGGCCGTGGATACGCGCCGTCACTCCGAGAAACAGACCACGCTCAGACGCTTGTCGTGAGTTTCCAACGGAAACGTTTAAATGACAGGTAAGCAACAGTATGATAGGAATCGGTCGGAACGGAGCGGATTCCGTCCCGTCCTACAGAGGCGGCCTGCCCCTGCCCACAGCAACCAAGCAATATCTGGAACGCAGTCACAAAACACCTGATGCTCGAAACATCCGGCACGTGGTGACTGCGCTTGCGGAACTTCCGCTACCATGGACTCCACTGACGCCTGCCGGACGCCTCGTGGCCAAAACAACACTCGGCGTCCGAACACTGGTCGAGGATACATGTAACGGCGGCTTGGCACCGCCAGCAGTCCACCCCGCTTAGACCACGAGCATCCCACTGGATTCGTACCGTGGTGATGCTCGGCTAGACTGCCAACCTGAAACTCCCAAATGCGGTCGGGATTCCTCCGTGTTCACGCGGAGGAGGATGTCAATCACTGTACCCGCCTCGAACCGAGTGAGATGCAATCGAAAGCCAGGGCGTTCGCACTCGTCTCTGTGGCACTGCTCGTCGTCGCGGCGTTGGGCCCGGCCGTGGCCACCGGCTCCCCGACCGCAGTAGAAAAGGGAACAACCGTGACACAGGGCGACGCGGCCACGAACGAGACAGAGACCGACGAATCGGACAACAACGAGACCGAGTCCGTGTTCGGACGGCTCGTGTCCGCGTTCGTCGAGGACGCCAAAGTCAGGACGAACGGTACGAACAGCACGAACGTCGGCGACACGCCGCTCGGACTCCTGGTCGCGGCGTTCGTCACGGAGAGCAACCACGGAGACGCGCCCGAGCACGCGGGCCCACCCGCACACGCCGGTCCGGGGAACGAGACGAACGGGACCAACCGCGGCCCGCCCGAGAACCGGCAGCAGGGCCCCCCGGAGGACCGCGGCCCGGTTCGTGACGACGAGACGGAGACCGAGAACAGTGGCGGCGACAGCCCGCCAACGGACACTGACGACGACGGCGGCCCGCCCGCGAACGCTGGCGGCAAGGGCGGCGGTCCGCCTGCAGACGCCGGCCGCTGAGGTAGGACCGTTCCCGGCGCTACGATTCCGCACGACGGTACGGACCGCTCAGTCGGATTCGGAGCCGACGACGTTCCAGTACTCCGAATCGTGGGACCCGCAACTGACGCCCTCGTCCCCGTCGTAGTCGTTCACGACCACGAGCGAGTCGGCGTCGCCGAGGTTGTTGGTGTCCCGGTACACCTCACCGATGGGAACCTCGTAGCGGGTCCAGTCGTCGCCCGTCTGGTAGTACGAACCGCCGTAGTCGCTGACGTTGACGCCCCAGTTTTGCACGCCCGAGAGGCGAACGACTCGGCCGCTGTTCTGGCCAGTCCCGGCGTTCTCTAATCCGATGCCGTGGATGGCGCCCTCTTTCGAGCTTCTGAACTCGAATGTCAACACCGTGTCTTCGGTAACCGTGTAGTTCTTATCGATTAGCTGCCACTTGTTGCCGGTCACCGTGACAGTTCGCCCGTCGTCCGAAACCGTCGTCGTCGCCGAGGGGTCGTTGTAGTTGCCGCCGAAGTCACTGAGTGTCCCGGCGTCGGCGGTAATCAGTTCGCCGGCGATGCCGTCGGTGATCCAGAACTGCTGGTCGTGTAACACCGCACCGCCTTCCTCGTCCACGACCGTAACGCGTAGTTCACCCTGGATTACGTCGTGCGGGAGGCGATATCGGTCGCCGGCGGAGACGCCGTCGCCGGCGCTACCGGCGACGGGCGAGAGCGACGAGAGCCTGACGCGTCGGGTGTCCTCGCCGCCGCGCAGAATCATCACCGTCTCGGCAGCCGGCAGTGCGTTGCCGGCGGTGTGGCCGAGCGTGAGGGTCGCCCCGGAGACAGACGAGGAGGGCGACGCCGTCGTGGGGTCACGGTTCGTGTCTTCGACGAGTGAGAACCCGAGAACAGCGACGACACCGACCAGGAGCACACCGACCGCGACGAGCAGAAGACTGCCGATCACCTCCGACTGTGCCCGGTCACGGCCGATATTTCGCATGACCGACTGTTAGGTTCGTCTCGATAGTCGTTTTCATCCGTTTCGGTCGTCGACCCACACCGGTGGCGCCGCGCTCCGGCAGCGTTTTCACGATGCTGACCTAGTATATAGTAATGAACGCGTCGATTGGCGAGCGGCTCGATAACCCCGAGACAGCACGCGAGGAAGGCCGCCGGAAGATGGACTGGGCGCGCGAACACATGCCGATTCTCGCCTCACTCCGTGAGACGTTCGATGCCAACCAGCCCTTCGCGGGCGAGGTCATCGGAATGGCGATGCACGTCGAGGCCAAGACGGCGGTGCTGGCGGAACTGCTGGCAGAGGGCGGTGCCGAGGTGGCCATCACCGGCTGTAACCCGCTCAGTACCCACGACGACGTATCGGCGGCACTGAACGCCCACGAGAACGTCACCTCCTACGCCGAGCGTGGCGTCGACGACGAGGCCTACTACGGCGCCATGGAGTCCGTCATCGCTCACGAGCCGACCATCACCGTCGACGACGGGATGGACCTCATCGCCGCCATCCACGAGGAGTATCCGGAGCTCATCGACACCATCGTCGGTGGCTGTGAGGAGACCACGACGGGCGTTCACCGCCTGCGCGCGATGGACGACGACGACGCGCTGGAGTACCCCGTCTTCGCCGTCAACGACACGCCCATGAAGCGTCTGTTCGACAACGTCCACGGCACCGGCGAGTCCGTGTTGGCGTCCATCGCCATGACGACGAACCTCTCGTACGCCGGGAAGACCGTCGTCGTCGGCGGGTACGGAGACTGTGGTCGCGGCGTCGCGAAGAAAGCCGCCGGACAGAACGCCCGCGTCATCGTCACCGAGGTCGACGCCCGTCGCGCACTGGAGGCCCACATGGAAGGCTACGAAGTCATGCCGATGCGGGAAGCCGCGGCGGAGGGCGACGTGTTCGTCACGACGACGGGCAACCGTGACGTGATCACCGCCGAGGACTTCGAGAACATGCAGGACGGCGTACTGCTCACCAACGCCGGCCACTTCGACGTGGAGATCGATCTCGTCGCGTTGGAGGAACTGGCCGCGGAGGTCACCCAGCCCCGCGACGGTATCGAGGCGTACGTCATGCCCGACGGCCGCGAATTGAACGTGCTGGCGGAGGGCAGACTGGTCAACCTCGCGACCCCCGTGGCGCTGGGCCATCCCGTCGAGGTCATGGACCAGAGCTTCGGCGTGCAGGCCGTCTGTGTTCGCGAACTCGTCGAGTCCGGCGACGAGTACGAGGCAGGCGTCCACGACGTGCCCGACGACCTCGACAAGGAGGTCGCAGAGATCAAACTCGACGCCGAGGGCGTCGCCTTCGACGGCCTGAGCGAGACCCAGACGGAGTATATGGGCTCGTGGCAGCACGGAACGTAGGACGGCCGGTCGATTTTTTGTGTCGCCCGGTAAATCGGAACACATGCCAGAGGACGACGGGACGCGGAACCACTGGACCCCAGCTGTCTACGACGACGGCCACGGCTACGTCACCGAGTACGGCGAGGCCGTGGTCGACCTGCTCGACCCGAAACCCGGAGAACGCGTCCTCGATATCGGCTGTGGGACGGGGCATCTGACCGCCGAAATCGCGGCCGCCGTGGACGAGGCGGGCGACGTCGTCGGAATCGACCGGTCGGCCGAGATGGTCCGGGAGGCGCGCGAGACCTACCCCGACCTGTCCGTCCAGCAGGCCGACGCACGTTCGTTCAGCGCACGCGAACCGTTCGACGCCGTCTTCTCGAACGCCGCGTTCCACTGGATTTCCGACGTTGACCAGAACCGGGTACTGGCCGGCATGGCCGACGCGCTCCGCCCGGGCGGCCGGTTCGTCGTCGAGATGGGCGGGACCGGCAACGTCGACCGGATCGTCACCGCGACGCTCGATGAGCTCGACGCGCGCGGCTACGACGCGACCCACCCGTGGTACTTCCCGAGCGTCGGCGAGTACACCCCGCGGCTGGAGACCCACGGGTTCGAGGTCCGCCGTGCGAGGCTGTTCGACCGGCCGACGGAGCTGGACGGCGGTGCGGACGGCCTCGCCAGTTGGCTCGGGATGTTCGGCGACGGTCTTCTCTCGGGCGTGCCCGACAGCGAGCGTGCAGCCGTCGTCGGAGCCGTTGAAAACCGACTCCAACCGGACCTGTTCGACGGCGAGACGTGGACAGCGGACTACCGGCGGCTTCGATTTCTCGCGGTCCGGTCAGAGTGACAGGAGCGTCAGGGCATTGAGCCCGACCGTGAACACCGAGATGGTGGCGAAGCCAGTCAGGACCAGTTCCGCCGCGCGGTCCGGGAGGGAGTGCCACGTGACGACGAGCACGACCAGTGCGACGAACTTCAGCAGGCCGATGCCGGCCTCGCCGTATGTCGCTATGAACGCGCGGGCAACCCGGTTGCCCTCCTCGAACCCGGCGGAGAGGCCCGCGAGCGTCGTCACCACGTCGAACGCCGCCGCGACGATGATGACCGTCCACAGCACGGCGTGGGACTCGGGCAGGTCCCGCTCGAAGCGTTCGAGCGCGTCGCGCTCCTCGTCCGGCGGCCCCGATTCCGACCCCATCCTGTCGGTGGAGAGGCGGGGCCAACAGATAATCGTCCCCAGAGTATCAACGCGTGAACCGCTCGGGGCACCGAGTCGGCAGACAATTCTTAGTCGTGTGGCCCTTAGATTAGGTGACGGCACCGACTATGCCGCTGATTCCACCGCAAACCGACGAGATTCGCGCCGAGATGTCGAAAGACCACCGCCGGTTGCTCCACTGTCTCGACTGTGGCGGGCAGGTCGTGGCCATCCGCCACGGCGGTTCCTGTATCCTCTGTAGCTCCGAGGCCGTCGTGGTCGAGGAGTGGGACTGATGTGTACGGGGCCTGCGTCCGGGCGATGCCCGGGCGTGACGACGGCGACACCGGAACCGACGCCCCCGGCGCCCTCTCAATGGTGGCGCACGGACGCAGTCTGGAGACACTCCGGGCACTCTGGGCGGCCAACGGCCACTCGCTATTCTTCTCAGCGCTGCGACCGCCGTTGGCGTTCACGACGCCGGACAGTTCAACTACCACCTCTCGCAGTTGACCGGACGGGTCGTCGCCCTCGTCGAGGACCGCTACGAACTGCTCTACCCGGGCCACCGGGTCGTCGGCGCGGTCCAGAGCGCCATCTTCCACCGGAGTCTCTCTGGGAGCGAGATCGACGTGTCGGGGGCCTGCCCCGACTGTGCGGGGTCGCTCGCGCTCACGTACGCCGAATTCATCGGCCGCACCGAGTGTCTGGGCTGCGAGGAGGCGGTCCTCGGCCATCCCTTCGACCCGGGCGGGTTCGAGCGGCGCGGTGACGCCGCCGTCGTCTGAGCGTTCGACCGCCTGACGCGCCGTTACTGGCTCTCTGCGACCGACGGTGTCTGCCCGGTCTGTGCCGGCCCCACCGACGCGCGACTCGTCTCGGACGCCACGACGTTACAGGCACTCGACCGCTACGACAGACAGTTTGGGAGCGAGCAACCCACCTCGTTACGACCGACTGCCAGCACTGGGGGTTTCTACAGCGGCATCCCCAGCGACGTCGGCCGACTCGCTCACCCTGCCGTCGTCGGCGCGCTGTACGACCGCGGCGTCGACGTGCGCGACGAGCGACTCTAGACGCTGTTGTTCGTCGTCGAGACCGACCGCGTCGCGCTCGCCAGCGAAGAACTACGGTACGTCATCGTAAAACCGATTAGCAAAGTCGATTTTGATGTTATCCTGAGATTCAGACCGTCACGAGGACGGCACCGACGACGACCAGGAGTGCCCCGAGAACCACACTGCGGGTCACGCGTTCCACGTCCCGGAGCAGGGCAGCAGCAAAAATCGTGGTGAACAGGGGTGCCGTCGCCGCCAGTGAGTCGACGATAGCGACTCGCCCGGCCTCCATCGAGAGCGCTGTAAAAAAAGAGAGAAGCGCGACCGCGGTAACGAGGCCACTTCCCGCGAACTGCGTGTAAGACGCACGTGGCGCGCTGAGCACGTCCGTCTTCCGGGTCGCCACGACGTATGCGGCCAGAGCGACGAGGGCGGCAGTCTCGTTGATAGTGACCGCCTGCAGAGCTGTCGCCGTGGTGTCGCCGAAGCCGAAGCGACGCAGGACGTTCCCGGTCCCGAACACCGCCGCCGCGCTCACCGGCAGAAGGACGTCCCGGGGTCGCCACCCCGAGACGTCGCCGCCTTTCGAGTACGTCAGGACGATTAGCCCGCAGACGAGGACGACGACCCCGACCCCCGTGAGCGGACCGAGGGGTTCACCGAGAAAGCCGAGCGCGAGTAGCGTGGCGAAGAGTGGACGCGTGCTGATACCGGCGCTGTTGATGCTCGCGCCAACCCGCTCAACGCCGGCGAACACGAGGATTCGACCTATCGCGGTGCCGAACAGGCCGGCAACGGTGAAGACGACGACGAGGTCGAGCGTCAGCCCCGAGAGAGGATTCGGCCAGGACGTCGCCAGAAGCGCCAGCCAGTACAGTCCGGTGTCGATGACGACGACGACGATGGCGGCCTGTGTCGCGCTCCCGCCGGCGGCCATCCCACGCTTGTCGAAAATCGGCCCGAGTCCCCAGAGGACGGCCGGCAAGAGCGCCAGTGCGTACACGACGGGCGGCGTTCCGGTCACTGACGACTCACTCCAGTCACGCCCCTCCATCCGAGTGGGGTATTCAAGTGGGTTCCGTTCAGTTCTGCCCCGTTCCCGTGTCTCTTTTGCACCCACCCGGCCAACCCAGGGGTATGTCCTCGAACCGGAAGGGCGACAGGAGGGAACGAGAACTCGTCAACGCCCTCGACGAGGCCGGCTTCGCGGTGATGCGTGCCCCGGCCAGCGGGAGCGCCACCGAGCGCGAACTTCCGGACGTGCTGGCCGGCGACGGGGAGCAGTTCCACGCTATCGAGGCGAAGTCTTCATCCGGCGACCCGATCTATCTCGATGGCGCGGAGATCGAGGCGCTACTGTACTTCGCTCAGAACTTCGGCGCGAAACCGCGCGTCGGCGTCCGGTTCGACCGCGAGGACTGGTACTTTTTCCACCCTGGCGACCTCTACACGACAGACGGCGGCAACTACCGCGTCAAAAAGGAGACGGCACTCGCCGACGGCACCGACTTCCCGGAGTTCGTCGGCGACACGCGGAAGATTACGCTCGCCGAAGCCGCCGAGGCCGCCGAAGGCGGGGACGACGACACCGACGACGAGGCCGTCCGCGAGGTTCTGTCGGCGCTGAAACGGGGCGATATCGCGGTCGAGGACGCCGTGGAGATGCTCTAGTCGACCTCCACCGGTCCCCGGGAACGGAGCGGCAGATGGCTCGACCGGGGCGGTCGACGGGTCAATCGGCGTCTTCGACCTGCCGGAGTCGCGAGTACGGGAACGCGTACACGCGGGGGTCGTCGGTGCGCAACTGATCGCCGAGGTAGACGGCGTCGACCACGAGGTCGTCGGGCGGATACCCCTCGTTCGTGTCGTGGGCAGCCACGGTCTGCCTCGTGGCCTCGACGACGTACTCGTCGGCGCGGTCGGGCCGAACCTGCCGAACGACGAGCGTATCGGCGGTCTCACGGTCGACGGCCACCTCGCCGTCGTCGAGACGGCAGTCACCACACAGCGCCACGTCGTCGGTCGCCGGGACGAACGACTCGTGGCCACAGCGAGCACAGTCGGCGCGGCACTGGCCGGGTGCGGGGACGCGCTCCCGTGTGATTTCGATAGCGACCCGTCGGCGGTGTTTGCAGTTCGTGCCCCGGAAACGGTAATCCGGGCAGGTACAACGGTGGCCGGACGCGTCGACCGTGTATGTGTCGTCGTCGGTCTCGACGCGGTAACAACCGCCGCCAAGCGGCGTGACGGCCATCGGTTCGGTCCATGCGCGGACGGTCCGCTCGTCACAGTCCCGGAGGTCGGGCGCGAGCGGGGTCTTGGAGGCTCGTGGCATCGGCGATCAGGACGCTGCTAGTTTCCGGTGCGTCCAGGAAAAAAAGGGACCCGAGCTACCTAAGTGACACGGCCGGATTGTGCGGCAGACTGCCCATAGACGACCTCAGAAGCCATTTTACGACGGTTTCGAGAGTCCGCAATTCGGGGGGCTGCGGCGGCATCGAAGCCCTTTTGCACAGGCCGGTGAAAGCCGCGCACATGGATATCGAGCGGGAGACGGTCGTCGAAGCGAGCGTCTCGTTCGTGGCGGTACTCGTCTTCATCGCGGCCGTCGCGGGCGTCGGGATGGCCTTCGGAGGCGACGGTGGCCTCTCCGGGACCGGCGGCCTCGCCGTCCTCGGTGCGGTCACGCTGTTCGTCTTCGTTATGACTCTCGTGGGCTACTGGCTCTCCTTCCGAGAGTAGGTGAGAGCCCGTCAGCACCCGTCTTCCGCTCGGTTCGGGGCATCCTGCCGGCCACCGCCGCGCCACGAGGTTCACGAAAGTCGGAGACGTTCGGGACTCGGAGACGGCGCCGCCGTCTCGCAAGGCCCCGATTACTCCGCCTCCTCGCCTTCGCCCTCGCTCTCGGCTTCTCGCCAGTCTACCAGTTCCCCCTCGTCTGCCGCCTCCAGCCGGTGTTCGTAGTAGTTCAGCGGATGTGACTCGTTGATTACGTCCTCACAGATGTCGTCTTTGTTCACGCAGTCGCCGTAGGACTGCATCGTCGCACAGGCAGGCGCAGAGTACTCTGTCGGGCTGGTGTCCCCGCGGATGTGGTCGACCTGGTAGCGCGTCGCCTCCTCGCCGAAGCCGGGGTTGACCTGGAATAGTTCGACGATCTCGTCGGTACTCATCCCGATGCTCGTCAGGAACGCGGCGATCGCAAAGCGAGAGTGGTGTTCGAGGTGGTCGCCCTTCTGGACCCTGTCGAGCAGGTGGCGCATACAGGGAGGGAACAGGTCCGGGACGACCGTGTCGATGTCACGGGTCAGGTCGAGGTCTGCGAGCACCTCACGAATCCGCTCGGCCTCCTCGTCGAGTTCGGTGGCGATGGGTTCCGGTACCGAGAGCGGGAGTCCGTCCGCGACGCGACGGCGGACGGCCTGCCTGACTACGAGCAGGAGTTCGTTCTCGTCGAGCGGGACTTGACCGTCGGCCAGCGGGCGATTGACCAACCGCCACTCGTCGCTCCACTGGCCGGCCGTGTGCTCGAGGTACGTCCCCACGTCCACGCGATAGTCACCGTCGTCGCCCACAGTCGCGTGGACGTGCCCGGTCAGGTCGAATTCGACGAGCAGGTCCTGCAGGTCCAGCCGCTCGGTGCGGGTACTCTGGAACTCCGCCGTCGCAGCCAGTTCCGCGGAGAACCGTTCGTATGCGGTCGCCGCCTCCGCGCGGGCGTACCGGCGCAACAGGATGTGTTCGTCGACCAGAGAGACCAGCACCCGGGCGACAGGGTAGGAGAGCAACTCGGCACGGGTACGGCGGTGTGGCTCGCCGACGGACCCCTCCGTGACCGCCCACTCGACGCGCTCCAGGCCGCGTTCGACCGCGGCCGAGTCACTGGCAACCAGTTCGGCCAGGTCGACGCCGGCGGTTTCGACCGCCTCACGGGCGGCCGATAGAAACGGGTAACGGGCGTGGAGCGTCTTCATCGACCATTTGATTCCCGCCGGGTCCGAATAAAACCGACGGTCCGGGCAGCGTCAGCGCTCGTCACGGCGCTCGATTTCGGTCACGACATCCTCGGAACCGCGGTCAGCGAGTTCCGACCGGTACGCCTGCAGTTCGCCGGGCGTCACCTCGACACGACGGGTCTCGCCGCCCGTCTCGATCTCGAGGGTGACGGTACCGTGGGGGTCGTTGCGTCGTCGGACGTTCACGACGGCGACGAAGACGTACCAGAGGGCGGCAAAGCCTCCGACGAAGTAGACGACCGCCGTCTCGAAGACCAGCGGGTCGGCGGCGTAGACCCAGCGCTCGGGATAGGCGACCGAAAAGAGGGTGACGCCAGCGACCGCCACGAGCGACCCGGCGACGACGCCGATCTGCTGGCGGCGCTTCGACGGCAGGACGGCGACGACCCCGAGCAGGACGGCCGGCCCGCCCAGCCCAGCCAGAACACCCCCGATGTGTTTGGCGGCGACCGAGTCGGTGGCCCCAAGGAGGTCTCCGAGCGGGGTCGTCACCACGAGCAAGGCGACGACGAGTGCGACCGCACCCGACAACGACACCGCCGCACCGAGTGCGATCCGGCGTGGATCACGCGTCCCGCGGTTCCGTCGGTCGGTGTAGGCCTCCGAGAGACTCGGCATGCTCCAGTGTGGTCGCTCCTCGTACAAAACCATGCGTCAGACGCGCGTGTGACGGGCGTTACCGACGGCCGAACAGCCGCTCACGGAGCCCGCCACCCTCGCGCTCGGTCAGGAGCACCGACACGTCCACCTCGTCGACCACGTCCATGTGCAGGGAGTCCGCGACCAGCCGCGAGAGCAGGCCGCGTTCGGTCGCGCCCATGATCACGAGCGACGCGTCCTCGGCCGCGCTCTCGATGGCCGTCTCCACGTCGCCGGACTCGTCGACGGTCATCATCGCCCCGGCGAGGTCCTGCTCGACGGCCCAGTCGGCGAGGAACCGTTCGCCGGCCTCGCGCTCCTCGGGCCCGTCGACGACGTTGAGCAGCTCCACCGACACCCCCGGGACAGTCCGGAGTGTGCGCGCCACCGACGCGCTCAGCTCACAGTTCTGTCCGCCGTCGGTCGGCAGGAGAACCCGAGACGTGTTCAGCCCGCGGTCTTTGAGCACCAGGAAGTCACTGGGGAGTCGGCGCGTGAGGTCGCTCAGCGACCGGTCCGACCGGGCCGCCGTCCAGAGACGGTCTTCGCTCCACCCCATCACCACGGTGTCGGCGTCCTTGCGCCGGACGATGTCGAAAAGCTCCTCGAACGAGCGGTGTGAGACGACCGTCGAAGTCTCGAACCTGACGTCGTAGTCCGCCGCGATTTCGTGGAGTGGGTCGAGAAGCTGTTCGGACTCGCCGATAATCTGCCGGCTGTTCGAGCCCCCGTACCCCTGTACGCTCTGGTCAGGTTTCTGCACGACGTGAACGACTTGGACGGTCGCCCCGTCGTAGCCGCGGGCGAGCATACAGGCCAGTTCGACGAGGTGTTGCTCCGTCCGAGGGTTGGCGATTGGTACGATGACACGGTGGCGATCGCCGTTCTCCGTGGCGGGTTCGACTGTGTCTATCAGGGGGACGTACGAACGGCCGACGGAGCCGCCGAGTAGCCACTCTCGGACCGAGAGCTGCCGCGTCGCGCCCTCGAACCGGGCCGATTCGAGCCGGGTCTCGGTCGTCTGGAAGTAGTTGACGACCGTCACCAACACGACCCCGCCGACGGTGTTGCCCAAGAGGACCGGGAGGACGAAGTCGACCAGTCCGGTCAGGAAGGCGAGGTCGCCGCGTACCACCAGATACACCATCTCGGTGAACGAGACCACGGAGTGATAGAGCCCACCGAGCGGGATCGCCAGGAACGCCAGGTAGATCACCACCAGTCGTGAGACCGTATCGCGAGCGGCGTACTCCACCCAGACGACCCCGGCAACGATCAGCCCGGCGAACGCGGCCTTGGTGAACAGCGGCCACCACGCCGTCGTGACACCCTTTTGGGCCAGCGACGTCGCCGCTGTCGCCGCCTCGGGCGAGAGGACACCGCCGAACACCAGCGCAATCGCGCCCAGCGCGCCCCCGGCGAAATTACCCGTCAGCACGACGGCCCAGTTGCGTAACAGCGCCGGGATTGACGCCAGCCGCTCCAGTGTCAGCGCCACCGGCGGCAGCGTGTTCTCGGTGAACAGCTGGTACCCGCCGATGATAATATAAATGAACCCGAGTGGATAGAGCATCACGCTCAGTATCGTGTCCCCACCGGTCGAGGCTGTCAGCGAGGCGTAGAGCAGGAAGGTGATGGTGATGGCGAACCCCGCGGCGAGGCCGCTGAAAAAGAGCTCCCGGCTGCCGGAGGTGATCTCCTCGTCGGCTGCGGCAATGATGCGCTGAAACACCTCGTCTGTCGAGAACCGGTCGCGGACGACCCGGCCGACCGCCGGCGCGCCGCTCCGGGAGCTCTCGACGGCCTCGCGAACTGTTTCCTCGGTCTCGGGGTCGTGCTCTGGCGGCCTGTCGTCGGGTGTAACCATGATTGATCAGAAGTTGGAGAGGAGAGAGACGGAAGCTGAGAGGGTAACTCCGGTCGGTTGCCTGTTCAGTCGCTTTGTATGCGCGGGGCGAGCATGTACGTTACGTTACCGTCGCCTTCCGCGATGTCGAAGTGCATCTTGACAGGGAACTCCTCGCCGAGTTCCATCTCGATTTCGGCGTTCTTCGGAATGGCCTTGTCCATGTCTTTGAGGTAGTCGAGCGAGAACAGCGAGTGAGCGTCACCCGATACGAGGTCGATGAGGTCGTCCCGGCCGAGCTCGAAGTGCACGTCGTCGGTGTCGCCCTCGGCGTCGACGTAGAACACCTCGTCGTCGGTTTCGACACCGAGTGCGATGTGGTCGGAGACCATGTCGGCAGCGGTGACCGCGCGGTCGATGTCCCTGCCTTCGAGCACGATTCTCGCGGGCAGGTCCAGGTCGGGAAGGTCGGGCTCCTGTCGGATCGAGTCGGGGTCGATCAGTGCCAGCGTCCCTTCCAGCCCGTCGATCTGGACGTGCAGTTTCCGGGTCTCCTCGTCGAGTTCCAGCCGGACCAGCTGTCCCGAGTCGGCCATGCCGGCGAACTCCTCGAGCCGCGAGAGATTGACACCGATGATCCCGCCGTCGGTTTCGTAGGACTCGAAGGTCGTGGCGTCGAGCCGGAGGTCGACCATCCCGACGTTGGCCGGGTCGACCGCCCGGATCTCGATCCCCTCGTCCGTGAGGTGGATCTTGCACTCGTCCACCAGGACGCTCACGGAGTCGAGCGTCGCCCCGAGTGTGTCTGCACTCACGATAGCGTTGAACATCTTGCTCCCGGCTACGCCCCCATTTGTTAAAAAGTCCCGTCTTTCCGTTCCCGGTCTGGGACAGAGCGTAACCCAGCTCAGCCCCCGAAACCAGGGTACGCCCGGGCTCCACGGCAGTCCAACCCGCTTGCGTCCCGCCGATCAAGCGGTGCTGGTCGCGCCGGTCCGTCGGAGACCGTCGAGCGGATTGAAATCGACGCCGGTCGGCTTCGTCGAGTCGGTACCGAGTCGCTGGCGGGTGCTGGTGCGGGCGGCTGGCCTCGGTATTTTCGAGGGGTGACTGCGGACCGACCGGCCCTGCCCGCCGACCTGGACCTGACCGACGGACCGGGCGGGGCGAACGATACGCGTAAACCGCTCGATGGGTTACACCGGACAATCAGATGACACACAAAGACGAGTATTTCAACCGTGCCAAACAAGAGGGGTACCGCTCCCGGTCGGCCTACAAGCTCACGCAACTCGACGCGACGGCGACCCTGCTCGACGAGGGCGCAACGGTCGTGGACCTGGGGGCCGCTCCCGGTGGGTGGCTCCAGGTTGCCCAGCAGGCGGTCGGCGACACCGGTACCGTGGTCGGCGTCGACCGCCAGCGGATCGACGCCCTCGACGGGGTCGAAACTGTCCGGGGCGATATCACGGAGGACTCGACCAAAGACGAGGTACGCGAGATGGTCGGGGAGGCCGACGTGGTCTGTTCGGACATGGCGCCGAACATGACCGGCGAGTACGACCTTGACCACGCCCGGTCGGTCCACCTCGTCCGGCAGGCGCTCGAAGTCGCCCTGGACCTGCTCGGGCCGGGCGGAGACTTCGTGGCCAAGGTGTTCGACGGGCAGGACCTGGCCGACCTGCAGGCGGACATCGAACCCGAGTTCGAGTACGTCCGCGAGGTCCGTCCCGACGCCTCCCGAGAGGCGTCGTCGGAGTTGTTTCTGGTGGCAAAGGGGCGACTCACCGCGCCCGTCGCCGAGGGCGACACGGTGACCGTCGACATCGTCGATACGGGCCACGAGGGCGACGGCATCGCCAAGATCGAAGGCTACACGCTGTTCGTCTCCGGCGCGGAGGAAGGTGCGACCGTCGACGTGCAGGTCGAGGAGGTCAAACCGACGTACGCCTTCGCACGGTCCGTCGAGTGAGCTACGGTGCCTCGCGGTCGGGTGCAGGGGCCGGGTCGGCCGGCCGTTCGCGCAACCGGACGAACGCGACGACGGCGTAGACGAACGGCGTGTCGACCAGTGCAATCAGGAGTTTCAGCAGATACTGGCCGACGATCAGACTGGCGACCACTGGCAGGGGGGCCGCGACGCCGATACCCAGCACAGAGGGGACGAGCAGGAACCCGAGTGCGACGAATATCACCGTATCGAGCAGCTGGCTGGAGGCCGTCGAGGCGACGTTGCGGAGCCACAACTGTTCGCCGTCGGTGGCTTCGCGGAGCCGGTGGAAGACGATCACGTCCCAGTTCTGACTCACGATGTACGCCGCCAGGCTCGCGATCACGATGTTCGTGCTCGCACCCAGTACCTGCCGGAACTGCGTGGGGTCAACGCTGGTCGCCGCGGCCGGCGCGAGGATGGTGCTCCAGACCAGCGCGAGCAGGATGAAGTTCATGAGGAAGGCGACGTTGACCATCACCTGCGCGGCCCGTTTGCCGTACAGTTCGGCGTAACAGTCCGAGGCGAAGAAGGTGAGCGCGTAGGCCAACGCCGCCCCCGGCAGGGAGAGCGTGGCTCCGGTCACCGGCAACGACACTGGAAGCGAGAACGCGAGTATCTTCGCAGCTGTCACCTGTGCGGTGACGAGCGCCGTGACGAACAGCGCGAGCAGGGCGACCTGCGGGACCGCCAGCCGTGGTCGCTCACTCGTCATCGAGCCGGCCCTGTCGCTGGTCGATCTCGTCGAGCATGTCCAGCGTCTTCCGGATCGACGCCCGAATCGCCTCGCTCCGGTTGACGAACTTCCCCTCTTTTCCGACGTGGTCGTCCAGGTCCGCCAGCAACTCTTGAGGCACTTCGACGCTTATCTTGGGCATACCGGAATAATACCGGAAGCACGGGTTAATCGTTTTCCCCGGTGCTCACGGTACCGGGCTATCGGTTCCTATGGGGTGTGGACTGCACGCCGACAGACGGAGCGAGTCAGTGGCCGGTCCCGGTGCGCAGCCGGGTAGTCCGGAGCTAGCTGATTATAGGCACTAAGCCCCCGTCCGCACGGAACGAGCGGAGCGAGTGAGTAGGGCGGGGATACAGCGCTGTCATCGTTGTAGTTTCACTGCACGGCATGGCCGTACTACCCCTCTGGCCGACGTTGGTGGGACTGGGACGATGCTCGTCACGCCTCCGATGGTGTTCAAGCGCGAGAAGAAGCGCGAACTGTCGGTTGTCGTCGAGTGTCCATTCGGTATGAGTGGGACACTCCGAACCACCTGTGACGGAACGTCGCCTGCGGAGTCCGGAGTCAATGTGCCCACGTCGGGGATAAATTCCGACACAGAACCAGGAGGCCCTGTCCTCACAAGCGAGGGGCGGGGAGTCCCGAGCGCGGTAGGGCAGGGGAGTTCACCTGCGGGTCACTCCACGCGCGGTTCCTGCGGCTGTGGCCGGCCACCTCGGCCGCCGAATGTAATCAGCCACAGCAGGCCCAGACCGGCGAGATACGCCAGTGCGGCGGGGACCGCCATCAACAGCATCGTGAACATGCCACGAGGCGAGACGAACGCCGCGAGACCGAATATCGCGACGACGACCTCCCGCCAGTATTTGCGCTGAGTGCGGTAGGGGGCCACCCCGCCGACGTGGAACAGCGCCATCGAGACGGGGACCTCCAGCAGGAGGCCGATTCCGACGGTCGTGTAGATGACGAGCCAGCCGAAGTTGTTGATCCGGTAGGCGATCACCATGTTCGCGCCGATGGTGTCGGCGGCCAACCAGGAGATAATGGCGGGCGCGATGTAGAGAAAACCGAGAACGCTCCCGAGTACCAGACCGACGACCAGCGACCCGCCCCAGACGAGCATCACGCGGGAGTCGCCCCGAACCCAGCCTCGTTCTTTCATCGACGGCCAGGCGTAGTACAGCAGGAGTGGCAGCGTCGTGACGACGGCCAGCAGCGTCGAGAACTTGATCTGGAAGATGAGCGCCTCGACGGGATGGAGCGTGACGATGTCGATGCTTCCGCCGACGCTGGCGGGCACCTGGCTGAAGAACGTGTTTTTCACCTCACGGATTCCGCCCCGATAGAGCCAGACGAAGGAACCGGCCAACACGATCATGAACAGGCCCACCAGCCGGAATGCCTTGGAGGTCAGCGACTCCAGAATGAAGGCGGCGTCGTAGTAGTAGCCGCCGAGGTCCTCCTCTGTCGTCTCCTCCTCGGTGAAGGCGTCGACCATGCCTGCGGCGGTCGCCGTGGCCGTCCCGGACTCGTCGTCCGCCGGGTCGTCTTCGTTGCTCTCTGTCGATTGTTCGCGGGCTTCGAGTTGGGCCTGTACCTCGTCGTACCGGTCGAGGATGGCCTGTGCCTTCTCGGTCTCGTCTGCGTCCATGGCGGCGCGAGCTTTGACGACGGCGTCGTCCTCCGAGAGGTCGGCGAAGGCTTCCGGCGGGGCCGCCCGGACGCCGCCTGCATCGAGCGCCTCGAGGGAGATGTCCGCAGGCGCGCCGGTGCTGGCCGGTGCCGGGCCGGTGACCTTCGCCTGGTCGGCCGCATCGAGGGCCCGTCCGAGGAAGACGAACAACGCGACGCCGGCCACGAACAGGCCAGCGACGGCCCCGAACAGCGCCGCCGCGATGTCGTCCGGGAGTCCGAGCACCTGGCCGGCCCGGGCCACGCGGAACGAGGTCTCGAACGGCAGCGCGGCGACCGCGCGGTTGGACGCGGCGACGCCGCCACGGGTGAAGAAGGCGTAGACACCGACGCCAGCGAGGAACGTCACGCCCGCCAGAACGTTCCAGCGGTCGCGGGCGACTCCCGGGACATCCACCTCGCTCCCGCTCCGTTTGGCGATGACGACGATCTTGGTCAACTGGAGCGAGAAGGCATAGAGGACGAGCAGCGGGATCGCCCACATGATCTGGGTGAACGGTTCGGGCGGGGAGAACAGGGCGCCGAAGACGAAGATGGCGAGGACGGCGTAGCGCCACCTGTCCCGGAACGTCTCATACGGCACGATTCCCGAGTATGCCAGCGCGCTCATCGCCAGAGGTAGCTGTGCTGCCAGCCCGAACGAGACCGTCAGCAGGAAGACGAACTCGGCCCACTTGACGATGGAGTAAGTGGGCTGAAACCCGACGTTGTAGGCGTTGGCCGCCAGGAAATCGAACATAATGGGGAAAAAGATCAGGTAGCCGTAGGAGACGCCGACGGCGAACAACCCGACGGCCATGAGTATGGTCAGGGCGACCTTCCAGCGGGCGACGCGCTCGCCGGGCCAGAGGCCGCGCTGCCTGAGCCCGTCCCGCGAATACCACAGGAAGAACGGCACCGCGAGCAGGAGGCCGACGACAAGACCGATTTTCACCTGTAACAGAATGACGTCGAAAGGGGTTCGGGCGACAATTTCGGTCGACTCGAACGCTTCCGGGTGCTCCGCGGCCAGTCGGGCGAACAGGTCCCGTTTCAGGACGGTCCAGCCGAACTCCCGGAGGGCGTAGATGGTCCCCATGAGGCCGAGTACGGCGACAATGAACACCTTCTGGAGATGTGATTGTGCGGCCGACAGCATCGCTCCAATCGTCTGGCGACCGCTGCTGACGGCTCGGCGGGTGTCCTCGTCGATCGCCCCGGACATTGTCGTGCGAACGTTGCCGACACCCCATTATCAACCTTTTCGATACGTGTGGTCAGCCGGACCCGGGAAAAGAAAGTTTACAACACCCCACCAGCTACTGACCGCTACATGAGCGACGGCGAACCGGGACTTTACTCGGAGGTGGACATCGAGGGTCCCGACCGTCCGGACCCGACACCCGGTGGCGAGCCACCGGGCACGGGCACGGGCACCGGAGCCGGGACGCCAGGCGCGCCTGACGACGAGGAGATGCCCTTGACGGAACACATCGAGGAGATGGTCCGTCGGCTGGGCGTTGTCGTCCTTGCGATGGCCGTCGTCGGGGGTGTCGCCTTCCCGTTCGCCGACCGTCTGATCACGTTCCTGTGGTTCTCGTTTCTCCCGGGCGTAGCCTCGCAGTGCCCGCCGCCGGCCGGCGCGACCGCCTCGTCCTGCCCTCGCGTGTATCACCCACTCTCGCTGATGATCGCCCGATTGAAGGTTTCGACGCTGGCCGGCTTCATCGTCGCGCTCCCGGTGTTCGTCTACGAGACGTACCTGTTCATGCGTCCCGGACTCTACCCCCGCGAGCGGAAATACTACCTCGCGGCGGTCCCGACCAGTCTGGTCCTCGCGGGCGTCGGCATCGCCTTCGCGTTCTTCCTCGTCCTCCCGGCTATTTTCACCTACTTTCTCTACTACTCGGAAAGTGCCGCGGTCATCGCTTTCGGCCTGAGCGAGACGTTCAATCTGATGGTGATGATGCTCGGCCTGTTTGCATTCATTTTCCAGATTCCGTTGTTCGTGATGCTTGCTATCATGATGGGCATCACGACGCGTCGCTGGCTCGAAGCTCGACGGATCTACTTCTGGGGTGGCTTCCTCACAATCGCCTTCTTTTTCAGCCCCGACCCGACCGGGATGGCACCGATTCTGGTGGCTGCGACGATGGTTATCCTGTTCGAGGGGACACTGGGCTTGCTCCGGTGGACCGGGGCGGACGCCCACACCTCGGCGGTCAAGCAGGTTGCGTCGTTGCGCCCACTCGTGTACACGCTCACTGCGGCCGTCGCCTACGTCCTCGGTCCGGCTCCGCTGCCGGCGGGCTACTACGGCCAGTTCCCGCCGGTCGTGACTGACGGCCTCGCCGCTCTGGGGCTGACCACCGCCACGCCGATCGTCGTCGGAGTCGCCATTATCGGTGTCTTCGAGGGCATCAATCGCCTCGTCCGACGGCTTACCTACGATTACCGGGTCAGGACACTGCTGTCCCGCCTCCGTATTCCGGTGTGGTTCGGCGCAGTCGTCGTCGGCTATCTCGCCAGTCCCGACCCGGGTCTGCTCCAGCAGGTCGACGTGACCGTCCTCTCGACGGTCGAGGCGGCCGTCGTCGTCGGTGCGGTTGTCGTCCTCTACGAGGGCGGTCTGGTGCTGTGGCGCTGGCAACGGGCCCCGTGACACCTGTTTCGAGCCGTCTGCAGAAACCCTGCACACTCTTTTTGCCCCACGTCGAACGGTTCACCGATGACGACGGTGGTAGTTGTCCGACACGGCGAAACCGAGTGGAACCGAGCGGGACGCGTCCAAGGCTGGGCTGCCTCGCCGCTGAACGAACGGGGGCGTCGCCAGGCCCGTGCCGCCGGCCGCCACCTGGCGGGGACCTACGACTTCGACAGTGTCGTCGCCTCCGACCTTCGACGCACCCGCGAGACCACTGCACATCTCCGTTCAGCGGAGTCGTTTCCCGAGCCCGAGTTCACCGAGGGGTGGCGGGAACGCTCCTTCGGCGCGTTTCAGGGACTCGACTACGAACAGGTGTTCAGCGAGTTCCCCGAACACCGGGCCTCGGTGGGGATGGTCGGGCTCGAAACCACACCGACGGGCGGCGAGAGCCTGTTGCAGACTCGTGAGCGCGTCCTCGTGGCGTGGGGTGACCTGCTGGAGCGGGCCGGCCCCGACGAGGAGGTCCTGGTCGTGACGCACGGCGGCCCGATTTACGTGTTGCTTGCCCACCTCCGAAGCGTGGACCTGCCGGGCGCGCTGACGAGCTTCTCGCAGTCGAACTGTGCGGTCAACGAACTCGAACACGATCAGGAGACCGGCGAGACCGCGATTCGACGGGAGAACGACGCGGGGTATCAGGAGACCGAACTGGTCGAGTGACCGGGCCGGGCAGGTCGTTCACTCCCCGCTCGGATACGCCGTACTGAACACGTCCTCGACGAGCGGCTCGTCGTCCGTCTCGTCGGGACTCACGCTGCCGGTCTGGTAGCCGTGGAGGTCGAGCGTCACGTGGTCGAAACCCAGGTCGCCGATGTGGTCGCGGGCGGCCCGTACGAACTCCGGGTCCAGCGCCACGTCGAGTTCGTCTTCCGCGACCTCGATCCGGGCGAGGCCGTCGTGGTCGCGCACGCGGAATTGGTCGAAACCCCACGTCCGGAGGAGCCGTTCGGCCTTCTCGATACGGGAGAGACGGTCCTCCGTTACCTCGAGTCCCGTGGGAATCCGCGAGGAGAGGCAGGCCATCGACGGTTTGTCGGCCACGGAGAGTTCGTACTCGCGGGCGGCGGCCCGGACTTCGGGCTTGGTGAGACCGTGTTCCAGAAGCGGGGAGTAGACGTCGAGTTCCTCGACGGCCTGGAGGCCGGGGCGGTGGCCCTCGCCGGGGTCGGAAGCGTTGGTGCCGTCACAGACGACCCCAATGTCGAGTTCGCGGGCGTGGTCGTACATCGCAGAGAGGCGCATCGACCGGCAGTGGTAACAGCGGTCTTCGCCGTTCTCGACGAACTCCGCACTGTCGAGTTCGGAAAACTCGACGATTTCGTGGCGGATGCCGATCTCGTCGGTCACCCGGTGGGCGTCGTCCAGTTCCTCGGCGGGGAGGGTCTCGCTTTTGGCCGTACAGGCGACGGCGTCCTCGCCCAGGGCGTCGTGGGCGAGGGCGGCGACGACGCTCGAATCGACACCGCCGGAGAAGGCGATCAATACGGCGTTCATCTCGGCCAGGTCGTCGCGGACGGCCGCGGTTTTGTCAGAAACCGCGTCCGCATCGACGCCGGTGTCCTCGGCTGCCATAGCCCCGATTTCAGCATCGTGGCGCAAAAGCTCGTTGTCTCGCGCCGGCATCGGTGCGGTGGTTTAAATCACCGGCAGGCAGCGGCATCGACTATATAAACCGAGAAACGCCTCCATGAGACGATGGGGGACGGAGTATACGCGATTGCCGGCGGCAAAGGTGGCGTCGGCAAAACGACGACGGCGATCAATCTCGGCGTCGTTCTGGGACAGGCCGGATACGACGTGGTCGTCGTCGATGCCGACCTCGCGATGGCGGACGTCGGCCGGCGGTTGAACGTCGACCACGGACAGGGACTGCACAGCGTGCTGGCCGGGGAGACGACGGTCCGGGCGGCCGTCGTCGACGGCCCAGGCGGCCTCGCGTTACTTCCGGGCGACCGGGACCTCGCGTCGTTCGCCGACGCGAGCCCGGAACGGCTCCCGAAAGTGTACAACCTGCTGAGAGTCGCTTACGACGTAGTGCTGGTCGATACGGCTCCGGGCCTCCAGAACGAGTCCGCCATCACGTACCGAGAGGTCGACGGCGTCGCACTGGTGACGACACCCGAACCGACCGCCGTCGCGGACACGGAGAAGGCGGGCCGACTCGCCGCCGACGCGGGGGCCGACCTGCTCGGCACGGTCGTGACTCACGGCGAGGGACAGCAGGCCAGACTGGCCACCGACGAACTGGACGGCGACCTGCTGGCGGTGGTTCCACACCACTCCACCGGCGGGCCGATCACGGCCGAAACACCCGACGATGCGGCAGCCGACGCGTACCGACAGGTCGCCGCGGCCCTTCCCGCTGTTACCGCGACGGCCGTCGTTCCCGACGGTGACGCGAGCGAGACTGTCGCGTCGCCAGGTGGGACCGACGACGCCGAAGCGGACGGAGCGACCCAGACGGGCGCTGGGGCGAGCGACGCCGATGTGGAGGCGGAGATGCAACTGGGGGCGGAGATTCCACGGGCGAGGACCGTCGCCGGCGAGGCCGGCGGGGACGAACGGGAGAACTCGGACGGCTCCGACTCCTGAGCGTGTACCGCAACTGCGCGCGCCGGGAACGCTTTTGTCTTCGGGTTCGGTAGGAGGGGTCGATGGACCTGGAAGCGATTCCCGGGGTCGGTGCGAAGACGGCCGACCGACTGGCCGAACTCGACGACCCCGAGCGTGCGCTCCGGGAGGGGGACGTGGCCGCCATCGCCCGCGCACCCGGTATCAGCGAGGGGCGGGCGGCCCGCATCGCTCGCGGTGCGATCAGACGCGACCACGGCGACCCCGGCGGCTTCCTCGGAACCGACCGCGCCAGGGAGTGTTACCGCGAGGCGCTCTCCCTGCTTCAGGAGCGGACGGTCACCGACTACGCCGCTCGACGGCTGGAGACGATCTATCCGAGCGCCACCGAGTCACGAATCAAGGAGGTCCGCGAGTTCGCAGTCGAGGCGATGGAGCGCGACCCGGACCCGACCGTCCGGGAGGCGCTCGCGGACGTAGAACCGCTCGACGCGCCCGGTGACGTACGGATTCGCGACCGGTGTCTCGCGACCGGCGACGCCGAAACCTACGCCCGAGCACAGGACGCCATCCCGGAGGTCAGCGTCGAACTCGTCGACGGCGCCCGGAAGCTCTCGGAACTGGCGCGGGGTTACGCCACCGTGATCGCGCTCGACGAGGACTTCACGAGAGTGGAGGTCGACGGTGACGTCCGCGTCGAGCCGACGGCGCTGGACGAACCGGCCGAGGTCGTGCCCGAGCGTGTGTTGATTTTCTTCGCGCGTAACCGCGACAGTCTCCGAGCGGCGGCCGACATAGCACGCGCGACCGGTCTCGACGTCGACTGCGACCTGGACGCTCTGGCCGACGCTCTCGACTACCTCGACGACGACGGCCAGGTGCGGGGCGACGAGGAACTCGACCGGCTGACGAGAGCCGTCGACGACCTCGACGCCGCCGTCTCGACCGCAGAGTCGGTGGCCAACGACCAGCTTCGTGAGGCTATCGAGGAGCGGGACGTGACGATCGAAGGCGCGGACCTGCTCACCTTGGTCGAGCGAGGCGCGGGTGTCGACTCGCTTCTGGGCCGGGAGTTGGCCGACGAGTACGCCGACGCAGTAGCGGCCGCCCGCGACCACCTCGTGGACGCGCTCCAGTTGCGCGACACCGAGAGCATCGCCCGCCAGACGTTCCCGGACGAACCCACGTTTCCGGTCGAACGCGACGAGGCCGTCGTGTCTCGACTCCGCGAGGAGTTGACCGCGGCCCGGGACCGCCGGGCGACCCGGCGCAAACGGGAGCTGGCGGGCGAACTGGCCGACGTGCGCCCGGCCGCCGAGGAACTGGTCGACGCCGCGTTGAGTCTGGACGTGGAGCTGGCGGTCGCGCGTTTCGCCCGCGACTTCGACTGCACGATGCCGACGCTCGGGGACGGCGAACCCGGGTTCGAGATCGACGGCGGGCGCTCGCCGTTGCTGGACGTGCCGTTCGAGGCCGTCGAGCCGGTCGATTACGGCGTCGGCGGTGTGACGCTGTTGTCGGGCGTCAACAGCGGTGGGAAGACCTCGACGCTCGACCTGGTGGCGCTGGTCGTCGTCCTCGCGCACATGGGATTGCCGGTGCCGGCCGACGAGGCTCGCGTCGAGCGGCTGGCCGAATTACACTACCACGCGAAGACACAGGGCACTCTCGACGCGGGGGCGTTCGAGTCCACGCTGCGTGAGTTCGGCGGTCTGGTGACCGGCGTGGGAGACGACGCCGAGAACGGCGATGCGCCCGCTTCGGCCCGAAAGCTCGTGTTGGTGGACGAACTGGAGTCGATTACCGAACCGGGCGCGAGCGCGAAGATTATGGCCGGCATCCTCGAAGCGCTGGACGAGCGGGGCGCGACAGCCGTGTTCGTCTCACACCTGGCCCGCGAGATTCGGGCGGCCGCCGATTTCGACGTGCAGGTCGACGGGATTCAGGCCGTCGGGCTGGAAGACGGGGCGCTCCGGGTGAACCGGTCGCCAGTCAAAGGCGAGTTGGCGCGCTCGACACCGGAGTTGATCGTCGAGAAACTGGCCGAGGACGGGGACGACCGGTCGAAGGCGTTCTACAGGCGGTTGTTGGCGAAGTTCGGATAGCGGGGCAGTCGAGCGAAGCGGGACCCCGAAACGCGAGCGACGACCGGTGGGGACGGTGAGCAGAGCAGTACGACCGGCGAGGGGTCGAGGAGTCCTCCCGCAGCCGGCGCTCCAGGCCGGTGACACAGGGACACCGACGGACACGCCAACGGCGGGGCGGCGGTCGGCGCGACCGCTCGCGGAACCGCGGTCGCCCGGTCGAGACTGGGGACTCACGGTGTGACGCCAGTACCGGTGCCGAGGGCTGGAACGACGAGTGCCCACTGTACTGGTCCCCGACGTCCCACGGACGTGCCGATAGTGACGCGGTTCTCTCGCCGTCGTGGTGGCGACTCCGTACCGACTGCGGCACGCTCTCTGTGACATTGCGCTACAGCCACGAGGCCGAGCGGTTGCGACTGGAGCCTGCAGGGCAGTCGTCGCTGGCCCCGAGGCGGGTGACGGACCGGCGGTACCGGCGAGGCGTCGGGTCGAGTCCCGCTGGGGGCCCTCTGGTCGGGAAAAGCGTCATATGCCCGATTGGCGTAGAATATACGGATGACCGGAGAGGTCGATTACCGTTCGCTGTTCGAGCACGCCGCCGACGCGCTCGTCGTCTTCGACCCTGACAGCGGGGAGATTCTCGACGCCAACGAGCGATACTGCGAGTTACTCGGTTACAGTGCGGGGCAGGTCTGTGAGATCACGCTGTCGGACGTGACGGCCGAAGACTGGCGAGGGCCAGCGAATCCGGACGACCTCGTCGACCGGGCACGCGACCCCGGGTCGACGACGGTCGAGTGGCACCACCAGCACAGCGACGGGACGCGTTTCTGGGCGCCAGTCGGACTCTGGGTCGTCGGCCCGGGCGACGACGAGGCGGTCTGTGCCAGGGTCAGGGATAGCTCGGAACTGAGAAACTCGAAGCGGGAGGCCACGGTCCACGAGACCATCCCGGAGAACCTGAACGACGGCGTGTACGTCTTCGATACCGATGGCGTCATCGAGTACGTCAATCCGCGCATCGTCGAGGTGAGTGGTATCGAGCGGGAACGCTGGGTCGGGAACACGGTGCGGGTCTTCACGGAGGAGGGCGTCTCCCGGACGGAGCCCGTCGAGCAGTTCGAGCGGGCCTTCGAGGCGTTCGTCGAGAGCGGTGACGACCGGGCGCAGATCGACATCGAGTCACAGACCGGTGTCTTCGACGTCATCGACATCCGGCTGTCTGCGGTCAGGTTCGGCGGGGAGTTACGGAAGGTGGTCGCGACGGTCCGGGACGTTTCCGAACGGGTCGAGCACCAGCGACAGCTGGCCAACCGGACCGAGCAACTGGAGGTGCTCAACCGCGTTGTTCGCCACGACATTCGCAACGATATGACCGTCGTACTCGCGTGGTTAGAAGCGCTCGAAGCACACATCGACGAGGACGGAGTCGACGCTCTCGACCGGATCGAGCGGGCCAGCGAACACGTCGTCGAACTCACAGACATCGTCCGAGACCACGTCGACGTGGTGGTCGGCGACAGCGAGATCGAGCCTGAACCAACCGACCTCGGCGGCGTACTGCGGACGCAGTTCACGAAGCGACGCGAGTCGTACCCGGAAGCGGTCTTCAGGGTCGACGGGGAGTTGCCCGACGCTCGCGTCGCGGCCGACGGTATGCTGTCGTCGGTGTTCCGGAATCTGCTGAACAACGCAGTCCAGCACAACGACGGTCAGTCGCCGACGGTGACGGTTTCGGCGGCCCGCGACGGCGACGTGGTGCGCGTCCGCGTGACCGACGACGGTCCCGGTGTTCCCGACACACAGAAGAAGGCGATCTTCGGGAAGAGCGAGAAGGGACTGGACAGTCCGGGGTCCGGGATCGGGCTCTACCTCGTGTACAGCCTCGTCGAAAGCTACGGCGGGTCGGTCTGGGTCGAGGACCGGCCTGGCGACGGGTCGGGCGCCGTGTTCGTCGTCGAGTTACCGGTCGCCTGAACGTGTGAGCACTGGCGAACAATTAAGGCCTGTGGGGAGCGTGGTGAAACTGATGACCGACGACCCCGAGGAGGGGATGCTCTCGTGGGACGAGTCGGTGTTCCGTGACGAACACGTCTTCGAGATCGACTACCTGCCCGAGACGTTCCACCACCGCGACACCCAGATGGAGAGCCTGAAGTACGCGCTCCGACCGGCAGTCCGAGGCTCGCGGCCGCTGAACGTCATCGCCCGAGGCCCGCCGGGGACGGGGAAGACGACGGCTATCCAGAAGCTGTTCACCGAGTTGCGGGCCGAGACGACCGACGTGCGAGCGGTTCGGGTCAACTGCCAGGTCAACGGCACCCGCTACTCCGTTTTCTCAAGGCTGTTCGAGGGTATCTTCGACTACGAGCCGCCCTCGTCCGGTATCTCGTTCAAGCGATTGTTCGAGCAGGTGACCGACCGACTGGTCGACGACGGGGAAGTTCTCGTCGTGGCGCTTGATGACGTGAACTACCTCTTCTACGAGAACGAGGCATCGGACACGTTGTACTCGCTGTTGCGCGCCCACGAGGAACACGCCGGCGCGAAAATCGGCGTCATCTGCATCTCCTCGGACCTCGATCTGGACGTGATCGAGGAACTCGACGGCCGGGTCCAGTCGGTGTTCCGGCCCGAGGAGGTGTACTTTCCACAGTACGGCGAAAGCGAGATCGTCGACATCCTGAGCGAACGGGTCGAGCGGGGCTTTCACGACGGTGTGATCTCGCCGACGGAACTCGACCGCGTGGCAGACCTCACCGCCGAGTCCAACGGCGACCTGCGGGTCGGGATCGACCTGCTCCGACGGGCCGGACTCAACGCCGAGATGCGCGCCTCCAGAGAAATCAGCGTCGAGGACGTCGAGGGGGCCTACGACAAATCGAAGTTCGTCCACCTCTCGCGGGCGCTCCGTGGCCTCTCGGACAGCGAAGCCGCGCTGGTGACAGTGATCGCCGAACACTCCGGCGAGCAGGCCGGCGAAGTGTACGAGACGTTCCACGACCGCACCGACCTGGGCTACACCCGGTATTCGGAGATCATCAACAAACTCGACCGGTTGGGAATCATCGACGCCACCTACGCCGACGTGGATGGCCGCGGACGCTCGCGAGAGTTGACGCTGAACTATGACGCCGACGCCGTCCTGGACCGTCTCGAAACGTAGTCCGGGTCCGGCAGGTCCCGTCTCGAACGGTTCGGCCGGCGATGGCACCGCTCGGCGGGACGCGACGGAAACGTGACCGGATACATTCGGCTATTCGGCACTCGGAGGGAGTCTGTTCGGTCGATTTTGGTTTAACTGGTAAATTTAATTTTATGTTCCGGCGAGAAAAAGATAGAATGGTCGTTCCGAAGCCAGACACCGGGATACTGGACAGGCTCTACGCGAACCTCGTCGGCGGGAACGGAGTCGTCTCGCTCGACGTACGCGAGAAAGTGTTGAAGCGACTGCACACGTACGGGAGTCTTACGGACACCGACGGCGGCGGTCGGTTCGAGGTGGAAAGACAGGTTGTAGGACGCCGAATTCGGCGGATTCGACCGTCTCGAGATTACCGGTGGCGAGGTGCTCCCCGGCGACGTGACGCTCGAAACGTCGGCGTCGCCCAGATGCCGATGGGACTGGCGGGTCCGCCCAAGCTCGAGGGCGAACACGCTGACGGCCAGTACCCGATTCCGCTGGCCACGACCGGGGGCACCCTCGTCGCCTCCTACGGCCGCGGCATGAAGACCCTGAACCTCAGCGGCGACGTCACGGCCACCGTCGTCGACCACCGGATGAGCCGCGCGCCGGTGTTCGTCTTCGAGGACGCCCGCACCGCCCGGGACTTCCGCGACTGGGTCTTCGACTACTACGGCGTTATCAAAACGGAGGGCCGAGGAGACCTCGAGTGTCGCCGAACTGGTCGAAATCGAAGACTACCTCACCAACGACCTCGCCTTTCGCCGCCTCGAGTTCGAAACCGGGGCCGCCGCCGGCCAGAACACGGTCGGGAAGGCCACCTTCGCGGCCTGTAACTGGGTCCTCAGCGAGTTCCCCGGCGACGTCGAGAACTTCTACCTGGAGGGCAACTTCGCCACAGACGAGAAACACTCCCAGGTCAACGACACGATGACCCGGGGCAAGCGCGTCACCGCCGAGGCGACCATCCCCGAGGGGGTGTTCACTCACCACCTCGGGGCCGACCCGGAGAGTCTCGTCCACCACGGCGAGGTCGCCAGCCTCGGATCGATGCTGGCGGGAGCGAACACGAACGGCGCACACCCGGCAAACGGGCTGGCGGCGCTGTTCGTCCCGACCGGGCAGGACGAGGCAAACGTTGCCGAATCCTCCGCCGCGCTGGTCAATGCCACCCTACTCGAGGACAGTTCGGTCCACGTCTCGATGACGATTCCGTCACTCATCCTCGCGACCTACGGGGGCGGGACGGGCCTGCCGACCCAGAACGAGGCCCTGGCGATACTGGACTGTGACGGCGCGGGCAACGTCA
>NZ_JAQCNH010000016.1 GCF_028275115.1 Halorientalis sp. | reverse complement strand
TGAACCCATCGACCCGGTCAAACTCGTACTCGTCGGTCGGGCCGTGCTCGACAACTTCAATCTGGTCGATTTCGTTCGTGACTGTATTCGACAGTTCTCCGCTGGAACCGCCCTCCGAGTCGCTGTCACTACTGTCCGTATCTCCGTTTTCCTCTGTCGACTCTGTCTCACCATCGTCTGTCTCGCCCTCGTCGCTTTCCATCCCGTCGTCGGTAGCCATGTCGTCCCCTTCGCCACCGTCCATGCTGCCGTCGTCTTCACTGCTTCCGTCGCCATCGCTGCTGCTGTCGTCACTACCGCTGTCGCCGCCATCTCCGCTACTACCGTCAGAACAGCCGGCGAGTGCGATTGCGCCTGTCGTCCCGACCAGTCCGAGAAACCGCCGTCGAGGCGTCGATTCCATGCATTCCGGTGGCTTGACAATAATATAAATACCACTCTCGTCCCAAATTTTGCGGGTATCACAGCGGGACTGTCCCGCAGGCGACACAGCCCGTGCCCGTCAGCGGTGCTGTGAGGAGGTTGTCCCGGTCGCGTGCCTGTCCCTCGATTTCGACGAGGCCCGACGAGAGGGAGGCGATGTCGCTCGTCTCCGTCCGAATCATCGGTATCAGCACCCCCGTCGTGCGCAGGCCCTGCGCGAGGATGGCAAGCCCGATGAGGGCGAACACGCCCGCGAAGGCCGCTGGCAGGAGTGAACTGTCGGTCATATGGAGATGTAGGAAAGCCGCTGATCAAAATCTCGGGCCGGAAATCCTGACTACAGTACCGGGAATATGCTGACTGAGTGGGGAAACATTGAGGGAGAACCCAACCTATCTGTGGCGCATGAGCGGCGAACTCAGAGTCGGCTTGCGGGAAGGGCTGGTGGCTATTGTCGTCGTCGTGGGTGCCGGCCTCGCGTACGTACTGGCCGACCTCCCGCCGAGTACTATCATCACGGCACCGTTCGTGTTGATTGGCGTCATTGGCCTGTATCTCTCGGCCCGGAAGCTGCAGCGGTCGCTCCAGCGCAGCGAGTTCGAACCTGTGCAGGCAGAGGTGTTACACTCCGAACTGCGGTCACAGACGGAGACGGACTCGGGCGCTCGCACGACGACGTACTTCCCCGACATCGAGTACGAGTACACCGTCGATGGCGAGACGTACACGAGCGACAGCGTCTACCCCGGCCGCCTCGGGGGGACGAGCGACCGCTCGGCGAATCAGTCGATTGTGGACGACCACTCGGCCGGTGACCGGGTCGAGGCGTACTACCATCCCGAGGACCCGGCGCGGTCGTTTCTCGTCGACAAATCCAGTACGAAGCAGGCAGTGCTCGGGATACTCGCCGGCATCGTCCTCGGGTCGATTGGGCTCTATATGCTCTGGATGACGTTCAGGTAGGCCGGACGGCGGTGCCGGTTCTGGACGCGGACGGCCGACTCACGTCCGTCGGCAGTAAATCCCCTCGGCGAAGAAATCACAGTTGACGACAACGAGATAGCTATCGATATTCGAGATGTCGAAGCACCGGCGAGTCTTCTCGCCTACGTGCCCTGGCTCGTCGGCCGACAAATCGATGGATTCTTCGAGTTTATCCAGCCGCTCGTGAACTTCGTCGGAATCGTGATTCTCATCATCATCCTCGCGTGGGCGTTTGGCAGCTACTGACCGTTCCGTGATGGCCGCCGACATCGTCGGTTGGCTGCCGTGCGCCCGTGGTCTGCTACCGCACTCGGTACCCGGAAACCCGGAAGCACGTCCCGCCTGCTTGATCCCCTGTCGACACACGCTCTGTCTATTGCTCGAACACACCGAACCACCGACAACCGGCGACTCGCCACATCTCCCAGAGCTCGACTCCGGTATTACTCTCCTGGAGCACTCGAACGCAACCGAATACGACAGTCGGCGTGGCCGCTCGTAATACTAAGCCGTTCCGGTGAGCGAGGGACATCGCCGAGTTACCGAACTGGCAAGCTGACGTATGACGGCGCCTCTGCCGTGTGGAAGATGTTCTGTGTGGCGACCTGTGCATCCTTGAGGGTACCCTCGCCAACCGGCGCAGCGATGTTGAGGTTGCGGTCGAACTTCGGGAAATTACTGCTCGTCACCTCAAGCCGGATTCTGTGTCCCGTATCAAAGGTGTGTGCGACGGCTTCCATGTTGATGGGAATCTCGTACCGCTCGCCGGGTTTCAGGAAAGACTCCTCTTCGAACCCATCCCGGTAGCGTGCACGCCGGATTCCCTCGGTCACAGGCACGCAGTAACCGTCCGGTTCGACGTCAACGAGCGTCGCCACGAAGTCGGTATCGGGTGCTGACGTCGCGACATAGAGTGTGGCGTCCACCGGCCCAGCGATCTCACAGGGTTCAATCAATTGCTCCGAAGTATAGACCAGCACGTCATCACGGGTTTCGACCTCCGACCGGTCCGTGATGCCCGGGTCGTCGATGTTCGGATGGAGACTCCGGCCGCCGGTCGTCGGCACCGGATTGGCAGGGTCGTACTCGTAACTGTCGACGGATTCGGAGTCGGGTTCGGACGGACTCAGGTAACCGTCACCAGATCTGGAGTTAGCATTGCCACCGCTGTGGAGGTAATACGGAGTCGGTTCGTGTTCAGGCGGCCAGGACTCTGCGGTACGCCACTCGTTGTCACCCATCTGGTAGTACTGCACCGATGGGATGTCCAGCTGGTCACCGTCCCCGAGCCAGTAGTCGAACCACTCCAGCGAGAGGTCGCTCATCATCGCCGTGCCGCCGGCCGCTCGGTAGCCGAACTTCCGCTCGCCACCGCGGTCTGGCGTTACTGTCACGTACGCCTCGTGGTCCCAGGGACCGACGACAAGACGCTGTTCTTCGCTGGCTCTGGGCCCTGACTTTTCGCTGACCGCCTCGTAGAGGTCGAGGTGACCCGGTAGGAAGACGTCATACCATCCCGAAGCGTTGAGCAGTGGTATATCCACGCCGTCGAGCTGTGCCGTGACGTCGATGTCCTCCCAGTAAGAATCGTACTGCGGATGCTCGAACCACTCCTGAGCGCACTCCGCTGCGGGATGTTCGAAGAGGTCGTTCGATCTTACTGGCAGTTGTTCGGCAATGTCCTCTGGGTCCTCTGTGAAATCGAGCAACTCCTCAACCAACTGTGTCCGCTCCTCCTCAGAGACGTCTAGTCGTGTGACGTTATCCATCGCGTTGTAGAGGTTCCACCACTGATTAAAACCGAGTTCGAACGCACCGCCGGTGTACGTCCATCCGCGGTGGTAATTGGCGCCAGTGAGATAGGCGAAGACAGCCTCGAGTGATGGTGGGTCAGCGACCATTGCCTGCAGCACTGTTACGCCGTGATACGAGGCACCGTACACCCCGACACGGCCGTTACTCCAAGGCTGCTCTGCTGCCCACTCGACCGTGTCGTAACCGTCCTCTGCTTCGTGTACGAATGGGTCCCACTCGCCTTCAGACTTGAACCGCCCCCTCGTGTCTTGGACCACCACCGCGAACCCTTCCTGCACCGCATCCAGCGGATTGACGATGAGTCCAGCGACGGACCCGGCATTTGATTTGTCGTAGGGGTTACGATGGACGATGGTGGGGCAGGATTCTGCGCCTCTGGGCCGATAAATGTCTGTCGCGAGTTCGACATCATCACGCATCTCGACGGACACGTCTCGCTCAACGCTAATTTCGTCCATGCATGGAATATCAGTTCAATGTCACAAATAAGTTACTGTTGGACCAACCGCGGCAGGGTACCGAACCACACTTTCGCTGACGGTAGGACCGGTGCAACTCCTCGGAACGTCGTGAACCATTCGTCTTCACTTTAGCCACCCCCAGTCGATTGGACAGCGGTAGCAAGCTGCTCCTATAGGATTTGGCGCTCTTGATGAATCTTCTGTGCAT
>NZ_JAQCNH010000013.1 GCF_028275115.1 Halorientalis sp. | reverse complement strand
CTGCACGGCATGGCTCTCCTATCCCTACGGTCAATATTAACAGTACGACACCCGTCACGTCTCCGACGGTGTTCAAACGCGAAAAGAGGCGCGCACCGTCGGTTGTGGCTGAGTGTCCGTTCAGTAGGGGACACTCCGAACCACCTGTGACGGAACGTCGCCTGCGGAGTCCGGAGTCCCTGTGCCCACGTCGGGAATAAATTCCGACACAGAACCAGGTGGCCCTGTCCTCGACAAGCGAGGGGCGGGCAGCCCCGAGCGCGGTAGGGCAGGGGAGTTCACAGGACGCCCAGTCCCTCGATGGTCGCGTACAGCACGTCCCCGTAGGTCAGCCCCAGCGCCAGGCCCAGGAACATCGGCACGAGAAACGGAATGCCGGGCGTGATCCACACTTCCTCGTCGCTGGTCAGGACCGCGAGCCCTCCGCGCAACTGCTCTGGGGTCGTTCCGTACGCGCTCCCATCGATCTCTTCGAGGAACCGGTCCGCACCCCAGGGATCGGTGAACTCCGCTCCTTCTGGCGTGTCCTCGCCGTCGGCGTCTGCGGGCGGGTCACCGGCCGGGGCGTCGCCCTCCGCGGCCGGCCGTCCGCCGTCGGCCACGGTGATCGCTCCGTCGCCGGGCGGATTCGTCTCCGCCGGGATGCTCGTCGGGTCGCGGTACTCGTTGGGGTCGGCTCGCAACTCAGCGAAACTCGCGCCTCGCCAGGTCAGATACATCCGAAGCGCGTCCAGATCGAGTCCGCGTCGGGTGAATCCCTCGGGCGTCTGGAGCAGGCGGCCGTACTCCCCGGTAATCCGCCCGGTCGCGACCGGCCGGCCGATCACCATCGCCTTCGCCATGTGGCCGCCAGCGGCGTTCCGGAGCGTGAGCGCGACCGGGTAGAACAGTCCGACGACGACGGTGTTCGACAGAACCGTCATCGCGAACACGCCGAGCGTCGGGACGACGACAGGGAGCGCGAAGTCGGGGAACAGGTACGCCGGGAAGGTCGGGAAGAGGACCGCGAGCGTAATAAGCGCCTTGGCGTCGGCCCCGCCGAATCCGCCGATCCACCAGAACCCGTAGGAGAGCGGAATCACGAACCCGAGGCTGATCGTCACCCGCAGGAAGTACGCCCGCTCGTCGACGTAGCCGACCGTCGTTCCGGTCCAGACCTGCCAGGCTTCGAGTGCGAGCGCGACCACTGCGACGCCGAGCAGGGGCAACCACGTCCGATTGGGGACGCGTCGGGTCTTGATGTCCCGCCAGGCGGCCCAGCCGAGTACCGGTACGGCCACCAACCGGAGCAGATCCGGGACCGACGCCGTCACGAGACTAGTCGATACCACACCCGGGCACAGCGACGGCTAGGGCAAAGCGTTTGCGAACGACTCGAACCGGAAAATGTGCCGCGTCAGATGACGCGGTTCTGCAGGTAGTCGAGGTGCTTCGCGTTGTAGACGATCCGGACCTCGTCGGCGTCGGGGCTACCGATGCAGGTCAGACGGACGTTCTTGTCTTCGACTTCCTCGTCGCTGAGGATCTGCTGCATGTCCATATCGATCTCGCCGTTCACGACGATGGCGGCGCAGTTGGCACATGCGCCGGCGCGACAGGAGAACGGCCAGTCGTAGCCCTGTGACTCGGCCGCTTCGAGGATGTACTCGCCTTCGTTGACCTCCAGAGAGCCGTAGTCCTCGTCGTCGAGGTCGGCGTCGGCAGCCTTCTCGAACGTCTCGCCGTCGTACATGTCCCAACCGTGATCGTCCAATACTTCGTAATTAAGGTACTCTACCGTGGGCATCAATATGTGGTATGGTCCCCTGACTGTTAGACCTTGCTGTTTTCGGGCTTCCCCAATAAACAATCATTCTGAATCACTTTTAAATCCCGGTCAGAATACGGGGACGAACCGGAAGAGCAGATACGACGCGACCGTCGCGATGGCCGGAACGATGTTCTGCAACAGAAGCACCCGCCCGGTCGTCGCCGGTTCGAACAGGTCCGACGCCGCGGGCAGGTCGTCTGGCTCTTCTTCACCGATGGCTTTGTGCTCCGTCACGTCCGGCGTCCCGCCCTCGCCCCCCACCGTCGGTGCGTCGTCGGACTCGGCCGCCAGCGCACCCGTCGAGACGGCCGGTTGCTCGCCCCGGACCGCGTCGCCGATGGTCGCCGTTCGAGTCGCCCGGCCCCAGCCGAGGCCGACAATGCTCATCGTTGCGATGATGACGAAACTGGCCGGCACGCCCAGCGCCGATAGCGCCGTCACCAGCGTGGAACTGACCACGGCGACGACCAGCGCCGCCAGAATCGGCAGGTCCGTCAAGTCGTTGCCGACGGTGTCCATCGTCCGCCGGGCGATGGTGAACGCACCCAGCCCGATGGCCGCTCCGCCCAGGAGGACGCCATCGTAGAGCCCGAGGGCACCGCTACCGACCAGTGGCGCGACCGCGTTGGCGACGTTCGAGGCGCCCGCCGAAAACGCCATGTAACAGCCGATACCGACGACCAACACCGTTCCGAGGAACTCCCGACGGGTCGTCCCCGGTCCCAGCGCGGGCCACGGGAGCGTCCCGGACCGGTCCAGCGTGAGCAGAGCCCCCTCCGACTGCGAGATAGCGAACGATTCGACCAATCGCGGGTAGAAGTACCGCCCGATGACGCCACAGACCCAGAACGCGAGAACCGGAGCGAACAGCCACCACGAGACGATTTCGCCGATCTCGGCCCAGTTGAGGTTGCCCTGTGCCAGCCCGAGCCCGGCGATTGCACCCACCGCCGTCATCGACGTGGAGGCCGGCACGCCGACCACGTTCGAGAGAAAGAGTGCGAACCCAATAAAAAACAGAACGGCGATGGAGGCCGTCAGCGTGAACGCGTTCCGAGGGACGAGCTGTCCACCGAGTGTCCTGACGACTTCCGTCCCGACGGTGACACCCCCCAGCAGTGCGAACGCCGTCATCAGTACCGCTGCCCCGACCTTCGAGACCGTCCCCGCCCCGACCGCAGGGCCGAATGCGACACCCGTCGAGGACCCGCCGATATTGAACCCGACAAATACTGCCACGAGAAGCCCCACCAGCAGAAGAGCCGAGACCATACTCGAGTCTGTGTATGCTGTTGATTAAATAATGCCGCTTTCGACGACACCCGCCGCTCTCGGCAGGAAACTGTCGCTCGGCCGCCTGCGACCGACACGTTTTCTGCACTCGCCCGCGGAATCGGGCACATGTTTCCCGAGTTCGAGGTCGTCCCCGCTGTGGACATGCAGGACGGCGAGGTGGTCCAGCTCGTCGGCGGCGAGCGTGGCACCGGCACGGAGTACGGCGACCCCGTTGTGGCTGCCCGCCGCTGGGTCGATGCGGGCGCAGACACTCTCCATCTGGTCGACCTCGACGGTGCGTTCGAGGGCGAGCGACAGAACGCCCCCGCCGTCGACGCCATCCTCGAGGCTACGGATGTGACCGTGCAACTCGGTGGCGGCATCCGCACTGTCGCCGACGCAACCGACCTGCTCGACCGGGGCGTCGACCGCGTCATTCTCGGCACCGCGGCCGTCGAAACCCCCGAAATCGTCGCTGAAATAAGCGCCGAGTCCCCCGGCAGCGTGACGGTGAGTCTGGACGCGAAGGACGGCGAAGTCGTCGTCTCGGGCTGGACCGAAGGCACCGGCCTCGACCCGGCCGACGCCGCGGGCCGCTACGAGGACCGCGGCGCGGGTGCGATCCTGTTCACCGATGTGGACGTGGAAGGACAACTAGACGGGGTCCGGACCGACCCCGTCCGGCGGGTCGCCGAGGCCGTCGACATCCCCGTAATCGCCAGCGGCGGCGTCGCAACGCTGGCGGACGTGCGGGCACTCGAAGACGCGGGCGCGAGCGCCGTCGTCGTCGGGAGCGCGCTTTACCAGGGGCAGTTCACGCTGGACGAGGCGAGTGCCGCCGTCGAAGACTGAGCGTCTCTGGACCATCCGA
>NZ_JAQCNH010000007.1 GCF_028275115.1 Halorientalis sp. | reverse complement strand
GCCGACTGGGCCGATAGGACCATCACCTTCCGCGCGCCGACCGTCGACACCGAGACTGGCGAAGTCGTCCGACAGTCGAATCCGACCAATCAAGAGCTGACGAACGTCGCGACTGCCGACCCCGGGGAAGCGGTTGAAACTGACTTTATTAACGATGATGAGAATCGTGGAAACCAGAATCAGGACAGCGCTAACGACAACCCCGATAACACACTTAATGACATGGTCAACAACATAATCTCTGGAATAGGTCTACGTAACACACCTTCTGACGATGATAATGATGATAGTTCAGTCAGCGGTGGGTCTGGGGGCATATGTCTTATATGTTAAAAAAGGCGACTGTCGTGTTCATAATCTTCGTACTTCTAACCACTGCTGGGTGTAGTAATATAAAACCTGATACAAATGACGGGCAAAACAATACAGTACAAAATGTAAATACCCCGATCATGAACTCTCCAACTGGTCAGGAAAGTGATAATAATACGATAGAAAATGGTGATAGAAACCAACTACCTAAATCAGGAACAAGACAACAGTACCAAAGTTCATTATTATATAAAGTCAGTAAGTTCAATATAAATGTTTCGAGCGTTAGTAAGAATAATACAACACTAAAAATATCATATTTTGGGAACTTTAGTAATGACTCACGCACCACACGAGAACTATCATTCATTTCAGCGTCATTTGCGAGAGTGATTAATAAGAGTTATAAATCGGGATCAAACTGGGGAATATCACGATTACATATCACTGGAAAGAGTGCCAACGATTCTGTAGTTTGGGACTCAATAATTGAAGACTGGTGGGCAATGAACTACATCAAAAATAACTGGAGATTTAATGATTATATTGACGCTATAGTTGCCTCTGGAGAGTTATGGAATACTACAACCTCACAGCCACCAAATGATGGTGATGAGTATATAGGCAGGATGAATACCATGCTGCAAAATCGTATCAATGTTAACGTAATATCACTGAATAAACACGGCGGCGAAGCCTTCCTCACCTACGAAACCGACCGCGAACTCAATTCCAGCCGCTACTACGACCAGGTCGCTAACGTAACCGACGTTTACAAGAATCTGACACTCCCGCGCAGTCTCAACCGCACCGACGGTTGGTACGCGGGGGTGCTCAACATCGAGGTCAGGAACGGAAACGACACGCTGGAGTGGTATCGGTATCAGATCCGGTGGGCGGAGGACCGAGTCAACGGTGAGATGACGAAAGAGGAGGAAGCGGGGCGACTCCGACTCTCCCGGTTCCTCGAAAGAGACAGACTCCGGGACGGGAACGAGACGGCCGGATAGCCTCACTCCAGAAGTCCGGCGTCGTCCAGGTACGCTTCGACGTACGGGTGCAGGTCGAACTCGAACGGTGGCTGGAACGTCCGCACCGCGCTGTGCTGGTCGTCTGGTTCGAGCTCGCCACCGTCTTTCAGGTTGACGTGGAAGCCGACTGGGACGTAGTGTTTGCCGCCCGTGTCGTCGAACTCCGACGTATCGTAGAGGTGTTCGTAGACGCCGAGCTGACGCTCGGTGGCCACGGCACACCCGAGTTCGGACTCGGCAACCCGTTCGACGGCGTCGTGCAGTCGCTCGTGCTTGCGGACGCGGCCGCCGGGGACGAACCACTCGCCTTTCGCGGGTTCGTTCTCACGCTTCCCGAGGACGACACCGCCGTCGGTTTCGACGACGAGATCGACCGAAACCAGCGGCACGTTGCTGACGACCGTCTCCCACTCCGCCGCCGGAACCGGACCGTTGCTCATAGACGTACTGCCGTGCCCCGACATCTTTTCGGTTGCTATCCACGCCACCACGTACCGACGCAGGAAAGACCGTGATAATTATAGACCGTGATGTTTATGTAGGTCCCTCTCCCACGATGTGACGAAGACAAAATGACTGAACGGCCTCAGATCGAAACGATGGCTCCGCTCGTTCCCGAAATGCCTACGAATCGCGTCCGCACCGACGGTGGTCGCACGGCGGCGAAAACGTCCAATAACGAGCGTGTAGACGAGGCCGACGCGCCGCTCGTTCCCGACCTCTCCTGACCGGCGCAGTTGGGTTTTCCGGTACTCCAGTTCGATAGCGGTAGTTCCGTCATCCGTCGATGTTGACGAACTCCGTCTCGCCGGTGTCGGTATCGAGGAAGGCGACGGTGCGGTTCTCGTCGGGGACGGTTGGGAAGTGTGCGCCGGGGTTGACGACGGTCGTGCCGTCGACGACGCGCTGTTCTGCGACGTGGAAGTGGCCGTAGCAGACGTAATCGTAGTCGCCGGACTCCGCGCGGTCGTTGACGACATCGATGCCCTGGTCGCCGTGGAGGACGTGGATCGACGTCCCGTCGAAGGTGAGGACTGCCTCGCGGCCGTGAAGTTGGCTCCCGTCGCTGAAGCTATCGAGAGTCGTCTCAAGGCCGTCGCGTTCGCCGTCGTTGTTCCCGATGACGCCGTGGATGTCGAACTCGTGGCCGTCGAAGGCCCCGAGTAGCGGCGGAGCGATGAAGTCCCCGCAGTGAACGAGGGTGTCGATTCCGCGGTCGTCGAAGACCCTGGCAATCTCCTCGGCGGCGCCGTAGTTGTCGTGCGTGTCGGAGACGATTCCTACCTGCATGTGTGGGGCGACGACCGGCCGGACAATGAAGCTTTTCTGGGTCGGAAAACGCGACCCCATCTTCATACGGGCTCCGGTTGGAGTGGTGGACGACTGGTCCCCATGACAGCGATCGAGACGACCGACCTCACGAAACGGTACGGATCGACCACGGCAGTCGCGGGCCTCGACCTCGCGGTTCCCGAGGGCGTCGTGTACGGCTTCCTCGGCCCTAACGGAGCCGGAAAGACGACGACGATGCGGATGCTCACGTCGCTGACCCGCCCCTCCAACGGGAGCGCACGCGTCGCCGGCGTCCCCGTCGACGACCGGGAACGGCTCATCGAGCGGGTCGGCTACCTCCCAGAGGAACCACCGCTGTACACCGAACTCACCGCCCGCGAGCAGCTGACCTACGTTGCAGGGCTGCGCGGCCTGCCGGAGGAAGCCACGCGCCAGCGGATCGACGAGTTGCTCGACCGGCTCGACCTCACCGAGGATGCCGACCGGCGAATCGACGCCTACTCGAAGGGCATGCGTCAGAAGACGGCGTTCGTCCAGTCGCTGTTGCACGACCCGGACGTCCTCTTGCTGGACGAACCGACCAGCGGGCTGGACCCGCGGGCTGCACGGACGATCCGGGAGATGATCGACGACCTCACCGACGCGGGGACGACGGTCCTCCTCTCGACACACATCCTGCCGGTCGTGGACGAACACGCCGACACGGTTGGCGTCCTCTACGACGGGCGGCTGGTCGCGGAGGGGCCGCCCGGTGACCTGAAACGGCAGGCCGACACCGGTGCCGGTGACGGTGCTGGTGGCGCGGACGAGCGAACGCTGGAAGACGTGTTCCTCGAAGTGACCAGCGAGGACCCTGCGGCCGACGAGGCGACGGTGGAGGGTGTCACGGATGCCCGCTAGCGGCTGGGGGCGGCAGGGCCTCGCGATCGGGCGACTGGAGTTTCGCCGAACGGTCCGGGCGCTCCGCGGGGATTCGGCACGGCTCGCGTTGATTGGCGTCGTCGCCGTGCTGTTCGGTCTCATGGTCCTGGCAGGGACGTGGCTCATCCTGGAGTTCGGCAACCAGATACCGGCCGGCGACGTGTCGAACGTCGTCCGTGGCAGTGTCGCGATCCAGTGGCTGTTCGCGGTGTTCATCAGCGCCCAGCGCGCGGGGTCGCGCCACCACAGCATCGACCAGGAGTCGCTGATGCTGTTGACGGTGCCCGTCCGAGCCGTCGCGCTGGGGCTGCTCAGCGCCGAGTGCTTCCGGGCGCTCGCCTACTTCGCTGTGCCCGTCGCGTTGCTGGGCGGCGCGTTCGTGGTCAGTACCGGGTCACCGCTGATGGCGCCGTTCCTGGTGGCTGCCGTCCTCCTGTTCCTCGCGACGGCGCTCGTGATCGGATTCGTGCTGGGACTGCTCGCCAAACTGCTCGTGGCCCGCTATCGCGTCGTCGCCGAGAACAAATCCGTCTTCAGCCTCCTGGCGGTCGTGGTGTTCGTCGGCGGCTACGTCGGGCTACAGAACTTCGGAGGGCAGGGCGTGACCGCGTTGCTCGGCTGGCTCCCGTTCTCGTGGGTCGTCGACCTCGCGGTGATCGGCTCGCCGTTCGCCGGTTCGCTCCCCCGGGCGGCCGCGATGCTCGTCGGTGGGGTGGCCTGGACCGCCGGTGGCCTGCTCGTGGTCGAACGTCTCGGTGTGGCGCTGTGGTTCGGCGACACGGTCGAGGACGCGGTGGCCGCCGAGCAGGCACGGATCGATACCGGCGCCGCCGCCGACCCGCTCGCCGCCGCAGTCGCCCCCGTTCCGCTGCCGGCGATCGGCCAGCCCGCTCACCGGATCGCCCAGCGGTCGGTCGTCGTCGCCCGTCGGAACCCCCAGCGGCTCTCCTTCCTCGTGCTGCCCGTCGTCCTCCTCGGCGTCAGTCTGGTCAACGTCGCCCAGACTGGTGTGGGATCGATCCTGGCGTTGCTGCCGCCCCTGGTTGTCGTCGCACTCCCCTGGCTCGCCGGGGCCGTGTTCGGCCTCAACCCGCTGGGCGACGAGGGGGCGGCCCTGCCGGCCACACTCACGTCGCTCGCCTCCGGCCGGGACTACGCCGTCGGTCTCGCGTTGCCGGGATTGACGCTGGGCCTGCCAGTGGCCGTCCTCGCGACTGTCGCGACCGGTCTCGCCGGGCCGTACGCGCCCCTCGAGGTCGCGATGCTCGGGGTGATCGCGCTCGTACTGACCCCGGCCGCGGTCGTGATCGCTCCGGCGCTCGGGATGGCCTTCCCCCGATACGATCCGGTCCGGGTGGGGAGCGACCGAGAGATCGTTCCTCCGAGCCTCAGTGCCGTCGTACTGTACTCGCTGACGCTGGGCGTCCCGGGTACCGTCGCCGCGGCCGCGACGTTGGCGCCGGCAGGAACGCGTGGATTCCTGTCGCTGTTCGTCGGTGTCCTCCTGGCGCTGCCGTTCGGCTTCCTCGCGGGCCAGGGCGTCGGCCCCGCTCGTGAAATCGCAACCTGGCTGGGGCAGGTCGGGGCCGAGATCGCCGCTGTTCCCGTCCAGACCGTTCGCTGGGCCGGGTACGTCCTCCCGCTCGCCGTCGTGTGTCTGCTCGCGATCTGGGCGTTCGGGGCCGTCACACGTCGGTTCCGGGGACACACACTCGACTAGTCCCGACGGTGGCGGCTTTCGCAACCGTTAAAGCTGACCCGTGTCATTGTTCGGTTGCTACTGCACGGGCCGGTGGGGTAGCTTGGTATCCTTCGGCCTTCGGGTGGCCGTAACCGCGATTCGAATTCGCGCCGGCCCACTTCCGTTTTCCGATCAAACAGCGAGCGGCGGGTGAGGCTACTGGGGAGATTTGGACGAGGAGGCCACGACGTGAACTCAGGGACGGTACTTCGGTGTTCCGATACCCGTGTCGGTCTGCAGCGTTTGAACTACCTGACGATAATCGGGTAAGCAGCCCGTGGCAGATCGAACGTCGGGCGGCGATCCGAGAATGCGAGAACGCCCGCAGGTGGCTCGCATCCGCACTGACCCCGCTTTTTTTATCCTTCGCACCGAGGGACGTTGTCGCCGAGACAGAGAGCTACCTGAACCGCACAGTGGAGGGGGAGAGACGAGTCAGGACCCGGAAGCCCCGTCCCAATGAACCCGACGCACCGGTGTCGCTCTCGAACTCGGCGTGTGCGAACCGTCCAGGGCGGGCGTCCGGCGTGGCGATGCGGACAGCGCTGGGTGCCGCGGACTGTACAGCAGAGCTGTCGGCCTGGAAACCTGGACAGAAAACATATATCGATTCGAATAAATCACCGGTATGCGCAGACGTCAGTTCGTCCGCGTGGTCGGAGTTGGGGCCGCCGTCGCGGCCGCCGGGTGCGGCGACGACTCCGCGGCAAATAAAACAGCCCCCCCAAACGAGGGGTCGCGTGCGGCCTGGGTGTACGGTCACGACTACGCGTTCCCGCTCGGTCTCGCCGCGCCAGGCCGGGACCCACGACGACGCGGTATCGACAGCGGGCGTCGTAACATCGGCCGGACCGTCGAAACCGTGACCACCGACCGCTCCGTCGTACACCTCGCCGGTCAGTTGTACGAACGGCAGAATCCCGACGCGGATCTCGACCACGCCGTCACCGCGGTCGCGGCCGCCGACGGCGCAAACCGGTGGCGAACCGAGTTCGACGGCGATCGGTTCGACAGCAGCGTCGAGGGGGTAGTCGACGCCGGTGGCGGCGCTGTCGTCGGCTTCGACCAGGCTGAGAGCGTGGGGGGCGGCGGGTTCGGCGGTGATACTCCCGGTCGAACCCCGGAGGTGGCCCGGTTCGACGCCGACGGCGACCTTGCCTACACGATGGCGGCCAGCGCGCTCGAACCCGAACCCAACGCGTCGTTCGCCGCCGCGGCCGCTACCGTGTTCGTCTCGAACGGTCGTCTTGACGAGGACCCGGTCGTCGCCGGGTACGACGTGGCCACGGGTGAACGCCGCTTTCTCGACCGACCGGCGACGGTTGCCGCGACGACGGAGACGACCGCGTTCCTGGTACGCCCGGGAGAGAGCGATACGCTCGTCGTCCGGCGCGGGTCCGACGGCGCCGTCCGGTGGGAGCAATCGGTCGGCCGCGTCCACGACCTCGCGGTCGGGCCCGACCGGGTGTACGTCGTCAGTGTCTCCGGGGGAGGAACGCAGTTGCACGCGTTCGACAGGGCAGTCGGCGCGAACCGCTGGTCCGTGCAACCGGACGTCGACCCGAACGTCGGGCCGGTCGTACTCGACGACGCGGTGCTCGTCGTCGGGAGGACCGTCTCGGTGTACGGCCGGGACGGGGCAGAACTCGGCCCGGTCTCCGAGGACGCCCGCTCGCCGACGGCCTACGACCGCGTCAGGACGAACAACCACCACGTGTTCCTGACCACTCGCCCGGACCGGACCCAGCGCCGGACCGTCGCCATCGACCGACAGACGTGGGCGGTGAGCTGGACGACCGAGACATTCGTGCCGATAATCGGTGCCGCGGACGAGAGCTTCTACGTCGTCTCCGGCACCCGACAGACGCAGGGGAGAGAGGAGAACGGCACCGACACTCGCATTCGACGGGTCGCCGGGGCAGACAGGGATACGATCGACGAGTTCTGGGTACACGGCGGTCCCCGTTCCGTCGACGGCGACAGGCTGTACACGCTGTTACAGACCACCGACACGGCCCTGGGCGGCCTGTACGCCTACGACCTCCCCGATGGATAGTCGAACGGGTGTGCGGTGACCTCGGCGGGTTCGTGACAGCCCGAATCCGCGCCGGCCCACTTCCTCGAACAACGGTCATACAACGGTCGAATGCGTTCGCCTGTGAGAGAGGTAGCGGCCGACCCCGACGGGCCTGCCGTATTTGTGCGTCCCGACACGATACAGCGTATGGACTTGGATCGGTTCGCTGCCGACACGCCCGCCGACGACGCGCCGGCCGACGGACGAGTCTGCGTGGTCGCGACGCAACCGGACACCTTCGAACGCTGCCGAGCAGGGCTCTACCCGTCGCCGCAGTCCTACCGGCGCACCCGCCGGTCGTTCGAGTGGATGGCGTTCTACCGGACGGCGCCAGTCTCTGCGGTGACACACTACGCACGAGTAACCGACCGTGTCGACCAGACGCGGGGCGGCCCGGGGCCGATGGACGAGGACGATTGGGCCGCGACTATCGACCCCTTCTCGGACACCGAGGCGGTGACCGTCTTCGAGTTGGGTGACCTCGTTCCCCTCGACGCGCCGGTCGGCAACGACGGGACAGGCGTCCGCGGGGCGTGGTACTGCTCCATCGCCGACCTTCGAGCTGCGGAGACGCTGTCGGCACTGGCCGAGCGGGCGGAGACCTGACGATTGAAGCGCGACGCTCGCGTGCACCTCGGTCGGTCGGCTAGCCCGGTACGCTTCCGGCTTCGGAGACCGGAATCGCGTCCCTGCGGGGCGCAGGTCCCGCTCAGACTCGGGTCCACCCCTTTATGTCCGAACCAGAGAAACCAGCGACGCACGGGTTCGACCACCACCTGTCAGCACCGACGGCCACGATGGCGACTCCCGACGGACACTGTCGGAGCGTACTCCCGTCGTCTGACATCTGTCTGCCTCTCCCGAGGTAAATCACCAATTATTTCTTAATGTCCGACCGATTGGGTTCTATGAAAGTAGAGACTGCGGAGAGTCAAACGTTCTCTTACAGGAGAGCTCTCCGCTATATCGCCGTCGCCCTCTGCGTAATGGGGGCGCTGTACCTCCCGGCGATAATTTTTCCCGACACGTGGTTTCGGGTACTTACCACCGTCATGCTTGTTTCCCTGCTCGGATTGACCGGACGGGCGCTCGTGTCGGCACTACTCTCATTCAAACGGTCGGAGACGCCCGAACTGACGCTATCGGACACCAAGTTGCCGGACGTCAGTGTACTTGTTCCGGCGTACAACGAGGCTGCGGTGCTTCCCGACACAATCGAGGCGTGTCGGAATCTCGATTATCCGGCCGAGAAGCTGGAGGTGATTCTCTGTTACGAACGCGACTCCGTCGACGAGACGGCGGCGATTTGTGAGAACGCAGCCGCCGACGACGAGCGGTTCAAAGCGGTCGAACGGGACGAACCCGGTGGCGGGAAGGCCAAAGCGACGAACTACGCGCTCCAGTACGCGACCGGTGAGGTTATCGCCAGTATCGACGCCGACCACCGCTTCAAGCCCGACGCCATTCGCCGCGCGGTGGCGTGGTTCGACTCCGACGAGGATATCTGGTGTGTCAAGGGTCGCTGCTACGGCGACAACCCGCGGGACTCGCTGTTGGCTCTGCACGCGACCGTCGAGCGCCACATCGCCGAGAAAGGCGACCTGTTCGCCCGGGAGGTCCTCGACGGGTTCACCATCTTCGGCGGCGGGCAGGCGTTCTTCCGAGCAGAGATGTTCGAGCAACTCGGCGACTTCGACGAAAGCGTCCTCGTCGAGGACATCGACATGTCCTCGAAGATTCACGACGCCGGGAAACAACTCCGGGTCGACCCCTCCATCGTCACGTTCGAGGAGAACCCGGCCACTCTGCAGTCGTGGTGGAGTCAGCGCAAACGCTGGGCCCGCGGCTGGATGCAGGTCGCGTTCCGGTATCTGTTTCGACTCCCCCGCAGTCGCAATATGTCCGTCCGAGAGCGGTTCGACGCCGCCTTTACGTTCGCTTACGCGCTCATGCCTGTCCTCGTCGCGTTCACCTTCCCGATTCTGCTGTTCGACATGGTGCGTGACATCGTGGTCCACAACACAGTGACCGCTCCTATCCTCACCGATATGGGTCTGCGGACGACGCTTCAGAACGGGGTTCCGACCGCGACGTACTTCTCGCCGCTCGTCCGAAACGCGCTCTGGACGCTGCTCGCGCTCTCGCCCGCTGTTGCGGCGTGTATGGTGTTCGTGCAGGACTACCGCGACGGGTTCGGTCACGACGGTCTGGAGGCCTTCGCCTCGTTCACGCTGTGGGTGTACCTGGCACTGCAGAGCATCGTTTACGTGGTATCCTTCCTCGACGAGGTCATCTTCGAGCGACCGAGCATCTACGTGACGACCGCCCGGGTCAACTCTCAGGCCAACTCGGGCTCGAAGACCGGTGGGACCGAGAGCAAATCCGACTGATCCACGCGATTCTTCAACTCCCCGCCGTTGAACCGTTCGTATGGGCTATCACCACATCGACCCCGACGAGCTAGCGCCGTCCCCGGACCATCCTTGTGACCGCCGGTCGCTGGCCGAGGCGGCGGAACTCGCCCAGCTCGCCGCCGCGGTTTATCAGGTCGCACCCGGCGAAGACCTCGCGACGACGTATCACTACCACGACCAGCGTGAGGAACTGTTCTACGTGCTTTCCGGCGACCTCCACGTCGAGACGCCAGCGGAGACGTTCGTAATCGGTGCCGACGAGACGTTTGTCGTCGAGCCAGAGAGTCCGATTCGGCCGTACAACCCGGCCGACGCGGCCGAATCGGTCGATGTGTTTGGCGTCGGCGCGCCGACGTTCGACATCGGGCGGCCGTACGAGCCCGAGACAGACGATGACGGCGCGTAACCGTACGGCGGCGTGACGGGTAAAAACGTTCCGAGTGTACAAACCGAGGGTCGATTGTCCGGTGTTTTATTGGCCCTTTTGACTCCCGAGGCGTTGGCATGGGTATGACCGACGACGCTGCTCACGAGGACGAACTGGCCTGGCAGACGCTGTACGGCGAGACGGCGTACATCTGTCCGGGCTTTGACGTCCAGCACGAACAGGTTCGCCTTCCCGACGGGGCCGAAACCGATTTCGACTACCTCTCAGAGAGCGAGAGCGTCGTCGTCCTCCCCTTTACCCCCGACGGGGAGGTGGTCGTCATCGAAGAGTGGCGACAGGCGGTCAAGCGGGTCAACCGTGGGTTCCCCGCTGGCGGTGTCGAAGGCGAGGACGCCGACCTCGCGGCGACGGCCCACCGGGAACTCGATGAGGAAACCGGCTACGAGGCCGACGCAGTCGAGCATCTGACGACTGTGGAGCCCGCCAACGGGTTCTCCGACGCGGTGTTTCACTACTTCGTCGCCGAGGGCTGTGAGCCCGCAGGCGAACAAAAGCTGGACCACAACGAGTCGATCAGCGTCGAGACGACCGAGTTCGAGGAGTTGCTGGCCGCGGTCGAAAATGGGGACCTCCGGGACGGCCGGACGGCATACGGCGTCTGTTACTACGAACTGTTCGGGTGAGTCAGCGGTGCAAAGGGCTACTGAGTTTCGGACGTGACTGAGAGTATGGCGACTGCGGTGAAAGCCGGTGAGGACGCGAGAGCCCGTCTCGGAGAGCTACAGGCAGCGGTCAAACTCACAACGGGCAAACAGATACCACCGACTCACGAACGAGCCGGTTAGTTCGAGGCGACACAGACCGTCGGTGAGAACGTACGTGACGCGAAAGAGTTCCCCGACGTGTACTCGTTCGCGTACGTCGATTCGGCCGTCTTCGAGGCCGCAATCGACCTGTTCGAGCGATTCGACGATCGGAGTCTGAGCTTTACACACGTCCAGACACTGTCCCGAGCTTCGACGACGAGTGTGATGGAATCGTCGACCGGGTCATCCCGCGAGCCTCTGCGGAACACAACGCTTAGAACCGCGCCCACGAAAGGCGAGCCAATGGCCGACTGGTTCGAGGTTCGCGATTACGACGCCGCCGGCCGCATCGGCGAGCTAGAGGTTCCCCGGGCGGAGGTGACCGTCGAGACACCGGCGCTCCTGCCAGTGGTCAACCCCCACGTCCGGACGGTCGAGCCGGCCCGCATGGCAGCCGAGTTCGGCGCCGAAATCCTGATCACGAACGGCTACATCCTCTACGGCTCCGACGACGTCCGCGAGAACGCTCTCTCTGCGGGCCTGCACGACCTCTACGACTTCTCCGGGGCGATCATGACCGACTCGGGCTCTTTTCAGCTCTCCGAATACGGCGATATCGACGTGGACACCCGAGAGATTCTCGAGTTCCAGCGCGACATCGGCTCGGACATCGGGACGCCGGTCGACATCCCGACACCGCCGGACGTGAGCCACGAGCAGGCTGCCACGGAGCGAGACACGACCCAGGAGCGACTAGAACTCGCGACGGCAGTCGACACCGGCGACATGCTGGTCAACGCGCCGGTCCAGGGTTCGACCTACCCCGCCCTCCGAGAGCGGGCCGCACGCGAGGCCGACGCGACCGGTCTCGACGTGTTTCCGGTCGGTGCGATGGTCCCCCTGCTCAACAACTACCGCTTTGCCGACGTGGTAGACATGGTCGCGGCGGCCAAACGCGGGTTGAGCGCGGACGCACCGGTCCACCTATTCGGTGCGGGGCATCCGATGATGTTCGCGCTGGCGGTCGCGATGGGCTGTGACCTGTTCGACTCGGCGGCCTACGCGCTGTACGCCCGTGACGACCGCTACCTGACTGTGCGAGGGACCGAACACCTCGAAGACCTGGAGTACTTTCCCTGTGAGTGTCCGGTCTGTACGAGCCACACGCCCGACGAACTGGAGACCTGCGGCGGGGCCGAACGCGAGCGTCTGCTGGCCGAACACAACCTCCACGTCACGTTCGGGGAGATCCGGCGGATCAAACAGGCCATCCGGCAGGGGAATCTGCTGGAACTCGTCGAAGCACGCGCTCGCGGCCACCCGACGATGCTCGACGGCTACCGCGCGCTGGGCGACCACGCCGACCAGTTGGAGCAGACGGACCCCGCCTCGAAGGACGCCTTCTTCTACCTCTCCGGAGAGAGTGCGGCCCGACCCGAAATAAATCGTCATCACGAGCGACTGGCACGGCTCGACGCCGACGGGGCGGTTCTGCTCACCGAGGGTGACGCGAACGAGGCGTACGACGAGAGTTGGCGGGTCGTCCCGCCGTTCGGTCCGTTCCCGCGTGACCTCTCGGAGGTGTACCCCCTCAACGCCGAGGTGCCCGAGCGGTTGGACGAGCGAGCTTACGCCCGGGCGGCCGACGGGGTGGCGCGGCTGGTCGAGGCGAATCCGGACGTGGATTTCACGCTTGGCCACACCGGCTGGCCCGCGCGCGCGCTCGAGCGAGTGCCCGGTGACGTGAACACGTACGAACTCGGCGTCGACGACGCGTTCGACGACCGGGACGACGGAAACGCCGACGAGCACGCCTGAGCCGGCACCCGGAAGGAAAGATAGTTCACCGCGCTCGCCCGAGTCCGTGCCATGACCGATTACTTCGAGGTTCACGAGCGGGACGGGGCCGCTCGCATCGGCGAACTCCGACTCACGGAGTCGCTCACGACGCCCGCCCTCGCCGACGACGTCGTCACCGACGCGGGCAGCCTCTGGCCCGAGGACCGCGAGGTGCCCGACGGCGACGAGTCGACGCTCACCGTCCTCTCCCACCGTGGCCTGCCCGCCGGCACGCCCGAGGAGGTCGAAGACGCCTTTGCCGTCGACTATCCGGACGTGGATTCCCCTAGCGCCGCGGTCGTCTCGCCCGCCACCGCCGCCGACCACGGCACCGACGCCTACGTCCTCGCGAACGCAACCGGCTACGCCGGCCACGCGGCCGCGTTCGTGGACGCCCTGATGAGTGTCCAGGACGCTACGCCAGCCGACACCGCACTCTACTTTCCGGGCGTCGCCACGCCTGCAAACGTCGCGACGCTGGTCTACGCCGGCGTCGACCTCGTGGACACGGACCGCGCCGTCCTGCGGGGCACACAGGGATTCTACCAGGCAACCGACGGCGAGTATTTTCTCGAAGACCTGGACGAACTCCCGTGTGCGTGTCCCGCCTGCCAGCAACCCGCCGCGGCGTTCGACCGCGAGGACTGTGCCGACCACAACCAGCGGGCGCTGGCCGCGGAACTCGCACGCGTTCGCCGCCGGATTCGGGACGGGTCGCTCAGAGACTACGTCGAGGGCCAGGCCCGCCACGACCAGTGGCTCACCGCCACCGTCCGTCGGCTGGACCAGCAGTACAGCTACCTCGAACAGCGGACGCCGGTTGTTCGCCGCGAGGAGATTACGGCCGCGACCGACGACACCCTCAGGCGAGTGGAAATCCAGCGCTTCGCCGAGCGCGTGACGACCCGCTACCGCAGTCGCTTTCCGAACCCCCTCGTGCTGGTCCCCTGCTCGGCCACGAAACCGTACAGCGAGTCACAGAGCCACGGCCAGTACCACGACGTGATCCAGTGGCGCGCCCACGTCGCCTCGATGACCTCACCCATCGGCGTCGTTCCACAGGAACTGGAATGCACCTACCCCGCCCAGCACTACGACTCGGTGGTCACCGGTGAGTGGACCGCCACCGAAATCGAGTTCGTCGCCAATGTGCTGGAGACGTATCTCCGACGCAACGACTACCCGAACGTCATCGCCCACGTCCCACCGGGGGGCTACCGCGACATTGTCGAGCACGCAACCGCCGACCTCGACGTCGAGCCCGTGTTCACCGTCGACGACCACCCCACCACCAGCGAGTCCCTCTCCAGTCTCGCCGCCGAACTGGAGGGCGAACTGACGTACCCGAAACGCGAACGCGAACACAACACCGTTCGAGCGATCGCCGACTACCAGTTCGGGGCTGGCGCGGGTGACGCGCTGTTCGACGACCTGCACACCGAGTCACGCTATCCGAAACTGCGGGTGACCGACGGCGACGGCGAGCAACTGGCCGCGATGGTCCCCGAGTACGGTGTCCTCTCGCTGACGCTGGCCGGCGGCCGGCGCTGGGTCGAGAGCGACGCGCCGGTCGCGCGAGTCGAGATCGACGACTTCGTACCCCACGGAAGCGTTCTCGCGCCGGGCGTGGTCGACGCGGGCGACGACATTCGGCCGGGTGACGAGGTCGTGATCGAGGGGCCATCCGCCTTCGGCGTCGGCCGCGCGGCCATGAGCGGGCCGGAGATGGTGGAATCGACCCGTGGCATCGCCAGCCAGGTCCGACACGTGCAAGAGCAGTGACGACCCGCCCGGAGGGGTCGTCCGAAGCGGAAGCTTCTTTTTTTACTCCGCGTCAAAAACCGATGGATGAAGCGCGTACTCTTGACCGTGACGATCGCCGCGATGCTCGTGCTGGCGGGCTGTAACGGCGGCGGACAGGGAACGGCGTCCCCGACCGGGACTGACGGACCGGCGACGGACGGAACACAGGCCGACGTCAGTGTAAGTACGCCGGACGTTCCGGACTCCCTCGGTATTGACGTCTCGGCGGCCGGACCGGGCAGTGGTGGCATGGACGCGGTGTCGCCGGACATGTACCCGCCGGGCGTCGACAGCTCCGGTGTCACCAACGCGACGACGCTCGTCAACGCCCACTTCGAGGCGGCGGGCTCGAACGCCGAGACGCGGATGGTCTTCAGGTCCAGCGGTGGGACGCTCGGACTCGTCCACCGGAACGGGTCGGCCGGCGAGCGCCTCCGATACGTCAACGCGACGACCGGCCAGTCCGAGAGCTTCTGGCGGTCCGGATCGACCGTGGCCCGTCAGAACGCATCGAAGTCGCCGCCGATCACCTACTCCTACGGCGAGACGAACACCTACACCGGCTACCAGTTCCTGGGACTGATCCGCGTGATCCCGTTCACGACGCTCAACGGCATGTCCCTGTCGGTCGATGGGATGACGACGGTCGACGACCAGGACCTGCTCCGGCTCTCGATCGACTCGTTCAATCGCTCGACGGACGGGCTCTCGGTTCAGTCCGGGCTCGAGAACCCGAGCGGGTACGCCCTCGTCACGTCCGAGGGTGTCATCCGCGAGATGCACTGGGAAGCGACGAACACCAACACCAGTCAGACCGAGAGCATGACCGTGACCGTCTCGGGAGTCGGGGAGACGAGCGTCACCGAGCCAGACTGGGCCAGTGGCTACCCCGACGCGACGGTCTCGACCGAGAGCGAGGGACAGGTGCTGGCGCTGACTCACCAGCGTGGGGACGCGATCCCGGCCGACACGCGGGTGCAGGTCGGCTCCGGCTTCTCGTCTTTCGGGAACCTGACGCTCTCCGAACCCTTGGAGTCGGGTGAGACCCTCTACATCGTCGCTTCGGGTCGGTTCGGCGACTACAACGTCACCGCGAACGTCGGGAGCCAGCCCACGGTTCCAGAGGACGCGGCCTCGTTCTCGCGCCGGGTGCCGTCGGTGTCGGCGTTCCTCGACGGTGTCGAACTCCAGTACGGGTCCGAAATCGAGACCGAGACCGCCAGCGATACTACTCTCGGCGCGTCGTGACCCCGCCGGGAGGCTTTTACTCACGCCACCCGTCCCGGTGGTCATGGACGAGATTGCACTCGCCGTCCCCGAACCCATCCTCGACTCGTTGCCCGACGACGACGGTGCGGCCGAACAGGACATGAAACGGGCCGTCGGGGGCTGGCAGCGACGAATCAACCGCGCAATAACCGACGAAGACGACGACGAGGCGGCGAGTTACGTTCTCGACGCCATCGAACTGTTCGAGGAGCGGATGGACACCTACGACGGCTTCGTCCCCGAACTGCGGGCCTGGGGGCAGTCGCCGATCTACGCCATCTGCTGGCGCAACCTGATGGCCGACCTGATCGGCCAGCTGTACGAACACGAGGAACTGGCCGATCGACTGGACCGCGAGCGCAACCAACGCGTCGTTGAGGACGGTATCCGACTGCGGGATCTTTGAGACGGCGTAGATTTATGCCGGCTCCGACCCTGCAAAGCGGTATGCATCTCGAATGTCGATTCTTCGCCACTTACCGGGCCATCGTCGGGCAGAAATCCCTCGACCGGGAGTTCCCCGACGAGGCGACGGTCGCCGCGGTTCTCTCGACACTGGAGGCGGAGTACCCCGACCTCGAACGGCAGTTGCTCGACGAGGACGGGACGATTCGGCCACAGCTCTCGATTCTGAAAAACGGTCGGGACGTGACTCACATGGAAGGCAGCGAGACGGTACTCGAAGACGGCGACTCGCTGTCGGTGTTTCCGCCGGTCGCGGGCGGGGTGATCTGATGCGCCGCGAGAAGGCGTTCCGGGGCATCTCGAAGCGTCTGGCAGTCCACTACCTCGAGAATCTGGGTGGTGAACTCGTCGCGGGCGAGCGCGAGGACGACGCGGAAGCCGAAGTCACGGGCGAGGACTGGTCCGCGACGCTGTCGGCCGAGAAAGTCTCGATTGCCGGTTCGATGGAGTTGACAGAGGTGTCGGTCGTCTTCGAGGGCGAGGACGGTCCCGTCGAGGAACTCGTCGAGAGGTTCTCGCAAAAGGCGATGCGAGCGGGCGGCTGATGACGGGCGACCACATCGAGGGGGACGTGCTGGTCCTCGTGGCAGCGAAAGCCAGCGTCGGCCCCCAGCGTCTGCCGGAGTTGGTCGACCGCGTGGCGGCGGACCTGCGTCCCCGGCGCGAGACGTACGTCCGGGAGTACGAACGCGCCTACGAGACCGACGACCGAACGGCCTTTTTCGTCGAGGATGGGCACTGGGCGAACGTTCGCGAGCGGCTGGACCTCGGCCCGCGGCAGGCCGACGCCGTCCGGCGCGCCCACCACGAACAGATGACCCGCGATGGCCGGCAACTGGACCGGACCGAGGAGTTCGAGACCGCCCTGGAAGTCAGGGACTGTGTGGTGCTGGGGACCGAGGGGTAGTCCTCGCACCCGTCGGAGATGAAAGAACAGCTTCCGTCTCGATCGCTATCGCACTGTTTAGCACGTGGAGAGATGTCCGTTCCATCGACTCGTTCGGCCTCGTCTTGGGTGAGGAAGTATCGTGCTTCTGAGCTAGAATCATCTTCCCTATCTTTCGTCGAAGTACAACATCCTACTACCACGTCGACGTACACACCCCTATCGGTCTGATAATCGATTTCTGCCTGCTCTCGAACTGTCGAATCACTGGTTCCATGATCCTCCAGACAGTCTGCTTTCTCGAGGTGATCTTCCACGTGTCCAAATTCTGCTTCTACTGTGATCTCTCTGGCCCGCTTGCTCGATAATCCAGAGTACTGGCTGTCGTTCCCGGAAGCAAATCTGTTCTTCGTACTCTCAGTAGTGTTGCACCCGGCTATTCCAAACGCAGCTACTGCCCCCAACGAGCGGACAATCCTTCTCCTCGATTCGACCGGTGACACACCGGCGACTCCGCAGGTCCGTGTAAATGTCTTCTGTCAGTCCAGAAAGTCCACCAGTTCCGCACTGACTCCCTCGGGTTCGTCACACTGCACCCAGTGGCTCGCGTCGGGGAACCGTTCGACACGGAGGTCGGGAATCCACTCGCCGAGTCCCTCGGAGATGCCGACGCCGAGTGCGGCGTCCTGTTCGCCCCACAACACCAGCGTCGGGACCGTGATTTCGGTGTCACCTGGCGGGTCGAAAAATCGACGGAGGCCGGGCAGAGTGGCCTTGGCCATCGGGACGCCGATGCCGTCGACGTACGCCCGGTAGTAGTTCACCGCGGCGCGGGCGGCACCCGGTCGGGCGAACGCCTCGCGGTACCGCTGGATGTCCTCGTCGTCGAAGGCGTCGGGGTTCGCCGGTTGGTTACGGAACGCCTCGCCGACGGCGCGAGCCCCGCCAGCCGAGAGCAGGCGCTCGGGGAGCCACGGCACCTGGAAAAAGAGGACGTACCAGGAGCGCTTCAACTGCGCGAGGTCGAACTCCCGGGCGAACGCGGCCGGGTGGGGCGCGTTCATCACGGTCAAACTATCGAGTACGTCGGGGCGTTGCATACCGACGGCCCAGGCGATGGCTCCACCCCAGTCGTGGCCAACGAGGTTGGCAGTGTCGCGGCCCTGCTCGTAGACGAGTCCGACCACGTCCCCGACCAGATGCTCGATGGCGTAACTGTCGACGCCGTGGGGCTTCTCCGACCGATTGTACCCTCGGAGGTCGGGCGCGACGACGCGATAGCCCGCCTCGACGAGGGGTGGAATCTGCTCGCGCCAGGAGTACCAGAACTCCGGGAAGCCGTGTACCAGAACCACGAGGTCGCCGTCATCGGGACCGGCGGCGACGTAGTGCAGTCGCACGTCGTCGACGACGGCGTTGTGATGTTCCAGGTCGACATCGGTGAGTGAATCGTCCATCACGCATCCGGTCGCGGCCGAGCCACTAAGCCGCACCGACACAGTGGTGTGTTCGTCTCGAGCAACCCAGCGGCGGTTCGTGCAGCCGAACGACCGACCCGGGGCGTTCCCGGGCCGGCGGCTGCGGATCGGCGGCGGGGCTCGACTCGCCACGTTCAAGCGCGTCAGCGAACGACAGCCTACCATCGATGGGGCCAGCGGATCAACCGACCGCCGACGAACCGCCAGCGGCCGTCCTCGCCGACGCGACGACCCGTCTCACGGAGCTCCTGAATCGGTACGACTACGACGCGCTCGTCCGACGGCTGTACTGGCTCTCACGGGCGGGCACGGTCGCGGTGCTCGCGGCCGTCTTCGTGTATCCAGTCCAGGGTGAACTCTCGTCGTGGATCGTCGGCGTGACCCACCTCGCGGGCACGGCCGCCGTCGGTGCCGCGTTCGCTGTCGAGCGGACGCTGGCTGGACTCGAAGACGATAGGTCGGCTGACGAGACGACCGCCCGGAGGCTCTGGAACGACGAGTACACGCGACTCGGAGTCTACCTCCTCGCGACGCTGGAGCGGCGTCACGAGACGGGTCTCGGCCGGTTCGCAATCTGGGTTCTGTTCGGTACGCCCGACGCCGGGTACGGAGCCGCCGGCGGCGGTCGGCGCGACGACGGGTCGCTCGGGAGTCGGTCGACGGCCGCCGGGCTGGTCGGGGTGGTCGTCACGGAGCAGTTCCTCTACACCGCAGACGCACAGGTGTTCGCGACCCGGCTGGAAGGGTGGTTGCTCGTGGGGTTGACACTGGCCGGCGGACTGATCGGCGCGCTGCTGGTACGGTGAGTCGTCAAAGAACGCTGTGGTGGATCAGTCGTCGCTGGGTGCGGCCGCGCCGGAGTCGCCCACGGAGACGCCGGTGCCGGGACCCACGTCGATGCCGAGCTCGTCCAGCTTCTCGTCGGGAACGACGCCGTCGACCCAGCCACGGACCTCGTAGTACTCGGCTTTGAGTTGGTCGAGTTCCGCGAGTTCGCCTTCGCTCGCGCCCTGTGCGGGCATGGCGTTCTCGTTGCCTTCCACGAAGCGGTCCGGCAGGTCGTCGTCCGCGCCGTCGAAGCCGACGAGGTTGTTGTAGTACCGCTCCAGGTTGTAGATGCGCTCGCCGGCCTGCATCAGATCCTCCTCGCTGACGTCGAGGCCAGTCATTCCGCCGTACTGGAGGACGTACTCCTCGATGCCCTCGGCGAAGGCGTTGAACTTGCAGATGTCGAACGAATCACTGATAGCGTGCATGTCTTGGAAGGTGGCACAGAGCTCACCCTTCCCCTCGGGGTCGTAGGGATCGACCTTCTCCGGGATTCCGAGAATCTCCGCGGCGGGCGTGTACCCGCGCAGGTGGCAGGCCCCGCGGTTCGACGTGGCGTAGCCGATGGCCATCCCCTTCATGCATCGGGGGTCGTAGGCGGCCATCGACTGGCCTTTCACCGCCAGCGAGTTCTCGTGGGCGTCGAACGCCTCGGCCATGTGGTCGGGGCCTTCGGCCAGGTGGTCCGCGAGGTCGGTCTCGCGGTGGCCGATGCGCTCGATGAGGTCGATCATCTCCTCGCTGTCGCCCCACTCGATGGAGTCGTCCATGTCGAGTTTGCCCTCCTCGATCATCTCCATGGCCATCGCGATGGTGTTGCCGGTGTCGATGGTATCCATCCCGAGGTCGTTACACCGCTCGAGCATGACCGCGATCCGGTCGCGGTCGTGGTGGCCGGAGTTCGGCCCGAGCGCCCACGCCGACTCGTATTCGTAGGACTCCGTCCGGACGTTCATCTCCTCGCCTTTGTGCATCGCCTGCACCTCGACCTCCTTTTTGCAGGCGACTGGACAGGAGTGACAGGTCGGCTCGTCGACGAGGATATTCTCCCGAACGTTCTCGCCGGAGACGTTCTCGGAGTCGATGAGCCGCTCGCCCTCGTCGTCGCCCTCCGCGTCGGACATCGCCGCCGTTGAGGAGTACTGCCCGTTCTTCGCGGGGAGGCCGTCCATCTCCTCCGTGACGTTCATCAGGACGTTCGTGCCGTACAGCGAGAGGCCGCCCTCGTTGGGGGCGGTCACGTCGGACTCCTGAATAACCTGCATGGCCTGCTTGTGCCCCTTCTTGAACGTCTCTGGGTCTTCGGGCTTGGGCATCTCGGTCTTCCCTTTGACGACGACGGCCTTGAGATTCTTCGAGCCCATCACACAGCCGGTACCGCCTCGGCCGGAGGCACGGTCGTCCTCGTTGATTATGCAGGCGTACTTCACCTCGTTCTCGCCGGCCTGCCCGACGGCCATCACGGAGAGATTCTTGCCGTAGGAGCCGTCGACCTCCGACTCCAACTGGTCGCGCGTCGCGTGGACCCCCTCACCCCAGAGGTGAGAGGCGTCCCGGAGTTCGACGTCCCCGTCCTCGACGACGGCGTACACCGGTTCGTCGGCCTTCCCTTCGAACAGGAGGCCGTCGAAGCCGGCCCACTTGAGCCGCGCTCCCGACCAGCCGCCGTGGTGAGAGTCCGTGACAGTGCCTGTCAGCGGTGACTTCGTGCAGATGGCAATCCGACCGCTCATGGTAGTCTGGGTGCCCGTGAGCGGCCCGTTCATGAACGCGAGCAGGTTGTCCTCGCCCAGGGGGTCGACCTCGGGTCCCTGATCGAAGACGTACTTGACGCCGAGTCCCCGTGCACCGATGTACTTCCTCGCGTCCTCGTCGTCGATACCTTCGTACTGTACGTCGCCCGCGCTCAGGTCTATCCGGGCGACAGTGTCGTGGAAACCTCCGAGGTCTGTCATGATTTAACGTACCATTGTAACCTAAGGGCCGAAGCCTGTTAGTCGTTCCCAGGCGTCGGTAACCATTTTCAGTTACGTTTCGGCTTATAAGTAGCCATCTATATTCGGCGGAATAAACAACTGACACTGGCCGCACGCACCGGTGGGAGCAGCACGAGAGACGACGGTACACAGTCAACCAACGGGGACGGACGGCGACGCGTACGACGAACGGGGACGATGGTCGTCAGGGCAGCGGACTGCTTGGTGCGTCGGGCGCCGGTCAGCCGACGGGTGTTCCGGCGACAGCCGTCCCCGCCAGCGCAACTCTACGCCGACGACCGACAGCAACGGCCGCACTGCCCGACCGACCATGTCGGACTCGAGTTCGACTCGACGATGACGTCGCGGTGAGGAACCCGAGAGGACTTGTTCGTCCGCCGACCAGCCCCGTACATGCAGTGGCCGACAGAACGCCACACGACCGGTCTGCTCCGGACCGTGCCTGCCATCTGTGACGCCGCGGCCGTGCTGGTGGCTTCGGTCGCGGACCCGCCGGCCGGCGGGTTGGCACCGACCGGTCCCCTCGGACTGGTCGGCGTCGACAAGTGGCTCCACGCCGTCGGCTACGCGGTACTCGCGGCGCTGTTGGCGTACGCGCTGTGGGCGACGACGGCGCGACAGATTGCGACCGCAGTCGGAATCACGGTCACGTACGGTGCTGGCATCGAGGTGGTTCAGGCGTTCCACCCGCTCCGGGCGTTCGGTGCCGGGGACCTCTTTGCGAACGCGGTGGGTGCCGCGGTGGTCGGACTGACACTCTGGCTCGAGACACGCCGCCGCGCACGCGACCGGAACTCCGTCACCTCGGCCACGGAGTGACCGGTCGAAGCCGATTTACGCCCGGAACGGCTGCACTCTGGTAATGAGCAAGCCGAGCCCCGATGTCTACGAGCAGGGGAAAGGGATGGACGCCCACAACCAAGCGATGCGGGAGATCCGGTCCCGGAAGGACGAGACGTACGACCCCCGCGAACCCACGCGGGTCTGGATCGACGAGGACAACACGCCCGACGGCGTCTACCAGTCGCTGACGATCATCCTCAACACCGGCGGCTGCCGGTGGGCTCGCGCCGGCGGTTGTACGATGTGTGGCTACGTCGCCGAGTCCGTCGAGGACGGCACCGTGGCCCACGAGGACCTGCTGACACAGATCGAGAAGTGTCTCGACCACGAGGCAGACAGCGCGGACGACCAGTCCGGGCTCATCAAGATCTACACCTCCGGTTCCTTCCTCGACGAGCGCGAAATCCCCGCCGAGACCCGGCAGGCCATCGCCGAAACCTTCGCCGACCGCGACCGCATCGTCGTCGAATCCCTGCCGGATTTCGTCGACCACGAGAAGATCACAGATTTCACCGAACAGGGACTGGAGACCGATGTCGCGGTCGGCTTGGAGACCGCGACCGACCGCGTCCGCCAGGACTGTGTGAACAAGTACTTCGAGTTCTCGGAGTTCGAGCGGGCCGCGGCGGACGCCCGGGACGCCGGTGCAGGGGTCAAGGCCTACCTCCTGCTGAAGCCGCCCTTCCTCTCGGAACCGGACGCCCTCGAAGACATGGAGCGTTCGGTCCGAAAATGTGCCGCCGTGGCGGGCTGTCACACCGTTTCGATGAACCCCACCAACGTCCAGCGCCACACGATGGTCGAGGACCTCTACCACGACGGGGGCTACCGCCCGCCGTGGCTCTGGTCGGTCGCCGAGGTGCTGGAAGCTACCGCTGACGAGGACGTGATCGTCGTCTCGGACCCGGTCGGCCACGGCAGCGACCGCGGGGCCCACAACTGTGGGGAGTGTGACGACCGCGTTCAGAAGGCGATCAAGGACTTCGACCTCCGGCAGGACCCCTCGGTGTTCGAGCAGGTCTCCTGTGCGTGCGAGCGAACCTGGGAACTCGTGCTGGAACGGGAGACTGGCTACAACCAGCCGCTCGTGCGGTGAGCCACACAAGAGATTTGTCGTGACCGCTGGGACGGTCGATATGCGCCGTCCCGCACTCGTCCTCCTGCTCTCATCCTGCTGAGCGGACGTTCCGGAATCGGTTTTTCGAAGTCGTCGCCCACGGATTCGCTCTCACTGCCACCAACACAGTCCGAGACGTCGACCACCCGCCGGTTGCCGCCCGATGTGACTGGCTCGAATAGAACTGTCCTGCCGCGCGTGCCGTTTCCGTCCCGTGCACCTGAGGGGACACACGACGTTTTCCGCTCGCTGACCGTCGGTGATCCGGCGACCAGGCGGTTCGATGGGGCGACTGGTGTGTTCGTCCTGGACGCCGGCCCGAACCGGACACTGAACGTCACGATGGCCTACGGTCCGGACAACAGTTCGATCTACGAGCGTCGACTCGGGTTCCCAGCCGACGGGATGCTCGCGTTCGAGATGCACCGGTCGAGGCACTACACAGTTACCATCGAACGCGCGAGCGACTCGGCAACGGTGGCGTTGACCGACGACGATTTCGACTGCAACGATCGGCTCTACGCAATCTGGCTCGACGAAACGCGTGGTGTCCGGGACAACTACACCTCGACCCTGCCGAGGTGTGAGACACCGACCGGGTAGCACCCACGGCTCTCCGGCGGCACCACTACGCCGGACGTGTCGACGATTACGACGGCGATGGCGGCGAGACGGCGGTCCGTCACGGCCACACCCCCAGGACCGTGGTAACTGACTGGCGATGCTCGGTGCGGGCACGTGCCCGCGGGACGCGTCGCTCAGGGCGACTCGTCACTCAGAACGACGCTCATCACGAACGGTCAACTGCCTCGGAGTCAAGCCCCGAGGCTTGTCAGTGGACTCCCGCTCTAAACAACCTACGAGGGCGAGTTCCCCGACCCACCGGGGTCGGGGGTGAAGCCCGACACTCGGCCTAGTGTTCCGTCTCCTCGATATATTGTTCAACCACTTCCTCCGATACTGCCCCTGTTGACCCCACGTAGTAGCCGACTTTCCAGAACCCACCACCCCAGAAATACGCCTCCCGAATCTCGGGATACCGTTCCAGTAGGTGCTTGCCAGAGTACGACTTGAATTGCCGAGCAATATCTGCTGGACTGTGCTTCGGGTCGCGCTGGACGAACAGGTGTACGTGGTCGTCCGCAATCTCCAAGGCGAGAACCTCGTGCCCGAAGTGGTCGGCAGTCTCACCAAACAACTCCCGCACATCTTCTTCAACCACGTTGAGAACCGGGTGGCGGTACTTGGGACACCAGACAAAATGATACTTCGAATGTGCGTGAATACGGTACTTCTCTATCCCTAATCCCTACATTTATGACATTCTAGAACGATTGTCAATGTATGGGCGAGGAAGCCACGAAGACGATTCAGACGCGCCTTCACATAGCGTCTGGTGAACGGTCGTGGCTTCACGACGCCCGGCTCGCCTCACGCGAGATATTCAACCAAACCATCTGCCTCAAACAACGCGGGTACAATCGCACCGAGATACAGAAGGAAGTTGACCGCGACGACTTCTTGCGGAACAACAAGTGCGCGGTCGTCGGCAAAGCCCTCCAAACGTGGGACTCCTACCAATCACTCACAGACTGGTGGGAGAATCAAGACAACCCTGATGGCGGCAAGCCGACGCCGCCGAGTACGGACAAATCCGGTGTGTACCCGCTCGTGATGGCGCATACGGAAGGCTATCGCCTCACCGTAGACGATGACACGAACCGCG
>NZ_JAQCNH010000001.1 GCF_028275115.1 Halorientalis sp. | reverse complement strand
TCGGCCTCGTGGGCGCCGGCGTCTTCGAGTGCCTCACGGGTCAACTTGAACTCGTCTTCGACACGGGTCGGCACAGCCAGTGGCTCCCCACCGGAGAAGATGACACCCGGGACGTAGGAGATGTACGTCGGTTGGGCCACCGCCACGGTGTCGCCGGGGTCGACGAGCGCGCGCATGGCCAGGTCGATGCCCTCGCTTGCGCCCGCAGTGACAATAACCTCCTCGTTGGGTTCGTACTCCAGCCCGTACTTTTCGGCCTGGTGGCTCGCGATTGCCTCCCGGAGTTCCCGCTTCCCCCGGTTGGCGGTGTAAGACGTCTCGCCCCGCTCGAGCGAGGCGATGGCGGCGTCGCGTGCGCTCCAGGGGGCCGAGAAGTCCGGTTCGCCGACACCAAGCGAGATGAGGTCGTCCATCTCCTCGGCGAGTTCGAAAAAGCGCCGGATACCCGACGGGGGCACGCCGTTGACGCGGTCTGACACCTGCATGGCTCAGGGGGACACGGAGAGACGGTCGTCGTCGTTGCCGTCACCGAACTCGATACCCCGTTCCTTGTAGGACTCCATGATGTAGTGGGTCACCGTCTGAGTGATCTCGGGAACGGGCGCGACCCTCTCGCTGATGAACCGCGACACCTCGCTCATGGAGTCGCCCTCGACCTCCATGTCGAAGTCGTAGTCGCCGCTCACGAGTCGGAGTCCCTCGACTTCGGGGAACTTCGCCAGTCGCTCGGCGATGTCGGCGTAGCTGGTCTCACGATCCAGCGTCACGTTGAGTTCGACCAGTGCGCGCACACGCTCGTCTTCGAGTTGCCTGTAGTCGATGACCGCCTGGTAACCTGCGATGACGCCGTCGGCCTCCAGGTCCGCAATTACGTCCTCGACTTCCTCGGGGTCGAGGTCGGTCTGGCGCGCCATGTCCTCGGTGGAGTAGCGCGCGTTCTCCCGGAGCAAGGCCAGTATCTCGGCGCGACTGTTCATACCTATTTCCACTAGAGCGCAGACTAAAGACTTGCTATCCGGTCGGTCGAGTCCATCGCTCTCGCGGCGCTGTCCGACGCTCGGACGCGGACTCAACAGCGAACACCGTTCCTAGATTTAAATTATCGTCGTGCTTACCAACGTCTCGGTTACATGCAGCGTGACTCACGGGCCGACAGCGGTTGGGAATTCGTCGCGGAGCACGACTCCGTGGCGACGATTATCGACACACTCCTCGACCTCGATACCGATGAGACGTACACCCGCTCGGAACTGGCCGACGAGACCGGAATCGCCCTGAAGACCCTCCACCTGATGGACGACGTAGACGGCGTCGTCGAACTCGGGATGCTCGACAAACACCACCCCGAAGACGAGGAAATCTACTACACCCTCAACGCGGACAGTTCGGTCCTCGAAGCCGCCCGCGAGTTCGAGCGTGCGGCCGAGAGGACTCGGTAGCTTTGCTCGCGCAACTCCGTCCGCCGAATCCTCCCGGTCGTCGTCTGCGGTAACTCGGCGACGAACTCGACCTCGGGTGGGGGCTCGTACTCGCCCGGTCGGTCCCGGACCCGTTCACGAATCCCGTCACGGGGCGCGTGCGGACCGAACCCCCATCATCACGCTCCGGTACACACCCGAACGGGCAGGCCCCTTTCGATTGCCGCCACCCGGCTCACAGGGATAGCAGGTCCGGTCCCGCCACGGGCTGGAGCGCGCTCGCCTCCACGTCGACGCCGGTGCTGTAGTGGACCAGTGGCTCGGTCTCGGGCGTCTCGAACCCGTTGGCCGTGAACAGGTCGTTCTCCTGAACCGCCAGGTCCGCCCCCTGGAGCGGCCACGGGGGATGGCCGACGGGACCGACGTACACCCGGCCGCTGTCGTCGGCGGCGTAGAAGCGGTACCGCTCTGTGAGGAAGTGCGCCAGCGAACCGGGGTCGGGTTCGGACGGTTCGCCCGTCGGCCGATACGTGGCGTCGAAGCCCGCCATCGGAACGCCGGGGTGGGTGCGCCCGCTCCGGAACCGGAAGCCGTCGGTCGTCTCCGTAATCCGCATCTCCGCCCGGTAGTACGGCAGGCGAAACAGTTTGCGGGCGACAGCAACCCCCAGCCAATCGTCGGCGTCGAGATTGAAGAAGTATATTCCCGGACCGTTCGGCCCGTCGACGTAGGTCCGCAGGTTCAGCTCCGGGAACGAGAGCCCGACGGGCGAACCGCGGGGCCGGATCGACTCCATCTGAAAGCCGACCACGCCGAGGTACGCGTTGCCCTCGTACGTATCGGCCGACAGGTCTTCGGGAAGCTCGGCGTCGACGACCGCCGGCTGGACGCCCCAGTGTGCGAAGAGGACATCCGCCCAACGCATCTCGAGTAATGACGGTGCGTTCATACCGGTCGGTAGGAGTGCCGCGCCAATCCGTCTGTCGTCTGGACGGCGACTCAACACTTTTGCCGGCCACACCACTACGTCCGCTATGGTCGCACTCGATTCCGAAGACGACGCCATCCAGCGCGGCGAGTCGGCGCCCGACTTCGAGTTGCCCGGCGTGGACGACGAGACACACTCGCTATCGGACTTCGACGACTACGAGGCGCTACTGGTCGTGTTCACCTGTAACCACTGCCCGTACGCACAAGCAAAGTTCGACGAACTGAATCACCTCGCCGGCGAGTACGGCGACCTCGCCGTGGTCGGAATCAACCCCAACGACGCCGCGGAGTACCCCGACGACTCGTTCGAGCGGATGCAGGAACTCGTCGACGACGGGACGATCCAGTACGACGCTTACCTCCGCGACGAGAGTCAGGCAGTCGCCCGCGAGTACGGCGCGGTCTGTACGCCCGACCCGTTCCTGTTTGCGGGGGGCGAGAGCGGCTTCGAACTCGCCTACCACGGTCGCATCGACGATGCCCCGAATCCCGACGACGAACCGACGGTGATGGAGATGCGCGACATCGTCGACCGTCTGCTGTCCGGCGAGGAGATCGACGACGAGTTCAGACCATCTCGGGGCTGTTCGATCAAGTGGACCGACGAGTGAGCGCGACAGTGTAGTCGTTGTTCGGCCGATTCGGGACGACACGCGGGGGCGAACCAGCACCGGTCGTGTGCGTGACGGGACTGCCGGCGCGGTCGTTCGTCGCTGCACGTTCCCGATCCGAACGCGTCGGGAGCACGCTCTCGATTCGCCACGGGGTCAAAGCGGTTATGCGGGCCGTCGCTGAATCCTGTCACATGCCGCTCGATCTCACTGCGACCTTCGGAACGACCCGTCCGGTCGTCGGGATGATTCACCTCCCGCCACTGCCGGGAGCACCCGGGTACGACCCGGACCGGGGCCGTGAGGCCGTCTTAGAGCGGGCGCTCGCCGACGCCCATACGCTCGCGGACGGTAGCGTTGACGGGGTGATTGTCGAGAACTACGGGGACGCACCGTTTCACGCCGAGGACGTGCCGAAACACGTGGTCGCCGAAATGACCCGCGTAGCAACGGCAGTCTGTGAGACCGTCGACTGTCCCGTCGGGATCAACGTCCTCCGGAACGACGCGGCGGCGGCGCTCTCGGTCGCGGCGGCCGTGGGCGCGGCCTTCGTCCGGGTGAACGTCCACACCGGCGCACGGGTGACCGACCAGGGAGTGATCGAAGGCCGGGCCGCCGAGACGGTACGCCTGCGCGACCGGATCGACACCGACGTGGCCGTACTGGCGGACGTCGCGGTCAAACACTCCGTATCGCTCGGCGAACGGGACCTCGGGCCCGCGGTCGCGGACGCGATCGACCGCGGCCGGGCGGACGGCCTCGTCGTCTCCGGACCGGCCACGGGGGCAGTGACCGACGCCGAGGACCTGCGAACGGTGGCGGCCGTCCGGGACGACACCGACCCCGACGTGCCGGTGTTCGTCGGCAGCGGCGTCACTGCCGACTCGGTCGCGGACCTGCTGTCGGTGGCCGACGGTGCCATCGTCGGGACGGCATTCAAACAAGACGGGGAGACGACGAATCCCGTCGACCCCGAGCGGGTGGCCGATGTCGTGGCCGCGACACCCGACGGCTGAGCGGTTCCCCGTCGACCCCTCCTCAGAGTCAGCGTTATGCAGACCCGGGTCGAACCCCGATACCGATACATGTCCGAGATTCTGTCCGCCGCCACCACCGAGTTCGCACGTGCTATCGGCCCCGACCCCGACGCGGTTATCGCGGAGATGGACGCACGGGCCGAGAACGACGGCTTCCCGACTGTCGGGCCCACGGTGGGCGGGTGGCTCCAGTTGCTCGCCCGCATGGTCCAGGCGAACCGGGTCTTCGAGTTCGGCTCCGGCTTCGGTTACTCGGCGTACTGGTTCGCCCGAGCGCTCCCCGAGGACGGGGAGGTCGTCCTCACCGAGGTCGACGAGGGCGAACTCGACCAGGCCCGCGAGTACATGGCCCGCGGCGGCTTCGACGGTCTGGCCACCTACGAACTCGGCGACGCCATCGAGACTGTCGACGAGTACGACGGCCCCTTCGACGTGGTCCTCATCGACAACGAGAAACACCGCTACCGCGAGGCATTCGAGGCTGTCCGGCCGACGGTCGCTGCGGGCGGGGTCGTCATCGCGGACAACGCCGTGACGGCCGGCCCCATGGACGTCGAGGCGCTGTCGGCGCTAGTCCGCGGCGGGAACCCCGGCACGGTGGACGACCACACTGCAGGCGTCGCGGCCTACCTCGAACGAGTCGGCGAGGACCCGGCGTTCGAGACGGCACTGATACCGGTCGGCGAGGGTATCGCGGTAAGCCACCGCGTGGACTGACGGGCAGCGCGGTGTTCCGCCGCGCAGACGTTACAGCATTTGATATTCGCTGGGTGTCAGTTATATACGCCGACAGGGAAGGTCGGAGTACCCCGGGTTTCACATGAGCGAGTTGATGATAGACATTCGGAAGTTGAGTATTTTCAACAAGATGGCCAAGGAGGGTGGGAACACGGTCGCCAACCACATGAGCCAGATGACTGGTATGAACACCGAGATGGAGATTACGAAGATCAACTTCATCGATATCCCGGACATCAAGACACACGTCGGTGACGCCGAGCAGATCGGTATCTACATCGAGATGCAGGAGCCGCCACACGGTCACGTCCTCTTTCTGTTCAACGCCGACAGCGCGAAGCGCCTCGCCGCCGGTATGCTCGGAGATATGGGTGGAACCGACCCCGACGCCGACGGGTTCACCGAGATGGAAAAGAGTGCGATCCAGGAAATCGGGAACATCATGACCAGCGGCTTCATCGACGGCTGGGCCAACGTGCTGGAGACGACCATCGACATGTCGACGCCGAACTTCACGTTCGGGCCAGGTAGCGGGACCGTCGACGAAATTATCGGCGACCGCGACAGCGATATGGCGCTCATGTTCGACTCCCGCGTCCACGCACAGAACGAAGACATCAACGTCAAAGTCTACACCTTCCCGCAACTCGAGGAGTTGGTCGGCCTGATGCAGCGGCTCGAAGTTTGACCATCTGACGATTCTCCGCCACACCTGAGGGGAAGTATGATATGATGTGCGCCGCTGGTATATTCCATGCCAGGAGGCACTGACCAGACACTACGGCCGTTCCTGTGGCGTGCGGAAAATCTCTATCCCGACACAGAGATCGTCTCACGGACCCACCAGGGAATCGAACGCTACACATACGAGGAGTACAGCAACCGTACAGCACAACTGGCCCACGCCCTGACCGACGCCGGTATGGGTGAGGGCGACCGCATCGCGACGTTCTGCTGGAACCATCACCGCCACTTCGAGACCTACTTCGGTATTCCGACGCTGGGCGCGCAACTCCACACTATCAACCCCCTGCTTCCCGACGAACACATCCAGTTCATCGTCGAGAACGCCGCCGACAAGGCGATTTTCGTCGACCCCTCGCTCGCGGAGAAGCTCGGGAGCGCCTACGACGCCGACTCGTTCGACAGCGTCGAGCAAATCGTCGTCATGGGTGACTCGGTTCCGGACCTGCCCTACGACGCCGTCGACTACGAGTCGTTCATCGAGGGCCACGAGACCGAATACGACTGGCCGGTCGTCGACCAGGACCAACCCGCCGGGATGTGTTACACCTCCGGCACCACGGGCAAACCCAAAGGCGTCGAGTACACCCAGCAGATGCTTTGGGGGCACACGATGGCGACAATGACGCCCCAGGGGCTGGGTGTCGAGGACGACGACGTGGTGATGCCAGTCGTCCCGATGTTCCACGTCAACGCCTGGGGGATGCCGTTCTCGACGACCGCCGCCGGCGCGAAACACGTCTATCCCGGTCCGTCGCCCGAGCCTGCCGACATCGCACAGTTGCTCGAGGAAGAGGGCGTCACCATTACCGCCGGCGTCCCGACCGTCTGGCTCGGCCTGCAGGAGTACATGCAGGCCGGCAACGAGGTCGACCTCTCGGAACTCGAAACCGTAATTATCGGCGGTTCGGCGGCGCCGAAGGCCATGATCGAGTGGTTCGACCAGTACGACGTGTCCGTCACCCACGCCTGGGGAATGACGGAGATGTCGCCCATCGGGTCGGTCGCCCACCTCAAATCCGGGCTGGCCGAGGAACTCTCCTACGACGAACAGCTCGACCGCCGGGCCAAGCAGGGTCTGGTCGTTCCCGGCCTGGAGTTCAAAGTCATCGACGACGACGGCAACGAGATTCCGTGGAACGGTGAGGACTTCGGCGAACTGTACGTTCGCGGCCCCTGGGTCACCCAGGAGTACTTCGAGCGCCCGGAAGCCAACGAGAACGACTTCGAGGGCGACTGGCTCAAGACCGGCGACGTGGTGACCGTCGACGACGACGGTTACATCAAGATTGTCGACCGCGCCAAGGACGTGATCAAATCCGGCGGGGAGTGGATCTCCTCGGTCGAACTGGAGAACGCCATCATGGCAAACAACGGCGTGGCCGAGGCCGCCGTCGTCGGCGTTCCCCACGAACGCTGGCAGGAACGCCCCGTTGCGTTCATCGTCCCGGTCGAGGAGGCCGACCCCGACGCCGTGGCAGAGGACCTGCGCGAGGAGATCGCCGAGGATTACCCCAAGTGGTGGCTTCCGGACGACTTCATCCAGATCGACGAGGTCCCCAAGACCGCGACCGGGAAGTTCTCGAAGAAAGACCTGCGCGAGGAGTACGCCGACGAGGACCTCGTCGAAGGGCAGGTCCCCGAAGACGCCGCGCCCGAGAGCCAGTGACCGCGCCGTAACGCTGTGACGACTGCCGGCCGGAGCGAACTCACCTGTTCTTCCGAACCCGCCGAACCTGACCGATTACGCGTAGCTTGGTACACCAAGCCAAGACGGCTTACCGATGGGTTATGATAACATGTATCGTGAACCCGGACTCCTGGGAGAAACTCTTCGCGGCGCTATCGGACCCGTATCGTCGACAGTTGCTCGTCGCCCTCCTCGAACACAATCCGCAGGACGATACGGACCTCGATCCACTCGATATCGTCGCCGAGACCGAGCGGGAGTCGACCGTGTTGCAGTCTCAGTTGGTACACGACCACCTGCCGAAACTCGACGCCATGGAGATCGTCAACTGGGACCGAGAGACCGGCGAGATCAGCACTGGCCCGGAGTGGGGCCAGGTGGCACCGGTCCTCGAACTGATTCACGACCACAAGGGGGAACTGCCCGACGGGTGGCTCTAGTCGAGTAGCTCGCCGAACCGCCCGCTCAACCCGTCGACCATCGAAGATTCGTCCTCGGGGCCGGTGACCAGTGACACCATGTCGCCCTGGGCACGCACGGTTTCGCCGCGGACACCCTCGGCGGCCTCGCTGACGAGGGAGCCGACGACCGGGGCGACCTTCTCGGGCGGCGTGTTGTCCTCGCCGAAATGGCGTTTCGCTTCGGGGATGTCCTCGATTGTGCGGGTGTACGCGACGGGCATGAGCGCGCTAGCTCGGGCGTCGTAGCGCGGTGACTCCGCCGACGCGGTGCGGACCAGCCCCAGCACACCGGCTTTGACGGCCGCGCAGTTGGCCTGGCCGGCGGCACCCAGCGCGGAGGGACTGGTGACGCCGACGAACGCACGCTCGCGGTCGGCGTCGTCCGCGGTCTCGTCCCAGTGGCGCGCGAGGGTCCGGAGCAGAGCGAAGTGGCCTCGCAGGTGGACGTCGACCACGGTGTCCCAGTCGTCGCCGGCCATCTCCGTGAGGGAGGCGTCCCGCAGGACGCCGGCGAAGTTGACGGCGGCGTCGACACGGCCGTACCCGGCGACCGATTTCTCGGTGTAATCGATGTCGGTCACGTCACCGAGGTGGGACATCGCGGTCCCGCCGGCGGTACGGATCGACGCTACGGTCTCGTCCGCCGGTTCCGCGCTCTCGCCGTCGCCCTGCAGGAAGGTCCCGAGGTCGTTTACGACGACCGTCGCGCCCTCGGCCGCCAGGTGCTCGGCTGTCGCCTCACCGAGGCCCGACCGCCGCCAGCTACGATACAGACAGTCTCGTCGAGCGGCACAGCACTCGTCGTCGGATAACTGCCCGGCTCCTGATAGGAATGTCGACACTCGTCTAGTCCGAATGACAACACCGCGGCCGATTCGGGCCACATTGTCGATAAAAAAAACTCGAACTCCGTTCATAACTTACAATGTTCCAAGCCGTTTTTGTCCGTGCAGCCCATGTTAACGCTCACGCATGGAGTTGCTAACGGAAGATGTGGTGCCAGAGCGCGCGCACGACGTGAAACAGGAGGCTCGGGAGTTCGCAGCGGAGCATATCGAGCCGGTCGCGGCAGACTACTACGAGTCCGCTGAGTACCCCTGGGAAGTGCTCGAGGCGGGCATGGAGGCCAATCTGGTCGGCCAGGACATCAGCGAGGAGTACGGCGGTCGTGGACTCGACATGCATCAGATGTTCGCCATGGCCGAGGAGTTCTACAAGGCCGACGCCGGGATCGGCCTGACGCTGCAACTGGCCAGTTTCGGCGCGGAGATGCTCGAAGAGTACGGCTCGGACTGGCAGAAAGAGGAGTTCCTCCGCCCGGTCGCGAACAACGAACAGATTACCGGTCTGGCAGTGTCCGAACCCGAGACCGGCAGCGACCTCGCCGGGATGGAGACCACTGCCGAGAAGGACGGCGACGAGTGGGTCCTGAACGGTGAGAAGTACTGGATCGGTAACGGTGTCGAGGCCGACTGGGTGACGCTGTACGCCCGGACCGGCCACGACGAGGACGACCGCTACGGTAACTTCTCGATGTTCATCGTCCCTACCGACACCGACGGCTACGATGCCGAACACATCCCCGAGAAGATGGGCTTCCGAGCCTCCAAACAGGCCCACGTCTACCTGAACGACGCCCGGATTCCAGAGGACCACGTCATCGGAACCGAGGGCACGGGCTTCTACATGCTCGCAGACTTCTTCAACCACGGGCGCGTGGTAGTCGGCGGACACGCGCTCGGCCTCGCGGCAGCGGCCATCGAGGAGGCCCACGACTTCGTTCACGGTCGCCAGGCGTTCGGGCGTGACGTGAGCGAGTTCCAGAAGGTCCAGCACATCCTCGCGGACATGCGGACGGAGTTCGAGGCCGCCCGGTCACTCAACTGGCGGGCCGCGGACAAGGTCGCGAACAACGACAACTCCGGGCTCTGGGCCGCACAGGCGAAGGTGAAGTCCACCGAGACGGCGACGATGTGTGCCGAACGTGGCATGCAACTCCACGGCGGTCGCTCGGTCCTCACCGAGAACCGCATCTCGCGGGTCTACCGCGACGTTCGCATTCCCGTCATCTACGAAGGCGCAAACGAGATTCAGCGCAACCTGATCTACGGGCAGTGGTAAACGCGCTACCGACGACACCACGGACGGCGCAGCGTCGCGCCGCCCTCTACGGTCTCGACCGGAGGTAGCCACCGCCGCCGAGCACGACGACGCCCGCTAGCACCGAGACGAGACGGAGCAGATTCCCCGGGTCCGTCAGCGGTGGTTGCCCAAATCTGGTCCGAACGACGTTGTACCGCGCGGGCTCTCCGCCCTGCTCCTGTGACGGTTGGCCGGGTTCGTCGCCCGCGACGAACATGAACAGCACGACGGCGCCGACCACGGCCAGCCTGCTGACGAGCTTGCCGACGAACACGTCCCGTCGGCTGTTCGGGAACGCCAGCAGGAACTTGATGCCGCCGCTGGCACGCTCCCCCGTAATCGCCATGTAGCTGGCGACGATGGCGACAATTGGCACCAGTACGCCGACCAGTCCGACCAGGAGTCCGTACGCGTTCTGTGCCTCCCTGACCGGCGGGGCGCCGGGGCCGAGGTTCACGTACGCGACCAGCGCCAGACAGACCCCGGTCGCCCAGAGCGCGCCGGACCGCTGGACGCTCGTGAAGTCCTTCGAGAGGACGCTCTCGATGCTCACTGTGGTGCCTCCGCGGGTGTCTCTCCCTCGTGGCCGCCCTCGGTCAACTCGTTGAACAGCGTCTCCAGCGACACCGTCGTCGAGCGGATGTCGACGATGTCGGCGCGCTCGGCGGCGTACGTGATCGCGTCGACTTTCACCGTCGGCTCGCCACAGGTGACCGTCAGGGTGTGGTCCTCGACGGCCGTGTCGACGACGCCGTCGACTGCCGCGACGCCGAGGTCGGTCGGCGGGGTCGCACACCGTAGTTCGAGAGTCGCGTGCCCGCCCACGCTGTCGCGGAGACCGTCGATGCTGTCGACTGCGACCAGTTCGCCCTCGTTCATTACGCCGACCCGATCACAGACCGCCTCGACCTCGGTGAGGTGGTGGCTGGAAAAAAACACGTCGTTCCGTCGGCGGCCACGTCGGCGACGACCTCACGCATCGTCCGGATACCGTTCGGGTCGAGTCCGGTCGAGGGTTCGTCGAGGAGCAACAGGTCGGGGTCGTCGACCAGCGCCATCGCGAACGCGAGTCGTTGTTGCATCCCCTTTGAGTAGTCGGCGGCCATCCGGGCGGCGTCGTCGGTCAAACTCACCAGGTCGAGCAACTTCGCCGGGTCGTCGTCGGCGTCTTTCGTGCGAATCGCCCACTCGAGGTACTCCCGGCCCGTGAGCGGATCGTCGAAGCCGTACCCTTCCGGAAGGACACCGACACGCTCGCGGATCTTCGCCGGGTGTTCCTGTGCGTCCATCCCGAACACCTCGACGCTCCCGCTGGTCGGCCGGATGTAGTCGAGCAGGAGATTGATAATCGTCGACTTTCCCGCGCCGTTCGGGCCGAGGAAGCCGAACACTTCCCCCTCGTCGACGGCGAGGTCGAGGTCGAGGACGGCGTCGACATCGCCGAACGACTTCGTCAGCCCGCGTGTCTCGACGGTTGCCACGGTCAGGTCACCCCCGACACGTCGGGTTCGCTCACCGTTGCTGTGCGTGGAGGGGCGTCGATGGACAGGGGGCCGTCCATGGAGGTCCTGACACAGGGGAGCAGGTTTGCGTTCCGGTCCAGTGCTCGGGCCATCTGCAGGCCCAGTGTCACGGCTGCGCCGCCGTCGGTGGCGGCGATGGCGAACCCGAGTCGGTTCGCCGGACTGAGAGTGCCAGCGCACGTCGGCACGCCAGAGCGGACGCCGCCGGGACGACAGACAGGAGAGATACGACGAACCGTGGCTGTGTCACCTACGGACGTCGGACGGGTCCCACTCGGTTCAGCCGCGGAAACGGATCACTGTTCGAGAACCCCGTACGTGGAGTCGAGGTGGTCGATAATCCAGTCGACAGTGTCGGCGCCGTAGGTCCAGAAACCGTAGAACTCTCGCGGCCCGCGTTCTTCGCCCAGCAGGGCGCATTTGTTCTCGTCGAGGCCGTTGCCGTCGAAGACCACGAACCAGGACTTCTCGATCTCCTCTGCGCGCTCGATGTGGAGGGTAAACTCCTCGTGGTCGGGCGGGTCCTCGTCCGGGACTGCGTACGCGTGAACGTCGAGATCCTTCGAGCCAAGCCGTTCGTAGACCGGGAGTTCGCCACGGAGCGTCGAGAGGTACTGGAAGCCGGCGTGGAGCGACCCCTCGCCGACCCGCCACGCACGGTCCTCGATCTCTTTAGAGGCCGCGACCATCTGGTCGATGCTCCAGGAGGTGAACATAGTCTCGTCCATGTGGTTGAGCAGCGGTTGATACGGGCTGTCGGACAGGCCAAGCGCCACGTCCGACTCCTCGATCATTCGCTGGAGGTCCGTAACACTCGTGGCCGTCAGTACCTCGCCGTCCTCGCTGAGGGTGGCGAACTCGCCCGGCCTCCCGCTCGGTGTCGACTCCGTTCTGACCGTCACGTTCCGGTCGGCGAACCGCTCACGAAACGCCGCGACGACACCTGCGTCCGAATTAAAAACCGTCAGCGTCTTCTCGTGTTCTTCGACACCGGCAATAAGTTCCGAAAGAGACATCTGATTTGTGGGACCGATGTTTTCGGTCCATAAATCGTTTGCGAGACGTTCCCGCACCGACTGACCTCTGAAGAACCCAAGCGCTGGCCGACTCCCAGAATCGGTCGGTTCCGAGGCGCCGGGCCGACCCTGTGAACCCATCCGAACTGTCATGATTAATCTGTGGTAACGCGTAGCAAACTCTTTTGTCTCGGCGCGCCGTTTCTCAACTAGGGCGGCCGATTCGGCCACTGATTTATCATGACAGAACTAATGTGGCGCATCGCTGGTGGCTCCGGTGACGGAATTGATTCCACGAGCCAGAATTTCGCCAAGGCACTGATGCGCGCGGGACTGGACGTATTCACACACCGACACTACCCCTCACGGATTCGGGGCGGCCACACCTACGTCGAGGTACGGGCCGACGCAGACCCCGTCCGGTCGCGGGGAGACGGCTTCAACTTCCTGCTGGCACTGGGCGATAGCTTCGCCCGCAACCCACAGGACGGTGCCGACACTGTTTACGGCAACGAGGAGATCAAGCCCCTCTCGGAGAACCTCGACGACCTCAACGAGGGCGGCGTGGTCGTTTACGACGAGGGACTGCTCGACCAGGACACGCTGGAGCGTGCCGGCCTGGATCTGGAGGCCCGGGCCGAGGAGAACGACTGGCACGTCTACCCCCTCGACCTGCGAGCCCTCGCCCGCGAACACGGACGGGAAGTGATGCGAAACACCGCCGGTGTCGGTGCGACCGCCGCACTGCTCGACATGGACGTGGACCACATCGAGGACCTGATGGAAGACGCCATGACCGGCGACGTGCTGGCAGCCAATCTCGACATCCTCGAACGCGCCTACGACTCGGTGCGCGAGGAGTACACGATCACCCACGACCTCCGCGTGCCCACCGGTGACCACGGCGAACAGCAGGTACTGATGTCCGGGAGCAGCGCCGTCGCCTACGGGGCTATCGACGAGGGCTGTCGGTTCATTTCGGGGTACCCGATGACCCCCTGGACGGACGTATTCACGATTCTCTCCCAGCACCTCCCGAAGTTCGGCGGTATCGCCGAACAGGTCGAAGACGAAATCGCCGCCGCTTCCCTCGCAGTCGGGGCTTCCCACGCCGGTGTCAAGGCGATGTCCGGGTCCTCCGGTGGCGGGTTCGCCCTGATGTCCGAACCCCTCGGGCTGGCGGAGATGACAGAGACGCCGGTGGTCCTGATCGAGGCGATGCGGGCCGGCCCCTCGACGGGGATGCCAACCAAACCCGAACAGGCCGACCTCGAACATGTCCTCTACACGAGTCAGGGAGACTCCTGCCGGGTCGTGTTCGCGCCAGCCAACGTCGGTGAGTGTTACGAGCAGACCCGTGCGGCCTTTCGGGTGGCCTACGAGTACCAGCTTCCGGCTATCGTCGTCATCGACCAGAAGCTCTCCGGCGAGATGCGCAACGTCGACGAGTCCTTCTTCGACCGGGAGCCCAACGACGACCCCGGAAGCGTCCTCACCGAGGACGAAATACGTGAGGCGGCCCACCACGAGTCGGGGAAGTTCGAGCGCTACCAGCACGACGCCGAGAACGGCGTCAGTCCGCGGTCGGTTCCCGGACAGAAAGATGGCCGCTTCCTCGCATCGGGCAACGAACACACGCCAGAGGGCCACATCAGCGAGAGCCCGACCAACCGCGTCGCACAGATGGACCGCCGGATGTCGAAACTCGACGCCATCCGGGAGGAACTGAACGACGGCGAGGCGTCCCACCAGACACGCTACGGTCCCGAGAACGCCGACTACGGCCTGCTGGCGTGGGGCAGTCAGCAAGACACCGTCTTCGAGGCCGTCGACCAGTTGAACGAGGCCGGAGCGTCCGTGATGGCGCTGGGCGTCAGCGATCTGATGCCTTATCCCGAGCGGGAGGTGGCGGACTTCCTGGAGTCGGTGGAGGCCTGCCTGGTCGCCGAGATGAACGCCTCGGCGCAGTTTCGGGGGCTGACCCAGAAGGAACTCGGCCGGTTCGGGCCGAAGCTCAACAGCCTCCTGAAGTACAACGGTGAGGCATTCGAGCCCTCCGAGATCGTCGAGGGCTTCGAGCGTATCGTCACCCGGGACGCCCCCGTCCCGGACGGAACCAAATTCGTCCCAGCAGCAGGTGACTAACAATGAGTGTATTCAGCGCAATCGGCGAGGACCGCGAGATCGACCGCGACGAGTTCACACCCGGCATCGAGCCACAAGCGACCTGGTGTCCAGGCTGTGGCGACTTCGGCGTCCTGAAGGCGCTGAAACAGGCCATGCCCGAAGTAGGCCGCACGCCCGACGAGACTCTGCTCGTCACGGGTATCGGCTGTTCGGGCAAGCTCTCCTCGTACTTCGAGAGCTACGGCTTCCACAGCATCCACGGGCGCTCGTTGCCCGTGGCGCGGGCCGCCAAACTGGCCAACCCGGGACTGGAAGTGATCGCGGCCGGTGGCGACGGCGACGGCTACGGCATCGGCGGCAACCACTTCATGCACACTGCCCGGGAGAACCACGACATGACCTACATCGTGTTCAACAACGAAATCTTCGGGCTGACGAAGGGCCAGACGTCACCCACCAGTCCGAAGGGTCACAAGTCCAAGACCCAGCCCCACGGGAGCGCCAAGGACCCCGTGCGGCCCATGTCGCTCTCGCTGGCATCGGGCTCGTCGTACGTCGCCCGGACGGCGGCGGTCAACCCCAACCAGGCCAAAGAGATCCTAATCGAGGCCATGGAACACGACGGGTTCGCGCACGTCGATTTCCTCACCCAGTGTCCCACCTGGAACAAGGACGCCAAACAGTACGTCCCCTACACGGACGTACAGGACGCCGAGGACTTCGACTTCGACGTGACTGACCGACGCGAGGCCGCCGAGGCGATGTACGACGCCGAGTCACGCCTCCACGAGGGCGAAGTCCTCACGGGCCGGTTCTACGTCGACAGCGACCGACCGTCCTACGGGGCGGAGAAGCGGGCCACCGACGAGATGCCCGCCGACCCCCTCGCGGAGCGGTACCTCAGCGAGGACAGCGAGTGGGAGCGCTCGGCGGACCTGCTCCATCATCACCGCTGACGTCGCGCCACTCTCGGTTGGCGCGAGCGGCGTCCCGTTTTCGGCTTCGGAAGATATTTTTTACCGGACGCAAAAGTTTAGATATGGCTGCAGAGTCCACGGAAGAGCGCATCCTGTCCGTCCTCGAAGAGGACGCGCAGGCCTCTTACGCAGAGATCGCCGAGCGGGCCGACGTGTCCAAGCCGACAGTACGTAAGTACATCCAGCAACTCGAGGAAGAGGGTGTGATCGTGGGCTACTCCGCGGACGTGGACCCGAAGAAACTCGCCTCCAAGTCCATCGCACTGGTCGGAATCGACGTGGAAAGCGAACGCTACGTCGAGGTGACCCGGGAACTCAAAAAGATCGATGCTGTCGACTCCCTCTACACCTCAAGCGGCGACCACACACTGATGGCAGAGGTGCACGCCTCCGACGGCGACGCGATGGGTGACGTCATCAACGAGGAAATCGTCGCCCGCGACGGCGTCGCGGCCGCGCACCCTTCCTTTCTCCAGGAACGGCTGAAGTAACGCGCCTCGGTGGGTGCGACCCGGCCGAAATCAAAGGTTTATCGGCGTTCGTCCGTCATGGAGGTATATGCAAACCCGGCTGGTCGTGGGGTGTGGGTCGGTCGGCCACGACCTCGTCTCTGCGCTCGTCGACAGGCCGGGCGTGGTATCGGTTCTCGACGAGAACGAACGCCGCGTCAAGCGGTTGCGCGAGGAAGGTGTGGCCGCGACGCACGTTGACTGTCTCGACGTCGCGACGCTCGAAACCCACGCCGACGGTGTCGACACGGTCGTGGTCGCGGGCGACGACCCCCGAGAGAACTACCGCCGGGCGACAGTCGCCAGCGAAGCCATCCCCGACGCGATGCTGTTCGCCTTCGCCGGCCTCGAACCCGACGAGACCATCCTCTCGGAACTGCGGTCACTGACCGACACGCTCGTCGAACCCGGTGCCGTGACTGGCGACTTCCTACACCGTCGAGTTGGAGACGAGGGGCTCCAGGCTCGGAAACTTCGGCGGGCGTTCTGGGCGGTCGACGAACCGCTGGCTATCGTCACTCACAACAACCCGGACCCGGACGCCATCGCGAGCGCGGTGGCGCTCCAGCGACTCGCGGCGGTGCTGGGCCTCGAGGCCGAGGTGTGTTACTACGGGCGTATCTCTCATCAAGAGAATCGTGCGTTCGTCAACCTCCTCGAGTTCGACCTCACTCGGCTCGAACCCGACGCCGACCTCGGTCGATTCGGCGGATTCGCGCTGGTCGATCACTCCCGACCGGGAGTCAACGACCAGTTACCGAAGAACACACCAGTCGACATCGTCATCGACCACCACCCGCCCCGTGCCCCGGCGGAAGCGGGGTTCGTCGACCTCCGTAGCAACGTCGGCGCGACGAGCACCCTGCTGGTGCAGTATCTCGACCAGTTCGGCATCACCATCGAGGAGACAGTCGCGACCGGACTGCTCTTTGGCATCCGGGTCGATACAGACGACTTCACGCGGGAAGTCTCGACGGCCGACTTCGAGGCAGCCGGGACCGTCGTCGAGGCCGCGGACATGGACGCGCTCGACCGGGTCGAGTCCCCGTCGATCAGCGGCGACACGCTCGAGACGATCGCACGAGCCATCGCCAACCGCGAACGCCGGGGGCCGGTCCTGACCAGTTGTGTCGGTGAGTTGAGCGGCCGTGACGCGCTCGCGCAGGCGGCGGATCGACTGCTGAACCTGGAGGACGTTCAGGCGACCGTCGTCTACGGGAACATCGACGGTGTGGTCTACGTCTCCGGTCGCGCCAGGGGGACCGACCTCGATATGGGCGAGACGCTCCGGTCGGCGTTCGACCAGATCGGGAGTGCCGGTGGCCACGCCGATATGGCGGGCGCACAGATTCCCGTCGTCGACACCGCACTCGACCCAGCGACGGCCGAGGGGACGACCGAGGACCGCGAGGACGAGAGTACCGACACCGACGATACTGTCGACCTCACCGGCGACGCAGAGGCGTTCGTGGCAGAGCGGTTCTTCGAGGCGCTACAGGAACGCCCACGGGGCGAGCGGACGGGACTGATGCCGGGTGGCCCGTTCGCGAACGACCGGTGAGCGAATCCGTCCTGCGAGTTCCGCGTCGGCGGTGACGGTCGAGAATCGCCTGCCGAAGGGGTTTTTACGACGCGGGGAGATATCCCAGGTGATGGATTCCGACGACGAGAAGCCACGCGTCGAAGACTACATGACCCGGGACGTGGCCACCGTCTCGCCCGACGACACGGTCGAAGCCGTCGCTCGCCGGATCGCAGAGAGCGACGACACCCACAGTGGGTTCCCGGTCTGTGACGGCCGTCACGTCGAGGGGTTCGTCAGCGCCCGTGACCTCCTGCTCGCGGCGGACCACGAACCCATTTTCAAAGTCATGACTCAGGACCTGCTGGTCGCTCATCCGGACATGAAACTCGACGACGCCGGTCGCGTCATCCTCCGGTCGGGTATCCAGCGGCTCCCCGTCGTCGACGACGCCGGCAACCTCGTCGGAATCATCAGCAACGCCGACGTGATCCGCAGCCAGATCGAACGCGCCACACCCGGCAAGGTCGAGAAACTCCAGCGAACTCTGGAGACGATTCACGACATCGAGACCCGTGAGGACCGCCGTAAAGTGTCCCTCGAACGGCTCACGCCGACGCAGAGCCGGGTTTACGCCGACGAACTGGAGGGACGGCGGTACGAACTGGAACGAGGGCTGGCCGAACCGCTCGTCGTCATCGACAACGATGGCGCGTTCCTGCTGGCCGACGGCCACCACCGTGTAAAAGCCGCCGACAGCCTCGGTATCGATGAGATGGACGCCTACGTCATCGTCATCGACGAGCGCGTCGAACTCGGGATGGCCGAGACCGCACGGAAAGAGAGTCTGGCGTCGATCGGAGACATCGAGGAAGTCGAGTACGCCCACCACCCACTGGTCAAGACGACCAAGCGACTGCAGGAAGACGACGCTTGAGCCGCCCCGCCCCGGCAGTTCGACACGGCCTGTGAGCCGGCCGGGACCGCCCCCGAGTTCCCACAGCGGACTGCTCTGACGGACCGCGTGACGGTGTCCGACGAGGCCGGACTGTCGCTGTCGACGAGCTACGACGTGGCCGTGCTTCGCTGGCAGCGAGGGTCGCCACGGTGAGGCAGTCGTGGACGACTCCGGCCCGACCAGGTGACCCCCCACCACTCCGGCCGAACTGTTAAACGAACCCCGTGTGTAACTGGCTGGCATGTACGACGAGGACGACCTCGCGGCCATCCAGGCGGACCGCGAGGAGTGGGAGCGCGAGACACTCGACCCGGTACTGGAGCGCCACGGCGAGCGTCAGGACCGGTTCGCGACCGTATCGAACCACGAGGTCGACCGGCTGTACACCCCCGAAGACGTGGCCGACCGCGACTACGACGCGGACATCGGCTTCCCGGGCGAGGAACCGTACACACGCGGCGTCTACCCCACGATGTACCGCGGCCGGACCTGGACGATGCGGCAGTTTGCCGGCTTCGGGACGGCAGAGGAGACCAACGAGCGATTTCACTACCTGACCGACAAGGGACAGACCGGCCTCTCCGTCGCGTTCGACATGCCGAGCCTGATGGGACTGGACAGCGACGACCGGATGAGCCAGGGCGAGGTGGGTAAGGAGGGTGTCGCCGTCGACACGCTCCGGGACATGGAGATTCTCTTCGACGGGATCGACCTGGGTGCGGTCTCGACGTCGTTCACGATCAATCCGAGCGCGCCGGTGGTCTACGCTATGTACCTGGCGCTCGCGGACCGGCAGGGGGTGCCACGCGAGGAGATCCGGGGCACGCTCCAGAACGACATGCTCAAAGAGTTCATCGCGCAAAAAGAGTGGGTCGTTCCCCCGGCGGCCTCACTCGACGTCGTGACGGACGTGGTCGAGTTCGCCGTCGAAGAGACGCCGAAATTCAAACCCGTTTCGGTGTCCGGCTACCACATCCGCGAGGCTGGCTCGACCGCCGTCCAGGAGTTGGCATTCACCCTCGCCGACGGCTTCGCCTACGTCGAGGACTGTCTCGACCGCGGGCTCGACGTGGATGCCTTCGGTCCACAGCTGTCTTTCTTTTTCAATTCCCACAACTCCATCTTCGAGGAGGTGGCGAAGTTCCGGGCGGGTCGGCGAATTTACGCCCGGCTGATGGACGAGTGGTACGGCGCGGAGAGCGACGCCTCGAAACAGATGAAGTTCCACACCCAGACCGCGGGGCAGTCGCTGACCGCTCAGCAACCGCTCAACAACGTGGTTCGCGTGACGATTCAGGCGCTCGCGGGCGTGCTGGGTGGCACCCAGAGTCTCCACACCAACAGCTTCGACGAGGCACTGGCCCTGCCCAGTGAGGAGGCAGTGCGGGTCGCCCTGCGGACCCAGCAGATTATCGCCGAGGAATCCGGCGCGGCCGACATCGTCGACCCGCTCGGCGGGAGCTACGCCATCGAGACACTGACCGACGAGGTCGAGGCCGAGACGATGGCCTACCTCGAGGAGCTCAGGGGGATGGGCGATGGATCGGTCCGGGACGGCGTGCTGACGGGCATCGAGAACGGGTATTTCCACCGCGAGATTCAGGACTCGGCGTACGAGTACCAGGAGCGCGTCGACGAGGGCGAGGAAGTCGTCGTCGGCGTCAACGAGTACACCATCGCCGAGGACACATCGCCGGACCTGTTACGCGTCGACGAGGCAACGGGCGACCGCCAGCGCGAACGCCTGGCGACGGTGAAAGCCGAACGCGACGACGGAACGGTCGACGACGCGCTGACGGACGTCCGGGCGGCGATTGCGAACGACGAGAACGTCATGCCCGCCATCGTCGACGCAGTGAAAGCGTACGCGACCATGGGCGAGATTATGGGCGTCTTCGAGGACCATTACGGCTCCTACCAGGAGACCGTCGGACTGGCCTGAGTGCGCGTCACCAGTCGTGAACCGTCCCGTACTTTGAAGCTCTCTCCGTCCGTTTGAGGTAATATGACTATCCGAACGCCTCTCTCTACTCGCTCTGCAGACACTTCCGGCCGTGCCTGCCCTCGGACTCCGGTTCAGTGATGACCGCGCGACTCACGACCCGAATCGTCACCGATACCAAGGGGGACCGCGGCGACGTTCTACGAGCTCTCGAAACCGTCTACGACGACGTCGTCCTCGTTGACGCCGACGGGGCGGTGCCGGACTGTGTCGTCGCCGTCGCGCCGCTTTCGGACCGGGACTGGGACGCGCTCGGCGACCGGGGCGACGTGCCGTTGGTCGTCCTCGCGACGCCGGCCGACGCGTCGAGCGTCCGCTCCCGGGCGACCGCGGCCGAGGCGACCGACCTGGTGGTCTGCGAGGGGAACCGATTCGCGGCGCTGGCAAACCGTGTGCGCGGCGTCGTACAGGGCCTGCAGACCCGGGACGGGTCGCCAGCGCCCGACACCGACGAGCGGTACCTGCGTGACCTCTACGACGTGGCGACGAACGCGACGCTTTCCTTCCAAGAGAAAGCCGACCGAATCCTCGGAATCGGCCGCGACAGGCTGGGTGTCGAGAACGCCCACCTCTCGACGATCGACCGCGGCCCCGAACGGTACGAGATAGTGACGAGCGTCGGCGAGTTGTCCTTCGAACCCGAGGAGTTGATGGACCTCCCGACGACGTTCTGCCGGCGGACCATCGAGTCCGACGACGTGTTGGCGTTCAACCACGCCGCCGAACAGGGCTGGGACGGCGACCCGGCCTACGAGGAAAACGACATCGAGTGTTACCTCGGGGCGCGTATCACGGTCGGCGGATCGCTGTACGGCACGGTCTGTTTCATGGACCGGTCACCCCACGGCCCGTTCAGCGAGGCGGAGCGAGCGTTCGTCAGTCTCGCCGCCCGCTGGCTGAGCCACGAACTCGAACGGACGCGCCGAAGGGCGGCGCTGGACGCGCTCCACGACGGCGCCGCCGACCTGATGCGAGCGACGACGGCCGACTCGGTCTGTGAGACGGCCGCCAGAGTCGCCGTGGCCGCCCTCAATGCACCCCGGACACGCGTGTGGCTCGTGGGCGACGGCCCCGAGACGAGGCTCCGGGCGGCCGCGAGCCACGGGTGCCCGGCCGACCCCGACCCGCTCGGCAGAGCCGACGGGGCGGGGGCCCGTCTCTGGGAGACGCTGGACGACGGGACCCCCTCGGAGTACGACGACACCGACGGCCTGGACGGGACCGGCTTCGCCGAACCGATACGGAGTCTGCTCGTCGTTCCGCTGGACACCAAGGGTGTGCTGGTCGCCGGCTCCAGCACGGCGGCGACCTTCGACGAGATCGACCAATCGATGGCCGGGATGCTCGGCTCGAACGTCGTGGCCGCCCTCGAACGGACCGACCGGATCGACCAGCTCCGGACCGCACGCAAGCGGTTCAGTCGGATGTTCGAGTCGGCCAGTGACGGCCTGTTGCTGGTCGACCCCGATGCCGACACCGTCGTGAACTGCAACGACCGGGCGTGTGAACTGCTCGGCTACGACCGGGCGACCCTACGAACGACGGCCCCGTCGACGCTCTGTCGGGATGACCTCGACGCCTTCCGAAGGCTGGTCGCGTCGACACTGTCCACCGGCCGGGCGCGGGCAGACGAACTGCTCATGCGCCACCGCGATGGCAGCCGCATTCCGGTCGAGGTGTCGGCCGCCGAACTCGAACTCGACGGCACCGACCACGTCCTGGCGAGCGTTCGCGACGTGCAGGACCGCAAACATCGTGAACAGGCTCTGAGTGTGTTCAACCGCGTCCTCCGCCACAACATCCGCAACGATATGAACGTCATCATCGGCCGGGCCTCGATGATCGAGGACTCCCTGACCTCCGGCGACGAGCGGGCCCACCTCGCGCGCATTCTCGATACGGCTCGCGGGCTGACCGAACTGGGTGAGAAGGCACGGACGTTCGGCCAGCTTGACGTGCGCGACCCCGACGCCGACAGCGTCCAGGTCGGCTCGCTGCTCGACCGCGTGAACGAGTCGCTGTCCGGCGAACACCCCGACGCGACGATTACGGTCCGGGGCGACGCCGACACCGTGGCGGCCGTCGAACCGACGCTCGACGTGGCTATCCGTGAGTTGCTCGAGAACGCAATCAAACACGCTACCAACGCCGAACCGACCGTCGAGGTTGACGTCGAGAGCGACGGCGACACCGTGACGGTCCGGATCGCAGACGAGGGCCCGGGCCTCCCCGACCAGGACCGTGCCGTGCTGGAGGGGAGCTCCGAGACGCCACTGGACCACGGGAGCGGTCTCGGCCTGTGGCTGGCCAACTGGGCTGTCACCGCGGCTGGCGGCTCGATCTCGGTCCCCGAAGCCGGCCCCGACGGGTCGGTCGTCGCGATGTCGCTACCCGTTACCCTCGGCGCGACCGCGGACCGCTGAGACCCGAACGGCCGTTCCCACGCCACGGAGTCGTCGCAAACTTCTATTAGGTTTTCGCCCGTTTTGCGAGTCGCGATGGAAAAACCACTGCTGGTTACGGACTTCCTGGACCGAGCACGACGCCACTTCGGCGAGCAGGAGGCCGTCGTTGCGACGACCGGGGAGCGGTACAGCTACGACGAACTGGGCGCGCGAGCCGACGGGTTCGCTGCCTTCCTGCAGAACCACGGCGTCGAGAAAGGCGACCGTGTGGCGGTACTGGACCCCAACACTCACTACCACCTCGAAGCGGCCTTCGGGAGCATGCAGGTCGGCGCGGTCCACACACCGCTGAACTACCGGCTAGTCCCCGACGACTTCGAGTACATCCTCTCGGACGCGGCGGTCGACGCCATCTACGCCGACCACGAGTACGCCGACCGCATCGAGGCCGTCCGCGACGACGTGCCGACCGAGACGTTCGTCACGAACGACGCCGACGCGGTCGACGGCGACTGGGACGCCTTCGACGAAGTGATCGAGGCTGCCGGTACCGGCTACGACCGGCCGGAGATGGACGAAGACGACGACATCACGATCAACTACACATCGGGGACGACCGGCGACCCGAAAGGCGTCGTCCGGACCCACCGGACCGAGACGATACACGCCTACCTCGTCTCCGTCCACCAGGAACTCCGCGACGACGACGTGTATCTCTGGACCCTGCCGATGTTCCACGTCAACGGCTGGGGCCACATCTACGCCGTCACCGGGATGGGCGCGACCCACGTCTGCACCCGCGGTGTCGACGCCGAGTGGATCTTCGACACCGTCGTCGACGAGGACGTCTCCTACATGTGTGGCGCGCCGACGGTGCTGAACATGCTCTCGGACTACTACGCGAGCGAAGACGGCGACATGGCGACCGCCGGGGCGAACGCGGTCCGGATCGCCACCGCCGGGAGCGCGCCGCCGGAAGCCACGATCCGCACGGTGGAAGACGAGTTCGGCTGGCATCTCAAACACGTCTACGGCGCGACCGAGACCGGTCCGCTCATCACCACCTCCGACGCCCGCCGACTGTTCGACGACGAGAGCGACGCCCGGTTCAAAGTGAAGAAACGCCAGGGACTGGGCTACCTCGGGACGGACGTGCGCGTCGTCGACGAGGACGGCGAGACGGTCCCACGGGACGACGAAACCATCGGAGAAGTCGTGGTCCGGGGCAACCAGGTGATGGACCGCTACTGGAACAAACCCGACGCCACCGAGGAGGCCTTCACCGACCGAATCGAGGGCTACTATCACACCGGCGACCTCGCCGTAGTCGACGACAACGGGATGATCGCCATCCAGGACCGGAAGAAAGACATCATCATCTCGGGTGGGGAGAACATCTCCAGCATCGAACTGGAAGACACGCTCTACGAACACGACGCGGTGAGCCAGGTCGCAGTCATTCCGGCGCCCAGCGAGCAGTGGGGCGAGACGCCAAAGGCGTTCGTCGTTCCGGCCAACGACGACCCGGAGAACCCGCCGGTCTCGACAGCAGAGCTCAAGCAGTTCTGTGAGTCACAGCTGGCCGGTTACAAACTCGTTCGGCGGTTCGAGTTCGTCGCGGAACTCCCGACGACGGCCACCGGCAAGGTTCAGAAGTACGAACTCCGCGAGCGCGAGTGGGACGACGAGGACAGTATGGTCGGACAGGGCTGAGCCGCTCTCAGCCGTCACCGTCGGCGTACTCGTTGGAGACGTAGATCACGAGCCCCAGCAGGATACCGAGCCCGAAGCCGACCGTGAGCATGCCGTAGAGTGCGGTCCCGATGGCCGTCGGTGGCAACTGGATGAACCCGAACAGCTCCGGGTCAAGATCTTCCGGGCGAGCGTTACCGAGAATGAACCCCATCACGCCGGCGATGGCGACGATTACGAGGTAGATGAACAGGACGACGCGATTGCCCGAACGACTCGCCGGGGACCGGGTGGCCGTATCTGCCATTGGCTTGAATTAGAGGCGAAGGTAATTAGCCGTTTCACTTCGTACGTGAGGCCAATGAGCGAAAAAGACCTGCTCTTTCTCGTCTTGGCCGGAATCGCAATCATGATGTTCGTCACCGGATTCGTGCTGGTGGTCAGTTGAGCCGGTGCTAGCCGCTCCCGGGTAAAAAGGCGGACGTTCGACGCCGTTACTCGACGACGACCGCGCCGTACATTCCGAGCGCTTGGTGGGGCACGCATTTGTATCCGTAGTTGCCCGCGTCCTCGAAGGTGTGCGAGAAGCTCGAGCCTGCCGAACTCATACGCTCGCTCTCGAACGTCCCGTCGTCCGCGACGATGTTGTGCTGGCCACCATTGCCAGTCCAGACCCAGTTCACTTCGGTTCCGGCCGAGACGACGACCGCAGCAGGGTCGAACGCGTACCCCTGGTTTCCAGCCCCGACACTGATATCGACGCTGTCCTGTCCCGTCATATCCGCTGCATTGCCGCCGTACTGGTTGGCGTCGTTGTCGTTCAGGTAGCTGTCGATCTCGCCGGGAACGCTGGCACTGTCCCCGCCGTCGCCGCCGCCCGTAGCGGCGCCGTCGCCACCGCCACTACAGCCCGCCAACGCGCCGGCCAGTGCCACCGCTCCAATTCCACGCACGAACCGACGTCTCTGCATATCGCTGGTCATCTCATCACGATATCGGAGGTGCACACTGGTAAGTAGATGGATTCGTTCCCACGGCGTGAGAGCGGTCCGACGTGCGTGTGTGCGGCGTTGTGAACGTGACTTCCGGTCGGCTCTCGTTCGTCCGTGCGGTCCGCACCGGCCGGGGCGACGCTCGGGTAGCGAGTCGTAGTGTCAAGCCCGCCGCCGGTAGCACAGGAGCGCCGCGGCTAGCGCCGCAAAGACGGCCACGGACAGCCCGAACCCGGGACCGTCTGCGGTCGTCTCGATGTCTGCTGCCGGGCGGGCGGGCGTCTCTGCCGTGACTGTCGGGACGGACTCGTTCGCGGCCGTGGTCTGCTCTCCACTCGCCTCCGTCGTCGGGGGCACCGTGGCCGTGGTCGTGTCCGTTGCCCTCGTGGCCGTCGCCGGACCGTCGGTGCCGTCCGACTCCCCGGTCACGGTCCCGACGTCCCCGGCGGCGTCCGAGTCGCCGGCGGAACTGGAGTCGCCGGCGGAGTCTGAGTCCCCAGTGGCGCCGGAGGTGCCGGGACTGTCCGGCGGCCGAGTGAACACGAGTCGGTGCTCGCCGTCGGAGAGGGTCACCGTTGCGTTCACACTGCTGGAGTCGACGTCGTACCGGGGCGTATCGCCCTCGGCCGCCGTGAAGGCGTTCAACGGGCCGGACGAAGCGTCGGTCGGGAGCCGCAGCGTCACGTTCCCTTCGCCGCGGACGAACACGTCGAACGCGGCCACCGGACGCCCGTCGCCGTCGACGGTGCCGTCAGCCGTCGCGTTGTCGAGCCGGACGCCGGTGACACCGCGGGACGCGCTGACGAGACGTGCGCCGGACACGTCCGAATCGAGAACGATGACCGACGCGCGACCGTCGAGTGACCCGCCGTTCTCCGACTCGACCGTGACCGGACCGGTGAACCGGGTCGGCTCGCCCTCCGGGACCGCCGCGTCCACCGGAACGGACACGGTCAGGTTCACACTCGCGGCCCCGCCGACGCCGACGGTCCCGTCGGGACCGACGGCGGCGACCGTTCCCGGCAGCGCCGTCCCCGCGTTGTTCGTGAGTTCTCCGGCGGTGGCCTCGACAGCGCCGAGCGACTCCTGTCCGCCGCTCTCGACGACCCGGATCGACCCGCGCCGGTCCGCTCCCGGCGTGGCCTCGATGTCGACCGCCGACGGGACGAGCCCCATCACGGCCGGTCGGTCGGGTGTCGTCACCGCGAGTACTTCGACCGGGGCCGAGTCCTGACCCGTCGCGTTCCCGGCCACGGTAACTCCGATGTCGCGACGGCTCACGTTCTCGATTCGCACCGACTGGACCATCTCGCCGGTCCCGGAGACGGTCGCGTTCGGGATGTCGGTGGTTACGGTTCCAGTCACCGGGTCACGCCCAGCGGTCCGGCCAGCCGCGTCGGTCAGCTGAAGCGACGTCTCGGCACCCGTCGGGGACACAACGAGGACGCTGAGGCTGTGTGTCTCCGGACCGGTCGACAGCGACTCCGTGACGCGCCCGTCCTCGGCCGTGAGGTTGGTGTCGAACAGTTGCCGGACCTCGGGCCGGTCGTCGGTGAACGACTCCTGGGCCATCGCCAGTCCGGATTCCGTCGAGGCGGTTGTCAGTGCCACGTTGGGCCGACGGACCCTGAGCGTGCCGGACGCGGCTGTCTCCGGGGGCACGGGGTCGGGGCTATCGGCTTCGTCACGCCCGTACCCGGTCCGCCCGTCCGGGTCGGCGCAGTCGACGTTGCCCTGTCGACCGCCACGTTCACAGTCGAGGTCCCGGATGTCGAAGAACGTGTGATCGGTTGCGGTGTCGACGACCTTCCCCTCCATCAACAGGAGCGTGTGCTGGAAGTAGACGCGGAACGGGTCGCCAATCGGCTCCGACAGCGTCAGAGTCGTGTCCTCCGTGAGTGTCTCTCCGGGGTCCAGCGTTGCGGCCGATTCGCTGGATGCCGGGACCGTCGTCGCCTGTCCGTAGGTGCTGAAGTCGCTCCGGTCGGAACGGTACGTCGCGACGCTCACCACCCGCACCGGAGCGGGTTCGGTCCCGGTGTTGCGGACACTGATCCGGCGTTCGTCAACGTACCGCGTCTTGATGTCCACGTTTGTGTTTTCTTCGAGGGGTCGGTTCGCGTCGACAACCTGCACTCCGTTCTCGTCCTCGGAGAACGTCGGCGCCGTCTCGATACGTCCGTCGACGCCACCGACCGACGGGTCCCGGTACTCCGAGGACAGCCACTGTCTCACGTCCCCGTTGACGTTCCCGACGTTGTCGACGTCGTGCATCGCGTACAGGTGGGTCTTGAAGAACCGCTGGACCGTCGCGAAGCGCGCTTTCTCGCGTTCGATCGTGTACAGCACTTTGCCCGTGGTTCCGACCGCCTCGACCCCGGTCCCGACGGCGAATCCGTACGGGTTCTTGGTGGCGACACTCACGTCGGTGATGGTCCCACCGATGCGGCTGACGAACGAGGACAGTTTCTTCGCACCCTGTGACCCCTGGAAGTTCTGATACGCGCGCCGATGAGACGCCCGCGCCCCGGCGCTCTGATTGACCGTATAGACAGCTCCGTCCGGCGTCACGACGAGACCGTTCGCGACCCACTCACCCGCGATCGCATCCCGTTGGGTCTCCAGCACGTCCTCCATCGCCGCTGGATCGTAGTTCGGACCTGACCCGCCGCCGGGTAGCGATTGCCCGTCGTCCTCGCTGGTCAGTGCGTCCCTGAACACACACCCCCTGGGCGGGTTCGGGAGCGAACACACGTCGACGTTCCGTGACCGCAACTCCGCGAACCGGTCGCTCGTCTCCCCGATCAACCGCTCGGCCTCGACGGCCGTCGAGAGGTCCCGGTACTCGTCGCCCGCCTTCTGGACGTCGCCGTACGGGAACGAGGTGAGCCACTCGTTGTTCTCGAACTGCTGTGTGTAGGTCTTGTACTCCTCGGCGTCGTCGTTGGTGACGGCGCCAGCGACCAGCGCGCCGTACCGCTCTTTGATCTGGTTGGCAGTGACCGTGGTCGCACTCGATTTCGCCACCGACGTCGCGAACTCCGTGAACACGCTTTTCGCGGCCTGTCGCGGGCTCTTGGTGCCTCCTCCCTTCTTCGGATCCGCGGCGACCCCCGCGATCACCGAGTCCAGGAACGTGTTCGCCAAACTGTCGACGCCGGGAACCGGGTCGCCTTCCTCCAGGACGGTCCCGGTCTGTATGTGTGCGTTGTATGCCCGACGCAACGCGTCAGTCCGGCGGTTTCGGGAGGCGAACCGGAACGCAGACACCTCGTCGGTCATGTGGTCGAACCGCGTCGTGTCGGTGTGTGTCACCGTCGTCGACGTCACGTCGCCGGACTCGACCGCGATACACTGGGTCTTCACGTCCCGCGGACTCCGGTTCGGTGGCGCGACCAGCAGACAGTACTCGCCGGCCTCGAGTCCGGTGTACCGGACGATGCCTTCGGGTCCGGTCCTGACCACCCGGTCCGCAGTCTGTGAGACTTCGACGCCGTCGAACGGGAGGGTAATCTCCCCGTCGGAGTCGTCGTAGTACTCACGCCCGGCTTCCGAGGCCAGCGCGTCGGCAGTCGTGATACTCCGATCTTCGACCGAGAGCGGTTGTTTCTGGTAGAGGTACACTGTCGTCCCCGGGAAGGGCGTCGCCTCGTCCCCGTCAGAGACGGTCGCCGTGAGTCCGGTCGCGGCCGGGCTGACCGGTTCACCTAGCGGGTTTCCACAGAGTACAGCCCCCGAACACGTCCCATCTGCGGGACCGTCGGGAGTCCCCCACCAGTTCCGGCGGGCGGTCCCTCCGGGCGACGCACCACGGGCGTCGATGCCGGCAGCGTCCTCGAACTCCGTCCGGTGGATTCGCCAGACGCCGTCGGCATCGAGTGCGTTCACGTCCACTACGTCGTTCCCGGTGAACGTACTCCCGCGAATCTCCCAGTCGCCGGTCGTCGCTGCCGCGTCGACACCGGCGTCGCCGGCGCCTTCGACCCGCGCACCGTCCAGTTCCCACGACCCCACCGCGCCGGCGAGCGTCACTCCGTCACCGCCGCTGTCGCTGATTCGCAGGCCGGTCGCCGTGAGTGTGCCCGTCGCCGCCAACTGGGTCGCACGCACGCCAGCACCACCCGCGCCGTCGACGGTCACGTCCACGAGTTCGAGGTCGCCGGCGAACCCGTCAGCACGCACACCCGTCTCACTCGGGTCACGAACAGTGACGTCCGACAGCGAGACCGAACCGTCGGACCGCAATAGGTTCACGCCCACCTCGGCGTTCTCGACGGTGACCCCAGAGACGGTCAGGTCGGACCCGTCCCGAGCGTCGATTCCGTCGTCGAAGCCACGGACAGTGAACCCGACGATGGTCGGTTCGGCGTTGCTCGCTGCGACCCTGAAGCCGTCGTCCGCGATACCGCTGGTCCCCTCGCTCGTCAGTGTTGCGCCGTCTGGCGCGGCGACCGTGACGTTCCCGTTCAGCAGCACACCCGGCCCCGACTCGATTTCCCCGACGCTCGTCTCAACGGTTCCGGTCCCATTGTACGTCCCCGGTCTGACGACGACGGTCCCGTCGTCGCTGACGGCCTGCAATGCCGGGAGGAGTCGACGGAAGGCCGCGTCCGGGCCGCCGTCGTCGTCGACGACGATACGCCCGGCCGAGGCCCCTACTACGACGGACCGAGTGATGGTATCACTGTTGCCCTGCTCGTCCGTGACGGTCAGTTCGACGGTGTACGACCCCGCCTCCTCGTAGGTGACCGTCGCCGTCTCGCCGGTCGCAGATTCGCCGTTCCCGAGCGCCCACTCGTAGCTCCGAACCGTCCCCTCCGCAGTCGTCGGGCCAGCGTCGAACTCGACCGACTCCCCGACGACCGGGTCGCTCGACAGCTCGAAGTCGGGAACGAGTCGCTGGTCGGCCGCAGCCCGAGCGTCGGCACAGGCGGTTCTGACGGACCCCTCGCTGAACGCGTCCAAGATACCGGTCGTCAGTCGTGTTGCATCGTCACACACCGGGCTCACGTCCGCCCGCGCGACGTTGACGACTGTCGTCGCCGTGTCGGTGCCGGTTTCGTTGCTGACGGTCAGCAGGACCTGGTAGGTGCCGTCCGAATCGTACGTGTGGCTGACGGATTTCCCGGTCGCGGTCGTCCCGTCGCCGAATGCCCACTCGTAGCTCACCTCCCCGGTCGCCGTCGACACACTCCCGTCGAGGAACGTGGTGTTTCCGATGACGAGCGACCGGCCCTCCGCGGTCGGCGCCGGCGCGATTACGGTCGGGAGCCCGCTACAGGCCGCCACGACCGTGGACTTCTCGAACGGTTCGAACAGGCCCGGCGGGCGGTTCTCGGCGTTCTGACACACCGACGCAGGTTCGCCTGCGGCCACGTCTACACTGGCCGATGTCGTATCCGTGCCGGACCCGTTGCTGACGGTCAGTTCGACGTCGTACGAACCGTCCGCGTCGTACGCGTGGGTGACGGCCTGGCCGGTCGCGGTCGTCCCATCACCGAAGGCCCACTCGTAGCTCACCGAACCGGTCGCGTCGCTCGCAGTGGCGTCGAGGAACGCCGTGTCACCGATGGTGAACGCGTCGACCGAGGCCGTCGGTGGCGCGCCCGTGGACCCGTCCGCCAGCGCAACGGTCAGGTCGTACGCCCCCAACTCGCCCTCGCCGAGGCTCGGCCTAACGGTGTAGGTCCCATCGCTCGGCAACTCGACGGTCCCGGTGACCGTACCCCCGTCCTCCGACAGGTCCGTCGTCTCGAGTTGGTTCCCGTCGGGACTGCGCACCTCGAACCTCGGGAACGCGTCCGCGACTCGCGCGTCCAGTGTGATCTGGACCGTCTGGCCGTCGGTCCCCTCGAACTCGACGGGCTCGTAGAACGCTACCTGAGCCGTCTGTGGGTCTGTGGAGTCGACGAGTCCGGTTTTCGTCTCGCCGAGGGCGATGGAGCGGAGGTCACCGTCCGCTGGTCCCACCTCGCCGGGATTTCGAAGCGTCAGGTCGTACGACGCCGGTAGGTCCGTCTGTGGTGTGGCTACTGAAACGGTGTAGCTGCCGTCACTCGGGAGGACAGTCTCGTACGCCAGGCTCCCCTCGTCCCGTACCGGTTCGAGGGACACGCCCGCTGTCGTCTCGATTCCCGCTATCTCCAGATTGTCCACGTCCGTCTCGACGGTCGCCCGGACACGGTCACCCTGTGTCCCCTCGAAGGTAACGGTCTCCGTTACTTCGGAGAATCCCGTCTCGTCTCCGGAGTCTACCTCGCCGGTCTTCGTTTCGCCGAAGGCAATCGAGTCGAGGTCGGTGCCCGGTTGGGTCTCGGTCAGGCTCAGTTCGTACGAGAGCGTGTCGTCGGTGAAGAAACTGGCCGCGATGATTCGGTACTGGCCGGTTTCGGGGAGGGTCTCCCGACCGATCGTCGCGTTCAGGCCAACTCCTCCGTCGTCGTTCTCGGCAAGGACAGTCCCGTCGGGCCCGACGAGGTAGAGGTAGCTGTCCCCGCCGGAGCGCATCTCGACGGTCACGGTGTCGCCGGCCGTCCCCTGGAAGGTAACCGGCTCGTGGTACCCGTCGTACGCGGACACCCTCGGATCATCAGCGTCGATTTCGCCGCTGCGAGTCTCGCCCACGTCGATCGAACGGAGGTCGGTCGCGCTCTCGTCGCCGGTATCGCCTCCACCTGTGGAGCCGTTGCCACCGTCGTCGGACTCGCCAGAGCCGTCGGTGTCGTTCGGTCCATCTCCCGGTGTCGACGTCGGGGTGTCAGTTTCCGTCGGCGTCGGGGTGTCAGTTTCCGTCGGCGTCGGGGTGTCAGTTTCCGTCGGTGTCCCGCTCGTTCCGCCGCCCCCACCGCCACCTTCGAGCGGTTCGTCCTGCTGCTGTCCCACCACGCCGCTGGCCACGTTCGACGGGCCCCCGACTGTCAGACCGACCACTGGCGCCACCACGAGCGACAGTAACAGGCCAACGACGACTAACTGCCCGAGCAACGCCCGAACAGTTACTCCCGCGCGGCTTTCATCACGATACGTACCGTTCGCCACGGATCCCGTCCCACCGAGACCGCAACCCCACGACCAATCCATACCTCTTGATTTACACCACTATCCGGCTGTCCTAACATAAATGTGTTGCACAAGTCGAGAAAAATAGATGTCAGATAGGGGAACCGAAAGTCAGAGGGTCGGAATCGGTGCGGTCGGCCGAACTCTGCGTGGGTTCGAGGTCTCAGAGGAGCGGTTTCTGGTACGCGGGACAGGCGAGTGTCTCGGGGTTCGACCCCGTAGCCGTTCAGGGGTCGATCCGTTTGAGGTCGCTGTCGCCGGAACTGCTGTCGTCGTCATCGCCGCCGACTTCCTCGCCGTTGAGCGCCAGATAGACCGCGAACAGCATCGGCGAGAGGACACCCAGCACGATCGCCGCTCCAATAGCCAGCAGGCCGTCGGTCAGGACGATTTCGCCGCCTTCTTCCTCGCCACCGAGGGCCGCGTCGCCGACGACGACGACGCCCTGCATCACGCCCTGGTGGGGTTCACACAGGTACTTCACGACGCCGTCCTCCTCGAGGGTCTGCTCGAACGTCGCGCCGGTCTCGCTGACCGGGTCGCCGCTGTCGAAGTCGCGGTTCTCACCGACGACGTTGTGTCGGCCACCCTGCCACTCCCAGGTGATGGTCGTTCCGGGGTCGACCTGGACTGCGGGCGGGTCGAACACCAGACCGTCGCCCCCGACGGCGATGGTCACAGCGTCCTGTCCCGTCATGTCGACGACCTCACCGTCGTAGTTGGTCGTGTCGGCCAGCCACCCGTCGAAACTCGGTCCGTTCGACCCCATCTCCGTTCCGTCCTGTGCCGTCGCCGTGCCGGTCGCACCTGCCGCGACGCCCGCGGCCGCTCCAGCCGTCGCTGCCGTCCGCAGAAAGCCGCGACGACTGGCCGCCCCGTCGGATTCGTTCGAACGTTCTGTCTCCATATGCCTCGATTTTTCACCGTCCAGTATAAGCCCGACTAAACGTAACAGTGGTTGCGAATCCATTCCACACCACTTCGTCGAGTCCAGCCGAGTGACCCGGCGGACGATAGTGACGGGACAGGGTGCCCGTCTGAGAACCGCCTCGGCGACGCTGCCCAGCAGAATCCGCGAGACGCCCGACCGGCCGCGGCTCCGCCTGACGACGCGGTCGACCGCTTCGGTGTCGGCGTACTCGACGATGCTCCGGGCGGGGCGGCCGCGCGTCGTCGCCGCCTCCAGCGTGACGCCATGCCCGTCGGCGAACAACTGTTCGGCGTTCTCCTTCTCGCTCTCGTGCCAGTTCTCCCAGCGGCCCGGGAGCGACGCTTCCATCGGCGCGCCGTAGCCCGCTTCGATGACGTCCAGAACGTGCAATGCGGTGACCGCCGCGTCGTCGTCGGACTCCTCCAACGCGAACGTCACGGCCTACTCGGACAGCGGCGACGCGTCGATGGGCACCAACACGTGGTCTGTCATCGTTCGTGCTTGGCTCTCACCCCAATTAATCTCCGCCGTGAGTCCTGGTCCCCGGGAATCGCCGGTCGTGTGCCGACTGGGCACGACCGGACCGGAACACACGACTTTAGCCCGTCCAACCGCTATCGGTGCGTAATGGACAGACGACAGTACATTCGGGCCGCGCTCGGCGCAACAGCCGGGACGGTCGCCGTCGCCGGCTGTCTCGGCGGTGACGAGGACGGTCCGTCCGACCGGCACCCGAACGTGAAGCTCTCAAAACAGGAGATGTCCTTCGACGCCGAGGACGTTCGATTTCCGGCGTGGGGACAGCAGATTCCGTCGGCGACACTCCCGGACGCGCTGGGCGGGGGTGAGGCGACGACGACTGGCTTCGACGGGCCCCTCGCGTTGACGTTCATTTTCAGTAACTGCATGACGGCCTGTCCACTGTTGACGCAGGCGCTCGTGTCGGCACAGGGCAAGGCCCTCGAGGAGGGCTGGGCTGACGCCGTCGACTTCGCCGAAATCACCTTCGACCCGGTGCGGGACACGCCCGACCGCCTCCGAACGTACGCACGGGAGCGCGGCATCTCGCTCGAGGTCGGCAACTGGACCTTCCTCCGCCCCGAGACGGAGGCGCGGGCGAAGACAGTCGTGCAGAACCAGTTCGGCGTCTACTTCGAGAAGACAGAACCCGGTTCGGGAGGGACGGACGCCGAGACGACAGCAGCCGACTCCGGTGCCGGACCATCGACGTCATCGGCTGCGACCCCGGCCGGGACACCGACGGGGACTGACGAGGAATATATGTTCACACACCGGTCGCTGATTCTGCTGGTCAACGCCGAGGGTTACGTCGAACGGTTCTGGCACGGAAGCGGAGCGACTTCGACGGCCGCCGCCGAGTTGCCCGACGCGATGGACCGGCTCAGGACGGCCTGAACAGGGTTTCAGTCGTCGACGGCCCAGCCACCGTGCGTACAGCCAATAGACGATGACGGCAACGCCTCGTGTCGTGAGGGCGCTCTCGGCGATAATAGTGCCCTCCCGGGTGAGCGACAGAACGAGGTCGAATACGCTGGCCAGGGTACTCCCGGGGGTTCCGACTGCAAGCCCCCGCGCGAGGAACCCAGGTGGCTTCGCGCCGGTTCGACGAACGGTCCTGTACGAGAAGTAATTGATTACCCGCACCTCCGACCAGCGGCCCCGCAGTCGTTCGTCTGCGGTCCGGGCGGTCCGACTGAGGCCGGCTTTGACCGCCCGGTCCTCGTCGGGGGCCACGACGACCTCCCCGAAGTTCACCCGATACTGGCCGGCGTGTGGCCGTCGGGTCGAATCTCCACCCCCTCGAATAACAGCGACGCTTTGGTCAGCAGGTCCAGTTTCCGGTAGGTGGTCGACAGCGGGACGTCACAGGCCGCCGATACTTTTCGGCCGTCATGGGTTCATCGAGGCTCCAGGCGATGGCTCGACGTTTCGGGTCGTCCAGCGCGTCGAGCACGCCCCGTAGACCGGACCGGTCCTCGTCCGCGAACGGGTCTCGGACCCTGTATCGCCACCACGATTGGTGACAGTTATACTCGCTCCGACACACGAGCGTCGGTAGCGGCCGTGTGTCCGGGTTTGGCCGCTCGTTCGGCGAACGCGTTCGACCCACGTAACGTGGCGGCCAGTACTTATGAATACAAAAGAAGACACCCCGTCGCCCGCCTGTGTGTCGATGAACGCGTGACTGACGGACCGGTTCCCTTTTAACAGGGCCGGGTCAATAAGGGTGCGTGTTCGCCGTCGAGTTGCACTCTCACTCGTCGTTATCTCACGACGGCCGTGACCCCATCGAACTGCTTCTGGGACAGGCACAGGCCATCGATCTGGACGCGTTGGCTATCACCGATCACGACGAGATCGAGGCCAGTCTATCGGCCGTCGAAAAGGCCGAGGAGTACGGTCTCGTCGGCATCCCCGGTATGGAGGTCTCGACGGCCGCCGGCCACGTCCTCGCACTCGGGGTTCGCGAGGTGATCCCGCCCGGCCTGTCGTTCGGGGAGACGCTCGACCGCATTCGCACGCTCGGCGGTATCGCAGTCGTCCCACACCCGTTTCAGGAGTCTCGGAGCGGCGTCCTCGCGAACGTCTCCCAAGAGACGCTGACAGCCGCCGACGCCATCGAAGTGTACAACTCACGACTGCTGACGGGACGCTCGAACCGTCAGGCCGAACGGTTCGCTCGCCGCAACGGCATGCCGATGACCGCTGGCAGCGACGCACATATCAGCGAGATGATCGGGCAGGCCGTCACCCGCATCGACGCGGCCGAGCGCAGCGTCGACGCAATCCTCGACGCCATCCGCCAGGGTCGCACGACCGTCGAGGGCAAGCGAACGCCCTGGCGGATTAGCTTTCGGCAGGCCGCCGGGGGCGTGAAGCGTCGTGTCGAGCGCCGACTGTCCGACCTCCGATGATCGACGGCACCGACCCGGCGACCGTTCGTGCCGCGCTCGACAGTGCCGACCCGCTGCCCGGAACCCGAGGGTTCGCGGGCCGACTCGACGACCCGGACGCCGACGCGACCGCCCCCCGGTCCCCGTTAGTCCGGGACGTGCTCGGCCGATACCCGTGTTTCTCCGATGCCGACGACCCGACCACCTGGAGTGCCGACCCGACCGGGTTGACCGACCCAGAACCGGTACCCCCGGGACACGTCCGCACCGTCGACGGCGACGAACACGTCTGGACGCTCCCGGAGCCACCCGCGACAGACGACGACGCCGCGGCCGTCGACAGGGTCCGGCAGGCCGTCGACGTGAGTACCGCAGCCGTAGCCGAGGACGGACTCGCGGTGGCCTTCTCCGGCGGCGTCGACTCGGCCATTCTGGCCGCCAGACTGGACGCACCGCTGTACGTCGCCGGCTTTCCGGACAGCCACGACGTGGCAGCCGCCCGTTCGGCCGCCGCGGCGATGGATCGGGACCTCACCGTCGTTGAACTCACCCACGAGGACCTCGAACGCGCCGTCCCCGACCTCGTCCGTGCCACTGGACGAACCAACGTCATGGACGTCCAGATATCGCTTGGACTCTATCTCGTGGCCGAACGCGTCGCCGCCGACGGCTACGACCGCGTGGCGGTTGGACAGGGTGCCGACGAACTGTTCGGCGGCTACGCCAAGGTCGCCGGCGCCTCCGACGACACCCGCCTCACCGCCGAGACGGTCCGGGGTGCCCGCCGCGAAACCGTCACGACACTACCGGACCAGCTGGAGCGGGACGTACTGGCGTTGCGGGCTGCGGGCGTCGAACCTGTCGCGCCGCTGTTACACGACCGGGTCGTCGCAGCCGCGCTCCCGTTATCCGGGCGTCTGCTCGTGGCCGAACCCGGCCCGAACGAGGAACGGAGTGACTGCGAGCGGAAAGTCGCGCTCCGGCGGGCGGCAGCTCCGTGGCTCCCCGAGAACGTCCTTCGGCGAGAGAAGAAAGCCGTTCAGTACGGCAGTCTGATCGCTCGAGAACTGGATCGGCTGGCCCGGCAGGCCGGCTACAAACGCCGGATGGGCGAACACGTCAGGAAGTACGTCCAGTCGCTGGTCGCGTAGCCGTCACCGGCGACCGGTGCTCGGGAAAAAGCGTCGCAGGCGTTACTTCGCGACCGTGTCTTCGGCTTCCAGCAGTTCGTGGTAGCGGTTGCGGATGGTAACTTCGGAGATACTGGCGACTTCTGAAACCTCCGACTGGGTCACCTTCTCGTTGGCCAGCAGGGAGGCGGCGTAGACGGACGCCGCTGCCAGCCCGACGGGAGACTTCCCGGAGTGGACGCCTTTCTCCTTGGCGGAACTCAGCAGTTCCCGGGCCCGTCGCTCAACTTCCTCCGAGAGGTCGAGGTCGGAGGCAAAGCGGGGCACGTAGCTCTCGGGGTCTGCCGGCTGAATCTCGAGGCTCAGCTCTCGGACGACGTAGCGGTACGTCCGGGCGATCTCGTCTTTGTCGACACGGGAGACGCTGTCGATCTCGTCGAGACTGCGCGGTGTTCCGGCCTGGCGTGCGGCGGCGTACAACGAAGCCGTCGCGACGCCCTCGATGGATCGGCCCGGCAGCAGGTCCTCGTCCAGCGCGCGTCGGTAGATGACGCTGGCGGTCTCGCGGACGTTCTCGGGAAGACCCAGCGCGGAGGCCATGCGGTCGATCTCGCCCAGCGCCTGCTTGAGGTTACGCTCTTTCGAGTCCCGAGTTCGGAACCGTTCGTTCCAGGTACGCAGGCGCTGCATCTTCTCACGCTGGCGTGAGGACAGGGAGTTGCCGTACGCGTCCTTGTCCTGCCAGCCGATGTTCGTCGACAGCCCCTTGTCGTGCATCATGTTCGTGGTCGGGGCGCCGACACGTGACTTCTCGTCTTTCTCCTTGGCGTCGAACGCACGCCACTCCGGCCCAGGGTCGACCTCGTCTTCGGAAACGACCAGCCCACAGTCCTCACAGACTGTCTCGCCGCGTTCGGAGTCGGTTGCTAGCGAACCGCCGCACTCCGGACAGACGACCTGTTCTTCGTTTTCCCGCTCGTTCGATTCCGTCGAATCTTCGCGCGTGCGCTCGCGCTCGCCCGAATACTCTCTGATGGTGGTGTCGGTCATTGGTTAAATCGGCGGGCGCTGATGCCCGAGAAACTCTCTGAAGCAATCTCATATTGTGGGTGCGCCAACTTAAAGGTTCCGGCATTCTGACGGGCCCTGCGCACCGATTTTGGCCGTTCAGGGCCTCTCCCTGCGCGGGCGCGCCCGCGAGCGACCGAATCTACGACCGAAAGCCAATGTACCGAAACCCTTACCGCCGGTCCGGGCCTGGCCGCGAGTATGAGCGATTCGGCCGTCGAACCCGAGGACGTGCGCCACGTCGCCTCGCTGGCCCGCGTCGACCTCGACGACGAGGAGGTCGACCGGTTCGTCGAGCAGTTCGCGGACATCCTCGATTACTTCGAGACGCTGGACGAGGTTCCGGAAGTCGACTCCGAGACGGACCTCGCGAACGTGATGCGGGCCGACGAGGTCCGTGACTCTCTCGACCAGGACGAAGCGCTACGGAACGCCCCCGAGGACGAGGACGGCTTTTTCAAGGGTCCGAAGGTTTCCTAATGTCGCACAACGCCTACATCACCGACGAACGAATCGAGGCGGACGACGGCGGCCCGCTGGCAGACCGGACCGTCGCGGTCAAGGACAACATCTCCACCGAGGGGGTCCGGACGACCTGTGGCTCGGCGATGCTCGAAGAGTACGTCCCGCCCTACGACGCGACGGTCGTCGAGCGCCTCACGGCCGCCGGCGCGACCATCACCGGCAAGACAAATATGGACGAGTTCGGGATGGGTACAACCACCGAAACCTCCGCGTTCGGTCCCACCGAGAACCCTGCCGCACCGGGACACGTTCCCGGTGGTTCCTCCGGGGGCTCGGCGGCGGCCGTCGCGTCCGGTGACGCCGACCTCGCCCTGGGCACCGACACCGGCGGCTCCGTCCGCTGTCCCGCCGCGTTCTGTGGCGTCGTCGGTATCAAGCCCACATACGGTCTCGTCTCACGGTACGGCCTCATCGCCTACGCGAACTCCCTGGAACAGATCGGCCCCATCGCGCCCTCGGTCGCGGAGGCGGCCGAACTGCTGGAGGTCATCGCCGGCCCCGACGACCACGACGCGACCACCCGTGATGCCAGCGAGGAGGGCGCGGACACCGACTACGCCGCTGCTGCCGACGACGACGTCACGGGCATGAAAATCGGCATCCCGACGGAACTGGTCGAGGGTGCCGACGAGGCGGTCGTCGAGACCTTCTGGGACGCCATCGACGACCTCGAAGCACAGGGTGCCAGCTACCACGAGGTCGACCTGCCCTCGGCCGAACACGCCGTCGAGGCCTACTACGTCATCGCCATGTCAGAGGCCTCCTCGAACCTGGCGCGGTTCGACGGCGTCCGTTACGGGCCGAGCCCCGACTACGAGGGCAACTGGAACGAGGAGTTCGCAGGCGTCCGTGAGGAGGGCTTCGGGGAGGAGGTCAAGCGCCGCGTCCTGCTGGGCACCTACGCCCTCTCGGCGGGCTATCACGACAAGTACTACAAGAAAGCACAGGACGCCCGCGCCTGGGTGAAAGCGGACTTCGACGAGGCCCTGACCGAGGCGGACGTGCTGGCCTCGCCGACCATGCCCGTCCCGCCCATGCAGATGGGCGAGAGCCTCGACGACCCGCTCACGATGTACCTGGCCGACGCCAACACGACACCCGTCAACCTCGCGAACCTGCCGGCCATCTCCGTGCCTGCGGGCGAGACCGACGACGGCCTCCCCGTCGGGATGCAGTTCGTCGGGCCGGCGTTCGGTGAGGTGGATATCATCCGGGCCGGGAGTGCGCTGGCCTGAGGGTCCCGATTGCTCCACGGAGCGTCCTCGTTCCCCCGCGCCCCGTTCTCGCTGGTCGAAATAGGCCACCGAACCCGAGAGGGCCACCGGACGTTCGCCGTGTTCCAAGTCGTCGCTTCAGCCGCCGGGCACGTCGCGAAGTTCGTGGCCACCGAGGTCGACACAGCACAGATCGGTGTAACCTCTCGCCCTGACACGGCTCACGCCATCGACTCACACGGGGGCTGGCGAACGGTTCTACGATACAGACACAATGAGGCAGGCAATCTACAGTTCGCCGCCGAGCGACGGTTCCCTCGTCGGCGCGGTACTGGTGTTGCGACTGGCCGAAATCAAACAGTGAGACCGTGACAGGGTCGACGAGCGGATAGAGGCTCACTCGCGTCCGTGCGGAGGGGGACCAGCCATGGGCGACTGTCCGGGTTCCCCTGCCTCCCGATGACAGTTACTCTTCGTAGGCGAGGTTCATCACCCACTGTGAGAACGCGTCGGAGTGAGGGTCGACCTCCTCGTCGCCGATGAACGGCGAGAGCATGTCGCTGGCCATCAGCAACGAGAAGTTCAGGTCGCGGGGGGCAGGTGTGAGGTGATAGGTGTTGTGGCCCTCGTAGACAGTCTCCTCGCGCTGAATGAGACCTTTGTCGGCGAGCGACTCGACGATGCGGCTCCCCTTCCGAGAGGAGACGTCGAGTTCCTTCCAGAATTCGCTCTGGTGGATGCCACCGGTCTCCCGGACGAGTTCGAGACCGCCGCGCTCGTCCTCGGTAAGTTCGGATTCGGGCATAACCATACCCACTCTGGGACTGTCTGCGGTTTAAAACTGACTTTCGACGCGGCGGTAGTCGGTCTCACAGGGTGGTCCGTCGGCGAAGCGGTAGTGACTCCCCTTTGGACCGATGGTCAACAACGACGACGAGCGCGTCCCGAATCGATCCCGGTGGATACAGACGCCGTACTCGTGGTCTGCGATTACGTCTCCGGCGCGTTCGACCCACGCGCCGGCCTGCTCGCCGGGTTCGGGCTGGAGCTCCGTGCGGACCGCGGCGGCATTGCCGGCCTGCTGACGGCCGTCCTCGGTCCGTTCCCCGGGAATCCGCACGTCGTCGCTCGCACCGACGTTGACGACGACCTGGACGCCGGGCTGAAAGTTCCGAACCGCGAGTTGGCCGTCCCACTCCAGCAGGAGAGCGGCGGTCTCGTCGGCCAGGGCGAGATTGAACCCGTCGAACTCGTGATCTCGGACCTCGTTCTCGACGAAGCGAGCGGCTTCCTCTGCGCTCTCCTTCCGAAGGGCGTCCCGCGTTAGCAGGCCGCGCGACCGCTCGCCCGCCAACTCGACGTCGGTCCAGCGGTTCGTGATGCCGACGAACAGTCCGTGTTCGTTGTGTCCGATCCAGGTGCCGCCGGCTTCGCTGTCACGCGGCGCGACCACCGCAGGCGCATCGTCGAGCCGCTTGGGCGGCTCAGAGGGGCGGTCGACCATCTCGTCACGGTTGGCCGCGACGGCGACGGGCGTGTCGGCGAACACCTGCCAGGCGAGAACGAGTGTGCACACGAATCTGCATAACCACCGTGTCCGCTTAAACTGTCGGTAGATGTGCGGTCGCGCCAGGCTTATTCTCCTCCCTCTCGAAGCCGCTCTAGCACCCGCGCCCGGTCGACGGTCCCCGAAGCCGTCCGCGGCAGTTCGTCGACGAATCTGACCGTCCGTGGACATTTGAACCCCGCCAGCCGCTCCCGACAGTGAGACTCGACGTTCTCGACCGAGAGTGACACCTCGTCTACCGGCACCACCAGCGCCGCGACCCGTTCACCCCACTCGCTGTCGTCCAGTCCCACGACAGCGGCCGTCCGGATGTCTGGGTGGTCCCGCAGGACCGCTACGACCTCGCCGGGGTCGACGTTCTCCCCCCCGGTGACGATCCGGTCGTCCTTGCGGTTGTGGACCCACAGCCGCCCGTCCTCGTCCCGGGAGCCGATGTCGCCGGTGTGCAGGCCGTCCGGACCGAACGCGTCGTCGGTGACGTCGGGTTCGAGATAGCCCGGCGTCACCGTTGGCCCTGAGACGACGACCTCGCCCCGCCCGCCCGCTGGTGCCGGGTCGCCGTCCTCGTCGACGAGCGTGACAGTGGTGTTCACCAGCGGCTGTCCAACGGTTCCTTCGTGAGCATTTACCTGCTCCGGTGTCGCTGTGGCGATCTGTGAGGCCGTCTCGGTCATGCCGTATGTCGGGTAGGCCGGAACGCCGCGGTCCCGACAGCGAACCAGCAGTTCCGCCGGGGCGGGTGCGCCGCCGAGCAGGACGAACCGCAACTGCTCGGACGGTTCCCACCCCGTATCCAGCAGTCGCGTGAGCATGGTTGGGACGAGCGAGACGCCCGTAATTCCGAACTCGTCGAGAACCGCCGCCGTCGACTCGGCGTCGAACGCCCGCTGAATCACGGCCGTCGAGCCGTACAGTGCGGACCGGACGACCGGTGCGAGTCCACCCATGTGGTAGGTCGGGAGACAGCACAACCACCGGTCACCGGGCGAGACGCCCAGCCGGAAGGCCGACGCCGTCGCGCTCGCCAGTAGATTGCCGACGGTCAGCCGGACGCCCTTGGGCTGGCCCGTGGTTCCGGAGGTGAACACGACCAGTTGTTCCGTGCCGGGGCTCAGCGTGGCCGGCTCGACGGGACCGCCGTCGAGCGTATCGAGTGCTCGGGCGCGCTCACGCTCCGGCGCGTCGACGGACGCCACAGGGCCGTCGAAGATTTCGAGAGCCACTCTCTCCGTGTCGCGCTCACAGACCAGCACATCCGGTGCAGTCCGCTCGACCTGCTCGGTCAACTCGGCGGGCGTCAGCCGGACGTTCAGCGAAACGACCGACGAGCCCAGTCGCTCGGCTGCGAAGAACAGTTCTGCGACGGCCGGTCGAGTGTCGATCAGGACGGCGACCCGGCCGGGTTCGTCGCCGTCCGACAGCGCGGCGAGCGCCGTTGCCCACCGACCGACTGCGGCGTCGTACTCGCGATAGCTCTGTGTGTCGTCGCGGTCGGCGTCGACCAGTGCGGTCCGGTCCGGCGTCGCGGCAGCGCGGGCGGCGACGAGGTCCTCGACGGGCCAGTCCATCACTCGTCTCCGAGGTCGACTCCCAGCCCCTTCGCCTGCGGCACTTCGATCTGCCCGTCGGCGACCGGTGCGGGGTCGGGAGCGAGGTCGTCAGCGAGCCAGTCGGCCGTCGCCAGGCCACAGGCCGGAACCTCGGGGATGGCGGCGGCGACGTGGACCGCGGCGGTCCGGGCGACGACGCTGTCGATCGTCGTCGAGACGACCGGCGTCACGCCGGCCTGTCTGGCCTGCCGCGCGACGCTTCTGGCCCTGTCGGGGCCGCCAAGCGCCATCGGCTTGAGAACGAGATAGTCCGCGGCCTCGGCGGCAAGCAGTTCCGTCACGGCTCGGCCAGCTACCGACTCGTCGAGCGCGAGAGGGACCTCGTTGCCCCCGTTCCGGAGGCCAGCGTGAGCCGCCACCTCGTCGGCGGGCATAGGTTGCTCGACGTACTCCAAGTCGAACGGTTCCAGCGCATCCATCGCGCGCTCGGCCTGCGCACGGTCCCACGCGCCGTTGGCGTCGGCCCGCAGCGCCACGTCGTCGCCGACGACTTCCCTCACCCGCCGGAAGCGGTCGGCGTCCTCGTCGACGCTTCGCGCGCCGACCTTGATTTTCACGCAGTCGAAGCCGTTCTCGGCGGCCCTCGTGACCGCTCTCGCGGTCGTCTCGCAGTCGGCGTCGCCCACGGTGGCGTTTACCGGCACCCGACGGACGAGTCGTTCGTTGCCGAGGTAGCGGTACAGCGGCGTGTTGTCGAGTCTCGCTCGGGCGTCGGCTAGCGCCAGCGCCAGCGCGTGACGGGCCGCCGGCTCGGACGTCTCCCCGAGGGCGACGCCCCAGTCCTCGTCGCCGGCCAGTTCCGGTGCCCAGTCCAGGGCGTCCCGGCAGGCGTCGAGCGATTCCGTCCAACCCGGGAGCGGTGCGGCTTCGCCGACACCCATCCGGTCGGCGTATTCGACTCTGACGAGGAAGCCCGTACGCTTCTCGATGGTTCCGCGAGCGGTCGAGAGCGGCCGTGCCAGGTCCAACTGGTAAGATTCGATGTCGATCATGTCAGTGCCAGTCCGGTCGCGAACAGCGCCGAGTGCGCCGCCAGTAGCTGGCCAGTGCGTTCCAGCGCCGGATTGAGTGCCGCGCCGTCGGTGCGTTCCATGACTGTCGCCCCTACTCTGGCCGCCAGCGGCAACGTCGCCAGTGGCAACAGCGCCGGGAGGCCGAAGGCCGGGTCCAGTGCGAACAGGACGGGGACGACGTAGGCCATCCCGACCATCGCCAGCCACTCGACCCGGCTGAACGTGTAGCCAAGCAGCACCGCGAGCGTCCGCTTTCCGGCCGTGGCGTCCTCCTCACGGTCCCGAACGTTGTTCGCGATCAGGATTGCGGTCGAGAGCCCGGCCGCCGGGAGGCTGGCCACCAGCGCGGCCGCGGTTACGGTGCCCGCCGGAATCCCTATCGCGAGCGGCTCGACGGCCGGCAGGACGGCCGCTGCCTGCACGTAGTAGGTCCCGACGACGGCGATTACGCCGAAGTACAGAAAGACGAACAGGTCGCCGAGCCCGCGGTAGCCGTACGGGTAGGGACCACCGGTGTAAGCGATGCCGGCACCGATGCTGGAGAGCCCAACCACCAGGATAGGGAGGCCGCCGATGTACACGAGATAGAGGCCGACGACGACTGCGAGCGCGTATGTGGCGGCCATCGCCTGCTTGACGCGCGTGGGCTCGATCAGTCCGCCGGCGGTTACCCGCGTGAACCCCTCGCGGTCGGCCGAGTCGGTCCCCTTGACCGCGTCGTAGTAGTCGTTGGCGAAGTTGGTTCCCACCTGCAGGAGGAGCGCTCCGAGCAGCGCCGCTGTCGCCGCGGCCGGCGCGAACACCCCATCGTGGAGCGCCAGACCCGCCCCAACGACGACCGGCGCGGCCCCGGCGGGCAGGGTCTGTGGCCGTGCGGCCATCAGCCAAGCTCTCGTTCGCGACACCTCGGCCTCTGCCGTTGCCATTACCGCACAGTTGGTGGTCCAGCCGTGTGAAGGTTGCCAATTCGTATGTGCGTTGTGAGCAGTAGACACTGCATTGCGAGGCGGTCGCCCGATGTGCCTGTGAATCAGTCTCGCCCGAGGCGAACGGCCACGAGTGCCAACGCGACGGCGGCGACCACTGGACCGAACCCGGAGCCAGCGGCTGCCGTTCGTGTACTCGCGGAGTCGGGTTCGGCCTCGTCCTCGTCGGTCTCGGCCGTCGGGAGGTCTCCGGTGTTCCGGTCTACTCTCTCGCCCTCCCGATTCCGTGATAGCTCGACGGACTCGTAGTCGGACCCACCGTACTCGTCGGTGAGGCTCGCCTCAACGAAACCGCCGCGTTCCTCGAACCCAAACTCGACCGCCCGGCCGGTCAGGACGGTGCCGTTCGGGAGCCGCCAGCGGACCGTCGTGTTCCCGACGTCGTTCGTCACGTTCGCCAGGAGACGGGTCTCGTAGCCGTCGCCGTACGGCTGTGACGAGACGTGTTTGACCGACAGCGCGAGGTCAGGCGGGTCGTTCCGACGGGTCTCGACCGCCCGCGAGGTGGTATCGGTCTGTCCCGCACCGTCCACGACCGTCAGGCCGACCTCGTAACTGCGGTTTCGTCCGGCGAACGTGTGGACGGCCGTCGCGTTCGCCGTCGTCACATCCGGTTGGCCGTCGCCGTCGAAGTCCCAACGGTACCGGTCGATGGCCCCGTTATCACGGCTGTCCGCGGCCGACAGCGTCGTCGGTTCTCCGGCGGCCACCAGTCCTGACGACGGCCGAGAGATCACCGCCGACGGTGGCGTGGTATCCGTCACCCTGATAGCCGTGGTCGCCTTCGCGGTGTCGGTTCGTCCCCCGCCGTCTTCGACCGTGATGCGAGGCCGAACGGTGCCGACCGTCGCCGGCACGTACCGCAGGACCGGCGTCGTGGTTGTGCGTTCAGTCGTGCCGTCGCCGTCGGTGTCCCAGTGGTACCGCGCGACGCCGAAGTTGTCGGTCGACCCGTTCGCGGAGAGCGTGACGGTCGTGTTCCCGACCGCTGCTCGCTCACTGCCGACCGCGATTGCGGCCGTCGGCCCCACGAAGTCGATCCGGGTCGCGTAAGCGTCCAGGTCCTCGCCGCTCGTCCGCGCACCGACGGCGACGGTCGTCCCGTTTCGTGCCGGGAGCAGTCCGTTGACCTCGGTCCCGTGGACGCCCCGCCACAGCGCCTGGCCGCTAGCGCCGAACCGGGCCACGATACCGGTCCCGTTCCCCGTCTCGCCTGCGGCGAGTACCGTCCCGTCCGGGCCGCGGGCCACAGCGTTGACCTGGCCACCGCCCGGGAAGGGCTGTCGGGTCCACACCGGACTCCCTTCGTCGTCGAGTCGGGCTAACCAGCCGCTCTCTCCGCCGGTGCCACCGACGACGACGTCGTCGCCAACCGTCGAGAGCGCCCGCAACTGGACCGACTGCTCACCGACCCTTCGGCTCCACCGGCGGTCACCCTCGCCATCGAGTTCGGCCACGTAGCCGCTCGCCTCTCCGTCGCCCGTCTCTCTGGTCCCGGCGACCAGAACGCCGTCGTCGGTTGCCGTCCCGGCCCGGAGGGTGACGCCCTGTGGTGGGCTGTTGGTCCACGTGCGGTCGCCGTCGCCACGGGCGGCCTCGACAGCCCAGACCTGCCCGGAGCCGACGGCGACGACGTGGGTCTCGTTCAGCGGCAGGACGTCGTAGAAGGCACCGTCGCCCCGTGCGTACCGCCAGGTGTGAATGTCGCGGGTGTTGTCGAACAGGAGGGACTCGCCAACGCCGGTCATCGACGGCGCGTTCGTCGTCCCCGCGAGGACGTAGCGACCGTCGTTGAGTTTCAGCCCGTCGTGGAGGACGCGAGTGTGTGTCGCCGCGTGCATGTACGACCGTCCCCAGGTCTGTCGACCGTCTCGGTTCGCCTCCGCGGCGTAGGCGACTACCTCGTCGCCGTCGAACTCGTCCCAGCCGGTCCCGACCAGCAGGAGTCCATCCCGTGTCCGCGCGACGCCGTAGAGCCGCTGATCGTCTGTCTCACCGAAGTTGGTGAAGTAGCTCTCCGACCAGAGGCTCCCGTTGTCAGTGGGGGCGGCCGCGGACTGACCGGTCGCGGTGCCGGCACCCGTGAGGGCCACGACCGCCACCACGGCGAGAGCCGCGACCATCCCGGTCCGTGCGATACCTGTCACAAGACGGGATAGTCACGCAATCGGTAATAACTAATCGGACCGTTCAGTAGTGCCAGGGGAACTGCGAGAAGTCCGGATCCCGACCCTCGACGAAGGCGTCCCGGCCTTCCTGAGCTTCCTCGGTCATGTAACCGAGCCGGGTCGCCTCGCCGGCGAAGATTTGCTGGCCGACCAGCCCGTCGTCGGCGAGGTTGAACGCGTACTTGAGCATCCGGATCGCGGTGGGGGACTTCGTGTTGATCGCTTCGGCCCAGGCCAGCGCAACCGCCTCCAGTTCCTCGTGAGGTACGACCTCGTTGACCATACCCATCTCTTCGGCTTCGGACGCGTCGTAGGTTTTCCCGAGAAAGAACACCTCACGGGCCTTCTTCTGGCCGATCTGCTGGGCGAGCAGCGCGGAGCCGAAGCCGGCGTCGAAGGAAGCCACGTCGGGGTCGGTCTGGAGGAACTTCGCGTGTTCTTCGCTGGCCAGCGTCATGTCACAGACGACGTGTAGCGAGTGGCCGCCACCGACGGCCCACCCTGGAACAACGCAAATGACGGGTTTGGGCATGAACCGGATGAGTCGCTGGACTTCGAGGATGTGCAGGCGGCCGGTCTTCCCCTCTCCATCGTACTGGTAGCCGTCCGGCCCCCGCACGGTCTGGTCCCCGCCGGAACAGAACGCCCAGCCGTCGTCTCTGGGTGACGGGCCGTTGCCAGTCAGGAGGACACACCCCACGTCGGTCTGGCGTTTGGCGTGGTCCAATGCGACGTATAGTTCGTCCACCGTCGGCGGGCGAAAGGCGTTGCGGACGGCCGGCCGGTCGAACGCGATACGGACCGCGCCGGTGTCGGTCGCGCGGTGATACGTTATATCCTCGAAATCGAACTCCGCGACGGCTTCCCAGCGGTTCTCCTGGAAAAGTGCGGAAACCATACTTTGACTCGGTCCGGTGTCGTCAAATAGGTTCCCGGTCGCGACCGGTTTCAGCGCCGAGAGTACGGGGGAGATTTATCAGCGTTCTCTCGTATAGATAGGTAGACGAATCCAAGCGGTTCGACCGCTCAGTGTCGCCCGATAACTACCCCACCCTCGCCCCCCTACCCGATGCACGCCCAATCCACGTTCTACGACGTGCTCGACGTGTCGCCCGACGCGTCCCGCAGCGCTATCCAGGCTGCCTACCGCGAGAAGGTCAAGGAGACCCATCCCGACGTGAGCGACCGTTCCGACGCGGAACAGCGGTTCAAACGCGTTACTCGGGCCAGAGAGGTGCTAACGGACCCGGACGAACGGGCGCGATACGACCGGCTGGGCCACCGTCGGTACGTCGACGACACGGGAGCGGCCGACGCGGACCGGTCCCACAGCGGGCCGCAATCCGACGGCACGACGGGTCGACACGACACCGACCGGTCCGCTGACCGGGCGGCCGACGGTACCCACTCCGCGGGACGAGAGGACGCTGATCCGGGGCGCTCCGAACGGACGACCGGGACAGGCGACGCCGCAGCGCAGGGAAGTGCCGACGCGACAGAGTGGCAACAGACGGGGAGCCAGCGTGGCGGTGCGAGCGCGACCACGGCCGGTTACGCCACACGCACCGAGTACAAAGAACAGTCGTTCGACCGCGTTCGGGTCCCGCTGACACCCCAGTCGCTCATTCAGGTCGGGACGATGTTCGCGCTCTATCCCGTGTTTCTGTTCGCCTCGCTGTTCCCACTGTTTCCGGCGGCAGTCAACATCGTCGTCGGACTCTGTACGCTGTTCGTGGTCGCCTATCTGCTCTCGATTCCGGAGGTGGGCATCGCCGTATTCGGCGGCTGGGGCGTGCTGGCGCCAGCCGTCCTGATCGCCCTGCCCGACATCGGCATCGTCTCGCTGGTCGGCGTCGTCGCGCTGACCGCCTGCTGGGTCCCGTTCGGGCTCTCGGTGCTGACTCGGGCCGCCCTCCGGACCTGACCGGGGCCCAACGCGACCGTCGTCACGAGAGTCGGTCGAAGACGTCCCATGCAGGGTCACTGTCCGGCGACTCGAGCGCGTCGCCGTCGACGACGACACCCTCACCGTCGGTCACCGACCCGACCACGGCCGCAGGTGTCCCGCGCCGTCGCACTGCCTCGGCCACCGTGTGCCCGTCACCCGATCCGACGGCGATCAGGAGCGTCCCGGCGCTGGTCACCGTCCACGGGTCGACATCAACGGCGTCGCAGACGGCTTCGACGCCCGGCCCGACCGGCACTCGGTCGGCGTCGACCTCGAACCGGACCCCCGCGCCGCGAGCCATCTCGGTGAGTCCGCCGGCGACACCACCTTCCGTCGCGTCGTGCATGGCGGTGACGTCGCCGGCCTCGAAAGCGACATTGGCGTCTGCGACGGCCGCGATGTCGTCGACCCGCTCCTGTGCGGTCGCCACGGTTCCGGCGTCGAGGCCCAACTGCTCCGGGAACAGCGTCGCGAGCAGCCCGGTCATCTCCGCCGCCGGGCCCGTGGTCATCACGATCTCGTCGCCTGGGGTAGCGCCGTCGGGCCGAACCAGATCTTCGGGGTCGCCGACGCCCAGGACCGTCGCGCCGCCGACCCAGGAACTGTCGACACCGGCATACCGTCCCGTGTGTCCCGTGACGATGGCCACGCCGAGCCGTTCGGCGTGACTCGCGAGTCCGGCCCACGCCGCGGCCAGTTCCTCGTCGCTCCAGGTCGGTGGAAGCGTCAGGCTGATCGCCAGGTGTGTCGGCGCGATGCCGGAGACGGCCACGTCGGTCAGAACGACCTCCAGCGCGAGGCGACCCGCCCGCTCGAACCCGAGGTCGGGTAACAGTGAAATCGGGTCGGCCGCGATGGCGACCGCACGACCACCCACCTCCAGCACCCCAAAGTCGATTCCGTGCTGTGGCCCCAGCGTCACGTCGTCTCGGCTCGCCCCCAGCGACGGGTAGATTACGTCTCGGAACGTCTCGTCGTCGATCTTTCCAAGGCCGGTCATCGGTTCACCTCGGTCGCGTCCACGTCTGCTCCGGTCGAGAGGACGTGAACGTCCTTTGCATCGAACCGGAGCGAGACGGCCCCCGCCGGTGCGCTCGTGCCTCCGGTCTTGACGATGACCGGCCGCCCGTTCCACCGACAGTGAACCCGGTATGCGTCCCCGAGGTACTCCACGGTTTCGACGGTCGCGCGCTGCCACGTCGCGCCCTCGGACCCGGACGCCCCAGTCGTCGGTCCGTCCCTGCCGGTCGCCGGGTCGGCCAGTTCCTGTAGCGAAACCGCTTCCGGTCGGACCGAGACTGTCGCCGGCTTCCCCGCCGCCGTGTCGGTCCGCTCCGGGAGTGGGAGTCTCGCGGCCCCGCCGACTGAAATCTCGTCGCCGGCCTCGCCGACGACGCCGTCGAAGACGTTGTTGTCGCCGACGAACTCCGCGACGAAGCGAGTAGCTGGCTCGCGGTACACCCCCTCCGGCGTCCCGAGTTGCTCGATTCGACCGTCGCGCACGACGGCGACGCGGTCGCTGATCGCCAGCGCCTCGGCCTGGTCGTGGGTGACATAGACGGTGGTGATTCCGAGGTCGCGCTGGATCGACCGAATCTGCACTCTGAGCCGTTTCCGAAGTCGGGCGTCCAGCGCCGACAGCGGCTCGTCGAGCAGGAGGACGTCGGGTTTCGGGGCCAGGGCACGGGCCAGCGCGATCCGCTGGCGCTGGCCGCCCGAGAGTTGGTCGGGCGCTCGGTGCGCGACGCTCCCCAAGTCGACCAGGTCGAGCAGCTCCGCCACCCGCTCGTCGTCGGGTTCGGGGAGGTCGTGGAACTGCAACCCGTAGGCGACGTTCTCCCGGGCGCTCATGTGAGGAAAGAGTGCGTAGTTCTGGAAGACGACGCCGACCCTGCGCTCCTCTGGTGGTTCCTCCGTCGCGTCGCGCCCTTCGATCCGCACTCGGCCCGCAGTCGGCGTCTCGAGGCCGGCGACCGCGCGCAACAGCGTCGTCTTGCCACAGCCTGACGGGCCGACGAGCGTAAAGAACTCACCGTCGGCAATCGACAGCGACACGTCCGAGAGCGCCCGGACGTCGCCGAACGAGACCGTCAGGCCCTCGACGCCGACGCCGCCGTCCGGTCCCGACATCACTGCCACCTCCCGCCAACGCGGTCGATCAAGACGAAACTGACGGTCGTCACCGCCAACAGGACCGTGCCCATCGCCGTCGCCGGGCCGAGGTTCGGGCCCAGCGAGCGGGCGCCGACGTACCGTTCGAGCGCGACCGGCATCGTCGCAGTGTCGACCCCCGTCGAGAGCAGGACGGTCGAGTCGAATTCGCCGACGCTGATGGCGAAGGCAAAGGCCGCGCCGGCCACGAGCGCCGGCGCGACCAGTGGCAGTTCGACGTCCGTCAGGACGGCCGTCCGGTCGGCTCCGAGCGAGCGCGCGGCCTCCCCGAGCCGGTCGTCGACCGAGCGGAGGGCCGGGGTGACGCTCCGGGACACGAACGGGTACGCCGCGACCGCGTGAGCGGCGACGATGGCGACTGGACCGGTGACGGTGAGGCGGCGGCCGAACACGGTCGTCCCGAACACGAGCGTCTGGAGCAGCCCGAGGCCAAGTACAATTCCGCTGACCGCCAGTGGAGCCGTCAGCAGTGCCTCGGCGGCGCGAGAGCCACGGCCCCCGCGCGTGGCGACGATGGCGACCACTACCCCCATCGGAATCGCCACGAGGAGCGTCCCCACACCGAACAGCAGCGAGTTGACTACGGCCGGGAACGGCCGGACCGTCCCCGCGGCCGTCGAGGCCTGTCTGGCGAGCAGAAACGCGTAGTAGTCAAGCGTCGGCCCTCCGGCTGGCGTCGTGACACTCTCGACGACGAGACTCACCAGCGGTCCCGCGAACAACAGGAGGACGACACAGCCGTACCCGAGCAGGGCGAGCCGCAGGGGGTCGGTGAGCGAGCGCACTCCATCGACGAGCGGCCGTCGGGAGAGGCCCCGCTCCGCCCTGCTCGACCCGGTCCGTCTCGCCTCGTACTGCAGATAGACGTACAGCAGTCCAAGCGAGAGTGCGGTCTCGATGGCCCCCAGTGTCGCCGCCTCGGCCAGGTCGAGGCTCTGGACGCGTGCGAACAGCCACACCTCGACGGTGGCCAGTTCCAGCCCACCGAGTGCGAGGACGATGGGGAACGACATGAAGGTGAACACGAACGTCAACACTGCGGCCGTCGCCAGCGCGGGCAACAGTTGTGGGAGCGTCACGTCGCGGAAGGCCCGCACGGGCGACGCCCCGAGCGTCCGGGCGCTCTCGACACGGTCGGCGTCGACGGACTCCCAGGCCGCGGTCACGAGCCGCGTCACCAGCGGCGCGTTGTAGAACGCGTGAGCGAGGACGACGATTTCTACGGTGAACGTCAGTCCAACGGGGCCGAGCCCGGCGACTCCGAGTATGTCGTTGAACAGTCCGGTCCGGCCGAACATCGCCAGGAAGCCGACCGCGACGAGAATCGAGGGCAGGACGAACGGAAGGATGGTAACCGACCGGAGGAATCGCCGACCGGGGAACTCGAAGCGGGCGAGAACGTACGCACCGGGGAGGCCGACGACAACACTGACCACCGTCGAGAGCAGCGCCTGGTAGGCGGTGAATCCGAACAGGCCGAACTCGACGGCCGGTGCGCCGGCCGCGAGCCACGCCGCGACCCCCGCTGGAACTGCGGCGGGGTCGGTGACGAGCGTGTGTGCCGCGCCCGTGTAGAAGGGGTCGCCCAGCACCGAGCGGACCGGAGCGAGTGCGAACCGTCCGTCGACGCTGAACGCGTCGGCGAAGACGCTGGCCACAGGGTAGTAGAAGACGACGACGAGTGTCGTGACCGTCGCGGCGACGCCGACCCACAGCGACCAGCCGTCCCGGGTGGCCATGGTTACCCGCCCGCAATTTGGCGCGCCCACGCCTCGATCCAGCCGTCGACATCGCCGGCGAGTTCGTCGTAGCCGAACGTTACCGCCTCGGGCGGTCTGAGCGCGAACTCGCCGAAGTCACCACCCGGTTCGACCCCCTCGACCGCCGGGAACTGCACGTTCCGTACTGCGATCTCCTTTTGTGCCGCCTCGGAGAGGACGAACGACATGAACTCCCGGGCCAGTTCGGGGTCGTCGGCGTCGGCGAACTGCGCCATTCCTTCGGGGTTCGCGTAGCCTTGGTCGTTCAGGAACCCGACCTGGTGGCGCGACATATCGACGCCCTCGCCGTTGTAGTACACCTGGTCCGTGGAGTACGAGACGACCATCGGGGCCTCCCCGTCCGTGTACGCCTGATAGGCCGGCTCCCAGTCCGAGAGCACCTGGACGCCGTTGTCGGCCAACCCCTCCCAGTAATCGAGGTAGCCCTCTGGCCCCTTCGCGTCGATAGTCCACAGCAGGAACGCCCGGCCGGGGTCGGACTGCTGGGCGTTCTGGACGATCAGCGCGTCCTCGTAGGCCGGTTCCAGCAACGCGTCGAACGTCCCCGGTCCGTCGACCTCGCCCTCGTCGTAGACAAGACTGATGAACCCCGTATCGTAGGGGATGACGCGTCCATCCGGGTCGAACGACAGCGACGGGTCCACCGCGTCAGCCCCCTCGACGTCGCCCTCGACCGTCGCGAACAGTCGCTCGTCGAGTTGCTCGTCGGCCCGGACGAGTTCGCCGGTGTTCAGGCCGACGAACAGGTCGGCGTCGACCTGTGCGCCCTCGGACTTGCGTTGGACGAACCGGTTGACCCCGTTCTCCGGCGTCTGAAACTCGATTGTCGCGTCCGAACGCTCCTCCTCGAACGCCGACTTGAGCCAGTTGCCCGCCGTGTCCTCCCCCGTGAACGAGGAGTAGGTCGCGATGGTAAGCGTCCCAGTTCCTGTGTCCGACGAGTCACCGATACACCCTGCCGTCGCCGCGAGCCCTGCCGCTGCGAGCCCGGTCCGTGAGAGAAAGTTGCGTCGTTGCATTACCCGGTTGTCCAACCGGGTCGTACTTGAACGCTGGCTTTCGTGGACGGACTGGATTGCCCGTCTCACTCGCTCAACGGTCCGATTCGGCCTGCTCAACCACGCGCCGGTGTATCGCCTCCCGCGTCCGGTGGCTCGCCTCGGCGTTGAAGACCACTTCGACGACCTGCGTGCCGTCCATCTCCTGTGCCTCCTCGAACGCCTCGGCGAACTCGTCGGGTCGCACACGCTGGAACGCCAGGCCGTAGAGGTCGGCGGTCGGTTCGAAGTCCAACCCGTGGGGTGTTCGGAACTGCTCGGTAAACGGCGGGTCGAAGTCCTCGATGGGGAGGATGTGGAAGATACCGCCGCCGTCGTTGTTCACGAGGACGATGGTCGCGTCGACGCCACAGCGAGCCAGAGAGAGCAGACCGTTCGTGTCGTGGTAGTACGCGAGGTCGCCGGTGACCAGCACCAGCGGGTCACCGGTCGCGCTCCCGGCACCTAACGCCGTGCTCGTGATCCCGTCGATGCCGCTGGCGCCTCGGTTGCCGAGTACCGTCAAGTCGGTGGCCCGCGGCCGGCCGAACCGGTCCAGGTCACGGACCGGCATACTGTTAGAGACGAAGAGTGTCGCGGGGTCTGGGACGCGTTCGGTGACCGTCGCCAGCACCTGTCCCTCGAAGGGTTCGTCGGCGCGCGCGTCGTCGACCAGGTCCCAGTAGTCGCGCTCAGCACTGGCAAATCGCTCGCGGTACCCGCTGTCACCCGTGTCGGTCACCCCGTCGTCGAATCGTTCCGCCAGCGCCCGCGCCAACCGCGAGGGGTCCGCGACCAGGTGATCGGTGGCGGTGAACTCGGCCTCCCGCCAGCCACCGGCCGGGTCGACGACGAACTGCCGGTCGGCCCGGTCCCGAAGATACTGCCGGAGGACCTTCGACGTCGGGGAGGCGCCGAATCGCATCACGACCGTCGGGTCGGGCCAGTCGCCTGCTCCGTCGAGATAGGAGTCGTACCCGCCACAGACGGTCACGCCTGCTCGGTCGAGGTGGTCGCCGAATCGCAACCCGGAGAGGGGGTCGGCGAGGACCGGGAACCCCGTCGCCGCAGCGAGGTCGGCCACCGCTTCCGGGCCGAGGCCGGGTGCGTCGGCCGGTCCAGCGACGAGCAGCCCGCGGTCGCCGTTCCGCAGAGCCGCTGCCACGTCGTCGACCTCCGTCTCGGTCAGTTCCGGCCGTCCCGCGGTTCGTTCGACGTACGGACCGTCACGGCCCTCGACTGCGAGAGGAGCGCGGTCGGCCAGGCCCCCGGGCACATCGCCGTCCACGTCGACCGGTTCGAGCGGCTTTCGGAACGGGCAGTTGAGATGGACCGGACCGGCTGGAGTGGCAGTCGTCGCGCCGACGGCCCGGTCTATCGTGGTCCGAAGCGAGCGGAGTTTCCGGTCCGTCGGCTCCGGTTCCGGGAGGCTGCGGTACCAGCGGACCGAATCCCCGTACAGTTTCTCCTGGTCGACGGTCTGGTTGGCACCGCTGTCGGCGAGTTCGGGCGGGCGGTCGGCGGTCAGCAGCAGGAGCGGGACCCGCGACTGGCTGGCTTCGATCACTGCCGGGTGAAAGTTCGCAGCGGCGGTCCCGGAGGTACAGACGACCGCGGTGGGGTCGCCGGTCCTACGTGCCCGGCCCAGCGCGAAAAACGCCGCCGAGCGTTCGTCGAGCACGGAGAACGTCTCGAACTCGCTGTGGTCGGCGATAGCGACGGTCAGTGGCGTCGAGCGACTGCCCGGGGCCAGCACGGCACCCGACACGCCGGCCGCGGCGAGTTCGTCGGCGATGACTCGGCCCCACAGCGTGTTGCGGTTGGGCGCGGTCATCTGCGTTCGAGTTCGTCGAGGATCGGGCGGTACTTGTGCTCGACCTCGTCCCACTCCTCGTCGGGATCGGAATCGGTGACGACGCCGCTGCCGGCGAATAGCGTCGCCGTTCGACCACCAGCGACGCCCGACCGGATGCCGACGGCGAACTCGCCGTCCCCGTCACTGTCGAACCAGCCGACTGGCGCGGCATACCAGCCGCGCTCGAAGGTCTCGGTGTCGCGGATGACCTGCCAGGCACGCTCCGGCGGGAGACCACCGACGGCCGGCGTCGGGTGGAGCGCCTCGACGATGGTGAGGACGTGTTCGTCGTCCGATAGCGTCGTCGTGATCGGCGTCTGGAGGTGCTGGATGTTCGTGAGCTTTCGGACGTCCTGCTCGCCCTCCGAAACCTCGCCCAGCGGTGCCAACTGGTCCATAATCGCGTCGACGACGAGTCGCTGCTCGTGCTGGAGCTTCTCGCTCTCGAGTAGCGACTGTGCGTGGTCGGCGTCTTCCTCCGGCGTCTCGCCCCGCGGAACCGACCCGGCCAGCGCCTCGGTCTGGACCCGGCCGTCGGCCAGTTTCACCAGCCGTTCCGGCGGCGGGCCAAAGAAAGCGGCCTCGTCGGTCGGCTGGACGAGGAACCGGTAGCAGTTCGGGTAGGTTCGACGGAGCCGTTCGAGCACGTTCGGCACGTCGAGTTCGTCCGCGAGGTCGACCGACAGCGCCGTTGCGAGGACGACTTTCCGGAGATTACCGTCGGCGATTCGGTCGATGGCCTCGTCGACCTGCGTGGTCCACCGGACTTTCGTGGGCGTGACCTCGGTGTGCTCGACGCCCGGCGGACCGCCGCTCGGACACATCGAGGGAAGTATCTCTAGATTCTCTCGGGTGCGCTCCAGTCTGGCGGCCACGTCGTCGGGGGACACGTTCTGTCCGTAGTCCCTGACGGTCAGCCAGGTGGTGCCGTCCGCCCGCGTTAGCTGCGTCTCGGGGAGCAAAAACGCCGCCGCCGGGAACCCGGTCCAGGGCGGCGCTGGGTCGTGGTTCTCGTTGAACGCCAGCCCTCCGAGGAATCGCGGTCGCGTCTCCGTCGGCCCAGTGCGGTCCACGTCGCCGAAGACCGCCGCAGCCGCTTCGCGGAGTCGAGTGAACCGGTCCGGTCCACGAGCGGTCAGTGTCACTGCGGCACCGCTACCGACCATCTCGAGACCATCCGGCGCGGCCCAGTGGAGCCGCGGGGTCGGATGGCTCGCCAGGAACGCCCGGTAGGACACGTCCGGTACCTCGCAGGTACGACTGACAAGCACCGCACCCGCGCGTGGACCCACTCTCTCCTCGCGTTGGGCCGGTTCCATTCCACTGATTCTCAGGGTCGGTCCCTCTTGAGACTGTCCTTCCGGCGCGGTAGAAATTGCCCGTTTTCACCGGACACGTCGCCTGCCAATCAGCTGTACCGGTCTTCCGCCCACGGGTCGGCCGTCACAGAGTAGCCCCGCTGTTCCCAGAACCCGCGCTCCGGTTCGGTCAGGAACTCGACACCACACACCCACTTTGCGCCCTTGTACGCGTACTTGTGCGGCGTCACGACCCGAAGGGGGCCGCCGTGGTCGGCGGGGAGGTCCTCCCCGTCGAACCCGTAGGTGAACAGTACCTCCTCGCGCATACAGGCTTCGAGTGGCAGGTCCGTCGTGTAGTCGTCGAGCGCGGTAAACATCACGTGACAGGCGTCGTCGTGAACGCCGGCGCGCTCGGCCAGTTCGGGGAACGAGACGCCGGTGAACTCGCAGTCAAACCGACTCCAGCCGGTGACGCAGTGGAAGTCCTGTCGCTGGGTGACGCTGGGGAGCGCGGTGAACTCCGCCCACGACAGTTCCAGTTCTTCGTCGACGGCTCCGCTGACCCGGAAGGTCCACGTTTCGGGGTCCCACGCCGGCGTGTTTCCCTTCGAGAGGACTGGGAAGTCGCTCGTCTCGTGCTGGCCGGGCGGCAGCCGCTCGTCGCCGAACTCCTCGTAGAGGTCCGTAACGTCGGTCACGGGTACGGTCGAACGAACGGGTTACAGCCACCTATGCGTGCCGACTTTGGACGGACCTGTCGTCTGTGGGACTGCTTGCCGATAGCGGAACCCGAGTGATGGAATCCGGAAATATAGTACTCGTATCTGGAAAGTCTAGTTTGCGATTGCTGATAAAGAATTTTACTCGAACCGAAGAATCCCCGTCAGAGTTAAGTACCCCTCAGTCGAAACTTTCACTGTCCAAATGTCGAAGGCAGAGATAACAATCCCCGAGCACCTCGAGATGCGAATCGCCCAGCTCGTCGAGAAGGGGGAGTTCCTAAACCGCGAAGAAGCCATCGAAGACCTCCTCTCGACCGGTATCAAGGCGTACAAGACCAGCGGTCCGGTCGACGAAGACGACGAGGCTGGATTCGAAGACGACGGGATGATGGGCCACGACGACGAGTACGTCTTCTGACAGTCCGCCGACCGCCAGACGCCGGTGCCCACCCACAGACTGGGTTACGTCGCCGTCGGTCGAAAGTAGTCGCCACGTTCGTCCGGTCCGTACCGACACAGCTATGTGAGCCTGTGACGTGAGTTGTCGAAAACCCTTAAACGGCGCATTTGCGTATATCGTCGTAGAGATGCACAAAGACGAACTGCTTGAACTGCACGACCACATGGTGCAGATCAAAGACTACTTTTCGAGTCTGGAGGATGTAAACTCGGGACTGTTCGACCCGTACGAAGAACTCGACGTGACGCCAAACGACGTGCACAAATCCAAGAGCGAACACAAACACGCCGTTTTCGTCCTCGGGAACGCGCTGGCCACCGCCATGAGTGAAGACGAGTTCTCCGACGCCGGCCGTATCGGCAAACGGATGAAGGAACTCGCCGAGGACGCCGAGAGCAAACTCTAAGCCGGTGACTGCGGCCCGCACGGACGATACAGGTATCGAGTTACACGCCTGGCCGCCGAGAGCGCCCTGACCCGGCCGGTCTGTCCGAGGACCAATGGCTTGATGAATCCCGGGAGCGGTTGTACCGAACGACATGGCGTCCCTCCACCACGCGACACTGATAGCCGCGCTGACGTTTGTCGTCCTCGTTAGCGGTGCCGGCCTCGTCCCCATAACAGGGGCCACGTCGGTCGGTGGGCAGGCGGTTTCGCTGCAGTCAGACGCGATCGACGCGATGGGATCGGTCGATAGCTATCGGACGGTCACGAACCTGGACGTGTCGACCGGAGCCAACCGCACGTTCACCAACGAGACGACGCTGGTCAACCGATCCACGGTGGCCACGAGCGTCTACAGTACCGACGGCAACGACACCACCCACCGCGTCGGTGGCCAGGCCTACCGCAACACCAGTGACGGCTGGCAGACGGTTCCCGGCGGTTTCGACGGGAGGAACGACCCTGCGCGCGAACAGATGGCGTTGCTGAACGACTCACAGGTGGCCGACTTCCAGCGCGCACGGACAGACGGGCAACCGACCTACCACCTCGAACTGGCGCCGAGAAACAACACGCTCGCGGCGATTCTGGTCGAACAACCCGGCAACGGTATCGACCGGGCCGCGCCGGTGACGGTACTTGACCGCTCCTACGACGTCTTCCTGAACCGGACCACCCACCGCATCCAGCGGGTCGAGATGACGCTCAAATTCCGGAACCGTGGTGAAATCGGGCGCGCAACGATGGTAACGTGGTTCTCCGGGTACAACGAGACGGTTCCGACGGTGCCCACACGCCTGCAGTCGGACGGCTGAGACGGCGGCGGTCTCAGGGTCGCTCCAGAACGTTCACGCAGGACACTGCGCCGGTCGCGTTGCGACCGATGCCGATGTCGTGCTGGAGTCCGACCTCCGGCCCGTCCACCTGCACGTCGCCGGCCTCACGCCGGAGCTGTTCGAATATCTCGGCGATTTGGGCTCCGCCGGTCGCCCCGATGGGATGGTCCTTCGACAGCAGGCCGCCAGAAGGGTCGACGGACTTGTCGCCGTCGAGATGGGGGTGACCGTCGTCGAGGAACTGGCCGCCCGCTCCCTCGTCACAGAACCCCAGGTCCTCGTAGGTGATTAGTTCCGTAATCGAGAAACAGTCGTGGACCTCGGCCACGTCGATGCCGTCGGGGCCGAGTCCGGCGCGTTCGTAGGCCTGCGTGGAGGCCTGCCGGGTCGCCGGGAAATTAGATGTAAAGCGCGTCATAGAAACAGGAAGCCCCACCCTCAAGGAAGCCGCGTCAGCGGCTGAGTAGGGTTGGGTAGTTCACAGCGGTAACAGCGCGGAAGCCCACCCCTCCAGGGGTGGGAGGAAGCGCGTAAGCCACATTACCCCTTCGGTGGAGTCGGTCATCTTCTCGGTGCCGATGACCAGCGCGACCTCGACGTCACCCGCTTTGACGGCCTGAACGGCGTTCCGGAAGGCGTCGCTCCCGGTCGCACAGACGTTCTCGATTCGGGTGATCGGCCGCTCGAACAGACCGGTAGCATGAGCGACGGCCGACCCCGACGCCCCCTCGCTGGCGATGTCGATGGTGCCGTACCAGGCAGCGTTGATGTCGCCCGGGTCGACGCCCTTGTCGACGCCTTCGATTGGCGAGAGGGACACCGATTCGAGCAGGTCGTCGAAGGACTGCTCGTACAGTTCGCCGAAGTCGATTATCCCTGCGCCGACGACGTGTGGGTCCGTCACGCGAGCCACCGCCGGTGTCGAGTGTGGCCAAACCAGTGTTTCGCTCTGGGCTGACTCGTGTTTTCTCGTTCCGGGGAACGCTGAATTTGAACGAGTTGATCGGCCGCTCGCCGTCGCTGAACAGTTCACGGAAGCGGGCGACCACCTCGGTACCCACATCGATCTCGGCCAACAGGCCGTATGCCCGAACCGGTTCGCCGTCACCGACCTGTGGCAGGTCGACGACGGCCACGGGTTGCGGCGTCTCGATGTCCTCGGGGAGGTACTGCTGGACGACGAACGTTTGAATCTCGCCGTGTTCCTGCAGTTGCATCTTCGCTATCTCGGCTGGGCCGTCCCCACACCGTTTGCAGGTGCGTTTCTCCTCCGGGAGCGACACCCAGCCGCAGGCCTGGCACCCGAAGCCGGCCGAGTGTCGATTCCGGTGTTTGCTTCGTTCGTATCGTGGCCTGCTCATGTGGTCTTCACCCCCTCGTACTCGACGGACTCGCGGCACTCCTGGTGTTTGGCATAACTGGTCTCCTCGCTGGCGTCGAGATACGTGGCGACCGACTTGGCACCGGCCGTCCCGACGCCATCACCCGTCTGCAGAGCGACTGCACCGGCACCGCCAGCGCCGTAGGCGACGAGTAGCACCGTCTCGCCGGCGTCTGCGGTCTCCGGCAGGCGCGCCAAGTCGAGCAACGCGGCGGCCGCGTCGGCGGCGGCCCCGGCGAGTCGGCCGCTGGGTGCCACGGCCGCGGCGTTCGCCGGTTCCGTCCCGTCGAGCGCCCGCTCCGTGGCCGCTGGGACGGCATCCTCGACACCGTGTCGGCTCTCGAACTTGGAGTCGCCGCTCTCTCCGGGTTCGCCGTGGCGGCGGTGGTGTTCGACGAACCCGGTCGTCTCGTGTGCTGTGCCGAGGAGTTCAGCGGCGGGACTGTCGGCTTCGGAGCGGAGGACGACCGCACCCGCGCCAGCACCGGCTTCGGCCACGTCGTCGGACTCGGGTCAGCGGGGAGGACGTCGACGCCGACTCCCGCACAGGTCGGTCGTCCGAACGGCTCCGGTAGCGCCGAGGCGGTAGGCGGCGTGTGGCGCGACCCCGTGTTCGGCGAAGGGACCGCTCACGCTCGCGGTGAGAACTGCACCGAGGTCGTCACCAGCCACGCTGGCACGGGTGAGAGCGTTGCCGGCCGCCTCACAGGCCATCGTGATATGGTTCTCGTCGCGGGCCGGCACGGCGCTCTCGCCACGGCCCCGACCGCCCTGCTGGGCGGCCACTTCGCTTCTGTCGACGCGATACAGCGGGACGTAGCCGCCGTGTCCGTCGATCACGACCACCCGGACCACCTCTCGACGACCGGAACGCTTCCGAATTCTGTGTTCGTATTATTAACGCTCCACGAGAGCCTGGTAACAATCCCTTCCGATGGAAGACGAAAAACATACATGTAAAAAGTTGGAAATTCACGACGGGTTGCGACCTGTATCCGGTGTACCAGGCAGGTCTTAACACGAACCACCTGCTCACCCCTCTCTGGTTTACAACTGACAAGATACATCGAAACAGGGTTTACAGCGTTCCACTGCTCCGGTGGAGTTATACCGGTGGGGGTACAGCTACCCCGCATGTCAGTTGACGACATCGAGCGCGTCGCGGTACTCGGCGCCGGGAGCATGGGTCACGGTATCACAGAGGTCGTCGCCATCGCCGGCTACGACGTCGTGATGCGGGATATCGAACGGGAGATCGTCGACGAAGGTTACGAGGATATCGAGTGGAGCCTCGAGAAGCTCGCCGAGAAGGGCATCGTCGACGAGGAACCCGAAGACGTGATGAGCCGGATCGAGACCGCGGTCGACCTGGAAGCCGCCGTCGAGGACGTAGACCTCGTGATCGAGGCCGCGCCCGAGCAGATGGACCTCAAGAAGGAAATCTACGGCGACCTCACTGAGTTCACGCCGGCGGACACCGTTCTCGCGTCGAACACCTCTTCGCTGTCGATCACGGAAATCGCGACGGCCACCGACAAACCCGACGCGGTCGTCGGAATGCACTTTTTCAATCCGCCAGTCAAGATGGACCTCGTCGAGGTCATCTACGGCGAGCAGACGACAGACGAGACTGCCGAAACGGCCTACGAGTTCGTCGAGTCTATCGGCAAGACGCCGATCTACGTCCGGAAAGACGTGAACGGTTTCGTCGTCAACTCGGTGCTGGGTCCGTTCGGCGACGAGGCCGGCTGGATGGTCAGTGCCGACGAAGCCACCGTCCGCGAGGTCGACGCCACGATGGTCCACGAGCGCGGCTATCCGATGGGCCCATTCGAGCTGGGCGATCTGACCGGTATCGACATCGGCTACCACGTCCGGAAGGAGGCGGGCAAGCCGGTTCCGCCAATCGTCGAGGAGAAAGTCGAGGCCGAGGAACTCGGCCAGAAGACCGGCAAGGGTTACTACGACTACGAGGACGGTGACGGGGCCGATTACGGCCACGAAGACGCGTCGGAGGAGTTCGACTGGCTCCGTATCGAGGCCCGGATGGTCAACGAGGCCGCCAAACTCATCGGGTCGGACGTCGCCACGCCCGACGCCATCGACACCGGAATGCGCCTGGGTGCCGGCTTCCCCGAGGGCCCCTGTCGCCGCGCGGACAAACTCGGACTGGACGCGGTGCTGGACAAACTGGAGACGCTACACGAGCAGACCGAGGCCGAGCGGTACCGGCCCGCAGACTATCTGGTCGAACTCGTCACCGACGGCCACACCGGTGAGGACGCCAACCGCGGCTTCTACGAGTACGGCGAGTCGGGCGGCGACCGTGAGTACCGCACGCTGAACGTCCTCGAGGCGGGCGAGGTGCTGGCCGTCGAACTCGACCGCCCCGAGCGGATGAACGCGCTCAACGAGGACCTGATGGACGAGATCGAGCACGTCCTGAACAACGCCGATCTGGAGACAGTTCGCTGTGTTACGTTCGAGGGTGCGGGCGACCGCGCGTTCTGTGCCGGCGCGGACATCGGTGGCTTCGCCAGCACCGAACCCTGGGAAGGCGGTACGATAACCTCGATGTTCGAGACGGTGAACGACTTCCCCAGGCCCACAATCGCCAAGATCGATGGCTTCTGTCTGGGTGGCGGTCACGAACTCGCGCTGGCCTGTGACCTCCGGATCGCGACCGAGGACTCGCAGTTCGGCTTCCCCGAAATCAACCTCGGACTGCTCCCCGGCGGCGGTGGCACCCAGCGCACGATGCGGATGATCGGCGAGGCGCGTGCGAAAGAACTCGTCTTCCGCGGCGAGCGCATCTCCGCCGAGAAGGCCGAAAACTGGGGGCTGATCAACCGAGCCGTCGACCCCGAGGAGTTCGACGACGTCTGTGCGGAGTTCGTCGACGACATCGTCGAGGGCCCGCCCGTCGCGCTGGACTACGCGAAGAAGATTATGAACCGCGGCGAAGACGCGAGCCTCGAAGCCGCACTGACGATGGAGAGTCAGAGCTTCGGCCTCCTGATGAGCACCGAGGACGTCCTCGAGGGCACCTCGGCGTTCGCCGAGGACCGCGACCCCGAGTTCGAGGGCAAATAGATGGACGAGGACGACGAGAGCCGGTCGACCCCGGTCGACATCGATCCGGACGCTCCCAGCGCGGAGGTGGCCGCGTACGTCCTCGAAAACCACGGCTATCTCTCGTGGCTGAACATCACGGTCGCGGACCTGGAGGTGGGCCGTGCGGTCATGCATCTGCCCTACCAGGAGAAACTCGCAAACTGGGTGACGGGCACGATTCATGGCGGCGTGACCGCCACGCTGATCGACACCTGCAGTGCGTTCGCGCTCCGGACGACCATGGACGATCCGATGGAGACGACGCTGGCGACGACGGACCTGGACGTGAAGTACGTTCGGCCGGCGACCTCCGATATCGAGGTCGAGGCGGAAGTCATCCGCTCGGGTACCTCGACCGGCGTCACCCGGGTCACCGTCACCGGCGAGACGGACGACGGCGAACGCAAGGTCGTCGCCATCGGCGCGACGACCTACCGACTCTTTACGGACAGTTCACTATGACAGAGAGCTACTTCGAGACGGTCGAGATCGGCGAACAGCGCGAGACCCAGGCCCGGACGGTCACGGAGACGGACGTGGTCAACTTCGCCGGCGTCAGCGGCGACTTCAACCACCTGCACACCGACGCCGAGTCGATGGCCGACTCGGCCTTCGGCGAGCGGATCGCCCACGGAATGCTGGTGTTCTCGATAGCGACGGGCCTGCTCTGGCAGTCCCGGTCTCAAAAAGAGCGTGACGCCGTCGTCGCGTTCTACGGCATCGACGAGGTGCGGTTCGTCGGGCCGACGCTCATCGGCGACACGATTCACGTCGAAATCGAGGTGCTCGAGAAAGAACCCCGAGAGCACCCCGTCGCGACCGGCGTCGTCCGGTACGACATCGCCGTGGTCACACAGGACGACGACACGGTGCTGTCCTGTGAGATGCTCTCGCTGGTGACCTGACGCGGAAGAGCGGACGGCGCGTTTTTACGGAAGAACGAGGAGAAAGCCTCGCCATTTAGGGCGGGGTTGAATCTGACAACTTGGCGTCAAACCACACTCGCAGCTACGGCTGGATATTCCACCACGGGTATTAATACGAATAATTATGTATGTAATATGCTTACGTGTGTCGAATCAGGCCATCACTCGGACACTGAAAGCGAGTCTCACCAATCACTCGCAGGTCCACGATGATCTCGATTCGCATGGCTTCGCCGCCAGCAAACTGTGGAACATCGGTCGATGGACGATATCCCGTGTTTGGGATGTATCGGCCATACTCCAGACGCCGATGAAATCTGTTCGTACCTCAAGAATCACGACCGCTATGCGGACTTGCACTCACAGTCCAGTCAACGAGTGCTCCAAGAACTCGGTGAAGCGTTCATCTCGTGGTACGAACAAAACGGTTCTAACGCGAACCCGCCCGGCTATCCTAAAAGCGGCGACGAACACCCACGCTCAACGGTGACATGGAAGAACAAGGGATTTAATTTGGATACCGAGTACGACCGCGTTCGTCTTTCAAAGGGAACGAATATGAAGGAGTCTCGGTACGCCGCAGACTACATCCTCTGTGAGTTCACGGTTCAGGCAGACGAGCAAACACTTGCTGATATTGAATCCGTCCAAACTGTTCGAGCGGTCTAGACTGGTGAGAAATGGGAACTGCATTTTGTCCGCGAGATGTAGATTGAAACGCCCGAAACACCCGGAGAGAAAACTGCTGGTATCGATCTTGGAATCTGCAATACAGCGGCCGTCTCTGTCGGTGACGAGACACTGTTGTACCCCGGCAACGATTTGAAAGAAGATGCTCACTACTTCCGTCACGAGGAGTACGCTACGGGAGGTGAGAGTGGCCCAAGCCAGGAAGCACAACAGCTCCGACAGAAGAACTCTCGTCGGCAAGACCACTTCCTGTATACCCTCTCAAAAGATATTGTTGAGCAGTGTGTTACCCGGAGTGTCGGCACGATAGCCGTCGGCCACCCGAAGCAAATTCGCGATGACTCTGACTGGGGACGCCACGGTAGCAAACGGCTACACGATTGGGCGTTTGAAACGCTTCTAAGCCACATTGAATACAAAACAGCGGAACGCGGTATCGACGTAGAACGCGTTTCCGAGGGGAAGTTGAAAACCTCGAAACGTGTTGTGAGTGTGGGACAGGGGCAGATTCAAACCGTGTTGAGCGTGGATTGTACGTGTGTGAGAACTGTGAGTTAGTCGCCAACAGTGACCTGAATGCCGCGGAGAATATGCGAGCGACGGTAACTCCGAGTCTGTCACAGGATAGGAGTAATGGCTGTTTGGCACAGCCATCGGTACGCCTGTTCGGTAAATCGACCGGGAGAGTAGCCCCACAAGAACAGGTAGTATCGTGAAGTGCCTCGGTGTCAAGCCCCGAGGCTTCCTGTTTCTCTGACAGAACTTGCAGAAACCGTCTCTCGGTGAGACGTTTCCACAGCGGTTCCAGTCTCCGCAGGCGTCAATTCGGCGTCTCCCCAACCTACTTGATAGCGACGGAACGTAGTCTGACTGTCCGTGTTTTTGGACTCTAAGCCACCTGTTTCTCCGTCACGGCTGTTGAGTTACCGGGGAGAAATATACTGATTTGATTGGCAGCAGTCGGATTCATCCACAGGGGCAAGCCCCGTGGCATTCGCCTCGACAGCCTGTAAACCACAATATCCCAACGGCGGTCGGGAATCCTCGCCCCTCGGGACGGGGGGATGTCAATCGTCCTCGTGGAGCGTCTCCAGGATCTGCGGGTCGGTCCTGAATTTGAGGACGTTGTGGACGACGGAGTTACGGATGTTGTGCACGACCCCGCCGTAGTTCTTATAGAACTCGTGGATCCACTTCGACTCGGCCTGGCGGTCGGGAAACATCATCACCGACTTCCACTGGTACTCGCCGTCCGAGAGGAAGTACATCAGCGTGTTCGGCGAGTCCCGGATGTACTCCATGGCCTCGCGCCACTCGTCTTCAAACTGCTCCGGGTTGATCTTGAACTCGAACATCCCGAAGATGAAGTACTCCTCGTTGGGGATGATCGCCTCGCGGAAGACGCCTTCCTCGCGCATCCCGCGGATCGACTCGCTAACGGTCACGTGAGACACCTCGATGTCGTGTTCGGTTTCGAGGATTCTGGCCAGGTCACGCGAGGACAACTGTGGGTCCCGCGATAGCTCACGTAGTATCAGTACGTCCCGTTCCTTGAACTCCCAGTCCGGTGCCGTTTGTTCTCCGCTCACGCGTCTCCCTCCATCGCCTGTGTGGTGGTTTGTAGGTTCATTTTACGCTTTTCACTCGGACACAAACTGCGACACGGCTTCGGCGAACCGCTCGGGGCGATCCTCGACGACCCAGTGGTAGGCGTCGAGTTCGATCACGTCGCCGCCGACGTCTTCGGCCAGCCGTCTCCCGTACTCCAGGGGCTGCATCACGTCCTCTGCACCCCAGAGACAGAGCAGGTCGGCCTCGATATCGTCGTAGTTTATCTCGGTGGTGTGGCTGGTGTTCGTCGCGACTGCGTTTCGGCACAGCGACATCTGCCCGCGCTCGTCAGCCCAGGGCGCGGCGATTCCCTCGACGAAGGTCTCGTCGACTTCCTCACCGTAGAGCCCCTGTCTGAACGCCCCTTCGAGCATCGCCTGGAACTCCTCGGGGTCCTGCTCGGCGGTGTCGGGCAGGCCCAAATTCGAGATGAACTCGACCGGCCAGGAGTCGTAACAGACGGCGTTGGCCATCACCAGATCGGTCACGTCGCCGGGCTGATGTGCGGCGTACCGGACCGCCGCGCCGCCGCCGATGTCGTGGGCGACCGCGGCGAACTCGTCGATCTCGAGTTCGTCGAGCAACTCCTCCAGCATCAGCTCCTGGGCACGGACCGACCGGTCGAACCCGTCGTGCATCGCCGAGTTCCCGTAGCCGAGCATGTCCGGAACGATTACCCGGCGGTCGGTCGCCTCGGCGACGGCGGGAGCCACGTCCCGCCAGAGGTACGACCACGTCGGAATCCCGTGTAGGAAGACGATGGGTGGGTCGTCGTTCGCGGTGTCGACCTCGCTCTCGCCCTCGTCGGCCGGTTGGTCGGACCCCGTCCGGCTCTCAGAGGGACCGTGTCCCTCACTGTCGAAGAAGGCCACCGACAGGTCGTGGCCATCGACGGTAACGGTCGCGTCGCTTTGCTCACTGGACCACTCGTCGTGTGTGTAGCGTGTCTCGGACATCCCTAGAGATGATCCGCGATGATGTTCTTCTGGATCTCGCTGGTCCCGTCGTAGATCTTGGTGATACGTGCGTCCCGGTAGAACCGCTCGACCGGGTGATCGGTGACGTAGCCCGCGCCGCCGTGGACCTGAATCGCCTCGTCGGTCACGTCGACCGCCCGCTCGGAGGCGAACAGTTTCGACATGCTCGCAAGTTTCGTCGCCAGATGGTCGTTACCGGACTCGATGGCCGCGCCCGCGCGATATGCCAGCGACCGGCTGGCCTCGATGTCGGTCGCCATCTCGGCGAGCTTGTGCTCGATGGCCTGGAACTCGTCGATAGACTGACCGAACTGCTCGCGCTCGCTCGCGTAGTCGAGTGCGGCGTCCAGCGCCGCCTGTGCGACACCGACGGCCTGCGCGGCCACGTCCGCCCGGGCCGGGGCGAAAAACTCCATGAGCTGGTAGAAGCCCTGGCCGACCTCGCCGACGACGTTCCGCTCGGGAATCCGGAGGTCGTTCAATACGATCTCGGCGGTGTCCTGTGCGCGGATGCCGAGCTTGTTGTCGATACAGGCGGCTTCGTAGCCGTCCACGTCAGTCGGGGTCAGGAGTGCTGTAATGCCGCCGTGGCCCTCGCCGGTACGGGCCATAACGATGGCCACGTCGGCGACCGTGCCGTTCGTGATCCACATCTTCCCTCCGTTGACGACCCACTCGTCACCGTCGCGCTCGGCCGCGGTCTCCATCCCCGCGACGTTGCTCCCGTGTGCCGGCTCGGAAATGCCCATACAGATGGGTGTCTCGCCGGCCGTAATCCGCGGGAGCCACTCCTCTTTCATCCAGTCGTCCCCGTACTCCAGCAACATCTCCGTCCCGAATCGTGCGGCCGAAATTGACCCACCGATGCCGGGGTCGGCCCGCCACAGCTCTTCGGTCACGAGGAGTTCGCTGATGGGGTCCATCCCCGCACCTCCGTACTCCTCGGGGACGTTCGGTGCGACGAGGTCCAACTCGGCGGCCGCTTCGAGCAGGCCGTTCGGATACCGCTCGTCGGCCTCGTACTCGCCTGCGACCGGGCGAATCTCGGCTTCGCCGAACTCCCTGACCGCTTCCCGGATGGTGCCTTGCTCCGCTGTCAGCCGGAACGACATACCGGCTGTTCGTTACCACTGGAAAAATAAGTTCCGGGGAGCCGAAACGGCGTTAAGATTCTCGCCGGGTTTAAGTCCGCGCCCGTCGAGAGTATCCGCTATCGTATGCATCGGATCACGCTCGGAAACACGTACTTCGAGGGCGAGAACGACGCCTACCTGTTCACTGGCGCGGAGACAGCACTGGTCGATACGGGTATCGCCACCGCCGACACCCGCGAGCAACTCGCGGACGGACTGGCCGAACACGGCGTCGAATTCGCCGACATCGACGCAATCTTTCTCACACACTATCACGCCGACCACGCCGGTCTCGCCGCCGAGATACAGGACGAGAGCGGCGCGACGGTCCACGCCCACGCCGAGGACGCGGCACTGATCGCGGGCGACGACGACGCCTGGGACGACCTCGAAACCCGTCAGCGCGCGGCGTTCGAGGCGTGGGGGATGCCCGAGGACGAACAGGAGGTACTGGAGACGTACATGCAGGCCGGCGTCGACCACCACACCGCCGGGGCCGAAGTAGAGACGTTTGCGGACGGCGACCGCTTCGACCTCGGCGAGGTGACACTGGAAGTCGTGTACACGCCCGGCCACACTGCCGGACTGTCCTCGTTTGCCCTGCCCGAGCGAAACGACGTCCTCACCGGCGACGCGCTCCTGCCGGTGTACACACCGAACGTCGGTGGCGCCGACGTGCGCGTCGGCCGTCCGCTCCAGCGCTATCTCGACACCCTCACCCGGGTCGCCGACGCCGAATTCGACCGCGCCTGGCCCGGCCACCGCGACCCCATCGACGACCCTACGGCTCGCGCCGAGGAGATCATTCACCACCACGAGGAACGGGCTCACCGCGTCCTGCAGGCGCTCGACGACCTCGGCCCGGCCGACGCCTGGGCGGTCAGCGCCGACCTGTTCGGTGAACTGGACGGCATCCACATTCTCCACGGACCCGGCGAAGCCTCGGCTCATCTCGACCACCTGACCCGTGAGGGCGACGTCGAGAGAGACGACGGTCGTTATTCGCTCCCGGACGAGACGCGCGACCGACTCCAGGCCCACGACGGCGAGTCCTGGCCGCTCTGAGCGGCCGGCGGCGTTCCATCAGGCTCCCTGTTCGGGGTCGGCCGCCAGGTCGCCGAAGCCGGCGATCCGGAACTGCCGCGAGTCGGTGCAGTCCTCGACGGCCGCTGCGAGGGTGCCGACCGTGTAGTCGAACCGATGCTCGAAGGCGTCGTAGCTGTCGTCGGCCACCCGGTCGATCACCGCCGCGACCGTGAGGTCCTCGCGGTACTCCTCGCGGAAGGCTGTGGCCTTCTCTGCGGCGACCGCCGCCGTCTCCTCGTCGGCCCCGAACTCGTCGACGAACGCGGTTTCCAGTTCCGCTGCGAACTCGCTGTCTTCGGTGTCGCTCATGTGCGAGTCACGCTCGGCGCTACACCTATTCGTTGTGGATTCCGGTCGCCCGACGCGCCGCCGCTCTCGGAGCCGTGACACATGTCCACGTCCCCCACCCGGAATAACTTGTTGCGGAAGGAGGGGATTTATACGATAGAGCCGTAGCATCAGTGTGGACTCCCCATTCGACGTTCTCGGGATTGAACCCGACGCGGACGACGCCGCGATTCGCGACGCCTACCGTCGGCGGGTCAAAGAAGCACACCCCGACCGTGGTGGGTCCGCTCGCGAATTCCGGCGCGTCAAGAACGCCTACGAGAGAATCGAGAACGGATGGGAGCCCGACGACCAGTCCGACCCCGTTCCCCAGCAGCCCGGTCGGCCGGACTCGGAGGCCGAGAGCGAGTCCTCAGAACCGGCGGGCGCCCGTGTCGAATACCTCGACTACGAGGTACTCGGCGACCACGGCTGGGAACTCACCGACGAGGCTCTCTTCGAGAAAGCCGCCGGTCAGTCCCTCGACGAGGAAGATTACGGTGAGCTACACGTCCAGCCCAATCAGTCGTTGCTGGAGGCCGCCGAGGAAGCGGGCCACGCCTGGCCCTTCGCCTGCCGTGGCGGTGCCTGTACGAACTGTGCCGTGGCCGTCATCCAGGGCGAGATGCCGACGCCGACCAACCACATCCTCCCACAGGAGATGCTCGACCGGGGCATCCGCCTCTCCTGTATCAGTTCCCCCGTCGACGGCGACGCGAAAATCGTCTTCAACGTCAAGTACCTCCCCGGTGTCAACGACCTTCTCCTGCCAGCCAGTCGGTTCGAGGGTGCGTCGACCACCGACTGAGTGCCCGCGGTTGGCCGGTCGGTTTCCTCGGACACAGACCGAAACCGAGAGTCGCCCGCACGACTCGTGTGGTCACGCCGCTCTCAAAACCGAGTCACGGTCGTCGCTCATCGTGGATTCCGCTGAAGCGGCCATCGTCGCTGCGGTGAATATAGGCGACGATACCGACACCGTGGGTGCAGTGACGGGCGCGGTTGCCGGCGCTCGGTTCGGCGTCGACAGCCTCCCCGACCGCTGGGTGGAACCCCTCAACTGTGAGGCGGCGCTCCGCTCGTTGGCGACGACCCGACCACCGCGTGATCATGTGTTACGACTGCCGATGACGACCCCAATCACTACCATCGTACTCTCGACGTCACTCGGTTGGAATCGACTGCCTGGCGGCCATTTGTGCCTGGTCCGACTGGTCGGTGGCTCCGAGGATCGGGCTCATCCCAGAGACGCACGCCAACCGCGTCGCACCGGCGGCGGGCCTCGTGAATCTCCGGACTGCCGGCGAAATCGTGTCCCTCGGAGACGCCGTGGGGTGCGGTCGTCTGCGTGTCGAGTACGGCGTCGACCGTGCGCAACGAACCGTCGAAACACAGGGGCTCCCGGACGAGATCGGGGGCCCGGCTAGAAACCGGTCGGTGACGGTGGGAAGGAACGGAGCACATCGGGGTGGAGATGGCGCTTAATTGCGAAATAAGACGTAGAGAAGACCGCCTGTAGCCGTTACGAGTATTCCAGCAACGAGCATCAGCGCCCGGTACCCCTCGACGGTGCTCACGAAGAACGTCTCGGCGACGAACGTGAAGCCGACCGCACCGACCGTCTGTCCGAGACGGAGCATACTGGTTCGCACCCCCATCATCCCGGCTCGCAGGTCCGCCGAGACGAGCGTAATCACTTTCATATCGACGGACGGCAGCGCGAGCCCGATCCCGATTCCGAAGGCGATTAAGGCGATAGCAATCGACCATGTCGTAGCGGATCGCCAGATGAGAAGCAGGCCCGAGCCGAAGGCGACGAATCCCAGCGAGATCAACTGCGGAGCGGTCCGTCGCTGTGAAATCCGCCCATACAGCGACGACGTGACGGCATTCGCCAGCGCTGCGACGGCCAGTATCAATCCGATGGTCGAAGCGGTCAGTCCGAACTCGTCACTCAACAGCAGCGGCAACGCCGTCACCACGGCGCCATAGTAAACGAACACCGCGAAGAACATCGCAGCGAAAAGTGCGAGTGCTTCTGGCGACAGAATCACCGCATAGATTCGGGTGACGTACGTGGAGAGCTGGACGTCTGACGCACCAGTCGACTCGTCCAACGTCACCACTGCGAGAACTCCGATCGGAATCGCTACCCCGAAAAAGAGAAACGGGACGCTCCACCGTATCGTCGCGAGTGTGCCGCCGAGCAGTGGATAGAAGGCCGCCCCGACACCGATCATACTACCGTTTATTCCGACGAGGGTATCGCGACGATTCCCATCGTAGATATCACCGATCAGAGTGACCGCGAGCATCACGAGCGCGGTGGCCCCGATGCCCTGGAGGAATCGCAGTCCCAGGGCAACGAGAAGGTTCGTCGTAAACGCGATTCCGGCGCCCGCGATGCCGAAGGTAAAGAGTAGTGGGACCAGCACCCACTTACGACCGATTCGGTCGGCTGCGTATCCGATGAAGGGGGTAATGAATATTCCGGGGATAGAATAGGCGGTAACGAAGAGCCCGACCACTGCGTCTGAGACACCGAAGACTGCGCGTAGCTCTGGGAGGAGTGGGCTGATTAGTGAAACACCCATGACACCGATTAACGAGCTCGAGACGATGACGTAGAACACGACGGAGTACCAGGGAACTGCCGACCCAACCGTGTCTCCACTCGTGTTTTCCGCCATAGCCGGTACTGATAACGCTGACGTCTGTGTTGCTTATATCACTGCGGTTTCCGAGTGGCCGCTAACTGGACCACCGGTACCGAGTTATCAATTCGTCTCCTGCTTGCCGCCCCAGGCCTCGACGAGGACACCACCGCCACGATGGACGACCGCCCCGAACGAGGTGGCCGCGCCCGCTCCGCAACTTCGCGCGTTGCCGGCTGACGAACATCCCATCGTCCGGAAAAACGCGTGCTGGGCGCTCAACGGTGAACTCAAGCTTCCTATAACCAGCCTATCGTGGAACCACGAGGCGTTGTTCTGATCGTTTCACTTCCATAGCTTAATATTGCGACCTCAGACGGATTTCAGACTCCTGAACTCACGACGCAGTATCGACTCCCGACTCGACACGCTCGGGAACGAACCCCGGTGCCAATCGACCAGTCCGTCCGCCGTCGGTTGATGTGTCTCGACGAACTCGAGGATAGCGTCTAACGTCTCGACGTACCGTGTTGCACCGCCGAACATCGGTACGATACCTCGAAGTCGCTCCGAAGGCATGCAAACACATCGATGCCGTCAGATATGATCGTTTCCCCGCCAGAGCCGAAACGTCCAGACGACGACGGTGATCTGTCTCGCTGGTCTGACCGCGGCTAGCTCGATGGAATCGATATTTGATAGATCGGCATCGCAGTCGAGCGTGCCAACCCGCGTATCCGTCTGTACCGCGGGGGTGCGCGACATCGGTCGTGTAAGCACCCTGTTTATATCAGACGAGTAGACAGAAATGCTCCATTCTGCTCGCGCCGTTCATAGCCGTGCTCATCGCGCACCCGTCCGCTTTCTCCGGGTCTTTGCCGAACGCGGGCAGTCAGCGCAGACACTCCGCGCGCTCCGGGCGGTAGTCGGCGAGTTGGCACTGGTTCAGTCGCTTCTCGGTGGGTCCGAGAACGATTGAGATTGGGCCAAGAGTTACAGTCGACACTCCGGGTGAGTCCGCCTAATCGGATTGCCTGTCCACTTTGGAAACCGCCGGACGGCGGTGGGGTGATTTTCGGGTAGGGTGTAATTGCCTTCGACATTGCGTTTACCTCGGGTTAGGATAGGCCAAGGAATCGCAGGACGTCGGAAGGAAAGGAGTGCTCCGACAGGGATTCGAACCCTGGTCATTGCCGTGAGAGGGTACCTGTCGAGGTCACCGCCTTGTGGCGGTTTTGACCATCAGTTGGCCCCGTCAATCCCGGGATTTCCGTTGTGACAGGTGAAGCTAACGGGTGCCAGATATAAAAATCAGCGGCTCATTGCCTCCGAGGCAACTTCGAAGGGTCGGGTCAGGTTCGTCTGACGCTCACCGCGACATCAACCGTTCGATCAGTCTATCAAACATTACCCCTAGCTTGGAATGGAGCATGATGCGCGGCAGGACAATATACCGATCACCGTCAGCCAGTGAGTGATGCTGGATTCTCTGCCCTTGAGCATCGGTATGGCGGACGCTCTGGGCAATCAAGTAGTCCTGGTCGTGTCTCTGACCTACGGAGGGTGGGAATGTCGACCGAAACTAAACTCAGCTGGGTGCAAGTAATTATTAGAATGCAGGACCAAGAACTGGTATGATCCCAGAAGAGGGGGCAGAAGCATCGGACACGGGAGACGGGTTCGACGCGTGGCGCGCGCTTCAGAAAGCGACTGATAAGAAGCGTGCGGACATAATCGCCGATATCGTCGGCCATCCTGAAGACTCGATAAGTGTAGAAGAACTGTCGTATATGAATCCGCCTCTCAGTGAAGATTCGATCAGACGCCACCTCAAGACGTTAGTTGATGTGGGTGCCGTCCAAGAGTGTACCTTCGCCGCCGGTGAGCGCGATCGGGACTATCCGTACAAATTCTACCGAATCACTGACGAAGCCCGGCAACTGTTCGACAAAAATGGGTTGTTCCCCGTAGCTCCGTGGCAACGACAGTATCAGACCGTCGGAAAGACACCCCGAATCCGGGATATCGAGCAGATGCCCCGACCCCGCTCGTAACAGTCTCGGTAATCGGGTCGAAATTCGTAACTTCGGGACAGTGATTCGCGGGATAGAATCCGCGGATCAGATCGCTCTCGTTGGGTCTTTACGAGGCCGCTCTTTTCGAAGATGTCGGACATTACGCCGATGTCCGTGTAACCCCTCGACAGCGTCGCTCCCGCGTTCATCGTCGCGTGCGCGATCAGCAGTCGGCGTCGAAGACGACGTAATCCGGGACTGCCATTACTCCTCTGTCGAGAAGCGAGCGTCACGCTCCTCCCGATCCTGATCGCGTTTCTCGTGGAGGATTTCGGTCGCAAGCGTATCGGTGGTCGCCTCGCTGTGAGCGGCGAAGCCACGCATCTCGCTCGGCGTACGAACGGATTCGACGATCACCGTGCCGTCCTCGGTCTCTCGGAACACAACTTTCCCGGGAGTATCGATTCCGGACTTCTCACGGAACCGCTTCGGGATGGTTGCCTGGCCGTGCTTCGTAACGGCGACGACTTCCCTATCAGAGGTTCCCGGACGTTCTGGTCCACTCATTATGTACAGTATTGGGTCCATTCATACGTGAGGATTTCCCATGACGCGGGCCTCATTCACTATGGAAACTGAGTTTTCGGTAGGTATCGGAGCAAATGAACCAGTTCAAATTGCTCTTGATGCTACAGACGGATATTCACCGGAATTAGAGATGTTCTGAGACGGCCGTGGCAAGATGACTGGGTTTGATCGCGGAATCACCTTGTTCGACCGCGTATCGCGCGGCTTCAATGACGAGGGTTTCGAGAGTGGCTGCCGATACCCCCTCTGTTTCTGTTGCTAGTCGTGACAGATCCGAAGCCGAGACATTTGATGGCCGGGTTGTGAGCTGTTGCTCCAAGATAGCCGCACGGGTGTCTTCGCCAGGCATCCCAAACTGGAACTCACGGTCGATACGACCGCTCCGAACCGCGGCTGGATCAAGCTCGTCCCGACGATTGGTTGTCCCGACAAATAGCGTCTCGTTTCGGGTGGTCCGCTCTAAGTAGGCCAGGAATTCAGTCGTGACCTTTTCGTCCTCCTGGTGTTTATCGACACCTCCCCGAGCCGGAAGCAGAGTGTCAATCTCTTCGGCAATGACCAGCGCGTATCCATACTGCTCGCCGATATGAGCCGCCTCTCTGAACAATGTCTGGACGTAGTCAGTCGACTCGTTGAGCCACCGACTCTGGAGCCGCCCACATGTGATCACGACGTACGGATATCCAAGTTCACCAGCCAGTGCGATTGCTGAATAGGACTTGCCCGTGCCTGGTGGCCCGGCGAACAGCAGATTGGGGATATTGATCCCGAACCGGCGGTACTGGCTGCGCTTGGGTCCGAGTGGGCGTACGACGGTTCGCCGTAGCTCTTGTTTGAGTTCACTGAATCCACCCACATCGTCCAAAGTGCGGTCCGGGGCAGATCGCCATGGGAACGAGAGGTCGACATCCAGGTCTGCCTGTAGACTGGTGGGACTGCCGGCGTCGGGATTACCACGTTCGTTAAAGCTGCCCGTCGCCGTCATGGTCACACGGGATGGATATTGTGGTCGGGTACTGTCGGGGATGATCCGTGGTCGCGGATGACCTCTTGGACAGCGTTGTCGTGTTGTACCTCGCTGACGAGCGTAACGATTCGATCCACAGATAGCGGCACGTTGTACCGAGTCCGGAGGCGACGTGCGTACGCTGGATCGTCCTCGGGAATATCGAAATCGTGTACCTCACGGTCGCGAAGCGCCAAGCGGATCACCGCGAGATCTCTGAAATCCCGGAGACCGAGTTTTTTAGCGCGCCAGTCTTGCTGGCTGGCTTGGTCGCTCTCGTCACCACCGTGCAGGAAGTCGTGACAGAACTGGCAGAGACTGGTGCCGACGTCCGGTTCGTACTGCCAGTGATGATAGCCGAGATAGGCCAGATTGAGTTGATTGAGCGAGCGATCACAGAGCTGGCAGGTGACGGTCCACTTCCAGTCCCACACTTCCGCCAACCGCTGGACTTCCTCAGTGAACTCCCGAGTGTGTGGAAGCCCGAGGTCTTGGACTCCGACGCGGAACTGACGCTCCCAGTACTCCTGCACCAACGCACGGAGGTCGTCAGTCGTCGGTGGCGCGGTGGAGATGTTCGGCGTTACCACTGCGGACCAGCGGTGCAGTTGGATGTCGCAATCGAAGCACTGGACATCAGTCCGTACCGGGTGTTCCGAGAGACCTGTGAAAAGTTGGTCTGCGACTTCGCCGCATCCCGGACAGAGGACGATTGCTTCACCGTCCTGGAAACGGCTCTGATCTATGGCGTCTCCGAGGACCAACGCGTAGTCCAGGGGCGTGTCTGAGGATTGTTCTGCGGGATGCTGTACTTGGTGACCACAGTGCGTGTGTCCGTGCGATTGATGGGGACACGTTTCGTTTCTTTGCATGGGTTGATCTGTTGCCCAGAGAAACCCGGTCCGGGTGTTCCAGCACCCGGGCGTTTCAAACACCCCGATGGGACCGGGCTTCTCCTCTCAAGGGTAGGAGTGGCACTAGCATAAAAAGTTGGAAATCAGCTGAGAGGAGATGTGTAGTCACCAACGGAATCCACACTCAGGAACGAGTAATACTGACAAACCCTCCACCGCCGCACACCCTGAAACACTTCTGATCTTGAATTAGTGGCCCACGCTTTTTCGGGGGGTACAGGAACGTTTGCTTCTGTAGAGTGTCAAACGTATTATCGACTCTTCGGCCCCAAGAGCATATGATAGCAGGTGTCTCAAACCATCGCTTGACTGAAACGAACCTTTCGTGGGTGAAGGCGCCCAAGTCAAAGCAATGCGCAACTCCGTCTATGAAGTCCGTCATGGTGATCGTGATTACGCAACTCCTTAGGGTATAATTCAACCAGATTATTGGACAATATACTGTGGATGGATGTAGCACTTGTCTGGGTGAATTCTCACTAACTTACAATTAATGACACCGACAATACTCTGGTATGGCAGCCGCTGATGCTGTTTCAATCGACGAAGCGACGGGCAGACTCACTATCGAGTCGATGGAGATCGACGATGGAGATCTCGTTGATTTCCTGCGCGACCATGACCCGGACGAGCGGGCTGAAGTCGTCTCGGAGGCGCTAACGATCGGAATGAAGACGATGCAGTTGATGAATACCTCGCAGGATGTCGAGTACGTTGAGCGACGCCTCAGCGAACTTGAGGCGGAACTCGCTGACCGAGTAGATACGTTTCGGGAAGAGTTGGACGAGAAGGTCGGTGATGATGGCACTCTTCAAGAGGCGCTCGACGAGTACGTCGGTGAGAACGGGACGTTGGAAGAGCGAATCGAAGCCGCGTTCGATGACGATGGGCCATTCGTTGAGCGCTTGGACAAAGAACTCGGAGAAGACGGCGAGCGCATCCAAGCGGCACTCTCCGACGAAGACGGTCCGCTGCACACTGTCGAACAGCGATTGAAAGACGAGATTGAGTCGGTGCGTGACAAACTTGTGGAGCAGGAAACTGAGGAAGCCGTCCGAAGCAGAACATATCTTAAGGGCGGTGATTTCGAGGATTCTGTCGAGCAGATACTCAATGATATCGTCCGACAGACGCCCAACAACGTCGAGTTCACTGGAAATACGACAGGGAAAATCGGTCGTGACGTGGGCGACTTTGTTGCTACGATTGCAGAGACAAATCAGCGGCTTGTGATTGAGGCTAAGACTGAGAGTTACTCGACACAGAGTATCAAAGACGAAGTGCAGGAGGCTATGCAGAACAGGGATGCGGCATATGGGCTGTTCGTTACGGATTCACTGGAAAACCTGCCACGGACCAAAACCGGATGGTTCCACGAATTCCCAGATCAGAATACTGTTGTCGTCGCGTTGAGTGAAACTAACGAAGACGACATAGAATCTGGATATCTCCGCATCGCGTTCCACTGGGCCCGTATGCGTGCAATTCAAGCATATGCTGAGGTCGACAGCGGCTTCGATCCAGAGACACTCCAGGTGGAACTGAACGAGATTGAGGAAGACATCGGCCGTTTTCAGCAGATTCGTGGGGAGTGTAAGGAGATTCAGAAATCACAGGATCGGATCAGGGGGACACTCAGTGAGATTCAGGAGAGCATCACGTCCCGTCTTGCGACGATTGAAGCCGAATTGATGAAGGCAGACGCCGAGTGAATCCTTTGCCTCCAGCGTGGGAAATTGAGAGAGGGTGAATTCACCGGAAACCTGATTATGTACATACCGGTATCGTAGACAATAGCGAACAGTCTCTGTGACAATTCGAAGGACATCTAAATGATTGTAGATCAGATCGTAGAGCCTGATTTTGAGAGTCTTGAAAGCGCTCTTTCAGAATCACAGGGCCTGGATAAAGTACTCGTACTTTTTGCAACTTGCACGGTTGAGTGGAGGGGGAACAGAAATGGGTCGATCGGTACGGGCCAGCGGATTATTCTCTGCAAACCCGATGGCGCTATCTCAGTCCATCGACCAAACTGGGCGCGAGCGATCGCCAGACAGGGAGTAAATAGCACCTTGGAACTGTACCCACTGGAGAATGGTTTTCTCCTCTATGCAGGCAAATCAAAAGGAGAGCATACGATCCATATCCATCTCTTGGAAGTACCGCTCGTGGTCGTTTATGATGCTTCTGACAACGCTGAGCCAAAGCACAGAGAGACAGAGGAGAAAATGCACGAGTTCATCAAATCCAATCCGGAAGCTCTGGAGGACGGGCTACGGCTACTGCATCACGAGTACCCGATCGATGTGGGCACGATAGATTTCGTGGGTGCTGACAGAGATGGGAATCGGGTCATCATCGAAGTGAAGACAAAGTATGCAGAGCTCTCTCATGTGGATCAGCTACAGCGGTACGTGAAACACTACAATCGGACTGCCAACCCGTCAGTACGGGGACTTTTAGTTGCGCCGGGTTTCGGAAAAAAGGCCAAACGAGAGCTCCGAGAAAATGGGCTCGAAAAATGCAGGCTGAAAAAATTCCAGCATCAAGATTTGGGCCCTAATCAATCATCTTTCGAGAGATGGCAATAACCCAGCTGCCGTCGACAGATGCGCCTTCCTTTCAGGACGACATCCCTTACTGGGTAAGTTCTTTTTTTTTTTGACGTGATGTAGCATCTATCGGTGCTGACCGAATTTTAGAAAAAGAATGAATGTACACAACTCTTCACGGGGACTCTGTAACGGCTTATTCTACTGTATCGGCGACCTCCTCTTGAGTTATCGGCGCATTTAGTTCTCCTTCATCGATCGCGGCATCTATCACACGGCTACAGAGACTCAAGATCTGTCGGACGTTCCCCTGAGATTGCTGGAGGATATACCTGAGTGCATCCTCGCTAAAGGGTTCGATCCCGCTCGCACCCTGGGTCCGAGCAATATCGAGATACTCTCTGACGAGGTCCTGAATCTTCTCTTCAGTCATCGGACGTAGGGCAACTTCCTGCCCGATCCGCTCCGAGAACGCGTGGTACTCGCTCATCACGTCTTGCCACACTTCGGGGGCACAGCCGAACAACACGCAGAGACCGTTGCTATTCTGGTCCATCAGGTGTCGAATGCTGTTGAGTGTCGCCTGCTCGTCCTTTGGAGAGAGACGGGCAATCCGTTCGAACTCGTCGACGAACATGAACACACCCGTGTAGCCCAGGTCACGAAGCATGTTCTTCAGGGCAGTGAAGGCCCGCACAGCGGTTGTATCGTCGTCGATCGCACTGTGAATCTCCATCTCTTTCCGCTGCTCGTACCGAAGCCCTTCAGCGGTCAGCCACTGCCACGCGTAGAGATTCGTGTCCTCGTAGACCAGGTGGACGATGGCCCGAGCGAAATCGGCGAACTTCGTCACGTCGCTCAGTTGTTGAACCGCAGCCGGAACGATTTCCGAGAGCAGTACTTCTCCCTCGTCGATAAGTTCCTCCATGGCCGCGGCGCTCATGGGATTCTTATCCGTCCCGTCTCGAGTAACTTCCGCTAAATACTCGTAGCTCAGCTTCTGGAATCGGTCGAACCCGACATCGTAGATGAAATCGTGATAGATGTCGAGAAATCCTTCGCCCGGTTGAGCCACGTATCCGACGAAGACATCGTCCCGATCACGGACGAGTGATCTGGTGTATTTGAGCGTGTGTGACTTTCCGTTACCGTACTTGCCGGTCACGACCAGATGTTTCGACTTTCCAGTGCTGAGGACTGTCGAGACGGTGTTGCTGATCTTGTCGGTCACGTGTTCTTGGCCACAATAGATCAGTGGATCATCGTCGGGGACTGGACTGTAGGGGAACGGGTTGCTCTCGAGACCGAACTCCGAGTAGTCGCGCTGTTCGTCCGTGATGGTGAAGTTGTTGCTCATGACTGTGTGTACGTGAGGTCGCGATCGTGTACCGTGAGATAGTAATACTGTTTGCCGAACTGTTCGATACCGGCCATCACTCTCTCGGTGGACTGGGAGGTCGAAACCAGGGCGCCGTCGTCGGCGAGCGACATCGTCTTGATTCCATAGGACGCCTCTTTTGCTCCGGTATCAACCGGCGCACCGGATAACTCCAGTTTGCCCACGTTTTGCTGGGCGATCTGGCTGAGGGCGTCGTCGAAGGCATCGCGAGTCGTACCGAGGCGACTACATAACTCTTCGCGGACCTCGGGAATGGAGAGATAGCGCTGGCGCATTCCGACACCAGCGGTCTCCTCCATATCATCGTAGACTTTCAGGAGAGCGTTTGCAAAACGGGGTGGGACAGTGTTTTTCTCCGCTAGGTAGTACTCGCCGGAGAACGCGTTTCGCTGGACAACACCGAGTCTACCTGCCCAGTCCCCCAGTACCTCAACGCTGGCCTGATTGTAGGAATACGGCGTGAACTCGGCATTTTCCTCGAGACTTACCAGCGCGTCTTCAAGTGTTATCGGCCCTTCCGACTCGACAACATCCACGAACTCTCCGTAGTGTGGGCTGCGTGTCTCCAGAATGGAACTAACACGGGTCCAGTTCTCATTCTGGACGGCTTCAACGAACGACTCTCCGACAGCGGTACTGTCGTACAGATCATCGTCCACCTCTTTGATGAGCGATATCCGGGTGGATTCCAGGATGGCCGAGCGAGCCCGTCGATGACTCACGCCGAGAGCGTCCTCTATGTCATCAGTCGTCCGTTCTTGCGGTTCACAGAGGTGTGTGGTTTCGACGAGTCTCGCAATAGTCACGGGCCGAACGGTCGGTCGCTCGTCACTCATGTCAACCTCCGGACCTGCTGTTTCGCGAGGCGGTATGCTCGTTTCGTGACATCGTTCCCCTGAAACCGCAAGTCAAGGTACCCTTCCAAGTCCTCATTTGCGGCA
>NZ_JAQCNH010000150.1 GCF_028275115.1 Halorientalis sp. | reverse complement strand
GTACCGCCGCGAAGACGGCGACCACGGCTTCGAGACCGACCGAGCCTACTGCGAGGCTGCAGCGACCTTCGTCCAGCCGATGCGCGCGGACATCTGCAACGACCGTCACAGCCTCAACCACACCACGGACTGTGACCTCTATCCGGAGGCCGAAAACGAGTGAGCTACGAGACGTACCCCGCGGGCGAACCCGTCACCGTCACCGCAGCCCTGACAGGCGGCGTCCACGGCGAGGAGGTGAACCCGGCCATCCCGGAGACGCCCACCGAAATCGGCGCGGCTGCCGCCGCGGCCGAAGCTGCCGGGGCGAGTACCGTCCACTTACACGCCCGGCAGAACGACGGCGAGCGCGCCTTCTCCACCGACCGGTTCCAGGACGTCACCGACGCGGTTCGCCACCGGACCGAAGACGTAATCACCCAACACTCGACTGGTGGAACGGGTGCGTCGACGGCGACTCGTGCCCAGCCACTTCGGACCGATCCGCTGCCGGAGATGGCGAGCCTCGATACGGGCCCACTGAACCGCTACGATCACCTCACCAGTGAAACCACTCGCGCGACCGTCGCGACGCTTCACGAGGAGATGCAGGACCGTGGAATCAAACCCGAACTGGAACTGTTCAAAAGCCGGCACGTCAACGAGACCCACCGGTTGCTGGAGCGGCGCAACCTCGACGAGCCGCTCTGCGCGACGCTGATAGTCGGCTCGGGGACGCTCACCCGACCACGTCCGCGGACCTTTCTGACTGCCATCGACGATCTGCCCGAGGGGACGCTGTTCAACACACTCGGGTTCGGCCCCCACCGGCTCGCCTTCCCAACCATGGGCGTCCTCTTCGGCGGCCACGTCCGCGTCGGCCTCGAGGACAACGGCTACTACGAGCGCGGGCGACTCGTCAAGCGGGTCGCCGACACCGCCGAGACGCCGGACCGGCCGGTCGCGACGACCGACCAGACCCGAGCGATTCTCGACTTCTAGTCGAGCAGGGCCGCAACCATCCCGTCCAGCCGTTCCAGTTCGTCGGCGTTGACGCCGTGACCCATGCCGTCGTAGATTCTGTTCGTCACGTCGCCGCCGAGTTCGTCCAGAACCTCGGCGGTCGCGTGGACGCGCTCCTCGGGGATGTGCGGGTCCACGTCGCTACAGCCGAGGAAGACCGGGGTCCCGCCGAGGTCGTCGCCGACCGAGAGGTAATCGTCCGGGTCGACGGTCTCACCGATCAGACCACCGGAGAGGACCGCCAGCCCACCGTAACGGCGAGGGGTGCGCGCGACGAACTCGCTGGAGAGACAGCCACCCTGCGAGAAGCCGACGAGCAGGACCCGCTCGTGTGGAATCCCGGCATTGACGGCCGTCTCGGCGGCGGCTTCGACCACCTCCAGCCCCGAGGAGCGGCCGGGTTCGTTGCGTTCGACGGGTGCGAGAAAGGAGTTAGGATACCAGGTACTGCGGGCGGCCTGCGGAGCCAGCAGGGCGACGCCCTCGCGGTGGACCTCCCGGCCGAGTTGCTGGACGATACTCTCGGCGCTCGCGCCGCGGCCGTGAGTCAGAACGACGGCGGCCCCGGCGTTGTCGAGGTCGGTGCCGGCGGTGACCAGCGGCTGGTCCTGATGTGGCCCACTCATCGCTCGGTCTCCGCCGGGGCGGGTGCCTCGATGTCGGCGAGATTGGTCGCGATGGTCTCGCGGTCCGGTTCGAGCCACGGCGGGAGCTTCAGACCACTCCCGAGTTCGTCGACCGACTCGTCGCGGGTGAAGCCCGGCGGGTCGGTCGCAACCTCAACGAGGACGCCGCCGGACTCCCGGAAGTAGATCGAGTGAAAGTACTGACGGTTCTTCTGTTCGGTGACGCGCTGGTCCTGTTCAAGTAGTTTCGCACGCCAGTCCATCTGGGTCTCCGTGTCCGGGGCGCGCAGGGCGACGTGATGCACGGTGCCGGCACCTTGGCGGCCGCGGTCGCCCGCCGGACGGTCGAGAACGTCGACCGCGGTCGCGCGTTCGCCGTCCGCCTCGTATCGGGTGCGCTGGCCCGCCTCGGCGACGTGCTCGAAACCCATCGATTCGAGGAGCGCTCCCGTGGCGTCGGGGGACAGGGAGTCGAGCGTCACGCCGTGGAAGCCGCGAATGGCGTGTTCCGCCGGAACCGGCCCGTCGGCCCACGGCTCGATATCGCTCTCGCCGGTGACCAGTTCCAGTGGCTGGCCGTCGCGGTCCTCGAAGGGAACGACGGTTTCGCCAAATCGCTCGACTGGCGCTTCGACCGCGAGCCCGTCACTCTCGAGATGGTCGACCCAGAACTCAACCGACCCGTCGGGAATCACGAACGCGGTGGCACTGGCCTGACCGCGACCGACGCTGCCGGGCTGGCCGCCCTCGAACGGAAAGAAGGTGAGGACCGTGCCGGGCGTGCCGACCGCGTCGCCGTAGTAGAGGTGGTAGGTGCGCGTGTCGTCGAAATTCACTGTTCGCTTCACCAGCCGGAGGCCGAGGACGCCGGTGTAGAAGTCGACGTTGGCCTGTGGGTCGCTCGCGATCGCTGTGACGTGGTGAACGCCAGGTGTCTGCATGGGCATGTCGTGGACTCCTGAGATACGAACACGTAGGTGACCCGCACTTATAGGCGCTCTCTGGCCGTGGTGATATCAGGTGACACCGACGTCACCGGTAGACGCCGTCAGACCGGCTGGCTATCGGCGCCGGCGGCTGTTGCCGGGTTCGGCCCTCACCCGTCGTCGCCAGCGCAGTCCAGCAGGTCGCCGAAGATGTCGGTGTCCACCGCCGACTCGTAGACCAGACCGGTAATCATCCCGCCAGTGTAAGAGGCGGCCTCGTCGAGGCCGTTCGTGGCGTGGTTGACCTTGTGGCAGTGGACGAGGTAGATACCGGGGCCTGCGCCGGCCCCGAACTCGACAGCGTGTCGCTCTGCCGGCGCGAGGTTGGTAATGTCCGCGTCGTAGCGTGCGGCCTCCGGAGCCTTCGAGCCGTCCTTCCCAACCACCTGGAACCGGTGGTTGTGGACGTGCATCGGGTGGGAGATGAACCTGCCGGCGTTCACCAGGTGGAGCCGGACCGTATCACCCTGACTGACGAGCGGCGGCGAGCCGTCCTCGGGGTGAACGGTTCGCGGTGCGGACCGCCCGTTGATGATGAACACGTCAGGCCTGCGCCGGTGCGGGCTGTCGTTCACGTCCTCGCCGTCGCACATCCGCGAGAGCTGGGAGTCCCAACTCCTCGTCGTGAGGAAGTACTCCCGGTCGAATCCCTCGCACTCGTCTAGGTCGACGCGGAACGTCCCGTACATCCTCATCTCGACGTGTTAGTGGGCCTGATAGTGGCAGTGATAGACGTGCGTCCCGGGCACGTTTACCGAAATCTCGTACGTGTTGGTCTCACCGGGGTCGACGGTGATGCCCGTCCTCGTCGGGACACCGTCGTCCTCCCAGGTCTTCCGGACCGCGCGGAAGTAGACGGTGTGCAGGCGCTTCCGGTTGGTGTTGTACAACCTCACTCCGATGATGTCGCCCCCCTGTGCGCGCAGGACGGGGCACAGGACGCTCGGATGACCGTCGCCGGCCTGAAACGCCCACACCCGCGGCAGTTCGATGATGGGGGCCACGATCGAGTCGCCGCCATGAACTGGGAGCCGCGCCGGCTGTGTCTCCAGCGTGACCTGATCGTCCTGTTCTGCGAGGTCAACCATCGCGGGCGGGGCCGTCGCTGGCAGCGAGGACTGGTTCGACTGAGCAGTCTGGGTTGTCTCCGGCGTCCCGGCAGCGTTCCCCGCTCGCGGGGCGCCCCGACACCCGGCCAACGCGACCGTCGTCGCCCCACCGATTGCTGTCACGAAGTCACGACGCGAGAACCGCGTTCCCGGCGCACTCGTATCCTGCTGTTGAAACGTCGGATATATACCCCGCGTGGAGATTCCCGTGCCCCGTGAATCAAATCGAACATGTTTGGCCCGTGAATATCGATGCGGTCGCGACTGGCGACCGAACCACGCCGACCAGGCGCGTTCCCGCGACGTACGTCCCCTCGTCGTGTGTGACTGGCCCGACTCCCCTCCCTGACGGCGACCCGAAACCGGCTTTTCGGTCCAGCGTACCGCATCCAACCCCGCCACGGCCCGAGGCCGCAACGGCGGCGGGGACACGGTATCGCCCACACCCCCGACCAAAAGTTATTTGTCACTCTCTTACATCAAGTTGGACAAGCTCGCTTGGTGTAGTCAAAGCGAAGTTGTAATAGCACCCATGACACAGGACACACTCGTACTCGTCGGGCAGGAGGGGACACACGTCAGGGAGACGCTGGCGACCCACGCGGACCGGATCGTGCGCAGGGGCGCGGTCGACGCGGCCCACGCTGTCACGTACGCCGAGGAACCGGGTCGGGAACTCCGCGAGCGGTTTCGGTCCCTCCCGGCGGGTACTCTCTACGTACTGCCGGCGTCGCTGGCCCACAGTCGCGAGACGACGGACGTACTGCCGCGAACGTTCCCCGCGTTCGACGGGACGATCCGATACTGTGAACCCATCGGGCAGAGTCCGGCGATTACCCGGTTGGTGACGGAACGAGCGACCGCGCTGGTCGAGGCCGACGACGACGCCACGCTCGTTCTCGTCGGTCAGGGAAGCAGTTCCCAACCTTACCACCGGCAGATGGTCGAGTATCACACCACCCGGATCGCCGAGCGGACCGACTACGCCGCCGTCGAACCCACCTATCTTCTCCAGAATCCCGCCGTCGAGTGCGTCCGGTACGCCGTCGGGACCGAACAATCGGTCGCAGTTCCGCTTTTTTTCACTGCGAACGCGACGACTGACCGCCGGATACCCACGAAACTCGAACTCGACCGGGGAGGGATGGCCTACGCCGACCCGCTCGGCGACCATCCGCTGGTCACCGACGCAATCGAAGGCGAGGTCACTCGCCAGCGTGCGCTGGCGACCGCCGAGGACGCGCAACCGGCCTCCTTCGAGGACGCGCTAGTCCAGGGTGCACGTTCGCTCGCCGCCGACGGTGAAGGCCCGCTCTAACCCCTAAGCACCCGGCGCTTGCGTCCGTTGCGTATCGTGAGCGGCCGACTGGTAACGGTAGGATTAGGGGTGGACTTGCTAACACTCTTGAATCGTGGCCGTCTCAATTACCGTATACGTGTATTTTTCGCAAACCGGCACCAAGCAAGATGCTCCCGTCGCCGAACCGCCCGCACCCGCGCTCGCGACGGGTGCGCCGTGAACCCGAGCCGTGTCGACTCGCTCGTTGACCTGACGTACGGCCTGCTGATCGCCCTCTCGGTAGCACTGATCGTGGTCGCCGACAGCGCCGTCGGTCTGGCGTTTGGCTTCGGTGTCCTCATCTCCTATCTCATTCACGTCGTCTGGAAGATGGCCCGGTTCGACCCGGACTGGATGACCACCGCGGTCAGAGAGAGCGTTCAAGAGACCGTCGACGAGACGATGGAGGAAGCTGTCGACGAGACGGTCGAAGCCAGGGTCGACGAGACGATGGAGAACACCGTTGGTAAGACTGTCGGCGAGACGGTCGAAGAAACCGTCGGTGACACTGTCGAGGAGAAAGTCGGTGACACTGTCGAGGAGACTGTTGGCGAGGCAGTCGAGGAGAAAGTCGGTGACACTGTCGGGGAGACCGTCGGCGAGGCAGTCGAAGAAACCGTCGGTGAGGCGGTCGAAGAGAAAGTCGACGAAGCGGTCGAAAAGAGGGTTGACCAAGCGGTCGAGGAGTCCGTCGAAGAGACGCTTGAAAAACAGTTGGACGGTAACGAGACTGACGGGGCCGACGAAACGATGGACGGAGACGAGGCCAACGGGGACGGAGCGAACTGATGGTCGGGCTACTGCTCGTGGTCGGTGTCCTCGTGGCGATGTTCGTCGCGTACAACATCGGCGGCTCCACGACGGGGCCGGCGTTCGGGCCAGCCGTCGGCGCGGACGCGCTCTCGAAGACGGGGGCTGCAGCTCTGATGGGTCTGTTTTTTTTCCTCGGTGCCTGGACCATCGGCCGGAACGTCGTGACGAAGCTCGGGACGGAACTGGTGGTCGAACCTGGTGTGTTCACCCTCGAAACGTCGATTGCGGTGCTGTTTTTCATCGGCATCGCGCTACTGGTGGGGAACGTCTTCGGTGTGCCGGCGTCCACGTCGATGACCGCCGTTGGCGCAATCGCTGGCCTGGCTCTGGCCGGCGACGTGCTAAACCTCGCCGTCATGGGAGAAATCGTCACGTGGTGGGTCGTCTCGCCGATCATCGGCTTCTGGGTGTCGCTAATTATCGGGCGTTACTTTTACGCGCGGCTCAATCGGGTGGTCGCGATGGAGCGAAGCGAGGGGCCACTGCTCGACGTCGACCGCTCGGGACCGGTCCCGATACCGCACCTCCACCGGACGACCAACCGGCGGGAACTGGTCGGGACGCTCACCGTCGTCGCAATCGGCTGTCTGATGGCGTTTAGCTCCGGGACCTCGAACATCGCCAACGCTATCGCACCGCTGGTCGGGAGCGGTGAACTGGCGATGGACCCGGCGATCATCCTCGGCGGGATTGCCGTGGCGATCGGTGCGTTCACCATCGCCCGGCGAACGCTCGAGACGATGGGCAGCGACATCACAGAACTCCCGCTGACGGCCGCAATCGTCGTCGCGTCGGTCAGTTCGGCACTCGTCGTGTTCCTCTCGACGCTCGGCATTCCCGCCAGTTTCGTCATCATCGCTACGATGTCGATCGTCGGACTCGGGTGGGGCCGAGCGACCCGGCCGGTGACCGTCCCCCAGGCAGTCAGGTCGGACAAAGCACCGCCGGTCACCGTCGACGCGCTGGCCGCAGACGAGGTCGGTGACGAACTCCCTGCTATCGGCGAGGAGGACCCCGAAGACATCCCGCGGCCGGGAGACCTGTTCAACCCTGCGACGACCGCCCGGGTCGTCCTGATGCAAAACGTGGTCCCCGCCATCGCGACGGTCGGGGCGTACCTCACGTTTCGATTCGTCCCGATCTTTGGGTTTTGAACTGCCGTCTGCCGGCGCCCTCTACTCAGGTTCGACGCACGACCAGCACCGACAGGTCCGAGAAGACCGTCTCCTCGGGGCCGTCACCACCGGCGTGATTCGCCAGTGACCCGAGCGTCGTCTCCGTGATCGACTCGTCGTCGTGCGTTAGCCGCTCGTAGACAAGTGCCGGCAGGTGCGGCGCCGCGCCGGCCTCGAGCAGGTCGGCAGCCACGTCGCCAGGCATCAGGTCGTACGGTCGTGGCAGGACGAGCAAGTGGCGGTCCCCGACCGCACTCCGGAGTCGAGTGCGGTCGGCCGACAGGTCGCCGCTCTTGTGAAGGGTCACGAACTCACTGTCTTCCATCGGCGTCCGAGCGTGCGAGGCCGCTATCTGGAGCGCGGAGATTCCGGGGACGACTCGCACTGGTCCCGCCCCGGCCGCGTCGACGGCCCGCTCGACCTTGCCGAGGAACTGGTAGCCCGAGTGATTCGGGTCACCCATCAGGGCCGCAGTTCCGCGGTCGCCGTCCGCCACACGCTCGGCGAAGCGGGCCAGCGCCTCGCCTTCGTCGCGGTAGCCACAGGTCAGCAGGTCCGCATCCGTCAGATCGGCCACGAACTCCACGACCGTCTCGAACCCGACCACCACGTCGGCCTCGCCGATCGCACGGCGTCCGCGTGGTGTCAGGAACTCGGTGTTTCCCGGACCGATGCCGACGGCGTGAACTGGGGTCTCCGACTCGACTGCCTCGGCTCCGTTCGCGGCGAACGTGGCCGGGTCGGGGCCCGAATCCAGATCGTACTCGTCGTTTTCGGTGTCGCTCATCGGTCGAGATCACCCCCGGGCAACTCGTCGTTCCGGTAATCGCTGGCGACGTGGACGAGTTCGTTCGTGAGTCCGGCCGCGAGCCCGCTCCCGCCGCGGCGACCGACGCTCGTGATGGCGGGTACGCCGTGTTCGGCCGCGACCGCCCGGAGTCGCTTTCGGCTCTCTGCGGCCTTGACGAAGCCGACCGGTGTCGCGACGACCGCTGCCGGTCGGGTGCCGTCTTCGATACAGTCGGACAGGGCCAGCGCCGCCGTCGGAGCGTTCCCGACGACGGCGATTGCGCCGTCGTACACACCCTCGCTGTCGAGTTCGAGGACGGAGGCGGCCGTGCGGGTCATCCCGGTCTCAGCGGCGAGGTCGGCCCCGTTGCCGATAGCCTTTCTGACCGGACAGTCGTGACCGCGGCCGGTGATCCCAGCTTTCACCATCGTGATGTCGGTGACGACCGGGCGCTCGTCCAGCACTGCTCGCGCGCCAGCGACGACGGGTTCGTCGTCGGTCGCTCCGGTGAACCGGACGAGGTGCTGGAACTCTGGGTCGCCGGTGGCGTGGACCGATTTCTGTCGCATCCGGTCCGCGAGTGTCTCGTCGGGCACCAGTTCCCGCACCCGGTCCATCGACGTCTCGGCGATCTCCATGGCGTTCTCGGTCGTCGCACCGAGGTCTGCGTACTCGTCGAACTCGGAGCCATCAGTCGTCATCACCGATCACCTCCTCGTGCTCGCGGGCTCCCTCCGCGCTCGCTCTCGCCTCCAGGTCCCCGTCGACTTCGAGATTCAGGTCCCGGAGACGGTCTTCGGTTGCCTCGTCGGCGTTCCAGAGGCCGCGCTCGATGGCCTCGAGCAGCGTGTCGGTGATCGAGTCGAGCGCCCACGGATTCACGTCTTTCAGCCACTCTTGACGGCCCTCGTCGAAGGCGAACTTCTCGGCCACGTCCGCCCAGAGGTGGTCGGAGACGACGCCGGTGGTCGCGTCCCAGCCCAACACCACGTCGACGGTGCTCGAGAGGTCACCAGCGCCCTTGTAGCCGTGTTCTTCCATGGATTCGATCCACTCCGGATTCAGGACGCGTGCGCGCATCGCCTTCCGGACTTTCTCCTCGTTGGTGTACACGTCCACGTTGTCGGGGTCGGCCGAGTCGCCGACGTACGATGCCGGTTCTTCGCCGCTTGTCTCGGCGACGGCAGTGATGAACCCGCCGTGGAAGGCGTACCAGTCCGAGGAGTCGAACTCGTCCTGCTCGGCCGTGTCCTCGATCTTGACCGTCGCGTCGACGTTGCCGAGGCGACGCTCGAAGGCGTTGTGAGCCTCGCTGACCCTGCCACGCGAACCCATCGCGTAGCCGCCCCACTGGACGTACACGTCGGCGAGGTCCGCGCGGTCGTCCCAGTTGCCCTCGTCGACGGCCTTGTTCGTCCCCGCGCCGTAGCCGCCAGGTCGGGTCGTGAACACGCGGTGTGTAGCCGCGTCGCGGGCCTCGCTCGCGTCGAGTCCCTCCGATTCCAGTTCTTCAGCCTCCTGCTCGACGTGTTTTTTTACGTAGTTTCTGTCGTGCGGTTCGTCCAGGTCGACGACGGCGTCGACGGCGTCGTGGATGACGCCGGCCGCGGCGGGGAAGGCGTCCCGGAACAATCCGGAGACGCGTGTCGTCACGTCGATTCGTGGTCGTCCGAGTTCGTCGAGCGGGATCGGTTCGACGCCGTCGACGCGGCCGGCGTCGGTCCAGACCGGTTCGACGCCCATCAGGGCCAGCACCTGCGCGATAGTCTCGCCCCGGGTCCGGACGGTGGGGGTCCCCCACACGACGACGCCGATCTCCTCGGGATACTCGCCCTCGTCCACTGCGTGACGCTCGGCCACGCCGTCGGCCACTTCGCGGCCCACGTCCCAGGCGCTCTTTGCCGGGACCTTCCGGGGGTCGAGCGTGTAGAAGTTCCGCGCGGTCGGGAGCAGGTCGACGCCGCCCCGTGTGGGCGCACCCGACCCGCCGGGTCGGACGTATTCGCCAGCCAGTGCCTCGACGGTCCGGGGAATCTCCTCACTCGCACCAGCCACCCGAGGCGCGGCCTCCTCACAGATGAACGTGAGTGCCTCTCGCAGGTCCTGGTGTGCACCCGAGTCGGCACGGGCGTCCCCGAGCGGGTCGATGTCGACGACGAGCAGGTTCATGTTAACCTCGCTGTCGCCGGCGTCGAGTTCGCTTTCGGGCACGTCGAACTCGTGGTCGGCGAGCGTCCCCACGAGGTCGAGACTCGTCTCGTACACCTCGTCGGCCGCCTGCGCGTAGGTCATGCCCAGGTCCTCGTCGTACGTGCCGGGTTCGTCGAGCATTCGCTGGTAGTCGACGCCCAGCACGCCCGCGACGGCTTCCCGGAGGCTCGGCCCGCCTGGATTGTCCAGCCGCGTGAGCGCGACCAGATACTCCGTCAGACGGTCGTCCTCTGGCGGTTCGCCCATCGTGTGCAGGCCGAGCCGAATCTGGGTCGTCTTCACGTCCGTGAGGTACTCGTGGATGCGCTCGACGAGAGCGTCAATACCGACGTCGTCGCCCGCAACCGCCCCCGCGGCGAGGGTCGAACCGGCCTCGTCGGGGCCGCGAACGTCCGCTTTCTCGTCGATTTCGCCGGCGACCCCGAGTTCGACGGCCAGGTCGAGGTCGTCGACGGTCTCGCGGATTCGCTCCGCGAGCTGTTCGCCGTCGTCCGTGCGTGCGTCTTCCATCCCGGCTTCTCGGTACCGGTCCGCCAGCTCCTCCAGGTCGGCCAGGTCGTCGTACGTTCCCGCGTTGCTCATTACCGGCGTGAGGTAGTCCACGACGGCCGCGTATGAGCGGCGTTTCGCCTGTGTCCCCTCGCCGGGGTTGTTGATGATGTACGGATAGATGTTAGGGAGAGCGTCGATCAACTGGTCGGGCGCGCTCTCGCCGTCGAGACCGACGGTCTTGCCGGGGAGCCACTCCAGACTGCCGTGCGTGCCGAGATGGACGACTGCGTCGGCGGTGAACTCGCGTTTCAGCCACTCGTAGAAGGCCACGTAGTCGTGTGGCGGCTCGAGGTCCGAGTCGTGGTACACCTTCGAGGGGTCCATGCCGAACCCGCGCGGGGGCTGGACGGTGACGAGGACGTTCCCGAACTCGACGCCCGGGATAGCGAAGGGTCGGTCTGGTGCTTCGCCCCACTCGTCCACCACGTTCTCGCGGAACCGCTCGTCCAACTCGTCGAACCAGTCGGTGTACCGGTCGGGTGCGACAGTATCGACGGACAGTTCCCGTACGTCGTCCGGCGCGACCCAGCGGTCGTCCAGCGTCAGCTGTGCAGTGAGGTCGTCGATCAGCGACTGGCCGCTCTCGGGGGTCTTCCCGCCGAGGTCGTAGTCCCTGGCCTGCAACTCGTCGAGCAGATTCACCGTACTCTCGGGACTGTCCAGCCCGAAGGCGGTGCCGATACCGTCGTCGCTGGGCGGGTAGTTGTGGAGGACGACGGCAACCCGCTTGTCCTCGTTGGGCGTGTGGCGAAGTTCGGCCCAGTTGACCGCCAACCGGGCGGCGTGGTCCACCCGGTCGTCAATGGGGAAGTGCTGTTTCGGGACACTCCCGATACCGGCGTCGTCGTCGGTTCGCTCTTTGCCGCTGATCGGGTGCGTGATGACGTTGCCGTCGAACTCCGGGAGCGCGACCGAGAGGGCGAGTTCGAAGCCCATGACCCCGGTATCGCTCGACTCGTACCGCGAACGCGAGCGCATCGTCGTCACCGTCTGGAGGACGGGGACGCCCAGTCGGTCGAGGAACACGTCCGCCGCCGAGTCGCCCTCGTCACTGGCACTGCGGCCGCGTTCGTCCATCGACAGCGAGAACATGAACGAGGAGAGAACGGCGTCGACGACCGGGTCGCCGCCGGCGTCCAGCAGCCACTCCTCGGTGACGCGCTCGGCGTCCCACTGGCCCTCGGCGTCGGTCGCGGGTTCACAGAAGATCGGCAGGGCGTTAGCTCCCTGTCGCTCGACGGCCCGAACCTGTGCGTCGACGTAGCGGGTGTTTTCGTGTGTCCAGTGAGACTCGTAGAACCAGATGGCGACGGTCGGCGCGTTCGGGTCGAAGGTCTCGACCAGTTCCTCGTAGCTCACTGCCGGGTAGTCGGGATGATAGACGCCTTCGGTCGGGAGCGCCACAGGGTCGTCGTAGGCCGGGTCGACCGCCGGGTCGTAGGTGGCGGCCAGGTAGCGCAGACAGTTCGCGACGTTCGCCGTCCCGCCTCGTTCCAGATACGCACAGACCTGCTCGCGCTCCGCGCCGGCGACCGTCGTGTCCTCGGCGGCGAAAGCGTCGCCAGTCGATTCGATTATCAGGGGGACGCCCGCCTCGGCGAGGCGTTCGCGGGCGTGGTCGTACCCCGGCATGCTGTCCTGACCGCCGTGCAACCAGAACACGACCGCCGTCGCGTCGGTCAGTTCGTCGACGAACGCGTCCACGTCACCCACGCCGTCGAGGTCTCCGTCCGAGCGCACGACCAGTTCCGTCTCGACCTCCGTGGCCGCGCGCTGGACCGCGCCTAGTTCGTTCTCCGTCGCAGTGTACAGTCCGATTTTCGGCATAACGTTGTTAAACCTCTGTTTACTTAACGCAAGTATGGTTGATTACGGCGACGGCAAAAAAGCTTCGCAGGCTCGGGTCGAACACGGGGTGAGCCGTCCGGCGTTCGGCGAGGTCGTCGGACAGTCGGCGTTCAAGCAGGCTTTACTCGTCGTCGCGGCGAACGACGACCTCGATGGGCTGCTCGTGACCGGTGAAAAAGGGACGGCCAAGTCGACGGCCGTCCGTGCACTGGCGGACCTGCTGCCCGACCAGCGCGCAGTCGCCGACTGCCCGTACGGCTGTCCGCCCGACGACCGAGACCGACAGTGCCAGGACTGCCGAAGCCGGGACGAGCCGCCGGTCGAACGGCGTCCGGTCCCTCTCGTCACGCTGCCGCTGGGCGCGACCCGGGACCGGGTGGTCGGGACGCTCTCGGTCGAGGACGCCCTCGACGGCAAGTCGGAGTTCGAGCCGGGACTGCTGGCGCGAGCCAACCGCGGCATTCTCTACGTCGACGAGGTAAATCTGCTCGACGACCACTTAGTGGACGTGTTGCTGGACGCGGCGGCGAGCGGCATCAACCGCGTCGAACGCGACGGCGTGAGCGTCACCCACCCCGCCGAGTTCACGCTCGTCGGGACGATGAATCCGGAGGAGGGCGACCTCAGGCCGCAGTTGCGCGACCGCTTTGCTCTCCAGGCGACGGTGACGGCTTGTCGGGAGCTCGACGACCGCGTGGCGATCATCCGCCAGGCACTCGGCGAGTCCGTAGGGTCCGACCCGGACGACAGCCCGGAAACCCGTCTCCACCGGGCGCTGGACGGACTGTCGGACGTGGTACTACCCGAGGAGTTCGCCACCGATATCGCCGAGCTGTGCCGTGACGCGGGCATCGACGGCCACCGGGGTGATATCGCGACCGCGCGTGCAGCACGGGCACTGGCGGCGCTAGAGGGCCGTGCGCGAGTAATCGAGTCCGACGTGCGCCGGGCGGCCGAACTGGCGCTGCCGCACCGGCTCCAGTCCCGGCCTTTCGAGGACGCCCCGGACCCCGAGGACGTACTCGACGACCACTTCGAGGACGAGACCGGCGGCGACGACCCTGGTGGAGACCAGAACGAGCGAGACGACGGGAGCACCGACACGGAGTCGGCCCCCGACGAGCGAGACGGTGGTGACGCAGACGACGAGGGCCAAGCCGACGAGAGGGACGACGGTGGTGACGCTGGCTCGGACTCCGACGGGCCCGAGTCGACCGACCGTGACGACGGTGACCGGTCCGACGAGCGGGGCGATGGCGACCGGTCCGACGGCTCGGACGACCGAGGCGAACCAGACTCCCGACCGACACCGACTGCAGACAGCGGTACGGGCGACCACGGGCACAGCGACGACGGCACGCAGCGTGCACCCGACCCGGACGAGGAACCCGAGGAGGACGCCCGACCGGCCACACCTTTACTCCCCGGTCAGCAACGGGCGGAGGTCGGTGACGCCGCCGCGCCGGACCTGTCGACAGCCGACCCACTCGGCCGAGACGGGGGGCAGGGTGGAGGGTCGCGTGCACAGTCGACACCGCGACCGGACGCCGAGGGGGCACGCGTGCGGACGAAACGGACCGAGGCGGCCGATTCGGTCGACGCGACGGCATCGGTCCGCGCGGCGGCGCGGCGGGGCGGTTCCGCGGTGGAATCGCGGGACCTTCGACAGTCGGTCCGCGCCGGTGACACGGGGGCGCTGGTTCTGTTCGTCGTGGACGCAAGCGCGTCGATGCGGGGCGCGATGCGGACGGCGAAAGGCACGGTGCTGGAACTGTTACAGGACGCCTACGAAGCCCGCGACGAGGTCGGGTTCGTCGCCGTGGCCGGCGACGAGGCCGACGTGGTACTCCCGCCGACCGACAGCGTGACGCGCGCGGCCCGCCACCTCAAAGACCTTCCAACGGGTGACCGGACGCCGCTGCCAGACGGGCTCAGGACCGCCGGTAGAGTGGTCGAACGTGCCGACCCGGACGCCGCAGTCGTCGTACTGGTCACCGACGGCAGAGCCAACGTCGCGGCGGGAAGTCCGACGGCTCAGACCCGCGCGGCCGCCCGGGAGCTGGCGACGCTTGACGCCAAGACGGTCGTAGTCGACGCCGGCGACGGCGGGCGCGCCGAAGTGACCGACCTCGTCTGCGACGCCCTCGACGCCGACCGCGTCCCCCTGTCGGCGCTGTCGGCCGACCGCGTCACCGCCGCCGTCGACCACAACTGAGGTTTGGCGCACTCGAAAGCTTTACAACTTAGCTTGTTGTCTTACAACTGTAGTTTACTATGGCGACAGCGAACACCGTTCACGAACGCATCGAATCGGCTCGGCCGGCGTTGACGACACCGCGGGTCGCGCTCGGGCTGACACTGCTCGCGATTCTTGGCTTCACGCTCCTGTTCGTCCAGGAGCCGTTGGTCCACGACTCGCTACACAACGCTCGGCACGCGGCCGGCATCACCTGCCACTGATGCTCCAGACGTATCTGGTGCGTGGATTGAAAGCCGGACTGGTCGCTGGCATCGCCCTCGGCCTGTTCGTGGCAGTCTTGGCGAATCCGATGATCGCTGCGGCGGAGGGCCTCGCCGGCGAACACGGTAGCCACGACGCCAGCGGCGGTTCCGACCACCACGCGGATGGGGGTGGACACGGACACGACGAGCACGGGAACGCCTCGGGCGTTCTCGGCGTTGTTTCCGCGTCCCTGCTCAGCGTCGGCGGCGGCGTGTTCTGGGGACTCCTGCTGGGCGTCGTCACCTTCGGACTCGCGTTCTACGTCCTCGAACCGGCGATTCCGGGCACCGGTGCCACGAAACACGCGCTCGCGGCGGCAGGTGGGTTCGTCACCGTCTCCGGTGCGCCGTGGCTCGTCTTGCCACCGCAGCCACCGGGCGTCGAGCAGGCGCTCTCGACGGACGCGCGTCTTAGCCTCTACGCCGGAATGATGCTCGCCGGACTGACTGCCTGTCTACTCGCCGGGTACGCGTACACCCGCCTCCGCGACCGCGGCCGGGTCCGCGCCCTCGTCGGCGCGGCAGTGCCGTGTTGCCTGCTCGTCGGTCTCGCGCTCGTTTTGCCGACGAACTCGACGACGCAGGCACTCCCGGCCGCGTTCGTCGCGGCTTTCCGGGCGCAGGTACTCTTCGGCCAGGTCGTGGTCTGGACACTGCTCGCAGCAACGCACGCCTGGCTCTCCGCGGGCGAGGATACCACCGCGACGCACGGGCCGACCAGCGCGGCCCCATCCGACCCACACCCCTCGTCCGACTGAGTGGCCTGGCCTGCCGACTCTTCTGTTCACGCTCCACAAAACTGTCCGCACAGCTGGTCACACGTCCAACTCGTCGAGACAATCGAAACCGAAGCCGCAGTTGTGTTCGACACCGGGAGCGGTCCCGATTACGCTCGCTGGTGGCTCAGTAGGCGGTAGGCACCCCGCTCCTCGGTCTCGTCGTGGTACGCGACCGGTTCCTCGACAGCGACCACGGTTTCGCCGTCGAGCGCCGCAGCCGTGATCACGCCGTCGGCGTCGACGCTCGACGCTGTGCCGTCGGCTACGTCGAACACACGGAGACCATGACGCTCTGCATCGCGCTCCCGAAAGTGCTGGGCGCTCGGGACGGCCACCCGGTCACCCGCCGTGCCGATACCGGCCGCGAATCCGCCGACACTGGCCCGCCACGACCGTTCACCGTCGGGCGTGACGCCGACCGCCGTGTGCTCGTTCGGGTGACGCGCGTCGGTCTCGCGTCCGTCCTCCGGGTAACTGTTCCCGGTCACGAACACCGCGCCCGCTGCCGTGGCGTGGACGTGGTTTGGGTACGCGTAGACACGCTCGCCGGCGACCGTCCGCGGGGTCGCCAGCGGAACGCGCCAGCGGTTGCTCCCGTCGTCGTTCAACCGGTAACCGCAGTAATCACCGTGACTCGCGACGGCGACGCCATCGGCCAGCAGGGAGACGTCCCCGACGCGTCGCCCGCCGTCGGTCCCGGGGTCCCAGGTCAGGCGCTCGTTCCCCGACTCACGGTCCAGCACCACCAGTCCACGCTGGTGATTTCCGGGACAGCGGTTGTACGCGACCGCCACGCGGTCGCCCCGCACTGCGAGGCTGATCGGCGAGGCGTCGGCCCGGTAGCGCCAGTCGACGGCGCCGTCGGGGCCAACGGCGTAGACGACACTGTGGAACTCCCTGCTACCATCGTCCGTGCGCTCGTACCGCCGAGCCGCGACGTAGAATCGGTCCGCGCCCGCGACCACGTCCGCGACGAACGGCAGGAGAAACCGGGTCTCGTCCTGAGGCTCGCCGACGTCGTTAGCCGTCTCGTAACGCCACAGCAGCTCCCCCGACCTCAGGTCGTGACAGCGGACCGCGCCGGCCGCGCCGCGCTCGCCGACGATAGCTGTGCCCTCGAAGGTACCGATGGACACGACGCTACCGTCGTCGGACGCGGAACCGTCGGCGGTCCACCGCTCGGTCAGCGTCCGGTCGAACGCGCGGAGGCGACCGTCGGCCGTCCCGGCGAGAACGACGTCGCCGGTGACCGCCACAGCGGACCGACGACCGAGTTGGCGCGATCCGGCGGGGGTGATCTCTCCGAGCGATGCGGTCGGTCGGCCACGGCTACTCATCGACCGGGAACGCTTCGTGGAGGTGATGATGGGCCTCACCGAACCCGTCGAGGACGCTCTCTGCCTGCTGAGTCAGCCGATGGATCGCTCGCTCCGCGTCACGGACGGCTACGAGTCGCCCTCTAGCGTAGTCGTACTCGGGGTCGTCGGAGTCCATCCGCGCGATCTCCTCTTCGAGGTCTACGAGGGCGGCGTCCAGGTGTCGTTCGATCTCCGGTAACGTCTCGGCGTTCGCGAGGGCTTCGATTGGACCCTCCATACTGCCCGCTAACTCCTGTTTCGCGTGTTCACGCGTGCTTTCGTCGCCGATACCGAGTGCCGTCATGACGCCCAGTCGCAGGGCTTCGAGTTCGTCACAGCTCATAATGTCTGGTCTACGAGGTCGGACACGATGCGGTCCCGGTCGAGATGGGACGAGACGATGCGGTCGGCGTCGTCCTCGTCGGCGCCGCCGTACCAGACGCCGTCCGGATAGACGGCAACCATCGGCCCCTCACCACAGCGGCCGAGGCAGGACGACCGGGTGACCCGGGCGTCGCACTCCTCGGAGTCCCGGACGGCCTGGCGGAGGCTCTCGAGTACGGCTGGCGCACCGTCGGCTGCACAGGTCTGGTTCGTACAGACCGCGACGTGCTTTTCAGGGGCGTCGTGGGTGTGTGGGTCGTCGTCCACGTCCTCGCGGTCGGCGTGCGTCTCCTGATGTGTCAATGCGCGTAACATGGCCCGCGCGCCGCCCACGTCTTCCTCGTACCCGTCGAGCTCCACCTTGTACTTGCAGGTGTCACAGGACATCTCGACACTCCCGCTTCGGGCCTCCTGCCACCGATCGCCCAGCACGTCGAGCAGTCGCGAGTCCGTTCCGAGGGGGTCACCCGCCGCCGCGTCGACGTATGGGTACTCCTCGTCGAACTCGTCGGCGTGGTCGCGGATGCGCTGGGTGAGGACGCCGTCCCCGAGCATGTAGGGGACGACGACGACGGCGTCGGGGCGACGCTTGGCCACCGTGTGCAGCGACTCGTCCAGTAACGGTTCGGTCACACCGATGAACGAGGCCTCGACCCGCGAGAACGCCCGCCCCTCGTCGAGCAGGCGGGCGAGTTTGTGTACGTCGCCGTTGGCGTCGGGGTCGCTCGAACCCCGCGCACAGACCACTGCGACCACGTCGTCGGCCTCCCGGTCCACGCCGAGTTCGGCTTCGATGGCCGCTGCGCGGTCGTCAAGCAGGTCCACGATTGCGGGATGAATCCCGAGGTGCGCGCCGTTGTTCACCGTCAGTCCGTCGTGTTCCGCCCGGGCCTGTTGGACGGCCAGTGGCACGTCGTTTTTGACGTGGCTGGCCGCGAACAGGGACAGTGGAACCACCGTGACCGCTGACACCGCACCCGCGAGTCCCGCGATGGCCTCGGGAATCGCCGGTTCCGCGAGTTCGAGAAAGCCCGCATCGACGGGGACGCCCAGTCGCTCTTCGAGGCCGACCGCCAGGTTCCGGACCTGCTCGTTAGACTTCTCGCGCCGGGACCCGTGACCCACCAGCAGCACCGCCTCGTCGTCGAACGGCCGCGTTCCGTCCGCACCTGTGGTGGTTCGGCTCACCGCTGGATGCCCTCCGCCTGTTCGAGGCTCCGCTCTAGTTTCCGCCGCCGCGACGGCGCGAACAGCCCCGTCTCCCCGCTCCCGTCGTAGAGCCACGGGCCGACGGTCGGAACGGCCGCGTCGTCGACGCCGAACCAGTAGCCGCCCGAGGCGGTCTCGGCGACCTCGTCGCAGGGCGCGTCGACGGGCACCCCGTCGAGCAGCCCCTTGATCGTCTCGAGTAGTCGCCGGTCGTCGGCGACGAACGAGAGCCCGACCGTCCCCGCCGAGCTTTTGAAACAGATGGTTCCACAGCCCTCCAGCAGGCCGCGCAGGAGCTGGCGGTCGTGGTCGGCGAACGTGTCGAACCGGTAGCCACCCGGCTGGCCGTCACGGGGCAGCCCGAACGCCGCCGCGGCGCGAGTCGGCAGGTCGCCGAACACCTGCACCGTGTACTCCTCCTCGGTGCGGGTGATCGACGTGTTGTGGGCGTACTCGCGCTCGCGGATGCGTCGGTCGACCTGCTCGGCTCCGGCGATGGACGCGAGTCGTCGGGCTGCGGTCTCGTCGTTGGTCCGGACGGTGACGCTGTCCTCGCCGAGGTCGCCGTCGCCGACGGTCCGCCCCCAGAAGTACGCCGTCTCCGGGTGGCTCGACAACAGGTCCGTCGGCACGCCAGTTTCGACGCTCATGGCTCTCCCCCCTCGGTCGCCGCCGACACGCTGATCGCGTCGACCGGACAGGCCGCGGCGGCCTGTTCGGCGTCGGCGAATCGGTCATCGTCGAACGTGACCGTCACCGTCTCGTCGGCGTCGTGGTGATCCTCGGCGGCATCGATGCCGGCCAGTCCGTCGTCGCGTTCCGTGAACCGGTCGTCCCGGACGAGACAGGCGAAGATCCCGTCACAGGCTGCCCGGTCGAGTGTGACAGTGTACGTCATCAGTAGTCGTATTTAGTCTCGTAACCCCGTGGGGTCACCATCCGGTCGTCCCAGACGTAGGTGTCCTCGTTACCGACGAGAAGGGTCGTGGTCATGTCTATCAGGTCGGTCTCGCCCAGGTCCGGTAACTCTCCGAGGTCGACGATTTCGACCCGTTCGTCCTCGCGGCCGGCAGCGTGGACGACGCCGACCGGTGTCCCGGAATCGCGGTGTTCCAGCAGTATCTCACAGCACTTCTCGAAGTTCTCGCGGCGCTTGCGGCTCCAGGGGTTGTAGATGGCGATTGTGAACCCCTCCTTGGCCGTGGCGTGGAGCCGCGACTCGATGGTCGGCATGTCGGTGAGGTGGTCCGACAGCGAGATGGAGACAGTGTCGTTCACCAGTGGTGCACCCACACGGGCAGCACACGACTGGGCGGCCGGGACGCCGGGCACCACGTCGAAGTCGAGCATCGAGGCTGTCGCACCCTTCGACTCGACGATCTCCAGCGCGAGACCCGCGAGCGCGTAGACGTTCGGGTCGCCGCTGCCGATGATCGCCACGTCGTTGCCGGCGAGCGCCCGGTCGATGGCCTCCTCAGTTCGGGAGACTTCGCCACACATCGGCGTGTCGTAGATGTCCTCTGCCGCCTCGGTGATCTCGTCGGGCAGCAGTTCGACGTAGGTCGTGTAGCCGACGATGTGTTCGGCGTCGGCCAGCGCCGTCTTCGCCCGGTCGGTCATCCCCGCTGGCTGACCGGGACCGAGCCCGACCGCGACCAGCTGGCCGGGGTCGGCGTCGAAGTCGTCGACGGTCGCGCCGACATCCTCCTCCTCGTCGGAACTCGCGCCACAACCGCTGGAGGAACTCGACGATGCGGACGCGCCGCACTTGGACTCGCCCCCGGTTTCCTGGGTGGCAGTCGTCGAGCCGCCGCATTTGGATTCGGTGCTGGCCTCGGCGGCCGCTTCCGGGGCACTCTCCGCTTCGCTCGCGTCGCAGTTCGATTCCGTCTCTGTGCTCGCGTCGGTCGTCGTCGTGTCGTCGGTACTCATGGGTCAGAAATCCTCCACGTCACGCCCGCCACGGGGCGTGACCAGGAACTCGCGGTGGTCGTTCTCCCAGACTTCGGTCTCGTGGGTGCCGATCAGAATGGACGACCCCATTCCGCCGACCTTCTCGTCGTGGTCGGTCACCTCGGCGAGGGTAGTGATGGTGTGTGTCTCGCCGTCCAGGTTGCGGCCGGCGTCGTCGCGGCAGGCGTCGTTGACGATCGCGACGGGCACGTCCTCGGCCCGCTGCTCCCGGACGACGTCGATGGCGCGCTCGTAGTCACGCCAGCAGTTGTAGAGGACGATCACGAACCCCGAAATCGCGGCCGCACGCAGTTTCTCGGCGATCTCCTCCCAGCCGCGCCACTTGTCCGACAGCGACACGGTACAGAAATCGTTCGAGAGCGGTGCGCCGAGGTTGGCCGCCCCGCCCAGCGCCGCCGTGACGCCAGGCACAATCTCGATGGGGATGTCCGTCGCCCCATCCTCCTCGGCCATCGTGAACAGCAGATCGCTCTTGCCGTAGACGTTCGGGTCACCGCCGGAGACGTGGGCGATATCTTCACCCGCGCGGACGCGCTCGAACGCCTCCCGAGCGAGTTCGACCTGTCGCCCCATCGTCGACCGGACGAGCGTCTGGTGGTCGCCGTTCGGACGCTCCAACACTGTGCCGGCCGAGTCGCCCGAGGCCGCACCGCCGTCCGTGGCCGCCGCCACTTCGGCGCTCTCGGGTGGGAGTGTCCCGTCTTTCCGGAGGAACTCCTGGTAGAGGTTCGAGGCGATCACACAGTCGGCTGTTCGAATGACGTTTTTGGCCCGCTGGGTCATCCCGCCTGGCAGGCCCGGCCCGATACCGACGACGTACAGCGTCCCGTGGTCGCCAGGTCCGTCTTCGGCCCGGGTCATCGGCCGATCGCCACCGTTACGGCCTCGTCGTACCGCTCCTTCTCGCGGAGCAGTTCGTGGTCGCGCCCACCCGCGATGGCGCTGGCCTCCGAGATGCCTGGCCAGCCGATCAGTTCCTTCGACCGGGATGGCGACGGGCCCTCGAACTCCACAAGGGTCTCTTTCTCGAAGGAGACGACGCCCAGGTCCAGAGCCGCCGCGGCCTCGAGCAGTCCGTCTTCCCCCTCTTTCCGCGTACCGGTCGCCACGAACTCCACGTCGCCGAGGTCGTAGTCGGTGCCGTCGAGGGCACGTTTCCAGGCTGTCTCGAACTGCTCGCTTTTCGCCCCGGAGACGCTGCCGGTCCCCAGCACCACGCCGTCGTCCCCGTTGCGCTTGAGGACCGTCACGTCGTCGTCGACTAGCACCGCTCGCGGGCCGTCGAGTCGCTCGACCGGTCCCAGCTCGTCGTCGAGCACCGCGAGGTTCGTCGCCACGGTGGAATCGCCGTTGACGACGTGGCTGTCGAGGGCCTTGGCCTGTTTCTCGACGCCCTGCTTGTCCGCGGCCTCCGAAGCCGTCGTCATCGCCGGGACCGCACCCATGGTCGCGAGGTCGTCCGCCACCTGGTTCGCGCCGTGGTGGCCGCCCGTAATCGGGATAGCCCAGGTCAGTTCCTCGTCGACGACGACGATAGCGGGGTCGTCCCACTTGTCGTCGAGTAGTGGTGCTGTTTTTCGCATCGCGATGCCGCTCGCCATCAGTCCGAGGAAACAATCGTACTCGCCCCAGTGTTCGGCGAACACGTCGCCGTGGTACTCGATCAGGTCGATGGTCTCGTAGCGGTCGCCGATCTCCGTGACGATCTCCTCCGCCGTCTCCCACTTGCGCTCGAAGGAGACGATTGCGATCTCCTCGGCAACCTCGCCGTCACTGTCCGGCGTCGAACAGTGGCCGCCACTGTCCGTCGATTCGTCGGAGTCCGTGTCTGTGCTCCCGTCGGCCGTATCGTCCGTGTCCGTACTCATCAGTCGTCTGCCTCCGTTCCGGTGTCTGCGTCCGCGTCGCCGTCGCTCCCACGCGATGCCCAGCCGTCGTAGAGATACGACCGCTCGTAGCCGTCGCCGGCGACCGCTTCGCCGATTATTACCAGCGCCGAGGCGCGATAGCCGGCCGCCTCGACCCGGTCGCCGATACTCTCGATGGTGCCTTCGATCACGTCCTCGTCCGGCCAGGACGCGTGATAGACCACTGCGACGGGCGTTTCGGGGTCTTTCCCCTGTTCCAGCAGTCGGTCCATCGTCTCCGCGACCGCGTGGGTGCCCAGGTAAACACAGGTCGTCACGTCCCCCATCTCGACGAACTCGGCGATGTGGTCCTCGTCTTCGTCGAGCGTCTTCCCCTGGGGCCGGGTGAAGGCGACGTGATTCGAGACCTCGTTGAGCGTCAACTGGGTCCGCAGGGTGGCGCTCGCGGCGAAGGCCGCGGTCACGCCGGGGACGAAGTAGGTCGGCACCCCCTCGTGTTCCAGCGCGTCCATCTGCTCTAAGGCCGCGCCGTAGATGGCGGGGTCGCCGCTGTGGAGTCTGACGACGTTCTCGCCGGCCTCGTGTGCGTCCCGCATGAGCGGAATCAGCTCTTCGAGGTCTTTGCCGATCGATGACACCGTCTCCGCGTCCGCACAGTAGGCGTCCAGCAGTTCGCTGTTGACCAGCGAACCGGCGTGGACCACCAGGTCGGCGGCTTCGACGAGCTCGCGGCCGGCGACGGTGAGCAGTTTCGGGTCTCCCGGGCCGGCACCGATGAACGGGATTCCCGCCTGCTCGTCGCCGGCGCTGTGTTCGTAGACGCGGTGGTCGCGGTCGGCGCGCCCGGCGGTGGCGTCGATGGCGTCCTGTGGGTCGGTCTCAGTCATCCGAACGCACCTCCGGGGACTCGTCGCCGGAGGCGACGCCCTCCGCACGCTCTTTGGTGATCGGACCGCCGCCGTTCCCAGCCTGCCCGAACGTCGCCGTCGCGAGGTCACGCTCCGCGTCGCTTCGGTTCGCGTATGCAAGAGTGTAGTAATCGCGCTCGTCGACCTCGGCGGGGTCGTCGGTCACGACCGTCTCGCCCTGCTGCATGAACAGCCGGCGACCGTACGTTACGTCGTAGCCGGCATCGACGAGCCCCTCGTGGGTCGCGGGCGCGTCCGTCACCTTGAACAGTATCATCCGGTCCGGACCGGTCGGTGACCGACCCTGGTCGGCTTCGCGAAGTGCGAGCCCGGAACCGGCCGGAATCTCGACGCCGAGCGCCGTGGCGAACGCCGTCATCGCACTGACGCCCGGCACGACTTCCAGTTCCACGTCGGGGTGGAACGCCCCGAGCGTTCGCCTGAGATGACCGAACGTCGAGTAGACGTTCGGGTCTCCGAGCGTGACGAAAGCGGCGTCGCCGTCGCGAGCGCGAGGGGCGATCTCTGCGGCGGCCTCCTTCCAGGCCGCCCGGAGTTTCTCCTCGTCGCGAGTCATCGGGAAGTCGAGGTCGCCGATACGTGCCTCGGGAACGTGTTCGGTCGCGACCGTCCGGGAGAGCCGGCCCGGCGAGTAGACCACGTCGACCGTCTCGAGGACGCGCCTGCCACGGACCGTCACGAGGTCGGCCTCGCCCGGCCCGAGACCGATACCGTAGAGCGTCATCGCTGACCTCCCGAAACTCCGCTCGCCTCCCCTACGGAACCACCACTAGACCGCAGGTCTGAGGAGGCCCGCGAGGCGTCGCTTCGTCTACCGCCGTCGGTGGCGACCGCTGTATCGCCCGCACTCCCGACGAGCATGTAGACTGGATTGTCCGAGTCGAAACTCGTCGCGCCGGCGAGTTCGTACCCGTGACTGACCTGGAACTGGACGACCTCGTCCAGCAGGTCCCGGTCGCGGAACGCCTCGGTGGCCGCGCCGGCGACTTCGAGTCGCGAGACGTTCATAATAACGCAGTCGACGCCGGCCGCCGCGGCGTGGTCGAGGACGGCCTCGTAGTTGCGGCTACCACCGAGAAAAAGCGCGTCGGCGTCGTCGGGAAGCCCATCGGGGGCCTCCACCGGACGCAGGTCGACCTCGGCGCTGGTCTCGTTGGCGTCGAGATTCTTGCGAGTCGCCTCGAGGCGGGATTCCTTGCGTTCGACGGCCGTGACGCGCCCGGCCCGCCGAGCCGCCTCGATCGTTACCGCACCGGTACAGGAGCCGACCTCGACGAAGTGATCCGCGTCCGTGAGCCCCAGTTTCGAGAGCAACACGGCCCGGACTTCGGGCTTGGTCGGCCCCGCCTTCGCATCGTGTGGGAGCGCTACGCGAGACATCACCGAATACAACTGGAGTCTCGAATAAAACAATTTTGGTTGTACTAACGAAACCTAGATTTTCAAACGTCGGGAGAACCACTCGATCCGCGAAACGAGCCCGGGAGCATGGCAAAAATACTTGAACTTTCAGGCCACAGCGAGAGTCATGACAGCGGACGAGTCCAGTGACGCGAACGTGCTCCGGAGCAAGCGGGACGCGACGCGCTACCAGATCCTCGTCCAGATCGCCGAACGACAGCCGGCGGTCAGCCAGCAGGAGGTCGCAGACGCCATCGGCATCACCTCTCAAGCGGTCAGCGACTACTTACAGGATCTCATCAAGCAGGGTTTCGTTCAGAAACACGGTCGGGGTCGTTACGAGGTGACCAAAGAGGGCGTCGACTGGCTCATCTCCCACACTAGCCGTCTCGAGGAGTACGTCACACACGTCTCCGAGGAGGTGATCGGTCAGGTCGAGATCGAGACCGCGCTCGCCGCGAGCGAGGTCGAGGAGGGGCAGGCGGTCTCGCTGTCGATGCACGACGGCACCCTCCACGCGACGCCGGGGACCACCGGCTCGGCGACGGCGGTCGCGGTCACCGACGCCACTGCCAACACGGACGTCGGCGTTACCGACTTCGAGGGTGTGCTGGACTACGAACTCGGCAACGTGACCATCGTCTCGCTCCCCCGTGTCGACGACGGTGGGAGTCGCGTCGCCGACACTGACCGCGTGGCCACCCTCGCAGACGACCACGACCTGCTCGCGGTCGCCGGCACCGAGGCGCTGGCCGCCGCCAGCGCCGCAGGCCGCGAACCGGACCTGCGATTCGGGACCGCCAACGCCGTCCGCGAGGCCGCGACTCGCGGATTGGACGTCCTCCTGCTGGTCGTCGAGTCCGACCTCGCGGGCCACACGGACCGGCTCCGCGAGGACAACGTCAGTTACGAGATCGTCGACGCTGCGGAGTGACAGGGCGAGGCCGTTCGAGCCTTTTTTCTCCAGCACGTCGAGCGAGTCAACCTGTCCGCGGTGCGGCGCACGGCGCACCCGTCTCCTCGACGACCCGACGATCGATGCCTCCGGTCCCGACTCCCGTGCACGGAGGTGGGCCGGCACCGCCCACAACGGTTGTGTCGAACGGGTTCGGACGGAGTATCGAACATGTTCGGAACCACCTACTGAGTGGTGTACCCGAACGGTTCAGACGTCCCGTGCCACGAGCGAAATTGCGCGTTCGACTGCCGCAGGCAGCCTGGATCGGTGACCTCTCGACGGACTACCCGGACGTGGAGTCCCGGGTGCTGTCGGTACTTCCGACCGGAGAGACGGGCGTCTGGCTGGTCGGACTCAGCGGCCCGACCCTCCGGGAGGTGGCCCGGCGTACGTCGGACCGCGAAACCGTCGTGTCGCCGGACCTGCTCGGCGAGTCCGACGACCGAGCCGCTCTTGTTGTTCTCGGTCACGGAGTCGTGGGTGCCGCTGGAACCGCCGGTCGAGACGTTCGTCGCGGAACCCGACGACGGGTCGCTCGCAGAAGCCGGGTAAGGCTCGACACGCTCGTTCGGACAACGTGAGAGCGTCGGCGGCCAGCTTGACCGACGGGGTGTGAAACCGGGACGCGGTCTCGTCTCCGTCGACGGCGGACGGCCGACCGCCAGCGGAGAGTGGTGGCGACGGCTTCGGAGACGGGCTCCCTCGACTATCCCACGGGGCCAACACCGAGGCGGTGGCGGCGGAACTCGACATCTCACCGTCGGCGCTCGATATCGACTTCTGTGTCCGACGGCAGTGTTAAGATGCCCCGGGCAAACGTGGCATGATATGTCACACCACGGGACCGGTTTCATCGGCCGGGTTTTCGATCTCCAGCGACGGGCTATCCGCGAGGGCCGCATGGCTGTGTGGAACGCACTCGTCTTCCAACGCCGGATCGACGACGCGGTGCTGGCCGGATTGAAATCGGAGGCGGCCACGCGCACGGCGGCCGTCGAACTGTGCACCGACGCCGTTCGGGACGGTGCCGACCGGCTCGACGATACCCTCCCGAGCGCCGCGTCCGTCGACGAGCGGAGCCCGCTCCGGCGGCTGGCTGCGCGACCGCTCGACGCCCTCGTCGCCGCCAACGCGGCTGCCGGCGACACGTTTCTGAGCGCCGCGGACGAGGCGTTCGACCGGTACGAACGCGGGCTCCGGACGGTGTTGCTCGCGCTCAACCGACGAGTCAACGCCCTCCTCGTCAAACACGAGGCACTCGAACGACGACTCCGGGAGTACGTCGAGCATCTCGACGACGACCGAGCGGAACAGGTGGCCGAGTTCCGCCGTCAACTGTCGACGCTCCAGACGGACCTCCGGACGATGCAGGGGCGCCTCGTCCGTGACGAGCCCGAACCGGAACCGGCCCCGCAGTGAGCCAGCCGACCGCGAGACAACAGTGTCGTACCACTGGTATTCAAACGGCTGGGCATCGATGGGTTTCACATGGCGGATGACAACAATCCAGTGAGTCAGGCGTTCGAACTCCAGCGGAAAGCGCTCGAACGGAGTCAGAAGGCCATGGAGCAGGGTATCGAGTTCCAGGAGCGACTCAACGAGGCGATGGTGGGCGGCGTCGAAGGCGGTGCCGAGGCGTCCGAACGTGGCTCCGAGATGACGCGTGAGGCGATCCACAGTTCACTGGACGCCATCGAGGGGATGATCCCCGAGGGTGAGGCGAACTTCGACCAGGTCCGGGAGACCATCGACGAGCAGTTCGACGCCGCCGAGGAGGCGACACAGGAGGCCAGCGAGCAGGCCGTCGAGTTCACAGAGGCCGGCTTCGAGAACGCCGAATCGGCCGCCGAGTCCTACGTCGAGTCGGTCGACCAGCAGGTCGAACAGCTCCGGGAGGCACACGAGGACCTCGAAGGCCAGACGCTCTCGTTCCTCGAACAGACCGAAGAACAGCTGGAAAAACTCCAGCGGGAAACCGACGGTTCACCGTTCGACGGGTTCGAGCAGCTCCAGACCCAGATGGAAGAGCTTCGCGAGCGGCTCTCAAAGTGAGGCCCGGCCGAGCGGACTCGCGTTTTGACCACTGGCGACCCCGTGGACACCACAGCGACCTCTCGCCCGGCCGATCGTTCGTCGGTCCCGAGCCGTCGAACCGTCCACCGCCGACGTCACTGACGCCGCAGCCGATGCCGACCGCATCGAGAGAGACCAGCGTGCGAGTGGTGTCGGCGTGACGGTGACCGGCAGGCTCGGGCGCGTTCTCTCCGGCCCGTCGGCAGACGCCGACCGGGCTCCAGTCGCTCGATTCTCGGACTTAAGGACTACGCTTAAGAGTGCGGCGCACGACCGCTCACGTACAACCATGGCAGACGAAACGCCAGTCAGCGAGATCATGAGCGCTCCGGTCAAGACGGTCGGAAAGAACGCGACCGTCGAAGAGGTGGCGCGCGTGTTCGCGGAAGAGGGTGTCGGCTCACTCATCATCGGCGAGGACCCCGTCGACGGCATCATCACCGAGTACGACGTCGTCGAGTCCATCGGTCAGGGAGAGAACCCGGCGGAAACGACCGTCGGGCAGTTGATGTCGGAGCCAGTCGTGACAATCCGACCCGGCGACACCGTCGAGAACGCCGGCGACCGGATGGGTAACAATGGCGTCAAGAAACTGCCCGTTACCGAGGACGGCAAACCCACAGGAATCGTCACGACAACGGACCTGGCACACTTCCTGCCCCATCACAGGCTCGAAATGGCTAGCCAGACCGAAGAGGACGTCCCCGACGGCGAGTTCGAGTAATCACCGCAGTCCCGGCGAGTGTGCCGCCCGTGAGAAACGGTCGTCACAACTCAAGCCTGCGAACGCCACCCTCAGAGAGAACATCCTTACTGGCCGCCCCAGTCTAGCCGACACGACTCGTCACAGAAGTGCGCCGATTCGACCTGTTCTTCTTCGATCCACGTAATAACACGGTGGCCCGGCTCGTCGACGACGACATCACCACATGTCTCACAGACGGGTGCGTCGTCCTCCGATATCCCTTCGCCGATATCCGATGTCGGATCGACCATTGCGTGTACCTGTGCAACCGACGTACTTAATCCCACATATCGCCGCCGAGCGACGAGGCCCGACGACGCCAACGGTCGGTGTTCACCGGCCGCTCCCGTGGGGGCTCAGATCGAGCGCTCGTAGTCGGGATCGAACATCTGTGCCGACATGGGGGCAGGGTCGTCCTCGGTGAGGTTGTACTCGCTGAAGTCGGTGACGCCAGCCTCCGCCAGCAGTTCCTCGTCGTAGACCGCGTTTCCGGTGTACTCGGCGGGGTCCCGGGAGAGCATCTCCATGACGGTGTCGGCGACGATCTGGGGGGTCCGCCAGTCGTCCTCGGTGCCCATGCCGAAGTAGCGGGTCGCCCGCGTGTCGATTGCGGTCACCGGCCAGAATGAGTTACAACCGACGTCGTAGCCGCCGAGTTCCTCCGACAACGAGAGGGTGATGAAGGACATCCCCATCTTCGACCAGGAGTATGCAGCCTTGCCGGGCGAACGGTCGATGTCCACCGGCGGCGCGTTCGCCAGGAGCCAGGCGTCCTCCTCGGTGTCTTTCAGGTGGTCGATGAACGCCCGGGAGACCAGGTAGGTGCCACGGACGTTCACTTCGTTCATCAGATCGTAGCGGTTGGCCGGCATCTCCTCGACGGTGGCCATCTGGATGGCGCTGGCGTTGTTGATGACGATATTGATTTCACCCATCTCTTCGATAGCCTCCTCGACGGCCGCTTCGACGGCTTCCTGGTCCCGGACGTTCAGCTGGATGGCGTGGGTGTCGACCCCTTTCTCGGCGCACTCCTCGGCCGTCTTGTGAATCGTGCCTTCCAAGTCGGTGTCGGTATCGTCGACGGTCTTCCCGGTCGAGACGATGTTACAACCGGCCTCGGCGAGTTCGAGGGCGAGCGCCTTGCCGATGCCGCGGGTAGTTCCGGTGACGAACGCAGTCTGACCGCTCAGGTCTGGTGTCTCTATCATCCGTGTCCGTTCCACTCTGGCATACCTCATATAACTCCTGCAACGGCAGCCGATAGGGCGGGCGGTGGACCGCGACCGAACAGCGTGAAATTAAGTCCCGGCCTCACAAAGATGCATCCATGTTGTCAGCCGTCGTCGCTACCGCCAAGCGACTCGTCGTCTGGACCGTCGCGCTCGCGGCCGTCGGTATCACCGTCGGCCTCGCGACTGGAGCCGTGCCCTGACCGACGCCCGTAGACCGCTTCCGCCGTCACCGATCCCGCGTTACGTGCTCCCCAGGTTCGGTCGTCGCGCCTGTCGAGAGGGTCACGCCCGGATTCAGGCTCGTATTGATGCCGGTTTTAGCCCCGTCACCGACGACGACACCGAACTTCCGGCGACCGGTCGAGACGCGGTCGCCCTTGACCGTCAGCTTCACTGGGTCGTCGTCGTGACGGAGGTTCGCCACCTGCGTCCCCGCCCCGAGGTTCACGTCCCGGCCGAGGACGCTGTCGCCCACGTAGGAGAGGTGGGGCACGTTCGTCCCACGCATGACGACGCTGTTTTTGATTTCGACGCCGTTACCGATGTGGGTGTCTTTACACAGCAGCGTCGAGCCCCGGATATACGCGTTGGGGCCGACGTCCGCGCCGCTCCGAATCAGCACCGGTCCCTCGACCACCACGCCCGGTTCGACGGCCGCGCCGTCCTCGACGACGACCGGACCGCGGACGTCGGCGTCGTCGCTCACTTCGCCCCGGATGTCCGGCACGATGTCGCCGAGTTTCCACTCGTTTGCTTCGAGTAGTTCCCACGGGCGGCCGACGCCGAGCCAGCGCTCGACGCCGACCGTCCGCAGGTCGAACTCCCCGATTACCCGCTGTAGCACGTCCGTAATCTCGTGTTCTCCCCGCTCGCTCATCGGCACGTCGAGCCAGTCTCGTGCCTCGGCGGGGAAGACGTACGCGCCGACGTTGATCCGGTTCGACGGCGGGTCGTCTGGCTTCTCTACGACGCCCGCGACGGTGCCGTCCTGTACGTCGAACACACCATAGGGCGTGGGGTCCTCGACGGCGTGGGTGCCCACGGCTGGCCCGCCGGAAAAAAGCTCTGTGAGGGCCGCCGGGTCGTAGAGGTCGTCACCGTTCAATACGGCGAACTCCCCTTCGAGGTGCTCCTGAGCGGCTTTCACGGCGTGGGCCGTCCCGAACTGTTCGTCCTGGGCGGCGTAAGAGACCGGAACACCCCGGTAGCGCTCGCCGAAGTAGTCGCGGACGGTCGCCCGTTCGTACCCCACGACAAAGACGAGTTCGTCGACGCCGGCCGTCACCGCCGCGTCGGCGGTGTGGGCCGAGAGCGGCCGGTCGGCCACTGGCAACATCGGTTTCGGCAGCGACGCTGTCAGCGGACGCATCCGCGTCCCCTCTCCGGCGGCGAGGATCACAGCCTGCATATTCGGGCCTGCCGCTGGCACGCATATATCCCTACCGACTGTTCGTCCCCGTCAGGATCGTCGGTCCGCTGGCGCTCCTGATGAGCCACCACCATCGGGACCCCCCGCTCCGCGACGGACCGCCCCGGCGATGAAGTCGTACAAAGGGAGACGAACTCGAACTCGAACATGCCGGGACAACCGCGTCCGCTTACACCACTGGTCGCGGGTCGTGACTCGTCCGCTAGAAGTCAAGCCTCTGTGTGGCGACCCAGTCGACACTCGACGGGTGAGCGCGTTCCCGGGTGAACCGCTAGACGGAAGGGGCGGGATTTGAACCACGCGAAGCCCATTGCGGGTTGACCGATAGCCGGATTTCTGGCATGTCCAACCACCGGCGCTCTACCACTGAGCCACCCTTCCAGGCGTTAGTTGATATGTCTCCGAGTGGTATCAACCCTGCGGTGCCCCCGAAATCGACCGGGTGTTCACCGCGTGATTACGGTCGAGCGACGGCGTCGCTCTGACCGTCCCACCAACGGGGTCATCACGAGGGCTTCGAACGCGTTTTACCGCCCACCGCGTCGTCGCGCTCGGACCCTCACCGGTGGCCGCATCAACACTGAAAACTGCGGCCAAGCGTTTATTTTGCAGGTGAGTTTCGTCAGAGACGATGGATCTCCGAGGGTGCATCGAGTTCGTCAGGCAGTTTCGGAAAGAACTCGTCCTATTCAACGTTCGAGGCGACGATGCGATGGAGGAATCCCTCGCCGCTCACTTCGACAGTCAGAACGTGGTCGTCACCGCCAGGCGAACCGCTTCGGGCGCTCCGGAAAACGTCGCCGTGCTCAGCGACCGGGACGGCGTACTCGCGACTGTCGACTTGGAGACGCTTCGGGGACTGTGTGATCTCGCTGCAACCGGCCCTCACACTCTTGGAGTCGCGGACGTGGAATACGAGGCGGTCCTCGGACATCTCAAGGAAACGACATTCAGTTCGTACGACGCCGAACAGATGGTCTACGCCTCCCGGGAGATCGAAGACAGAGCACGCCGTGTCGGCCACGGCGAGGTTCACGCGGGCTTTCAGTTCATCTCGACCATCGACGACCAGGTCCCGATTTACACCGACCTGTCTCGCCTGGGTATCGACACCCACGTGTACGGTGTTCCCGATACCACACCGCCGGATATCGGCCCCGGGCACGTCCACCCCGTCGACGCGGAAGAAATCGCCGAGACGTGGTTCGTCGTGTTCGACGGGAACGGCGACGACGGGCAGAAATCCGCACTGATCGCCGGTGAACAGGCCGCGGGAGAGTTCTACGGCGTGTGGACGTACGACCCGAAACTCGTCGACGAGGTCCTGGGCCATCTCGAAGCGACGTACACAGCCACCGGGGGCGGTCCAGGCAGTTCCGACGGCGGCTGACTTCCACTTATCAAATTGAATATTTGGCCCAAGCGAATATATAATACCACGATTGACTTACTCTATGGGTAACACAGGCGAAGAAGCCAACAGTGAGGCGTCAGCCGTCGAGTGGCAGGACGTCTCGGAGAAGGCAGCCGATTCCGCGCCCGAGTTCGGACGTGACGACTTCGGGCAGGGGAGCCTGAACGAGCAACTGAACGTCGATTCACTCGTCGACGAAATCGGGCTCGACGGGTCCGAAATCGCCTGGCGAAAGGAGTTCATCGGCTTCGACCAGGACGACGTCGCGCGACTCCAGCAGTACGAGGATGCGTTCCGGTCGAACGCCGAACAGGTCGCGGACGACTTCTACGACAACGTCACCGACAACGAACAGACTCTGGCGGTCATCGGACGCTCGGACAAGGGGGTCGAACAGCTCAAGCGGACGCAGTCCGCTTACCTCGTGACCCTCGCTAGCGGGGACTACGGTCAGGAGTACTTCCACGACCGTGCTCGCATCGGTAAAATCCACGACCTGTTGAACATGCCGATGAAACATTATCTCGGCCAGTACAGCGTCTACTACGACCTTATCTTCTCTATCGTCCGTGACCGCCTCGTGGATACGCTCACGGACCGGTTGGCCGGCCCGGAACGGACGGGCCGACCCGAGACAGCCACCGAGCCGAGCGGACCGAGCGACCGCTCTGGGGACGCCGCCTCCGTGGAGACGACCGAAGCGATCATCGAGGCGGAGGTCGACGACGGGATTCAGGACCTGCTCTCGATCATGCGTATCATCAACCTCGATATGCAGGTCGTCACGGACACGTACATCCACTCCTACAGCCAGCAACTGGAGGCGGAAGTCGAACGGAACGAGCGGTTGATGAGAGAGGTTCAGGACGAGGTGCAGAACCCGGTCGGGGAACTGAAAACGTCGTTCGAGGACGTGGTCGAGAGTACGGTCGAAGTGTCCGATACGACCGAGACCCAGGCCGAGCAGACGGACGAGATCGCTTCGGAGGTGTCTGGCCTCTCGGCGACCATCGAGGAGGTGGCATCGACGGCCGAGCAGGTAGAGACCACCAGCGACGAGGCAGCGGACCTCGCACAGGAAGGCAAAGCCGCCGCTGACGACGCCACAGAGGTGATGGCCGGTATCGGCGAGGCCGTTCAGACGACCCGCGAGGACATCGACCAGTTACAGGACAGTGTCCAGACGATCGACGAGTTCGTCACTGCGATCAACGACATCTCCGACCAGACGAACATCCTCGCACTGAACGCTCAGATTGAGGCCGCGCGTGCCGGCGAGGCCGGCGAGGGGTTCGCCGTCGTCGCCGAGGAGGTCGAGAGCCTGGCGGAACAGTCCAAAGAGCACGCGAACACCGTCGAACAACGGGTCGAATCAGTCAAGACGGACACCGAACGCACCGTCGAGAGCCTCACCGATATGACCCGGCAGGTCGAAACGGGGATCGACCGGGTACAGGACGCGATGGACAGTTTGAACGAAATCGTGGCGATCGTGTCGGAAACCGCACAGGGCATCAGTGAGGTGTCCAAGGCTGCCGACGACCAGGCGGCGAGCAGCGAGGAGATCGCCTCGATGATCGACGAAGTGGCCCTGCAGTCCGAGCGCGTGGCCGGTGAGATCGACGACGTCGCTGCACTGAGCAGGGAACAGGCGACGATGATCGACGACATCGAGGAGACCATCGCCAAACTGACCGAAACCGACGCCGCCACCGACGGCGGCCCGGCGGGGGAGACTACCGGCAACCCGTCTCCCCGTGACGCGCTCCCCGATGCGGTGCCAGATTCCGTCGTCGAATCACTCACCGACGCGCAGGTCTGCGACCTCGCTCGCGGGGACCTCGACCCGACGGACCTGTCCTGAAGACGGCACCCAAGACACCGAGCCCGACAGCCAGCGCGAAACCGTGCGCTGTCCCACCGGTTCGGGCGTGAACGTACGACGTGCCCGAACGAGCGTGCAGCACCCTTTTTGCCCTGGCTCGATGCCGACCCGGTGACGAGACGGCGAGAACGCCCGGAGCCGTTCGGGAGCGACGTAATCAGAGCCCGAACTCACGGGCCCGCCGTCGGACTTCCTCGGCGACGCTCCGGCGTCGACGACCGTCTCGGCGCCCGTGACGACCGTCCCCGCCGGTAACATACTGTTTCTACGTTCGGGGCTCCCGAGCAAAAAGCTCCCGACAGAACCAATTGTCTGCCGGCCCATACAGACGTTATGTGTGGCCGTACCTCCCTGTTCGCGCCGGCGGCTGAACTCCGAAGCCGGTTCGACGTGACCGTACCCGAGGAGTACCAGCCGCGGTACAACATCGCACCATCGGAACCCGTCGCGGTCGTCACGAACGAGGCGTCCGACCGAATTGACCGCTTTCGCTGGGGACTGCTCCCCGACTGGGCCGACGCCGACGACGAGGGATTCATCAACGCCCGCTCAGAGACCGCTGCGGAGAAGCCAGCGTTCGCGGACGCCTGGGAGTCCCGACCCTGTCTCGTCCTCTCCTCTGGCTTCTACGACTGGAAACCCGTCGAGCGCGGCCCGAAACAGCCATACCGGTTCCACCGCGAGGACGATGTCGCCTTCGCGATGGCCGGGCTCTGGGAGCGCCGCGAGACCGACGCGGGCACCCTCGATACCGTCACCGTCCTCACGACCGAACCGAACGGAGTGGTGGAGCCGATTCATCACCGGATGCCCGTCGTCCTGCCCCGCGACGAGGAGGACACCTGGCTGACCGCCGGTCCCGACGAGCGCGAGGCACTCTGCCGACCGTACCCGGGCGACGACTTCGCCGCCTACCCGATTTCGACGACCGTCAACGACCCCGGTAACGACTCCCCGTCTATCATCGAACCCGACGAGTCCGAGCAGTCGGGACTGAGCGAGTTCGTCTAATCCGAGTAGAACGACCAGGTCCGTCTCGAGTGGCGACAGCGGGTCACACAGGACGTGTTCTTCGGCACTGGCCGGGCACGCCGGGGCGGGTGGACTACCGCCGGTTCGCCGGCTCGCACGACCTGGCTCTGCGGTAGCGGAATGCGCTCAAAAAGGTGGCCGCTCAGTAGGAGCGTTCCTTCGGCTCGTAGGTCTTGTCCTCGCCTTCGAGGACGACGGGTTTGTAGTACAGCTTCGGGCTCCCGTCGTTCCAGGAGAGCATGGTGTGTTTGATCCACTCGTCGTCCTTGCGTTCCTGATGTTCCTGCCGCCAGTGAGCACCGCGGAACTCCTCGCGGGCGAGTGCGCCGAGGGTGATGGCTTCGGCCACGTCGATGAGGTTGCGCGTCTCGATAGTGTGGATGAGGTCGGTGTTGAACGTCCGTGACGGGTCACGCACGTACACGTCTTGGTACCGCTCGCGAGCAACGCGGATGTCCTCGAGCGCCTCTTTCAGGTTGTCCTCGCTGCGGAACACGTTGACGTTCTGGGTCATCGTCTCCTGCACGTCGGCCCGGACCTCGGCGTGGTTGACGCCGTCGTCCTTCTCGAGCAGGTCGGTGACACGTTGCTCTTCGACGGTGACGTGATGACCGATGACCTCCGAGGGGTCCACGAGTGCCCCGTCGGCGGCCACGTCCTCGTCGCCGACGCCGATGGCGCCAGGCGAGACTGGCGTGTCGACTTCTTCCTCCTCGCTCATGGCCGAGGGTCCGGTCCCGATTCTGGCTTCGCCGAGGTCGCGGCCGCCAGCGTGGTAGCCGGCGCGCGCCCCGAAGACCAGCAGTTCGGGCAGCGCGTTGCCGCCGAGACGGTTCGCGCCGTGCATACTGACGCAGGCACACTCGCCTGCTGCGTAGAGCCCGTTGATGCAGGTTTCACCGTTCTCGTCGACTTCGATGCCCCCCATCGCGTAGTGCTGGCCGGGCTTGACCGGCATGGGCTCTTCGAGGCCGTCGACGCCCTCGAAGTCCTCCGCGAGGTGCAGGATGTTTTCGAGCCTGTCGAGGATGCGGTCCTCACCCAGGTGGCGCATGTCGAGGTGGACGTACTCGTCTTCGATGCCTTTGCCCTCGTTGACTTCTGTCAACTCGGCACGGGACACCACGTCACGGGACGCGAGTTCTCCCTCGTTGTTCGCGTACCCTTCCTCGAACATGAACCGCTCGCCGTCGCCGTTGTACAGGATGCCACCCTCGCCACGGACACCCTCGGAGATGAGAACGCCGGTAGAGGGAAGCGTCGTCGGGTGGAACTGTATCATCTCCATGTCCTCGACGGGGACGCCAGCGCGGTAGGCCATCGCCGGCCCGTCGCCGGTGTTTGCCACCGCGTTGGTGGTGTGGTCAAACGCCTGCCCGAGACCACCGGTGGCGAGAATCACGCCGCCGGTCGCACGGAAGCCGCCGATCTCACCGGACTGGATGTCGTACGCGACACAGCCGTGACACACGCGGTCCTCGGGGTCGTCGTGGTCGGTCACGGCGAGACGGCTCACGTACCACTCGTCGTACACCTCGATGCCTCGCTTGACCACCTGCTCGTACATCGTGTGGAGCATGTGGTGGCCGGTCTCTGCGCCCGCGTACGTCGTCCGCGGGAACGAGAGACCACCGAACGGTCGCTGGGAGACGCGCCCGTCGTCCTCACGGGAGAACGGCATCCCCCAGTGTTCCAGGTTGATGACCTCGTCGGGGGCGTTCTTCGCGAACGTCTCGATCGCCGGAGCGTCACCGAGGAAGTCTGACCCCTTCATCGTGTCGTAGGCGTGGTCTTCCCAGGAGTCGGCGTCCCGGAGCGCAGCGTTGATACCACCCTCTGCCGCGCCCGTGTGACTCCGGACCGGGTGGAGCTTCGTCACGATGGCCACGTCGGCACCTTCCTCGTGGGCCGCGATCGCTGCGCGCAATCCTGCTCCGCCACCGCCGATAACCAGAACGTCGTGTTCGTACATGACTTTTAGTGTTGTTGTAGTCGCTTAGGATTACCAGAACTTCAAGTTGTTCTTCACCGCTTCCCGCTTCAGCTCCTGAATGTGTTCGGTGAGCGGAATGTCCTTCGGACACACTTCTGTACAGGAGAACTGTGTCTGACAGCGCCAGACACCGTGTTCCTGCTCGATGATGTTGAGTCGCTGCTGTTTGCGGTCTTCGCCCTCGCGTTCGTCCATCGCGAACCGATAGGCCTTGTTGATCGCCGCCGGACCGAGATACTCGTTATCGCCGGCCGCGATGTTACACGAGGACATACACGCGCCACACCAGATACAGCGAGTGGACATCTTGATTTTCTCGCGGTTCTCACGGTCCTGACGCTGTTCTTCGAGTTCGCCCTCCGGGAGTTCGTCGGCGTCGAAGAACGGTTCGACGGCCTCCATCTGGTCGTAGAAGTGCTCCATATCGACGACCAGGTCCTTGACGACTTCTTGATGCGGGAGCGGTTCGATTCGGATCGTCGAGCCCAGGTGGTCCTCGAGGTCCGCAATCTGGGTTTTACAGCCCAAACGCTGGGTACCGTTGACGAACAGCGCGTCGGACCCACAGATCGCCTGCCGACAGGAGTGCCGGAATGTCAACGAGGTGTCGTAGTGGTCGCGGGCGTAGATCAGCGCGTCGAGCACCGTCATCCCCTTGAAGAAGGGGACGTGGAAGGTGTCGAAGCGGGGCTCTTCCTTGCCGGCGACCTCGGGGTCGAACCGGAAAACCTTGATCTCGATTGTATCGTCCGCGTCGTCGATCTCCTCCCGGGCCTCCTCTTTGAGGTCCCGCCGGGACGCGCGCTGACGCTTCTGTTCCATACGCCGCGACTGGCGCGACGACGCTGATTCGGTCTCGGTCTCTGCCTCGGTCTCCTTTTCTTTGAGTTCAGTGCTCATGAGAGTATCCCTGCCATGTACAGCGAGGTTCGGACGCCCTGCAGGATCAACACGCCGCTGGCGACGACGAGGACCCACTTGACCGTTGACCTGCGCGTACCGCTCAGGCCCTGGTTGACAAGGGCGTTGTAGACGCCGTTGACGCCGTGGAACGTCGCGGTCACGAGAAACGCGATCATCGTGCCGAAGTAGCCGACCTGTTGCATCCGCGCTTGCGTCCCGAGGAACGTGACCTCGGCGGCGTGGTTGACGAAGTGTAACAACATGAAGTGAAATGCGAGGACGCCGATCAGGAACACAGCCGTGATCCGCTGGAGGAACCAGCGCGTTCCCTTGTACTCGAACGAAGAGTAGTGTTCAGCCATCTCAGAACGCCCCCGCGAGGAAGGTCGGCACGCTCGCGACGACGATGGCCGCCGAAACCGCGAGCGACGCGTAGAAACTCTTGTCCTGTGCCTCTAGCCCGACACCGAGGTCGACGAACAACAGGCGGACGCCGTTGAGGATGTGGAACACGGCGACAGCGAGCAGCCCGACCTCGAGTACACGAACAATTGCCAGCGATTCCAGCGAGCGGATCGTCTGCGTGTACATTTCGGGACTCTGGGTCGCAGTGCTCAACACTGCGATGTGTGTAAACAGGTAGCCGATGAGCACCCAGCCGGAGAATTTGTGGAAGATCCAGGCCCACATGCCGGCCGAGAACTCCTTCCACCGGCCGAAGTCCTCGATGGTGCCCCGGTCGTACGACTGGCTCATAACGTTCGTGGTCAAGTACTGGGGGTGTATAGTAGTTTCTACCTCGCCCCCGGCTCGCAACTTGTATGAACCCAACCGTCCGTTCGACGACGTGTTTCCCCTCGTTCGTCCACCACGGTTCGGAGACGACTGTGCACCGCAACCACGCCCGACCCCGCCCGCGCGGTCCAAACACATATTTGCCCCGACAATCTCCATCAACTGATCGGAACATCATGCGCAGACAAACGCTGGCAGCAGTGGCGGTCGCGGGACTGATGACCACGGCGGGATGTGGCTTCCTCCTCGGAACGGAGTCACTCTCTTTCACCGCCTCGGAGGCGACCGTCTCCGGCGCCTCTCTCGAAGACACCGGTTACGAGGAGACCAACGTCACCGAGCGGAACGTCACCCGGGAGCCAACCGTCGCGGGCCAGACCCGCGAAGTCGTCGTGACCAATTGGCTCGCCCAGTACGAGCGACAGGTCGGCCTCGAACGGTTCGGTGAACAGCGCGCGGCCGTGTTCGTCGCGTTCTCCAGCCCGCAGATCGAGGTCGCTGGACAGACGCTGAATCCCCTCTCGGAGCTGTCCGAGAAGGACATTCTCACCCGATTCGAAACCGGCTACGAGGGTATCTCAGTCGGCAACCAGACCGGCAGTCAGAACGTGTCGGTGCTCGGTACTGACCGCTCGGTCAAGCAGTTCGAGGGGACCGCGACCCTCGTCGGACAGGAGGTCGACGTGGTCATCCACGCCGGGAAGTTCAAACACGGGAGCGACTACATCGGCGTCGTCGCCATCTACCCCGAGCGGGCCATCGGTGAGGAGGACGACGTCGTGACGCTGCTGAACGGCCTCGAACACCAGGACTGACCGGCCGGCGAACCACCGAGACAGTTCACGCAGCGGAGTCGCTCCGCGACGGCGGTCACCGTTCGATTTCACCGCTACTCCGCGTTCGGCTGTTCTAGTTCGACGGCCCGGAGCGTGTCGGCGTCGAGTCGAACGAGATGACAGAGCGGGTTTCCCGGGTACACCAGCGGATTTTCGAGGACGCCGACGATGACGCCGTCGAACGGCGCGCAGACGGTGTCGGACTCGGCTTTGAACGGGTTCGTTATCGTGCATATCCGGTCACCCTCGTGGACCAGCGAGCCCTGCGTGCGGTGCATCTCGACGACCCCGCCAGCGTTGGCACGGAGCCAGGTCTTTTCGTCGTGATCGCTGACGATGGTTCGCCACCCCGGCCAGTGGACTGCGTCGGTCGGACGGAGCCCATATTCGGCGAGGACGCTCACCACTCCGTCGAGTGCACGGTCGATCAGGTCGCGCTGGAAGCGGTGGGCCTCGCCCATTTCGACGGTGACCGTCGGCACGCCGGCGTCGGTCGCCTCTCGGCGGAGTGAACCGCTCGGCCCCTGACTGGAGATGATGACGTGGGACGCGAAGGCCTTCGCGAGGCGCGCGACCTGTGGGTCGCCGGTGTCGGCACGGATGTGAAGCATGTTGGTCCGACCGCGAGTGGAAGTGTGGAAGTCGATCCCCAGGTCGCAGGGCTCGATGAACTCTGAAAAAATGGACGCGGCTATCCGACGGGCGCTGGTGCTGTTTTCATCGCCGGGGAAAGAGCGGTTGAGGTCGCGGTCGTAGATGGGGAGATAGCGCTCCTGGGTCATGAATCCCGGGACGTTCAGGACGGGTAGACAGACGAGCGTCCCTTCGATCCTACCGTGGTCCCACTCCTGTGCCACCTCGCGGACGACCTCGATGCCGTTGAGTTCGTCGCCGTGGACTGCCGCGCTCAGAAAGACGGTCGGGCCCGGTTGCTCGCCGTTGATAATCGTCACTGGGATGCGAATCGGGTCGCCAAAGTACGTTTCGCTGACCGGAAACCGGATATCGTCGGTTTCGCCGGGCTCGACCCGGCCACCACTGTATCTGAATACCCCCTCGGCCATAGCCACGTCTGGGATGGGCAAGCATAAAAACCGTTCACACAGTTCGAACTCACGAACCCGCGCCGCCTGCCCGCTCACCGCTCAGCACGGAGTCGAAGACGACCTGTGCGGCCGTTACCGTGTCGGGATATCCGCAGCGGTCACACGTCGACGTGACCCGACACGCAGACCGCCGTCGGCGCCGACGAGGAAACGGGTGACGGGTGGTTACTCGCCGACGACTTCCGCCACGCTGTTGACGATGTCCTCTTCGACACGCCACAGATAGAGGCTCGCGTGGCTCCTGTGTGGTCGCCAGCGCTCGGCTTCCTCGACCATCTCGGTCCGCGAGAGGTCGGCGTCGAAGAGACGCTGCATCCCCTTGCGAACCCCGAGGTCGCCGACGGGGAACACGTCGTCACGGCCGAGCGAGAACAGCAGTTGCATGTTCGCGGTCCATGTTCCGACGCCGGTCACGTCGGTCAGTTCGGTCCGCACCGCGCTGTCGTCCATCCCCTCGAATGTGGCCTTGCTCCAGCCCCGCTGTTCGAAGGCCCAGGCCACGTTGTTGACGTAGCGGGTCTTCTGTCGGGAGAGGCCCGCGTCTCGAAGCAGGTCGTCGTCAGCCGCGAGGACGCCGTCCGGCGTCACCTCGACGGTGTCGAACAGCCGTTTCCGGGTGGCCGCGGCCGAGGCCATCGATACCTGTTGGCGGAGAATCGACGTAACGAACCGTTGGAAGAACGCCTCGGCTGGCTCGATGGTCAGCCGACCGTAGGTCTCGACCAGCGGCCCGAGATACGGGTCGGTCGCCAACTCGTCGTGTGGGCCTGTCACGTTCTCACGTAGAGCCCGAGCGGTAAAGTGCGTTTCCTCAGCAGTCGGCCAGCCAGTGCGGTTCGGAGTCTGTGTCGCTCGTCCGTTTCACCGTGTTGCCCGTGTCGCCGTCCGCGTCGACCCGTTCGGTGATTTCCGCGGGGACGCCTTTTGCCGTCGCATCGGCCGGCACGGACTCGGCGACGACCGTGCCAGCACCGACGGTCGCGCCCTCGCCGACCGTAATCGGCCCCAGGAGCGTGGCCTTCGCACCGATCGTCGCGCAGTCCTCGATGGTCGGGTGGCGTTTCGCCCGGCGCATGGAGTTCCCACCGAGCGTCACGCCGTGGTACATGAGTACGTCGTCACCGATTTCGGCGGTTTCGCCGACGACGACTCCCTGCCCGTGGTCGATAAACAGCCGCCGGCCGACGGTCGCGGCCGGGTGAATCTCCACGCCGGTCAGAAGCCGGGCGACCTCCGAGAGCGCGCGGGCAGCTAGTCGGTGGTCGCTGGTCCAGAGAACGTGTGCGATGCGGTAGAGCCAGACGGCGTGGAGGCCCGGATAGAGGAGCGCGACCTCCAGTGCGCTCTTGGCTGCAGGGTCTTTCGCCAGCGCGGTGCGTACGTCTTCGGTGAGGTGCTTCCTGATTTCCTCGAGTCGCTCGAACATTGTGGTGTGTAGTGTGGAGTGATAGACTGACGATGCGTCCACCGTGTGGAGAAGGAACTCAGCACCGACAACAGCCACAGCTAGCGAGGCTGATTTCGAGTGAGTCGGTCGCACGCGAACGTCGGACGCACATGATACTACAACTCGTTGCTGCTCAGATATAAATGCTGTCCGGAACAGAGGCAGTCGACTGCCGCGCCGCCGTCCACTCTAGCCGTCGAGAACCGTTCGTCACTCAACTGTCTATGAATACTAAAAACTGGTGTCGCTGATACCGAGAACGAAACGCCCAGGTCGGACCCCGTCGGGCTACGAGAGACCCTTGCCGAGGAGTTCGCGACCGATGATGTTCTTCTGGATTTCGGTGGTGCCCTCGTAAATTTGGAGGATCTTGGCGTCGCGGTAGAACCGCTCGACGTCGAAGTCGTCGACGTAGCCGGCTCCGCCGTGGACCTGGACGGCCTCGTTGGCCACGTCGACGGCGACACGGGAGGCGTACTCCTTGGCCATCGACGCCAGTTTCGTGATATCTTCGTCCTGGTCGACAGACCACGCGGCCTTGTACGTCAGGTTACGAGCGGCCTCGATATCGGTGTGCATGTCCGCGAGTTTGTGTTGGATGGCCTGGAACTCGGCGATGGGCTGGCCGAACTGCTCGCGCTCCTGAGCGTACTCGAGTGCTCGCTCTGCAGCCCCGCGAGCGAGACCGACACCCTGTGCGGCCACGCCGGTCCGAGTGTCGTCGAAAAACTGCATCTGCTGGAGAAAACCCATGCCTGGCGTCCCGACGAGATTTTCCTCCGGAACTCGCACGTCGTCGAGGATCAACTCGGCCGTGTCGCTGGCGCGGATGCCAAGCTTACCGGTGATCTTGTCGGCCTCGAAGCCGTCACGGTCCGACTCGACGATGATCTGGGAGAAGCCGTTGTAGCGCCCCTCGGCCTCGGGGTCGGTCTGGCAGAGGACGACGAAGAAGTCACCGACGGAACCGTTAGTGATCCACATCTTGTTGCCGTTGACGACCCACTCGTCGCCGTCTTTCTCCGCGCGAGTGGAGATGGATGACACGTCCGAGCCGGTGTCGGGCTCGGAGATGGCCGCACCCATGACAGCCTCACCCGCCCCGATGGGTTCGAGGTACTCCTCTTTCTGGTCTTCCGTCCCGAACTCCATGATCGCGTCGGCACCGAACGAGGCCGACTGGAGACAAAGCGCGATTCCGGGGTCGATGGCGAACATCTCCTCCGAGATGACCGCAGCCTCGAGCATCGAGTAGCCCGCGCCGCCGTACTCGATGGGTATCTGTGCCCCCATCAGCCCCATTTCGGCGGCCTTGTCCATAACCGCCTGCGGATATTTCTCCTCTCGGTCGTACTTGTTTGCAACCGGTTTGATCTCGTTTTCACCGAACCGCTGGATTTC
>NZ_JAQCNH010000148.1 GCF_028275115.1 Halorientalis sp. | reverse complement strand
CCCGATCCTGGAGTGGGCCTCGGAGTTCTGGCTCATCGCGGATCCGGAGACGGGCGACGAATGCGGGTATCTGACGTCGGCAGGGTGGAATCCGGAGCTCGAGGCCAACATCGGTCTCGGATTCGTGCCGGCAGCGAAGCTACAGGCCGCGACCGACGTTCCGCTCGACGACTCGATATACGAGATGGACCTCGACGTGGAGTTTGATGTCCACCTCCCGGACGAGTACGCTGCAGTGCCCGGCGAACCCGTCTATGCGACGCTAGCGAAGGTTCCGTTCAAGAAGTCGGTCAACCCCAGTGCTCGCGAACAGGCTATGATTCACGCCAGGGACGAGATGGACGAGTGAGAGTCGTTGCTCCGGCGTCGAGTCGTGCGGAACACGGCGAAGTACGGCTCCGAGACGCGACCCGACCTCAGGGGTTGGATCAACCGACTCCATTAAGCCACTACACGGCCACCAGTACAACCCCGGTCGCACGTATTGCAGCATTAATTTCTACCAACCGACTCATACAACGCTCAACTGCATGGTCCTGGACAGTAAGACGGTGGCCCGACAGCTCAATGACCGATATTAAAGCGGTCGTCCGAGCAGAACACCCTGACATAGTGCTCACGGGGACGGCAACCCATGACCGGAGTTCGAGTATCACGTCGGTGTCAGAGGCGGGCACCGATCCAACGTCGGGCAAGTTCTTCTATCGTATCGAATCAGCTGATTTCGACCAGTTCGAAGATGGACTCCGGAATGACCGTACCGTCGGTGCATTCGAACGCGTCATTGAGACCAGAGACGAGGAAGCGATCTACAGCGTCGAGTACACGGACGAAGCGAAACTCCTCTCACCAGTCGTCTCGGCGGCGAGCGGTGTCATCCTCGATATGAAGAACGACGGCACTGCGTGGGTCCTGACGATATGGGTCCCCGAGCGAACGGATCTGGTCCACCTCTGGGACTACGCCCAACAGAACGACATCGAGATCGAGCTACTGCGCGTGAACGACTACGCGAGTCTGGGGAACACGGACGCAGGGTTGACCGATAGCCAACGAAACGCCCTCCTCGTCGCTTGCGACACGGGCTACTTCGAAGAGCCACGGGGCGCAACGCTCGGCGAGGTTGCCGCTGACCTGGATATCTCGCAACCTGCAGCTAGTGGGCTCCTTCGACGTGGCATCAAGCGACTCATCATCTCGTCGCTGATAGACGAGGACGAGAGGCCGGAGTGATTGACGACTCCTCGCTGCAGGAGCGACGATACCACCCTGAGGCCACGACTCGTACCTCTGTGCCATCCACCCACTCCTTCCGGAGTGGGCGTCTACTTGTTACAGGCCAGGAGTGTATGAAATCCGATGGATTCATATAAAGAGGTTATACGATTAAGCGACAGAACGATGCGGTTACGGCCCGTATGTTAACAGGTATTACCATGCCAGAGCCAGTTATCGCTTCGGTCGGTGCCTCGCCGCTCGGCCGCACGGACCTTCCGGGACGTGACCTGTTTTCGGTCGCCCTCGCGGAGGCGTTCGACGGCCTGCCCGACCCTGCCGACCTCGTCGAGGCGGTGTACGTCGGCAACCAGTCGGAGAGCTACGAACACCAGATCATGCACGGGACGCTGTTGGCCGAGTGGGCCGGGCTTCGGTATGTCCCCGCCGAGCGGGTCGAGGGCTGTGCCGCCGCCGGCGCGCTCGCGTTGCGCCACGCGGTCAAGGACGTCCGCAACGGCGAGCACGAAGCCGTGCTCGCGTGTGGCGTCGAGAAGATGACATCCGCGGGCACCAGCGGTGCGACGGACGCGCTGTCGGCGGCGTTCGACCGCGCCATCGAGCAACGCTCCGGTGTCACCGCGCCCAGCCAGTACGCACTGCTCGCCCAGCGGTACCTCCACGAGACGGACGCCACGGAACGCGACCTCGCCGAGATCGCAGTGAAGAACCACGCCAACGCCGCTCGCAACCCCCGAGCGCAGTTCCCCGAAGAGATCGACGTAGCGACGGTCCTAGAGTCCGACCCCGTCGCCCCGCCGCTGAAGCTATTCGACTGCGCGCCGGTCGGGGATGGCGCCGCAGCCGTCCTCGTGACGACCGCCGAGCTGGCGGCCGATCTCGACCGCCCGCAGGTTCGCGTCGCGGGCAGCGGGGCCTCCGCGAACAACATCGCGGTCGCCGAGCGTGACATGACTGACATCGCGGGTGCGCGTATCGCCGCTGAGACAGCCTACGAGGAGGCGAATATCGACGCCACGGCCGTCGACATCGCGGAGGTGCACGACGCCTTCACTGTCTGTGAGGCACTGCTCGCAGAGGCCGTCGGTTTCGCCCCTCCAGGAACGGGCTATCAGAGCCACCGGGCGCCAGCAGAGCGGGCTGATGGCTGGACGGACGTGCAGTTGAGTCCGAGCGGCGGACTGAAGGCCCGCGGCCACCCCATCGGCGCGACCGGAATCCTGCAGGCGCTCGAAGCCTACGAACAGCTTACGGGGGCCGCGGGTGACCGCGCGGTCGAGGGGGCCGAGACGGCCCTGTTGCTCAACGAAGGCGGTGTCGCGGACGCCGTTACCGTCGGCCACGTGCTCACGACGGCGGAGGCACGATGACGGACAACCTCGATGCGACCGACCCGCGGACGCTGCCGGGCTTCTTCGATGCCCTCGCGGACGGCACACTCCTGGGCGGGGTCTGTACGGACTGTGAACAGGTGCTGCTCCCGCCGCGGCCGGCCTGCTATGCCTGCGGCAGTCGCGCCGTCGACGTCGAACCGCAGGCGCGTGAGGGCCAGGTCTTCTCGTACACGGCGGTCCACACGCCGCCGCCGGGGTTCGCGGCGGACGCGCCCTACACGATCGCCGTCGTGGAACTCGCGGACGGTGGCCGGCTGCTTGGGCGTGTGGCCGCCGACTATGCCGATGTCGCCATCGGCGACTCGGTCGAACTCACGGTACGCGAGCTGACGGCCGCAGAGCGGGAGGTCGCACTCGACTACGAGGTTGACTGGCCGGTCCACGTCTTCGAGCCACGGTGAGGGTCAGGCCGGCGGGGATGACCTGTCAGTCGAGGCTGACGACGATAGTCCCGGCCGGGGTCACGCGACGGGGTCGCCGTGTGACTCCCGAAGTTCGACCTTGCGGATTTTCCCCGTTGATGTCTCGGGGAGGTCATCGACGATTCCGACGGCGGTCGGGCATTTGAAGTGCGCGAGGTTGTCGCGGGCGAACTCGATGACCTCCTCCTCGGTGAGGTCGGTCCCGCCGGCGGGCACGACGATTGCTTTGGGCGTCTCGCCCCACTTCTCGTGGGGGACGCCGATCACGGCGACACGCTCGATGTCGGGGTGGTCGTAGAGGGTGTTCTCGACCTCGACGCTGGAGATGTTCTCGCCGCCGCTGATGATGACGTCCTTCTTGCGGTCCTTGATGCTGATCATCTCCCGCTCGTCGATGGTCGCGAAGTCACCGGTGTGGAACCACCCCTCGACGCGGTCGTTGAACGCCTCGCGGGTCTGTTCGGGCTTGTTCCAGTACTCCTCCATGATCTGGTTGCCCCGGACGACGATCTCGCCCATCGTCTCGTCGTCGCGGGGGACGTCTTCGCCACCCTCGTCGACGACGCGCAGTTCCGTCCCGAGCATGGCGCTTCCCTGGCGGGTCTTGACGGCGAAGCGGCCCTCGCTCGCGATCCGGCGGGGCGAGTTGCTCGTCGTGATGAGCGGGCCCGTCTCCGTGAGGCCATAGACATGCAGGATGTCCCAGCCGAGCTCGTCCTCGACGGTCCGGATCGTCGCCTCGGGCGGCGGGCTGGCGGCGGTAGCGATCCTGACCGGCTTCTCACCCGTGGCGGCGACGCCGGTGTTCTGGTAGTGGTCGATGAGGCTGTCGAGCACCGTCGGCGCGCCACAGAGGTAGGTCACGTCGTGGTCGTGGATACGGTCGAAGGCGCCAGCGGCGTCGAAGTGGCGCTGACAGACGTGCTTCCCGCCGACGCCCGTGATGACGTAGGGGTAGCCCCAGCCGTTGACGTGGAACATCGGGAGCGTCCACAGGTAGGCGTCGTCGTCGCTGATCTCGGTGTGGTGGGTGGCGATCAGCGCGTGGTAGTGTTCGGTGCGGTGGGTCCGAACAACGCCCTTGGGGTCGCCGGTCGTCCCGCTGGTGTAGTTGATCGTCGCGGGGTCATCCTCCGAGATGTCCGGGCGTTCGACCCCGTCCGGGTCGGCGTTGGCCAGGAGCGACTCGTAGTCACGCCAGTCGCCGTCGACGCGCTCGGCCGGGTTCGCAACGAACGTCTCGGCGGGGACGGCGTCGCGGACCGCCTCGACCTTGCCCGCGTACTCGTGGTCGGCGACGACCGCTGCCGCCCCGCAGTCGTTAAGGATGTATTGGTAGTCGCTCTCGACGAGGCGGTAGTTACACGGGACCGAGATGGCCCCGAGGACGTTGACCGCGAACAGCGTCTCCAAGAACCAGTGTGTGTTCGGCGAAAGCAGCGCCACCCGGTCGCCCTTCTCGATGCCGAGGCCCGCGAGCGCTGCCGCCGTGCGTTCGACCCGCTCGCCGAACTCGGCATAGGTGTACTCGGTGCCGTCGTGGGCGATCACGCCGACGGCGTCGCCGTAGATATCGACTCCCCTGTCGAGGAAGTCGAGCGTCGTCATCTCCTGATGCATGGTGTCAAGACGCGACTGTGGGGGGTAAAGTTCTTTCTCAGCGGTGGATTCGAGAACGGCTGTTTCAGTGGTCTATCAATCTCCGGCCGCGCTCGACAGCACGCCCGCGTCCCGCAGGTCCTCGCCACCCACGCTCGTCCGGAGGTCCTCGGCGGCCATCCCGTCGTCCCGGGAGACACCGAAGTTCTCGGCGTACAGCTCCTCCACACGCCGGAACTCCTCCTCATCCAGCGCGGGCGTGTCGGGCGCGGCGGCCCACTCGTCGATGTCGTCGTCGGTGCGGAACGTCGGCGTGACACAGGCCATCTCGTCGAAGGAGAGCAGCCACTGGATGGTGGCCTGGCCCAGTGTCCGGGCGCCGTCCCGCTCCAGGAACCGGACGTTCTCGACCTTCTCCCAGCCGGCCTCGTACCACGCCGTCGGGCGGTGGCCGCGGTGGTCGCCGGCCTCCAGCTCCGTCTCGGGGGTGACCTGCTCGTTCAGCAGCCCGGAGGAGTGGGGGACCCGGGCCATCACGCTCGTACTGGCGTTCTCCGCGCGGATGGTGTCGATGAAGTGCCGGCCGGGCGTCTGCTCGAACATGTTGAACACGGTCTGGACCACGTCGAACTCGTGGGCGACGGCGGCGTCGCCCTCCGCGAGCCAGCCAATGGAGGGCCCGAGCGCCCAGCCCACGGCCTCGACGCGGCCGCGCTCGCGCTGCTCGTCGAGCCAGTCGAGCACCTCCGCGTCCACCTCGTCGGCGTTGGCGTTGTGGAGCTGGAGGAGTTCGACGTGGTCGACGCCGAGCCGGTCGAGTGACTTCTCGAACGCCTCGTCCAGGTAGTCCGCGTCGAGTTCCTTCGGCAGCTCGCCGTGGCCGGCCTGCGGGTTGTTGTAGAAGTCGTAGCCGACCTTCGTCCCGACGACGGCCTCGTCGCGGTGCTCGGCCAGCGCCCGGCCAAGCAGCCGCTCGGAGTCGCCGTGGCCGTACACGTCGCTGGTGTCGAAGTAGGTGATACCCCGGTCCAGGGCGTGCTGGACCATCTCGACGGCCTGGTCCTCCGTGCGGTCGCCCCACCAGTCCGTGCCGACGACCCACGCGCCGAAGCCGACCTCGCTGACCTCGACGCCGGAGTCGCCGAGTTCTCGGTGTTGCATACCCCAGACTCGGGTTCGCGCGCACTTAGCAGATGCGGTCGTTCCGAGCGCATGGGACCACCGGTCGAACACCCGCGGACGGCGACCCGCTGGTGACCGTCCGTACCCACGACGACAGCGGCCGCAGCGGGGCCCGACGAGGCGGTCGTGCGGAAACCGCACCACAACGCCGGTTACACCGACGTAACGGCAACCACTAATGCCTCGGGTCGACTACATACCGGATATGACCAAACGTCACGTCCGCCTGCCGGTGGAGGCCGAGGAGGGCCTGCAGGCGTTTCTGGAGGACGTGGATCTGCGGCTCTCGGACCCAGAGGATGACACCTGCCAGGTGGTGACGGAGACGCTCGTCGACCTGTTCGGGGATAGAGAGGCGTACGACCGCTGGCAGGCCGGCGAGGAGGTCTCCCCGGCCGAGCGGGTCCGCCTCCAGGGGTACGACCCCTGCAACGCCACGCTCGAGTCGGAGTACTACGCCGAGAAGGACGAGGACGTCTTCGAGGAGTCGAAGTACCTGCAGTGGCTCTGGCGCCAGTTCGACGCCACCCCGATGGCCGACAACGTGGAGTTCGCGCTCCGGTTCCGCCGGATGCTCGCCGACCACCTGTTCGCCGACTGCGGAGAGGACTGCCGCTTCTTCAAAGGCATCTCGATGACCTACGGCCACAACATCGAGGTGGGGGACAACGTCGTCGTCCACGACGACGTCCACCTCGACGACCGCGGGCAGCTCACCATCGGCGACCGCGTCTCCGTCAGCGACGGCGTCCACATCTACAGCCACGACCACGACATCGCCGACCAGACCGAGGTGACCAACTACCACACCGTCATCGAGGACGACGTGCGGCTCACCTACGACGCGGTCGTCCAGGCTGGCTGCAAGGTCGGCGAGAACGCCGTCGCGGGGTCGCGCGCGGTCGTTCAGGACGACATCCCCGCCCACCACATCGCGGTCGGTGCGCCCGCGAGGAGCGTGAAGATGAAGCCGGACTGGGAGTCCGTCGCAGCGCCGCTGGACGAGGACCACGAGCGCGGCAAGGCCGACCGGGAGATCCCCTACGAACTGCCGGACGACCTGGAGCAGTTCGACGAGTTCCAGCGGGACCGCCAGCCGCCCGAGGGCCCCGACGCCACCGTCGACGCCGTGGACGACGACTAACAGGAGCTTTTTTGCGCTGCGGGT
>NZ_JAQCNH010000147.1 GCF_028275115.1 Halorientalis sp. | reverse complement strand
TCGACGATCAGTGGCGGATATTTCGAACAGGATTCCTGACTGTTTCGACGCTGTTTATTCTGGATCTTCTCGCCCTCACAGCGCTGTGGACTCTTGTTGGTCCCACAACACAAGAACTCCTGATTGGAACGATTGGGCTCATGGTACTGAATCTGGTTGTTTCGCTGTGGGTGCTGATTCGAGTACGACGATCCGTCGTCGGTTCACTCTTTGGTATCTGATGGACGTTACCTGGAGTGTCTGACAAAGCGTCAATCGGCTATCTTGATTTAGCGAGAGAATCCCGCCCTTCCCGTGAGTGACGAGTGTTCCGACAACCTGTCGCAACCGAGGAACGAACAGGGCGGGAGGGAATCGCGTAAGCTCTGTGTCGCAACCCACCGGCTACACCACGTCTGACTCCCCGACGATGGTTGCCGTGTCGATTCGGATGAGAGCGTCGAAGAGGGCCGCGAGCAGATGCTCCATAGACTGAAGGGCATACCGGCTGTAGCCTCATAGCCACTCGGTTTCGGCCGACACCTCGCCGGCCCGCCACTGCCTGATAGCCAGCGCGGCGGTGGCAAGCCAGAACGCGACTTCGAGGAAGAACGCGGGGCTCCAGAGGTAGTACAGGAAGAACGGCCCCGGCGGGAGCGCGAGCGGGTCGGCCGGGACGACGGCAGGCCAGAGGAGGAAGACGGCGTCGCCAGCCCGGCCGTTGACGACGACGTGAACGGCGTCCAGGGCGAGATGTAGCGCCCAGCCGACCGCCGCCGACAATCCGGCCCGGCCCGACAGCGCGAGCGGCACGGCCACGACGAGCAACAGCGCAGAGTGGCCGACAGAGTGAAACAGCGATGTGACCCCGAGTGTCGCCAATGGTTTATCGACGACATCGGGAACGGCGGTGCCGACCACCAACCAAAGCGGAGCGAGTCCCGACACCCGACCGACGACCGCTGCCACGAGGAGGTGCGTCGGAAAGAGCATACTAGGAGGTTGGGAGCCGGATATATGAACGCTACCTGTCGAACCAGTCGCGGGGGAGGCGGCCACTGACGACGAGGAAGTCGCGGCAGAACACCGCCAGCGACGGCGCGAGGACGGCAGGCGCAACGGTCCAGAGGGTGTCACTCGGCACGACGGGGATGAGTGCGATGGTGAGAAACACCATCTGGATGCCGGCGAGGTATTTAGCGAGGTCGCTGTCAGGGCGCTCCCCGACCGGCCGGCCACGAAGCCGTCGCCACCGTATCCCGCCGAGATAGACGTACCGTGCGGCGGCAATCGAGAGATACCAGACGGGGAGGCGACCCCACAGCACCGCCACCAGCGGCGCGATGACGAAGCCGAACGTGTCGAAGGCCATGTCCAGTCGTGTCCCCAGCGGTGTCTGCTCCCCGATGGTCCGGGCCACAGTGCCGTCGAGTTTGTCGAGGACGACGCCGGTGCCGTAACACACCGCCGGCACCCACGCGAGATCGGTGGTCACGGGGACGACGACGAAGCCGGCGACGACGGCGTAGAGTCCGCCTCGTAACAGGGTGATGCTGTTGGCCAGTCCGAAGACGTAGCGCCACGGCCGCACACTGTCCAGTCCACGGCCAGCGTACCAGAGCTGGCCCGCCCAGCACACTCCCGCGATGGCTGCCGGATGGAACATCCAGCGGGTCATCGCGTCGGCTGGAAACAACTCGGCGACCAGCAGCGTCAGCGCGAGCGCGCCGACTACCGGCAGGCCAACCCGGAGCCCGACGGGTGCGAGGTGGTCACCCTGTCGGCCCGCCATATCCACCTCCCGGTCCGCGCTGCGGGTCCGCCTGCGGTCTCGCCTGACCCACACGCTCACTTGCGCCGGTCATCGCAACAGCATGACGAGGGCGGCCAGCAAGACGAGCTGTGCGACCTTGTCGACGGCACCGAGGGTCCCGATATCGGCAGGGAATGACTTCCCGAGGGAGACGAAGTTGACGTAGTACCAGAGCCCCATCTGGACGAGTGTAAACGGGATACCGACGGCGTAGACGATCCGCCGGCGATAGTCCAGCAGGACGAGTGCTATCGCACCCAGAAACCCGAGTCCGGCGAGGACGAAGCTGATACCCATGCCCGACGGGAGCATCCGGACGCCGAGCAGGAGGTGGACGGCGGCGCTGACCAACGCCGCGACGATACCGACCCAGTGCAGCCCATCGAGTGACGCGACGTTCAGCGAGAGCCCGTCCGTCTCCGGAGTTCCCATGGACGATAGTCGGTTTTCAGCCACATAACGGTAGTGCCAAACCGTCGTTCACCGCTCGAAACCGGGCCGTCGAAGGCCGTCAATGCGGGCACACGTCTCGGTGTCAAGCCGCTCGCCTGCGGCGCCCAGATTCCCGACGATATGGGCCGGCGTCGTACTCGATGGAATCGGAACGACCCCCTGTGTGACGTTCCACGCAAGTACGACGCCGGCCGGTGTGAGTCCCTGAGAATCACCAATTTCGGTCAGCACCGGCTCCTCCAGCAACCCTGGAGCCGACAACGGTGAGTGAGCGACCACGCGGATGCCCCGCTCGTGGCAGAACGCGACGAGGTCGGACCGTGGCTGGTAGGGGTGGCGCTCTATCTGGACGAGCGCCGGACGCACACGCCCGGCGTCGAGTACCGTCTCCAACTGCGCCCGCGAGACGTTACAGACGCCGAGCGTGTGCGCCAGCCCTCGCTCGTGGACGGTTTCGAGAGCCTTCCAAGCCTGCTTGAGCGGGATGTCGACCGTCACGATATCGCCGTCCTCACCTTCGGGGAAGGTCAGTGCCTCCTGCTGGCCGACCGGCTGTTCGGCCAGTCGGGCCAGCGGTCCGCGGTGGGCCCACGCCTCGGGCCAGTGCAACGCGTAACAGTCGAAGGCATCAAGGCCGAGTTCGTCGAGGCTCCCGCGGCAGGCCTCGATGAGGTGTTCACGGTGGTGGTTCGTTCGCCAGGGCTTCCCGATAACGAACAGGCTCTCGCGGTCGGGCGACCCGGGTGCGGCCAGTAACTCGCCGATGCGGTGTTCGTTCCCGTACAGTTCGGCGCTGTCGAGCAGGCGGTAGCCGGCGTCGAGCGCCGTCGCAATCGAATCCCGGCGCTCGACGTACTCCCCCTCGCGGTAGCGCGAACAGCCAACACCGATGGGTGGCAGTCGGAGCGAGTGTGGCCGTTCGTTGTCGGTCCCGTTACCCACTCCGCGCCGGCCGACGGTCGGCGCCGACACGGGGTCGGCCGCCGCCCCGTGGTCGGCAACATCGACTGGCCCCCCGGTTTCGGCAGCCCGCTCGATGGCGTTGCAGACGGCGACGACGTGGGCTCCCCGTCGGCCGGTCGCCCGCGAGGGGCGACCCGCGTCAACGCTGTGAGCCAGCGACTCGACGGGGTCGAGATAGCGATACCGCCGGGTGGGGTACTGGGCCGGGGCGCCGACGTACTCGCGACCGACGCGGCCGTAGCGGACGGCGTCGGGGCTGTCGGTCATCGCGCCCGTCCCGTCGAGATACAGCGACCCGTCGTCGCCGTGCAGTTCCAGCCCATAGAACTCACGGCTCCGGTGGGGGGTGTAGAGGCTCGCGGTCAGCCGTACCGTCGGTCCCGAACTGAAGGCCAGCATCGCCTCGACGTGGCTGGGGGCCGTCGGCCGTTGGTCGACCCTGTCCGGCCAGCTATCCAGTGCATCGGCGGTCCGAACGGACGCCACGGGGCCGAACCACGCGACCAGCAACGCCAGCGGGTAGACGCCACCGTCGTACAGCGGGCCAATATCGAGAAACGAGTCCGGCCGGTCGTGCCAGTCGGTCACCCGGCCGACGTGGGCGTAGGCGTACCCCAACTGCACCGGCCCGAGGCGGCCATCGGCTAGCAGTCGGCCCGCCCGACGCTGTGTGGGTGCGTCCGGCGTGCCGGGCGCACACCCCAGCGCGAGGTTGCGCTCTCGGGCCAGTTCGAGCAGGTCGCCGGCCACCGACGCGTTGAGGGCCAGCGGTTTCTGCGAGTAGACGTGACGCCCGGCCTCCAGAGCGGTGCTGGTCACCGGCCCATGGGCGGCGTGGCTCGTCAGATTCACCACCAGCGGCGCGTCGATGTCCTCGAGGGCGGCGTCGAGATCACTGAACGACGGACAGCCGTACTCGTCGGCGAGTGTCGCCGCCCGCTCCGCGTCGAGGTCACAGACGCCGGCGAGGGTTAGCGGACCGTCGGCTAGGTCGGCCGCGTACTCGGTGGCAATCGCGCCCGCACCGACGAACAAACAGTGCACACAGATAGCGGGGAGGCGAGACGTATATAATGTCTGGCGGGGGCCCACAGTTGGATGGCGGGGCGGCGCCTCGACTACGGTACGAACGTCTACGAGTGCGAGTGGGACGTCCTCGTAGTGCTCGACGCGTGCCGGGCGGACCTGTTGTGGTCGATAGCACCAGTGGTGGGCTATCTCGACACCGTCGAGACGGTCCGCTCCGTCGGCAGTTCATCCTCGGAGTGGCTCGAAAACACCTTCCTCGACCACCCGGAGACCGGACACACCGCGATGGTCACCGGAAACACGTGGACCGACCGGTATCTCTACGCCGACGCCTTCGCAGCGCTGGACGAGGTCTGGAAGTACGCGTGGGACGACGAGGTCGGCACCGTCCCGGCGGGGGCGGTCACCGACCGCGCCATTGCGCTGGCCCGCGAGCGGTCCCCCAAGCGACTCGTCGTCCACTACATGCAACCTCACCACCCGTTTGTGCCTGACCCGCTGGACGGCGACGAGGGTATGGCCCGGACCGGCGAGCACAGCAACACCGCGAACCCGTGGGTATCGCTCAGGCGCGGCGAGGTGTCTGTTGAGCGGGTGTGGGCAGCATATGAAGCGAATCTCCGATACGTTTTAGATGAGGTCGCGGTCCTGCTCAACAACGTTGCGGGTCGGGTCGCCATCACCGCCGACCACGGGAATCTGTTCGGGGAGTGGGGGCTGTATGGGCACCCGATGGAGACGCCGGTGCCGGCGCTCCTGGCGGTGCCGTGGGCCGAGATGACGGCCGCCGATAGCGGCTGTCGCGACCCGGAACTCAGACCGCCCGAACGACTCCCCGTCTCGCGGGTCTACGGAGCCGACAGCGACCGTGCACGCCTCGAAGCCCTCGGCTACCTGTAACCGTCGGGAGGTAGTTTTTAGTCGGTGAAACCCTCGGTGCCACATGTGTACTCCCGGAGCCGTCACTCTAGCCGCCCAGTTTGGCATCGCCCGCCCGGTCGCCACGCCACCTGGGGGGCAGTGGCCTGATGCCCGGCCGGGCGCTGTATTTCACCGGCTCGAAGTCCGTCTCGGTCCGTGAGGTGTCAATACCCGACCCGGGCGCCGACGAGGTCCGCGTTCGGACGGAACTTTCGGGTATCAGCCCGGGGACGGAACTGCTAGTCTACCGCGGCGAGGTAGCGGCGGACCTGCCAGCCGACGAGACTATCGACGCGCTTGAGGGCACGTTCTCGTACCCCTTGCAGTACGGCTATGCGGCCGTCGGCCGCGTTACGGCCGTCGGGGAATCGGTCGACGACAACTGGCTTGGCCGGCGCGTGTTCGCGTTCAACCCCCACGAGAGCCACTTCCTCGCGGACCCATCCACGCTCGTCCCGACGACGCTGCCGACCGAGCAGGCCCTGTTTATCCCGAACGCCGAGGCGGCGGTCAACTTCGCCATGGACGCCCGGCCCCGTATCGGCGCCCGTGTCGTGGTCTTCGGTCAGGGGCCGGTCGGCCTGCTGACGACCGCCATCCTCGCCGAATTCCCGCTGACCTCGCTGGTCACCGTCGACCCCTGTGACCGGCGACGGGCGCTCTCGGAATCGCTCGGCGCAGACCGCTCGGTCACACCAGCGGCCCTCGACATCGACGACGCGGACATCACGTTCGAACTGTCGGGCAACCCGACGGCGCTGGACGACGCTATCGACGCCACCGGCTACGCAGGACAGGTTGTCGTCGGGTCGTGGTACGGGACCAAGGACGTCTCGCTGGCGCTGGGCAGCGACTACCACCGGAGCCACGTTCGCGTTCGCAGCAGTCAGGTGAGCCGCATCGACCCGGACCACGCCGACCGGTGGGACAAAGACCGGCGGCTCGACGTGGTTCGGTCGTGGCTGGCCGACACAGATCTCGACGCCCTACACACACGTAAGCTCCCGATAGACCACGCTGCGGAGGCCTACGAACTGCTGGACGACCGGCCCGACGAGGCCGTCCAGGTCGCGTTCACGTACGGGTGACACCCGGCTATTTACGTGACAGGGGCCCGTTCCTCCGGTCGTGTATTCGACCACAGTGCTGACCGATTTCGTAGCACAGCACTACCTCACCGTCCCGAATCCCGGACCGGAGGGCGACCCTCACTCGCACCACTACGAGGTGGAACTGTGTTTCCGCGGCCCCGAACTCAACGAGTTCGACTACCTCGTCGACATCGACGACGCGGAAGCCGCCCTGTCGGAGATAGTCGACCGCTACCGGGATACGATGCTCAACGACCGCCTGGAGTTCGACGGGGACAACCCCAGTGTCGAGCGGTTCGCGAAGGTCATCTTCGAGCAGGTGACCGACGCCGTCGGCGACGACACCGTCACAGAACTCCGGGTGACCGTCTGGGAGGACGACGAGGCCGCAGCAAGCTACGATGCCGCCGTATGAGGGTCGGGCTGACGCTGTACGGAAGCCTCGACGAGCAATCGGGCGGGTTTCGCTACGACCGGAGACTCGCCGAGGGACTCCGATGCGCCGGCGACACCGTCGAACTGGTCGAGTTACCGTGGCGCGAGTACTATCGCGGCCTGCTCGACAACGGGTCACAGACACTCCGGCGCCGACTCGCCGTGGACGTGGACGTGATGTTGCAGGACGAACTCGCTCACCCGTCGCTCGTCCGGACGAACCGCGCGTTGGGGTACCCTATCGTCAGCGTCGTCCATCACCTGCGGTCGAGCGAACCGCGGCGCCTGGCCCCGCTATACCGGGCGGTCGAGCGTCGCTATCTCGACACCGTCGACGCCGCCGTCTGTAACAGCCACACCACCCAATCAGTCGTCACGGACCTCGGCGTCGACCGGACCGTCGTCGCGCCGCCGGCCGGTGACCGGCTCGACCCCGCTATCGACCCCGAAGAAATCGACCACCGCGCAGAGGGCGGCCCGTTGCGGGTCGTCTTCGTCGGCAACATCACACCCCGGAAGGGACTGGACACGCTCGTAGAGGGCATGGGGAGGGCCGCTGCCGATATCGACCTCACCGTCGTCGGCAAATTGGCCGACGAGGGACACATTGAGCGCGTTCGGGCGGCGGTCCGCGAGCATGGCCTCACCGACCGCGTCTCCTTCCGGGGGCGCCTCCCCGACGCCGAACTGGCGGGCGTGCTCGAATCGAGCCACGTCCTCGCCGTCCCCTCCCGCTACGAGGGGTTCGGTATCGTATATCTGGAGGGGATGAGCTACGGCCTCCCGGCGCTGGCCTCGCGGGCCGGTGGGGCGAGCGACCTCGTCACGGACGGCGAGACTGGCGCGCTGGTCGACCCAGATGATCCGGCGGCCGTCGCCCGCGAACTGACCCGGTTCGCGACGGACCGAGACCGATTGGCTGCGATGGGCCGTGCAGCCAGAGCGCGGTACGAGGTCCACCCCGACTGGGCGGAGACGACGGCGCGGGTCCGCCGCCTGCTGGCCGAGGTGTCGGGGACGACGGAGGTCCCAGCGTGACCGACTTCCACCGGTACCTGCGGGCGAAACGCACCGTCGACGACCGCGCGCTGGACCGCCGTGTGGTCGAGCAGTTGCGCGAGCAGGTGGCCGCCCGCGCCGCCGACACCGACGGCCCATTGTGGATACTCGAAGTCGGGGCCGGCATCGGGACGATGGTCACTCGCCTCGTCGAATGGGACCTGCTCCCGACAGGGACCATCCACTACACAGCGGTCGACCTCGATACCGAGAACGTGGATGCACTCCCCGGCTATCTCCGGGAATGGGCGGCCGACACCGAGGTCACTGTGACGGCCGACCCGCTGACGGTCGAGGCCGGCGGCCGACGAATCGTCGTCGACCCCGTCGAGGCCGACGCGATGGCCTACGCCGGCCAAACCGCCGGCTGCGACCTGCTCATCGGTGCCGCGTTGCTCGATATCGTTGACCGGGACGGACTGCCGACGCTGCTGAGTGCGCTCGCGCCCGGTGGCCTGTACTACTTCCCCATCACCTTCGACGGTGCGACCCGCTTCCGGCCGGATCATCCGGCCGACCGGGCAGTCGAGTCTCACTATCATGCCCACATGGATGCCAAGCCAGGTGGCGATAGCCGGGCCGGCGGGGACGTGTTCGAACGCCTGCAACGGGCCAATGGCGTGACGCTCTCGGCGGTTGCCGGCTCCGATTGGGTCGTCCGACCTGTCGATGGTGCGTATCCGGCCGACGAGGCGTACTTCCTCCGGCATATCCTCGACACTATTGAGGGTGCTGTCGGTGCGGTTGCTGGCGGTGACTTCGACGTGCTCAACTCGTGGCTGGCCCGTCGGCGCGAGCAGGTCGCGACCGCCGAACTCGTGTATTGCACCCACCAGCTGGATTTCCTCGGCCGCGTTGATAGCGGGATATCCTGACCCCTACGTAGCCGGTTCCCAAACACACACATGACCCCACCCCTGAGTACACCTGTGACGAACACGCAGGTCTCGCTGCTCCAGATAGACAACTACGGCCCGTGGACGACGACCCCCGAGCCGAGGCGCGAGGTCGATCTCCAGACGCTCCAGTCGCGGCTTTACGCAGACATCTCGCAGTTGGTCGGCAACATGGATGGGTACGCCTTCTTCGCCCGCTTCGACAACATGGTCGCCATCACGAACGGCCTCGACCGGGCCGCACACGCTTGCATCCAGAACTCGGTTGGCAACCGCTACCCGGTGACCGCCAGCATGAGCTTCGCCGCCCGAAGCTCGCCGGTCGAGGCACTTGGTGTCGCCTCGCGCCGCCTGCAGGAGGCCGGCAGCGCACAGGACAGCACCCGGCAGCAAATTCTCCGGGGCGAACCGCTCGGCGAGGCTGACAGAACCGACCACGACGTCCAGATTGCACACTTCGATGTCAACGACGCCACCGGGAAGTACACCGACGAACTCAACGAGTTCGACACCTTCATTCACATTGAACACGGCTACGCGGAGTTGATGCGGTACCTCCGGAAAGCCCACGATTCGCTGGCTTTCTTCGTCGGTGGCGACAATGTTATCGCAGTCTGTTCCGCCATGGATTCGGCAGCGTACCGGGATACTATCGACCAGGTCCGCGAGGCAGTTGACGTCGACCTGAAAGTCGGCGTCGGACGGGCACGAACCGCACAGGCGGCCGGGATGAGCGCGAAACACGAACTCGAACGCTGCCGGGCCGACGGCTCACGAGTTGAACTCGGCTGGGAGTAGCGCCAGTGTCAGGCGAAATGGTGTGCATTGTCGAAAGGAATCATATTTTCAGTGAACAGATAGTCATAACTGCTAGCCACAGACCAATGTACGAACGCACTCAGAAGGTCGCCACGCCGACGACGGTGGCGTTGCTGCTAATCGCTCTTGCGGTGGTAGAATTAGCAGTACGTCCACGCGTAGCCGGCGATGCCCACCTCGTGGTCGACGGAGTCGCGGTGAGCGTCGCGGTGACGCTACTGGCGCTGACAGTCGTCTCGTTCCGAAACCGATGACCGACGTCGACAAAGGTTCGGGCGTTTCGTGAGTCGCCCTCGACCATATGGAATACCAGCGGCAGGTGCGAGCGGTCGTCGACGACAAACCCACCGCGATCCAGTGGCATGAGTTCGAGCGTCGCAGTCGGGAGTGTCTCGGCGACAGCCAGTTCGAAGATATC
>NZ_JAQCNH010000144.1 GCF_028275115.1 Halorientalis sp. | reverse complement strand
GTTTCCACGGTCACTCCCGAACCCACAGGTTGAGCGATGCTTCAACTGACCGGCGAGTGGCTCGGCCAAGGCGAGGCGACTGCCCTGCTGGTGCTCATCGGGCTGGCCACGCTGGGTACAGCAGCGCTGTTTCTCGTCGCTACCGCCGGGACGCTCCGCCGTCGGAACCGAACCTACCTGCTTTTGACGGTCGCTATTGGGTTGCTCGTCGTCCGGTCCGTCGTGGGTCTCGGGACCGTGTTCGGCGCTGTCCCGATGCCGATGCACCACCTCGCCGGCCACGGTGTCGACCTCTCGATTGCCCTGTTAGTGCTGGCGGCTATCTTTGCCGTCGATGGGCCAGAAACCCCTGAGTGACCGGTTTTCGACGACCCCACCAAGAGCCATTTGTACGTTGTCGTGGTAGTCGCCAGTATGGCCAACTGGACACGCGGGCCGACACGGCGAGCCGTGCTCACAGGGACAGCGACGCTACTGACACTCGCCGGCTGTCAGCGCGGTGGCGAAACGGCCGGGCCGGTCACCATCGCAGCGGACGAGAACTGCGCCCAGTGTGGCATGGTCATCTCCGAACACCCCGGACCAGTCGGGGAGACCTACTACCGGGACAACACCCCCAGCGGGCAGGACGAACCGGCGACGTTCTGCTCCACGACCTGCACCTATCGCCACCGATTCGCAAAGGAGCAGCAGGGATGGGAACCGGCGGCGACGTATCTGACCGACTACAGCGCCGTCGAATACGAGGTGCGAACTGAGGGCGAGAGCTCTGTGCTGACACACCATCTCGATGCGGCAGCCTTCGCCGCCACGGAAGGTCTGACTGTCGTCGCGAACGGCGATGTGCAGGGCGCGATGGGGACTGCCATCGTCCCGTTCAGCGACAGTACAGACGCGGAATCCTTCGCCGAGGAGTACGGCGGACAGACGCTCCCCGCCGAGGACATTCAGCGCGAACTGGTCAGTAGCGGGTAGGGGGATTCCTGTGAACTGAGAACGAGCGGGGGGTTGTTTTACGTTCAGCGGGTAGATGCGAGATACCGAATGTCCACGGTCACAGAGCGAGTGAACGAACACGTCGAAGCCAACCCGGGGGTCCACTTCACCGCGGTCAGGGAGGACCTGGATATCGCCACGGGACAGGCCCAGTACCACCTCAGAAAGCTGGAACGGGCCGGCGACATCGTCGCCGATGAGATCCGTGGCCAGACACACTACTACGACCGGTCCTACGACCCGTGGGAGCGTCGGGTCCTCGCGTTCGCCCGCCGGGAGACAGCCCGGGCAGTACTTGCCTATCTCATCGACGATGGGCCGCTTGGAGCGGCCGAGTTGGCCGACCGACTCGACCTCTCTCGGAGTACCGTCGCGTGGCACGTCTCCTCGCTGAACGAGGCTGGCATCGTCGAGAAGTCGTACGCCGAGCACGGCCGGGTCGTGGTCGAACTGGTTCGGCCGGATGAGACGCGCCGACTGCTCGGTGACGTGACGCCGTCGTTTGCGGACCGCCTCGTCGACCGGTTCACGCGCCTCGTCGACGAGAGTCTGGCCGATACCAGGTGAGTCACCGCAGGTGGGCGACCGCCGCCGCGCCAGCAAGCGTTGCCACCCACCAGCCGACCAGCGCAGTGGTCGCGAGCCACCCCGAGACGAACGACGACCGGGTTGGGACGGCCACGTACAGCACCTGGTCGAAGACGAGCCCACGGTAGGCACCGGCCGGTGTGACTGCAAGCGCCCCGCCGAGTGAGTCGCTCGTCAGGAGACCCCCGTCCAGTGCCGCGAACACTGCCACGTCCCCGCCGACGGTCAGCACGAGCCCCCCGGCCAGAGCGAGAACCAGCGCGCGGCTACGGGAGCCGGCTATCACCGACAGGAGGACCACCAGGGAGAGCGAGACCAGCCCGTACAGCAGCGTGAGCGCGAGGAATCGGAGGTACAGGAGCGGCGAATCGACACCGCGATGGCTGGCGAACACCGATGTCTCGGGCCCCGCCGTCATTGCCACGTGGACGCCGAGTGCCGCGAGCGGGACACCGACGACAGCCATCAGCACCACCGCACGGCCCGCGTAGGTGCCGCCGACGTACCCCCACGTCGGCAGCGGGTAGGTCTCCATCACGTCGAGTTCGCCACGGGCTATCGGGTCGGCCATCGCGCGGTAGCCGACCGCGAAGGCCAGAGTCGGAACGAGTATCTCGACGACGACGAGCACGTCGACAACCGTCGGGACGTAGCCGCCTGCCGGCCCGCCGCCGGCGGTGGCGACACCGAAGATAGCCACCCCAGTGACGAGCGTCAGCGCGAGAAAACTCCGTGTTCGGACCGCCGCCTGCACCTCCCGGGCGAAGACACGCCAGAAACGGTCGACCGTCGTCATTCGTCACTCCCTCCCGTTACCACGCTTGTCTCGCCCGCCAGCAGGGAGGTGAACGTCTCGTGTAGCGGTCCCCCAGTCCGCTCCCGGAGCGACGCCGGACTGCCGGTCGCACGCACCTCGCCGGATTCGAGGACGGCGAGATAGTCAGCGGTCCGTTCGACGAGCGGGAGATCGTGGGAACTCAACACGACGGTCCGGCCCTCGGCAGCGATAGCTTCGATGACCTCGAAAATGCGTTCGCTCATCGCCGGGTCCAGCCCGCTGGCTGGTTCGTCCAGGACCACCACCGGCGGGTCAGCGGCCAGCGCCTGGGCGATACCCAGTAGCCGCCGCATCCCGCCCGAGAGGCCAGTCACTGGTCGGTCAGCCACGGCCGCCAGACCCACCGTATCCAGCAGCCTGTCGGGGTCGTCGTTGACGAGGCCAGCGTAGAACGCAGCGGTCTCGGCGACGGTGAATCCCGGTCGGAACGTTGGCTGCTGTGGGAGGTAACCGAAGCGCCGGACGGCTTCGGGCCCGTTGTACTCGACGGTTCCCAGCGTCGGCCGCTCGATGCCGAGCAGGAGTTCCAGGAGCGTCGTTTTTCCAGACCCGTTAGGACCGACGAACCCGGTCACTGCGGACGCCGGGACATCGAGTGAGACCGAGTCGAGTGCAATCACGTCGCCGTAGGACTTCGTTAGGTCGTCAGTCGAGAGTGACGGGTCAGCCGTCATGGCGATGCCTCCGTCGTGGTTTCGTTCCGTAACATAGCGACAGTCTCCGGGTTGGCAGGTGCGGCCAGTGGGTGCGTATCGACGATGCTCCCGCGGCGAAAGCCGGGTGTCGTTCCGCGCAAGGCGCGGAGCGCGCGGATGCTGGGTGCTTCACGAAGGACGACTGCCGCGTCAGAGTGGTGCAGTTGTTCGTCCACAGTGTCGGTGGGTGAGTACGGCTGGGCTACTGTCGCCCCGTCGTCCGCCGAGAGGTCGTAGGCGCCGCTCCAGTAGTTCCCTCGGCCGTCCTCGGTGTACCACCGCAATGGACCGGGACCGGAGACGGCGTGCTGGTCGTTCGCCACGAAGTCGTTCTCGGTGACGGTGTTCGACGGGAGCACGGTGGCAGCGGTGATGCCGATGTCGCTGCCGTAGACGACGTTGTGCTCGTAGAGGGAGCGGCCGGCGTTCGCTGACAGCCCACGGGTCGTGTTGGCGACGACGTTGTGGCCGACGTAGCTCCGACTGCCGGCCATCATTATGCCGCTCCCAGCATCGCGCACGTCGTTGCCGACGATGGCGTTGCCGTCGGGGTTGGTCATGACGACGACGCCGGCGTACTCCTGGTCGCGGGCGGTGTTGTCGGCAACCAGTGCCGACGAGGTGTACATCAGGTGGACGCCGAAGCGGTCGTCGCGCAAAGTGTTGTCCCGGACGACGGTCCCGTCGGCGCGGTGGAGATAGATGCCGTCCCGCCCGCCGCGGAACGTGCTGTGCTGGACGACGATACCGGCGTGCATCCCGACGACGCCCATGAAGCCGTCCTCCCAGGCTGCGGTTCCGTTGACGATAACGTTCTCGACGACGGCGTCAGGTGTCTGCCTGAGAACGAACCCGCTCGACGGCGTCTCGACGGTGATGTTCGAGATGTACAGCCTCGAGGCGTTTCGCGCTGTCACGGCGGCGTCGCTGTTCCCGTAGGCCGCCGTCACGGTCGCATCCCATGCCGAATCGCTCGCTGTCGACGTGTTCCCGACTGTCTGGTTCCCGACGCCGGTGACCGAGAGGTCGGTAATCCCGACCCGGTCGGCGGTCACCGTGACCACCGTACCGTTGCCGCCGCCGTTGAGTGTCGCATTGCGCCCGCGCAGCGTTATCGGTTCGTCGATGGTCACCTGCTCGCGGTAGGTGCCGTTGGGAACGACGACGGTGGTGTTTGGGGGTGCAGCCTCGATGGCAGCTTCCACCGTGGGGGCATCTTCACCGACCACGACCGACACCGGTCGCGTGTCGAGCCTGCGGGCCGTCTGGACGGTCTCGTTGGCCGTCGCTCGGCGGTCCGGGACCTGTTCTCGGACGGCCACGGCACCCTCCTCTGCGAACGAGAGATTCTGGATTGTCGACCAGTCGACGACCCGACCGCCACAGCGGTCCGCAAACGTTGCAGCGTCATCGGGGGTCCCGAACGGCACCACGACGGGACCCGATGGTGCCCGCGCGCTCCCGTTGACGACGTAGTGCGCTTCGCTCGCGGCTGTCCATCCCGTCGTTCCGCTGGCCCGCAACGTGCCGTTCTCGCCACACGTCGCACCGGCGCCACTGTAGTCGGAGACGTACACCGCGAGCGGGTAACCGAACTGCTGTTTGTGGCCCGGTTCGGTCAGCGCTGCGACCGTCCGGTCGAGACCGACGTAGCCGACCACATACCGGTACTGCGAGTAGAACACCTCCGCCCGTGGAATGCTGACATCACGACCGAGCGCCCGCTGTTCGTCGGCCATTGTGATGCCACGCTGGACGGTCCGGTCGAAGGAAACGGGGTCCGGCCGCTCGCTGCTGAGGTCGGCCACGAACGCGGCCCCGAACACGACGATGGAAACAACGAGACCGAATACGGCGACCATTTGCCACAGGGACAGCGTCAAGCGCATCTATCGAGGGTACGAACCCTTCGGCAAAACACTGTCTGGTAGAACCCTCGAAACTGGGCCTTGGTACGTTTATCGAACGGTTTCGAGGGTCTTACCAGACCACTTTTTGTCGGTATCGCCGAAATTTCTCTGATGCGACGGCGACGGATACTCCGAACGATAACAGCGGCCGGAGCCGCCTCAGTCGCAGGCTGTCTCTCCGAGACAGGGTCAAAAGTCGTGCTCGACTCCCCTGCCGACCGACAGTTCGACAGCGAGAACCTCCCGTATCCCGCCCACGGGCAGGCGTTCCCGCAGTTCTCGCTCCCTAATCCCCTGTCCGAGGAGACGATCGCGACCGAACAGCTGGACGAGACACTGCTGGTCACCGGCTTCTTCGCGACCTGTCCGGCCGAGTGTGTCCAGCTCATCGGCCAGCTAGTTGGTGTCCAACACGGGGTCGTCGAGGAGGGGCTGACCGACGCAGTCCGGTTTCTGGCCATCACGTTCGACCCGGAACGGGACGACGCAGAGGTACTCCAGGAGTACGCAGAGCGAATGGGTATCGACCGCGAGGCCGGTAACTGGGAGTTCCTCCGTCCGCCCGATCCGGCGGCGGCCGAACGCATTGTCGACGAGCAACTCGGCATCACCTTCGAGCGTGTCAGCGAGAGCGCCCGAATCGAGGGCTACGACTTCAACCACCTCTCGCTGACCTTCCTCGTGAACCCCGGTGGGTACGTCGAGCGGGCCTACCGGACCTCCCAGCCCGATGCCGAACAGGTGCTCGCGGACACCCGAACGGTCGTCCAGCGGTCGGGGTGACCGGCATGCGTCGCCGCCACCTCCTCGCGATCCTCGGCGGAACTGTCGCCGTGGGCGCGGGCACCCTCTACGCCCGACCGTGGCAGTCACCGAACGACAGCGCCGACCCCGTCACCGTCGAGACGCTCGAAGCACCCGGGAGCGACGCGGGCACGGTCACCGTTCCGCCGGCCGACGGGCCGCTAGTGCTGGAGTTTTTCGCCACGACCTGTTCGACGTGTGCCGACCAGATGACGGTGCTCGCGGACGCACAACAGCGCGTGGACGCCTCGGTCCCGTTCCTGTCGGTGACGAGTGAGCCGGTCGGCCTGTCGGTCAGCCGAGCCGACGTGCGCGAGTGGTGGCAGGCTCACGACGGCGCTTGGCTCGTCGGTCTCGACGACGGGACGACACTCGCCCAGCGGTACGACGCGACGCGGGTACCGACGACGCTCGTGCTCGACGACGGTGTCGCGTGGCGACACACTGGCCCCTTTGACGCCGATATCCTCGTTTCGACAGTCGGGGCGGTGACCGACGGATGAGCGCGGGCGTCCCCCTCGCGTTCGCGTTCGGCGCGGGCCTGACGACATTCGCCGCCCCCTGTGTGTTTCCGTTACTTCCGGGTTACGTCGGCTATTACGCCGACCAGCACGGCGGCCAGGGGACGGTGCGGCCGCTGGGACAGGGACTGGCGGCCGCCGCAGCCGTACTCGCCGTCTTTGCGACACTGACGGCCGCCGTCTACGTCCTCGACAGCCGCGTAGTGTCATCGCTCGCCGGAGTAGAGCCACTCGCTGGCGGCGTCCTGGTAGTGCTCGGTGTCGTCACGCTCGCCGGCTACGCGCCGTCGGTACACCTCTCGCTCCCGGCGCGTCGAGACACCACGCTTGGCGTGCTTTTCTTCGGCGGAGTCTACGCCGTCGCCGCCGCGGGGTGTACCGTGCCGATACTGCTGGCGGTGGTCGCGCAGGCTCTCGCGATGGCGCCGCTCCCGGGTGCCATGGTGCTCTCGGCGTACGCTGGGGGTGTAGCGCTCCCGATGGTCGTGGCCACCGTCGCGGTAGGGTACGGGGCCGACATGGTGACTGGTGGTGCGGGCGCATCGGGCGCCACGCTCACGCGTGTCGCGGGGGCTGTCATGCTGGCCGCGGGTGCGGTGCAGGTGTGGAACGGCCTGCCAGTCGGACTGTTCTAGAGGCGGACAGCGCCGGCTGACGGGCTTGGATGTGTCGGTAAATCGTGATACTGCCCCGTCGCAGTCGGCGACGACGAACCGGCCACCCGGCACAAGCACGCGCCGTATGTCCGCGATAGCATCCGCCGTCGCGAACTCGTGGTACGTCGTCGTCGAGAACGCCGTGTCGACGCTGTCGGTGTCCAGCGGCATGTCATCAACTGGTGCGGTCACGAGTTCGACGTTCCCCGGAACGCCTTTCTTCAGGTAGAAATCGTGTATCTCCGGCCGGAAGTCGACGGCGTACACCTCGCCGGCGTGCGGGGCGACGTCATCAGTGTAGAACCTGGTTCCGCTGCCGAGGTCGAGACTGTATCCTCGGGCGAGAGGGCCAGCGCCCAGCGCAGTTCTTCGGCCGAGAGGACGCTGTAGCGCCGACCGGCGTCTTCGCGGTCGTCGCCGATGTGGACGAGCCAGTGACGGTTGACGACGTCGCCGAGCGAATCGAGCGGCATCGATCGACGGCGTTTCGGTCGCTCACGCGGCTTGTCGAAGCCGGCCCCTAGAACGGATGACACGCGACGATAGCGGGCCGAGTTACCGATACGTCTACCGGATGCGGGATGCCGACGCACTCGCCGACGAGATGCACCGATTACTCTCTGCCTGGTACGTCCGGATAGATGAACGCATCGGGGAGGTAACCCGACAGTTCGAACAAGCGTCCCAACAGTCGACCTGAGCAAGACAGTAACAGAGTCGGTATGGTGCTCGGGCCATCGATATCTTACTGTTCGGCTCGCTGTAGTCTGATAACGAACTCGGCACCCTCGTCACTATCAGTTGCGTACACGTCCCCGCCGTACCGGTCGACGAGCGTATCGACCAGATACAGTCCCAGGCCGGTCCCCGAACTTTCCAGTCCCTTCTCACCGCGTCCGAATATCTCGTCTTTTCGCTCGTCAGGAACCCCCGGGCCGTTGTCCGCGATGTG
>NZ_JAQCNH010000126.1 GCF_028275115.1 Halorientalis sp. | reverse complement strand
AGAGCACGTTCTCGCCGTCCTGAAAAAGCCTGGTACTCGTCGTGTCCGACCCGAAACTCCCTCCGAACTCCCGGTTGATGTCGTCGAACGCCTCCTGGCTCGCTAGGTCGTCGGTGAACTGGTCCGTGCCGGTCTGTTGTTCGATACTCCCGAGACCGGCGACGAACACACCGGTCACCAGCAGGAAGGCGAGGATGACACTCCCCGGACGAGTCGTAATCTGAGTGTCGATCCAGTCGATGACCCGTTGGTAGTGCATGTTACCCCCGGAACCGACGGTAGCCGCCGGCCCCGACCAGTCCGGCGACCACGACGCCGCCGACAACGAACGGGAGCGGGCCGCCGTCGGTGTCGTCCGACTCGGGTTCGGTCACCGTGACTGCGATCTTGTGTGAGTCTGAGACGTGCGTGTCGCCGTCGGCGTCCTCGTACTGCAGGTCGACCGAGACCGGGTAGTTCTTCGTGAGTGCGCCGTCGCCTGCGGAGACCTCGAAGGTCACTGTCGTCGACTCGCCTGGCGCGAGTTCCGTGACGAACGCCTCCTTGCTGTCGGCAGCAATCGGGTCGTCGGCGAACAGTTTTGCCGAGACCGCCGACAGCGTCTCGCCGGCCGTGTTCGTCACCCGGACGGTCAACTCGCCGCCCGTGCCTCGCTCGTACACCGCGTCGACCGATTCGACCGCGAAGGCGTCGCCACCGGGTGCGATGTCCCGGCGGACGAACAGGTCGTCACTCGTCAGGTTGTCGCCGGCCGCGTCGTGGTAGTCGACGGCGAACCGGAACTGCCGTGGCCCGGCGTCGGCGCTGCTCGTGACGTCGGCGTCGATCTCGAACTCGGCGGTCTCTCCAGCGGCGAGGGTCCCGACGGCGTAGGCCCGGGACACCGGTTCGAGGGTTGGGCGCTCCGTCCGGAGGTGGACGACCGCGTTCCGTGCGACCGTCTCACCGTCGTTGGTGACGGTCCCGGCGAGCGTCCCCTCCTCGCCGACCTGGAGCGTCGACGAGACGTTCGAGAGGGTGAACGCTGGACCCAGGGCCGGTGTCACAGCGAGTGGAAGCGTCTCCGAGGTCCGGGTGACCCCGTCGGCGTCCTCGAACGTCGCCGTCGTCGTGAACGCGTATCGCTGCTGTTCCGCCGTTGGCGCGGCGGTCACCTGATACGAGAGCGTCTTCGTCTCTCCGGGCTTCCAGGTCCCGACGTGCCGGCTCACGGACGACCCATCGACGGTCACGTCGGCGTTCTTCGGCGCGAGGGCGACCCGCGTCGCGTTCGCGGGCTCTGACCCGGTGTTACGCATTCGGACGTCGGCGGTTCCGGTCGACCCGGCTTGCACGTCGCTCCGGACCGAGAGAATCTCGAACCGCGCCCGGCCGTCGACCCGGATCGTCACGTCGTAGTCGCTCGTCTCCGTCCGCTCGCTGCGAGCGCCGGTCGTCTCGGCGACCTTCGACGTGTACTGGTACGACACGTCCAGTTCGAGCGTGTACGTGCCCGGCGAAGCATCGTCGGCGACGACGATGTCGTATCCGAGATCGGCCCGCTCACCTCGCGGGAGACTGCCGATACTCCGGGTCCCCGTCTCGACCGACACTGGCGCGCCGTCGGCGTCCAACGTCGCGTCGAGGCTCCGGGCGGTCGTCACCGTGTCCGTGAGTGACGGGCTCGCAGCCGAGCCGGAGGCCACGTCCCCCTCGTTGGTCAGTGTGACCGTGAGTTCGGTCTCGGACCCCGGCGTGACCGTTTGCTCGGCCAGCGACACGTCGATCTCCGGACTCCCGGTGACGACACCTGCCGCCTGCCCGGGCATCAACAGAAGGGCGATCAGCGCAAGCGCGGCGACCTGTCGCCCCCTCATGGCGGCTCACCTCTGGCGGACGTTCCCCGCCCGTCTGCGGCTGTAACTGGTCGGCTGTGCGCCGGGATGTCGGCTGGAGACCGGTCCGCGTGGAGCGTCTCTGGTGGTCGCATACACTGTCGACAATCGGAAGCCGTCCACTTAGGCGGCGAATCACTGTTTCTGTCTGCGTAACAACGGCCCGGGCACTGTGTCGCCTCCGGACGAGCAGGGCGCTCGACCGGGAGGACGACGGCGCTTTTATTCTCGCGCCCCCGCTGCTGTCGGACACCCGGTGACGGGGACCGGACCGCGAGCGTGATTCATTCGGACACCGCCGAACCGACCGGTGGAAGCGATGGGACGACCCCCACACACTGTGTCGTCCTCGTCGTCGTCCTGCGTGTGTCCGCTCGCCCGGGGTAGGCACTCCTGACCGCGGACCGGTCGGTGTCGATACGTTCTGCGCAGGCCTCGTCCGATTCACCCGCTTGACGCGTTTCCGAATCTCCGGCTGTGTCGAAACAGTCGAGCGACGACGGGTTTCGATACCCGTGCCGAACACAGAATCTTAAATCTCGCACGAGGGACGCGACCGGACGAACTCCCGGAGCCGGTCAGTGCAGCGGAACTCACTCCGAATCGGGACGACACAACAGCGACAGAATCAGCTTTCTGGCACGAGCGGAGTTCTTACTCCCCGAGTGGCCGGTGTCGAGAGCGACGTTTCGTTCGGCGTTGGCCAACAACGGACTGCGTTTCGAGCCCGCAAACAATCGGTCGCGCTTTCCGAGAACTGTGAACGCAGTGACGTCCTCGGGGACCTCCGGGGACCTGTTCAGTCGTTTGAGTGGGTGGTCGGCGAACCGACTGTAATCGTCACGGAGAAACTGTGCAGGGCCGAACGGCCCGCTGCTAACCCCGAGCCGAGCCGCTGCCGTCGCGATCTTCATTCCGTGGTTCGCCCCGGCGATGCCGATGAACCGGCGGACGTGTCGGTGACCGCCACGTGTCTCCATCCACCACCGGACACCAGTGACTCCGAGACTGTGTGCGACGATATCAACTTCGTCACGACCGGTGTACGAGCGGAGAGCAGAAACAAACTCCTCCAGTTCGCTGGCCATCTGGTCGTGCGACGGCGTTTTCGAACTGAAGTTGATCGCCCATACATCATCACCGGTTGTCCCAGTCGCGAGGAGATCCTCGGCGTGGGTCCGCCATGTATCGGCCCCGCTCCGGTTTCCGTGAACGAACACGACGGGGGTTCTCGTAGACCCACCTGAAGTCCCGTGATACTCCGCGCCACCCCATCCGCCGGGAGTGTGGCTCCAGGGCAAACGAGAACGACCGTCGTTTTTGTCTATTCTTTTCCTGACAGAACCGCGCTGCATCGCATAATATTACGACTGTGAGATACTAACTGTTCGGGTTCCCGCCGTACATCGTCACCCCGGTACCGGCACTCACGCTGCCTGCGAGACGACGAATTCACCAGTGTGAGGCCGGAACGGGCCGTCGACGCCTCGACGACAGTTTCCAGTGCTATAGTTAGTGCACAGACGGTACAGCCGCTACGTAAACGTCTAAAGTTCGACGGAGCGTCCGCAGATGACTCGCGGTGTTCGCACGTCGCTGCGACCGTCTCAGACCGCACCAATCGTTCCCCCTGACGCCGGACGATGGAGTGTCAACCCGAGCGATGCCACGAGACCACATCCATCGAACTCTGGCGTGATGTGTGAGAAGCAATTAGAAACAATTGCTCACTCTGCGTCGACTTCGGCACGGGTAATGTCGATTGTCTTCGCTGTCTCGTCGAGTGGAGAAATCGGCTGCCGAGCGCCGACTGAACCGTTCACGGCATCTCCGGCCGGACGCATTCCGGTGAACGCACCGCTATCGTCACGACGGCGACGGTGAACGCGTCCCAGACGGTTCTGTCACTGATGCGTGACGCGGAAACAATGGCCGCTACCGACGATCACGGTCGCGAAACCGTCGAGCGTTCCCACGCAGTGGCAACCTCGTCTCCCGTGTTCGGCGATACCGTATGCTTCCTAAATGGGCGAACTGACCACCACCTCCGGCGGTCCTGTTTGACTGTCGCGTACAGTCGGAACATTGCGAGCCCCGATAGCTCCACCCTCCACTGTTCAGGCCGATTCGTTCCTTCCGCTTCTTCAGACGCTGTGTCGAACTCTGTACGGCCGTATTATACTATCTCACGGATACCCTGCACTGTTCTGGACCTCTGATTCTCGACCGAGGGGGCTGCTCGACCCACACGCTCGTGTCCACTCGCCTGGGCCAGCGCTGGGCCGTGCGACGCTGCTGAGTTCGTCACCCGACACACTCCGTCGCTGTGATTTGCCGTACACGCAATCGCCGGCAGAAACAGGCTCGACGGCTTCTCTCCGAGCGAGCCAAATACAACCCTCGGTCGTCCTCCGACGGAGTGGCCTCGAGACGTTCAGCGCAGTAAAATTCGAGCAAATACTTCTACCTGACGCTATGATCACTTATTTATTCGTTCGTCGGAAACAACCGACTATGTCAAAAGTAAATTCCGCTAGTTCAATGGCAACGGTTTCGGCGGAAAACGTCGGGGGTATTACCGAGGCGACGGTCGACATTCCGCCGGGCGTGACAGTCCTGTCCGGACAGAACGCGACGAACCGCACGTCCTTCCTGCAGTCGATTATGGCCGCGATCGGGAGTGACGAAGTGACGCTCAAAGGCGACGCCGACGAGGGGGTGGCGGAACTCACTGTCGACGGTCAGACGTTTCGCCGGACACTCCGACGCGCGAACGGCTCTACCGTGCTCGGCGGCGATCCGTACCTCGAAGACGCTACGCTCGCCGACCTCTTTGCCTTCCTGCTCGAATCGAACGAGGCCCGTCAGGCAGTGGTCCGGCAGCGTGACCTGCGGGAACTCATCATGCGGCCTGTGGACACCGACGAAATCCAGACAAAAATCGAACGGCTCGACCGCCAGCGAGACGAGATCGACGAGCGACTCGCGGAACTCGAGACGCTCAAAGAGGACCTCCCACCGCTCACGGAGCGCAAGCAGGAACTGCAGGCGGAGATCGAACAAAAACGCGAGGAACTCGCAGCCAAAGAAAACGAGATTGAGTCGGCCGACGCGGACGTCGACGAGACCCGTGCGGAGAAACAGGAACTCGAATCCCGACTCGAAGACCTGCGAGAGCTTCGGTCGGACCTCGAATCCGTCCGGTCCGACATCGACGTGCAGGAAGAAAGCATCGCGTCAGTCAACAGCGAGCTAGCCGACCGCAGGGCGGAACGCGAGGAACTACCCGACACGCCGATGGGCGACCGGGAGGAGTTCGACCGCCAGATTTCCCGCCTACGCGAGCGCAAACGGGCGCTCGAATCCGAAGTCAGCAATCTCCAGGACATAATCCAATTCAACGAGGAGCTGCTCGACGGCGAAGAAACAGACGTCGGCGACGCGCTCACGGCCGGAGACGACTCGAACGAGGATCTGACGGGTCAACTGCTCGAATCCGAGACGACGACCTGCTGGACCTGCGGGAGCGAGGTCGACCCCGAACGTATCGAGGCCACGCTGGACACGCTCCGGACGGTCCGACAGGAACAAATGGGTGAGATTCGCGAGATCGAAGACGAACTCGAGGAGCTGCGTGCCGACAAGCGTGAGCGGGAGAAACAGCAACGCCAGCGAGACTCGCTCGACGAGGAGATCGAAGACCTCGAAGCCGAAATCGAACAACGCGAGACGCGGCTCGCGGACCTCCGGGACCGGCGTGACGACCTCAGCGAAGAGGTCAAAACGGTCGAAGCGGAGGTGGAGTCACTTGAAGCCGACGACTTCTCGGAGATACTCGACCTGCACAGGGAGGCCAACCAGTTGGAGTTCGAACTGGGCCGGTTAGAGTCCGAACTCGACGAGGTGGTCGACCGCATCGCGACTATCGAAGACCGACTGAACGAACGGGCGGACCTGCAAACGGAGCGCGAGGAGCTCAGCGCCGAACTCGAGACACAGCGGACGCGTATCGACCGGATCGAGCAGCAGGCTATCGAGGAGTTCAACAGTCACATGGACGAGGTGCTGGAACTGCTCGGCTACCAGAACCTCGCTCGCATCTGGATCGACCGAATCGAGAAGACAGTCAGGGAGGGGCGGCGTAACGTCGAGAAGACAGTGTTCGAGCTCCACGTCGTGCGAACCACCGAGTCCGGGGCGACGTACGAGGACACGACCGACCACCTCTCGGAGAGCGAACGCGAGGTAACAGGGCTGACGTTTGCACTGGCTGGCTATCTGGCACACGACGTCCACGAAACAGTGCCGTTCATGCTGCTGGACTCGCTCGAAGCCATCGACGCGAACCGACTGGCTGACCTCATCGCGTACTTCTCGGACTACGTGCAGTTTCTCGTCGTCGCACTACTCCCGGAAGACGCACAGGCACTCTCCGACGAGTACAATCGAGTGACCGACATATAGAACTGCGTTACTCCGACCGACAATCACAGCCGCGCCGCTCTACCAACTCAACGAACTCGTACTGGGAGTTACACTCCTCACAGTGGACGCCGACATCGATGAACAGTCGAAACTCACCGAGTGCGATCCGGTCGGCTCCCCGGAGTTGTTCGAGACTCGTTTCGGCCACCGAGCGGGTGCGCGATTTCAGCCGCTGAACCGTGTCGACCACGCCCCCTGTACGGTCCGTCTGGCTCTCGTCCTCGTACTGGGCCCCGCGATACTCCTTGAGGAAGCTGCGGATCGCCTGATAGGTGACGAAATCCTGAGTGAGTGCGTCGACATCGATGCCGTGCTGTTCGAGGCGTCTTCGCGCCTCGATTCGGTTACCGCTGCTTACCTCCTCGTCGGTCAACAGTCGATAGATGTTTGTAATCTCACCGTCGACCGTCGACATCCCGGCGTCCGTGACCGCGACTTCGAGCAACCGCTTATTGAACCGGTCAGCCAACGTCCTGAGGCTCTCGCGTTCGCCCCCGTCTGCAGTCCAGAGCGCTTCGAGGCGGTCGCCGTACGCCCCGCCGAGGTCGTAGCTGTCGATCAGACGGGCGACTTTGCTGTCCACCGTCCTACTCTCCTCGTCGTCCGTTCCTGAGTTCATCGTTCGTACAGAGTTACACCCAGTCGAATCTTAAAACCGGGGGATATCTCGTCGGTCCGGAGAGCCCGACCACTGTCCCGTCTCACCCATCGAAAATAACAAACGTATTATTGTTACGTTGAGACGACTGTGGCCGGCTTCTCACCTCCACCGACTGCGACCGACGGACACGATCTTCGATTCGTAAGCCCGCGCGAGCAGAGCGGTTCGACCTGTCCCAAATTCGCCACCCAGTTTTGACGTGTCACCGACCCGTAACTGGCGACGACGAACCCTCTTGACGGGTAACGCGGACCGGTCGGCCCGCATTCTCGCGGGCACACTGAACCGTAGTTCCGAAGCCCGTTTCACGATTGGACTCTCTCTGCACTCCGACGACGACCTACCACATTCTGCCTCCGACGGCCACGGGAACTCCCCCTACCGATGCACCGATGCCCTGCTCGTTCGGTCGAACGGTGTCCGTTGAGGCTGTCTACCGCGGCGTGTGGAGCCGACAACGGGCGTGAGACGACCAGTCTCGCGTACTATCGGGGCGCAGAGATAACATTACTAACGATGTTATTCTTTCGGCGACTCTCGGTAGTCGGTCCGACCACACCTCTCGGGAACCCCTGCAGCCCATCGCGACACTGACACTCGACACGCTCGACCGCGACGCGGACTCGCGCAGGCCTCAGACCTTGGAACGAGGTATGCGGCCCGGTCACGCTCGGCACCGTTCCCGACGACCGAACACGGCATCACAACGCCCGGGCGCGTCCAGCGGCCGGTGGCGACTCCGCACTCCACGAGACAATCCTGTTCAAGCGGTCGGCAGGGCCGTAGCGCCATCGTGATGTCTCGAAGACCGATCGTCATCCGTCGGACAGTGTCCGGTCATGCCAGATGAATTCATAATAGATAGTGTTATATCTGTACTGATATTTAGACGGCGCGCGGTTACAACTAAAAATGTTTTACAGTTAAACTCGATAACTGTGAATACTACATACTTTATCGGCAGAACTGGAATACTTTGTCCCGGATTCCCCGAGAGTCCGAAGCGGACGTTCGCTATCGACTGTCCGGTGATGCCGAGCAGTACGCTCCCCGTAAGAGATGTGAACGTATGCCACGACCGATAGACATGTCCAACTCGGGCGCATTTCTGGAAACATGAAAACAGATATCAACCGAATAATCAAACAAAAATTTGATTTTGGGGCCAAAATCTGATTTCCGGTAATGCCGGAAAATTTTTATGTAGTTGGTTCGATGCAGTGGTATGGCAGAAAACCTCCCCGTCAACTCTCTCCGGACGGCGTTCGATATCCTCGAGACGCTCGCCGCCCGGGACGGTATGAGTATCTCGGAGCTGGCGTCGTCGACGGAGCGACCGAAAAGTACGGTTTACGACCATCTCGTCACCCTGCACGAACTGGGCTATCTCGTCGAACGTGACGGGTCGTATCAGATCAGTTCAGACTTTCTCAGGATGGGTGACGTTGCTCGCCAGCGGCTGGAAATATATCAATCGGCCGGCGAAGAGCTCCAGCGACTGGCGAACGAGACGGGCGAGCACGCGAGTCTCACCGTCGAGGAACACGGGAAAGCGGTGATCATCGCCACCGAGGAGGGAGACGAAGCGATTCCGGTCAACATATACAACGGAATCGTAATGAAAATGCACACGGCGGCCCCGGGCAAGGCGATTTTCGCTCATCTCGGCGAGGACAGGGTTTCGGAGATAGTCGAGACTCATGGACTCGTCGAGCGCACGGAGAACACGATCACCGACCGGGACGACCTCCGGGCGGAACTGGCCGAGATCCGGGAGCGAAAGTACGCCTTAGACGACGAGGAACGGCTAATGGGCATGCGGTCGGTCGCGGCTCCGGTTATCGACCGCGGTGGTCGTGTCCGGGGGTCGTTAGCGATCTACGGTCCGACCAACCGCATCGACGACGAACTGTTCCGCGAGGACATCCCCGATCTGCTGATGCGATCGGCGAACATCGTCGAGGTGCTGATGAACTACGACTAGTCGTCGCCGACGATTTCCGCCCATCCCTCGTCGTACTCGGCGAAGTAATTGAAATCGGCGACCATCTCGGCGAACCGCCAGGTATCCCCGACGAGTTCGTAGACGTCGTGGTACTGTCCCTGGATCCAGCCCGCCGAACCATCGGCGAACGTACACGGGACCTCGAAGTACCACCGCCCCGTCCCCGACTCGCCGTCCACCTCGATGATCGGATTGTGGATCATGTGAGCCAGAAACGGATGCTCCTCACCGACGACGTGTTCGACGAAGTGGCGGACTTCGTCCCGTCCATCGAACGTCCCGACTGGGCCGAAGTCGAGGTGTGCGTCCGCGGTGAACAACTCGGCGTATCCGTCCCAGTCACGCGCGTCGACGCGGTAGCAGTATTCGGCGCGTAGTTGTTTGATCGCTTCCCGGTGCTCGAGCCGCGTGATTCGGTCTTCCAGACTCATACTCTTGGCATGTCGCGGATCGCTGTTTCGATGTCCTCGTCGTCGGGCACGACCGCTTCGGTGAGTGGTGGCGAGAACGGTATCGGAGTATCGTCGACGCCGACGACCTCGACGGGAGCCTCCAGATGGTAGAACGCTTCCTGCTGGATGCGTTCCGCGATGTACGAGGCAGGCCCGTTCTGGACCACCGACTCGTCGGCGACGACGACACGGCCGGTTTTCTTGGCGCTCTCGACCAGGGTTTCGGTATCGAGCGGTTTGACAGTCCGCGGGTTGATCAGTTCGACGCTGATCTCACCGGCTAACTGCTCGGCCACGTCGCGTGCGTGGTAGAACATCTTCTGGGTCGCCACGACGGTCACGTCGTCCCCCTCCCGTTCGACATCCGCTTCGCCGAGGGGGATCTTGTACGACTTTTCTGGGACCTCGGCCTCCCGATTGTACAGTTCCATATGCTCGAAGAACACGACCGGGTCGTCACACCGGATCGCGCTCTTCAGCAGCCCCTTGGAGTCGTGAGGCGTACTCGCGAGAACGACGCGGACACCTGGCATGTGCATGAACAATCCGTGGAGGCTCTTCGAGTGCTGGGCTGCTGCGTTGGCACCGGGGCCACCATTGACCGTCCGAATCGTGATTGGAACGGTCACGTCACCGCCGAACATGTACTTGAACAGTCCCGCCTGGTTCATCACCTGGTCTGCTGCCAACCCCATGAAATCGGCGTACATAATCTCGGCGATGGGCCGAGAGCCGGTCATTCCCGCACCGGCACTGCTGCCGACGATGGCGGCTTCGCTTATCGGCGTGTCGATGACCCTGCCCTCCTCGAACTCGTCGTACAGCCCTCTGGTGACGGCGAAACTCCCTCCAGGCTCCCCCACATCCTGCCCGATGAGATACGTCGAGTCGTCGCGCTGCATCTCCTCGGACAGCGCGTCGTTTATCGCGTTCCGCATCGATTTTTCCGGCATAGATTACAGCTCCTCCGAGTAGACACCCTCGAACGCGGATTCCGGGTCGGGATACTCACTCGCACGGGCGAACTCGACGGCCTCGTCGATTCTCTCGCTGGCCTCGGCTCGTATCGCCGCCACGTCGTCACCGTCGACGTGACCGCTCTCGAGGAGCGACGATTCGAGGGTGTCGACCGGGTCCCGCTCTCGCCACTCCTCGACTTCGGCCTCGGTCCGATAGACCATCGGGTCGCCTTCGTAATGGCCGTGATAGCGGTAGGTCTCGCAGATCAACAGGGACGGTCCACCACCGTTCCGTGCCCGCTCGGTCGCCCTTGTCGCCGCGTCGTGGACCGACTGGACGGACATCCCGTCGACAGTCTCTGCCGGCATGTCGTACACGTCCCCCCGGGCCTCGAACCCCTCGACGCTGTGTTGGTCTTGTGCGGGCGTCATCTCCCCGTACTGGTTGTTCTCACAGACGAAGACGACCGGGAGGTCCTGGACACCTGCGAGGTTCATCGACTCGTGAACGACCCCTTCTGCCATCGCTCCCTCGCCGAAAAAGGACAGACAGACCCGATCCTCGTCGTTTTGCTGGATAGACAGGCCAGCACCGACCGCCAGCGATGGCCCGGCTCCGACGATACCGTTGGCACCGAGCATCCCCTGATCGACGTCCGCAATATGCATGCTCCCGCTTTTTCCGCCACAGTATCCTGTCTCTTTGCCGAACAACTCGGCCATCATCCGGTCGGGGTCGAGCCCCTTCGCTATCGAGTGACCGTGGCCTCGGTGGGTACTCGTGATGTAATCGTCGTCTTTCAGTCCCCAGCAGGCGCCGGTGGCTATCGCCTCCTGACCGATGTAGAGATGGACGAACCCTGGGAGTTCGTTATCCTCGAACAGTGAACTCACCCGCGTCTCGAACTCACGTACGAGGACCATCTCCCGGAACTGGTCGACCAATCGGTCTGCGTGCTCCGCTACCACATTTGGCATGGTGAGAACTCTCGAAGGCAACAATAAAAAAGCTATGTCCTCTCTCCTCACTCACCGAACGACGGGTCCCGGTTCTTGACGAACGCCTCCAGCCCCTCCTCCTTGTCCTCGGTCTCGAACAACAGTCCGGCCAACGCGGCTTCCAGTTCCAGCCCGGACTCTAGCTGTGCCCGTGTCTCGTTGATCGACTTCTTCGCGAACCACTGGGCGGTCGGCGGTCCGTCGGCGAGGTCGCTCGCCAACGCCTCGATTCTGTCGTCGAACTCCGCGTCGGCGACGACCTCGTTGGCGAGGCCGATGTCGGCAGCCTCCGCAGCCGAAATATGCTTCCCGGTCAACACGAGCTCCTTTGCCTTCAGATAGCCAACGAGGTGTGCGAGTCGCTGGGTCCCCCCAGCGCCCGGAATCAGCCCCAGGCCGATCTCCGGGAGGCCGAACGTGGCACTCTCGGTGGCGACGATGAGGTCACACATCAGTGCGATCTCGGTCCCGCCACCCAACGCCACCCCGTTAATCGCGGCGACGACCGGCACATGACTGCCCTCGATTGCGCTCTCGAGGTCCGTCATGGCCTCGCGAAACTCCCCACGGAACCAGACACCGGACTGATCCTGGAACTCCTTGATATCCCCCCCACCGATGAACGCGTCGTCGCCTGCGCCGGTGAGGACGACGACGCCAGCCTCATTGGAGACCGTTTCGATGGCGTCGGCGAGTTCGATCAGGACGTTCGTATTGACCGCGTTCATTGCCTCCGGACGGGTGAGACGGACTGTCCCGATATCTCCCTCTTCCTCGACAGCCACTGTGTCGTAACTAGATGACATCCTCGATACCTTTGCAACATGCTAAGTTAATACTTCCCCATGGGTGGACTGCACAGACCGCTTCGCTGCCGGACGGCGACACAGGACACAGGTTACGGGGGCGTCACGACGAGATTCCCGACCACGTCCCGGTTCTGCATATCCGCAAACGCCTGACCGGCATCGTCGAAACTGTACGTCTCGTGGACCGATGGCGCGATAGCACCCGCCTCACAGAGACCGACCATCCGTTCGAGGTCGGCCTGTGTTCCCATCGTACTCCCGACGATCCGTTTGTGCCCGAGAAAGAGGTCTTGGGTGTCGATTTCGGAGAACTTCTCCGCCGTCCGACCGCAGATTACCATCCGGCCATTCCGGCGGAGTGCAGACAGACACACGTCGGTGAACGGCCCGGCGAGGTGGTTGAGAACCGCGTCGACCGGCTCGTGTCCGTCGAGTTGCTCCCCCAGAGCGTCCGCGTCGGCGGCTTCGAGGAGTTCGTCTGCACCGAACGTCGAGAGCTGGTCGAGTTTCTCTGGTGACGAGGACGTACAGACCGACCGGATACCCATAGCGTCCGTCAACTGCGTCGAGGCCACGCCGACACCCCCGGTCGCGCCGGGGATGAGCACAGTGTCACCGGCGTCGACGTCTGCCCGGCGAAGCATGTGCCAGGCGGTCATGTAGGTGACCGGAAGCGCGGCTGCCGTGACGAGGTCGACGTCGTCTGGAACCGACACCAGGCGGTCGGCGTCGACCACGGCCTGTTCGGCGAAGCCGCCGTGGAAGAGGCTGTACTCCTCGCAGAGATTCTCCGGCCCGTCCCGACAGTCTCGGCACGAGCCACAGGTCTGCATCGGGTTCAAAACGACGCGGTCGCCCGGTTCGACGCCCTCAACGCCGTCGCCGACATCGCGGACGATTCCCGACACGTCGACGCCGGAGACGAACGGCAGGTGACGCTCCTGTAATCGAAAGTCACCCTGCAGATACAGGAGGTCGTGTCTGTTTACCGATGCGCCGGCCACGTCGACCACCGCCTGTCCGTCGCCCGGCGTCGGCGCGGATAGTTCGATGACTTCGACACCCGACGGTCCGCCAAGAGCAGTGAACGCTGCAGCACGCATGATTCGTCTTCTCGTGCGAGAGCAATTATATCTTCCTCCGACGCCAGCGTCCGCCCGGAACGCCAACGCGACTAGCCGGGGCGGTCGCCCGGGACGCTCCCCGCTCGTCAGTAGGACCGCGGGAGGCCGAGGACGTCCGTACTGACGAACGACTTCACCAGCTCGTCACTGACCGGTGCGACCCGCGCGAGTCGCGCGTCGCGGTAAAGTCGCTCGACGTGGTATTCGTCGGCAAAACCCATGCCACCGTGGGTCTGAATGGCCTGGTCACAGGCGTTGAAACCTGCGCGGGCACCCATGAACTTCGCGGCGTTTGCCTCCATCGAACAGTCTTCGCCTTCGTCGTACAGCGTCGCCGCCTTGTATATCATGAGCTTCGCCGTCTCCAGCTCCATCTTCGACTCGGCCAGCGGGAACTGGACGCCCTGATTTTGGCCGATCGGCCGCTCGAACGCTTCGCGTTCTTTCGCGTAATCGACTGCCAGGTCGAGTGCGAGTTCACCGGCCGCGAGCGGAATCGCCGCCCAGATGATGCGCTCCGTGTTCAGCGTTCCGAGAAGGTGATAGAAGCCTTTGTCCTCCTTGCCCAGCAGATTCTCCTCGGAAACCCGTGCACCGTCGAAGACGACTTCACAGGACCCTAAGCACCGCATACTCAGTTTATCGATCTTGTTCGTCGTGATACCGTCCGTATCAGAGGGAACCATGAACAGCGAGATACCGCCGTGCCGTGCTCCCTCTTCCATCGGTGAGGTTCGAGCCAGCGTCACGATGTAGTCCGAGACGTGTGCGCCCGTCGTCCAGATCTTCGTTCCGTCGAGAACGTACTCGTCACCGTCTTTCTCCGCGGTCGTCTTGATTCCAGCCGTATCGAGCCCGGCGTCCGGTTCGGTCAATCCCAGCGAGACGATAGCGCCGTCCGCGATCTCCGGCAGCCATCGCTCTTTCTGTGCCTCGTTTGCGTGCTCGTTGAGCGAAATGCCGCCAAACACCGGGCCGAGGGTGAGCAGATTCGGGCCGCTGACGCCACCACCGTTGCGCCCGAGCGCCAGGCCAACCGTTGTGACCTCCTCCATGCCGAGCCCTTCACCGCCGTACTCCTGTGGCACTGTCAACCCGGCAAAGCCCGCCTCGGCCAGGTCGTTCCAGATCTCGTGGGGAAACTCCTCGGCGTCGTCTTTGTCTCGCCAGTAGTCCAAGTCGTAGTCCGAGGAGATGTCTTCTGTCAGTCGTTGCATCATCCGCTGCTCTTCGGAGAGCGCGAAATCCATCAGTACTATATTATACTGGTGATGTATAGTATTTTCGTCGCCGAACAATCAGATACCGCCGTCGATTACGCGCTCAGCACCTCTATCTCGGGGTCTCGGAGATCTGTGATCGTATCCGCGTACGTCGACTCCCGACAGGCGGCGTAGGCGAGACGTTTCATCGCCGCCGGTGACGCGTTCTCGGCTGCATCCAGCGTGACTTCCGGACGCCCACCGTTGATACGCACGTCGAACTCCGGGACTGGCCAGCCGTGGGTAGCGGCAATCTCGTTCGCACGGGCTTCTACGTCGCGCCTGACTGCGGCGGCGATAGTTTCGCCGCCAGCCTCGGCGGCCGGTTCCTCGCGTTCGCGGTCACTCTGGCCCGCCGACCGGTCGGCGACGACCAACGACGGAGCCTCGACACCCTCAGTCAGTGTCTCGAGGAACCGCGCAGCGTCCGCCCCGTCGACCACGCGGTGGTCGAACGACAGTGAGAGCGTACACGTGCGCGTCCCGTCGCGCTCTCTGACCCGTCCGACCCCGAGGATGGCAACCTGTGGTGGGTTGATTATCGGGTCGAACGAGTCCACGCCGAACATACCGAGATTGGTGATGGTGAACGTTCCACCTTGGAGGTCGTCCATCCCGTGAGTCCCGTCGAGGACGGCGTCGGTGAGCCGCTGTCGCTCGGCGGCGATATCCCGGAGCGTCCGGTCGTCGGCCGAACGTATCACCGGTGTCACGAGGCCGTTCTCGGTGTCGACGGCGACGGCCACGTTCCGCTCGGCGACGTGCCGCACGGTCTCGTCCTCGAACCAGGCGTTGAACTCCGGGGACGCATCGAGCGCACGAACCGCCGCCCCGACCAGCAGGTCGGTGAATCCGACAGCCGCGCCGGCCTCGTTCCCGAGTTCCTCGGCAGTTTCGAACGCACGCTCCACCGTGACGTCTCGATTCAACGTGACGTGGGGCGCCTGCTTGGCCGACCGGGCCATCCGGTCGGCGATGGTCCGTCGCATCCCGGAGAGCGGTCGTTCCTCGGTGACCGTCACCCCGAGGCGGGCCGGGTCCGTCATGTCCGTCGACGCTGTCGTATCCGAGGTCTCGCCGGCGGTCGGTCGCACGCCGTTTCTAGAGACCGGCTTCACCGCTCCGGCCGCCGCCCGCACGTCTGATTCGGTGACACGTCCACCGATGCCACTCCCATCTATCTCCCCGATTGTAACCCCGAGTTCCCGTGCCAGTCGTCGCGTGCTCGGACTCGTGAATCCCTGTGTCGACGTCGCACCTCCCTCGTCGTCGTCGACTCCTCCGAGGTGGTCCGAAACGTCGGCCCGGAGAATCGCACCCTCGGGACCGGTCCCCTCGACTGCGTCGAGGTCGACGCCGTGTTCGTCGGCCAACTCTCGTGCGCCCGGGGCCGCACGGGGTTTTTCACCACCGGCTTCGGACGCCGACGTCGTGTTCTCGCCGCCCCCTGTTGCCGGTTCCGTCGCGGGTTCGGTTTCGGCTCCGCCGCTGTCGCCCGCTCCAGCCTCCGCGTCGGCTTCGGTGTCGACGCGACTGCGCGGTTCGGGAGCATCCTCCAGACTCTCGTCGGGGCCGAGGACGACTCCCAGCACAGTGCCGGGCGGGACTTCCTCCCCTTCCTCAACGTCGACGCGGGCGAGCGACCCGTCCTGGCTCGCCTCGATATCCGTGGAGGCCTTCTCGGATTCGACCTCCGCCAGGACCGTTCCGTCCGTTATTTCGTCCCCCTCGTCGACGCGCCACCCGACGAGAAGGCCGGTCTCCATCGTGTTGCCCATCATCGGCATGCGAACTGCGTGAACCATTACTCGTCACCCTATCGAAACCGGAGAACCAAAACAGTAGCGTCGTGCCGAAGCGTGCCGATACCGCGCCGAGACCCGTCCGCCGTGCCGAACTGAACGACCGAATCCGGCGCGCGGAATATATCTAGAGGTAGACGTAAGAATTAATTTGGTAGACGTTAACGTTCATGATGGTATGGAAATACCATCCAAAGACTGGGTCGACCAGATACAGGAGCAGTGCAACGACGACGACCAATTCAACGAGGCCGCCGAGTGGTCGGATGTCAACGTGGTGCTGGAGGCAGGTGAGGAGCGGTTCTGGCTGAAGTTGTACGGCGGCGAGATTATCGACACGATGCGGTACGAGCCAATGTCGAACCCCCTGGGGTACGACGTCGTGATTTCGGGCTCTGCGGAGGCGTGGCAGCAGGTTCACGACGCCGAGATGCCCTTTTGGAAGGCGTACAGTACGGGCGAGATAACCATCGACGGGAACCTGCTTGAGGCCAACCGGATGCACGAAGCAATCGTGCGGATGGCCGAGGTGACGGGCGAGACTCTCGTCGGGGAGGTCGAAGCATGAGTGAACTCACCGGACACTACGTGGACGTCGACGGAACGAGAATCTACTACGAGGAGACCGGCCAGGGACCACCGTTCTTCTGTATTCACACCGCAGGGGCCTGCTCGATAGAGTACTACGAGCTGTTGCCGCTCATCGCCGACGCCGGCTATCGAGCCATCGCGGTCGACCTTCCGGGACACGGGAAGTCCTACCCCGTCGACTGGGGGCCGTTCCGGCAGATGCGCGAGTACTCGGCGTTCACCTGGGACATCATACAGGAGGTCTGTGAGCAAGAGCCCATCGTCATGGGCTGTTCTATCGGCGGCAACATGGTGACCGACATGGCGTGTCACTACTCCGACGACATCGAGGCCGCACTCGCGCTCGAAGGGGCGGCACACACGCCGACGTTCCCCGACGTCAACACGTACGAACATCCCCACGCCTGTCCCGGTTGGCGGGACATCATGGAGCGGGCTGCCGAGCAGTCGATGTACCGTCCCGTCTCCGAGGAGAAAGTCACGGAGACGCGGTGGATGCACCGGTACGCGCCGCAGGAGGTCGCTACGGGCGACCTGGAGTGCTGGGTCAACCACGACGTCCGAGACAAACTGAGCGACATCTCGTGCCCGTTCATGTTGTTCAAAGGGGAGGCCGACTACTACGTTCCCGACGACGTCATGGAGAGCACCATAGCGGACGTCCCCGACGAACACGGCGAGTTCATCGTCGGCGACGAGATGGGCCACTACCCGATGTTCGAGGACCCCGAGAGCCTCGCCGACATCAGCCTCGACTTCCTCGCGCGCAACGGAGTCGCTTGAGACCGAATCCAGGAGGATAGTTTCAAGACCCTCCGTTTCGTTGCTGCGTCTGTCATGCAGGTTGTTGACATTGACCGAATCGTGGTCGCGACCGACGACGTGGAAGAGACGTCGGGGACGCTGTCGGAGCGCCTCGATATCGCGTTCGGTGACCGCCTGACGCTGACAACCGAGACGTCGGCCGGAGCGAACGAACTCCAGAGCGTCATCGACCGCAACGGTATCGGTCTGGACCTCATACAACCGGCCTCGGAAACAGGCGAGGACGCAGTTTCGGAGTTCGTCGAAAAAAACGGAACCGGCTTGTACGCTATTGCCTTCCAGGTCGCGGACCTGGCTGCGGCACAGGCAGAACTGGCCGAGGATGGCATCGACCCCGTCGGTGAAATCGCGGCCGGGGGGTTCACCGAGTATCTCTATCACCCCCGTGACTTCGACGGACTGTTCGTCTTCCTGGCCGAGTTCCCTCACGCCTACGAGACGAACTACCGACTTGACGCGCTCCGCGACAATGAATAAAACCTAACATAAACACTAAGCATCGGTCGAACACAGGGGTGACGTATGCAGCAATCGAACTTCGGCTACATCCTCCGTAAAAAGTCGTCCGGTCAGCCGGACGACGTCGCAATCGTCGAACAGGCGACCCGGAACGAGCACACGTACTCGGAACTCGAGAAGCGGTCCAACGCCGTCGCTCGTGAACTGGCCGCTCGCGGTGTGGAGAGCGGTGACCGGGTGTGCGGCCTGTTCCGTAACTCGGTCGAGTTCTTCGAGCTGTTCTTCGCGACGTGTAAGCTCGGAGTGGCTATCGCACCGTTCAACTACCGGCTCGCCACCGACGAACTGGCCTACCTACAGGGAGACGTCGACCCCGAACTGTTCGTCTACGAGGGCACCTTTGAGGAGACGGTCGCGGACCTTCCAACGGCGGACGTGGAGACAGTTCGAATCGGTGAGGCCGACGGTAAAACACGTGTCGACGCCGACGACTGGGCGACGTTCTACGACCGGGACGCCACCGAGGTGGCGGTGGCCGACGTGTTCGAGGACCCGGCAGTGATCCTGTACACGAGCGGGTCGACCGGGCGGCCGAAAGGCGTCCCGCTCTCGCACAAGAACCTGTTTTTCTCGTCGGTGAGCTACATCGTCGACACCGAACTCGATAGCGACGACGTGACCGTCACGTCGTCGCCGATTTTCCACGTCGGTGGACTCAACATCTTGACGCTGCCGGTGCTCCACACGGGCGGGACAGTCATTCTTCAGCAGCAGTTCGAACCCGAGGAGACCTGGGAAATAATGGCGAACTACGGCGTCACCAAGATGTTCGCCGTCCCAACGATGCTAAACACGATGACCGGTGTCGACGGCTGGCAGGACCACGACCTCGACGCGCTCGAACTCGTCATCGGCGGTGGCGAACCGGTGCCGAGCGAACTCAAGGAATCGTTCGACGAGGTCGGTGTGCCCTGTGTCGCGGCGTACGGGCTGACCGAGACCACCGACGGCTCGCTGTTCCTTCGACCCGAACACGCGATGGACAAGCCAGCGAAGTGTAACGGGCGGACGTTCACACACGTAGACGCGAAGATAGTCGACGAACACGGCGACGAGTGTCCACCTGGGGAGGCCGGTGAACTCCTGCACCGGGGACCGACCGTCGCGGACGGATATCTCGGTCGCCCGGAGGAGACTGCACAGGCCTGGGACGAGGACGGTTGGTTCTACACCGGCGACATCGCCGAGAAGGACCAGGAGGGATTCTACCACATCCACGGCCGGATGGACGACATGATAATCACCGGCGGGGAGAACGTCTATCCGGGCGAAGTCGAAGAAGCACTGTACTCACACGACGACGTAGACCAGGTCGTCGTCTTCGGGGAACCGGACGAGAAGTGGGGTGAAATCGTCAAGGCCGTCGTCACGACGGTCGACGGCCAACCCATCTCGGACGACGAACTGGACGCGTTCCTCGAGGACCGACTCGCGCGATTCAAACGTCCGAAAGAACTGGTGTTCACGGACTCGTTGCCCAAAAGCGGGACCGGAAAGATAGAGCGCCAGGCTATCGTCGACCGACACGGCAGCAACTGATCCCGCGCTCCGAACACGGCGGCTCCCGTTTCCGGTCGGCCCTGATAGCGGACCGATTGGGCGTCGGGGCTCTGACAGAGCGTTCCTCACCGCTCCCGATCCGAATTCGCGAACTCACTGGTGCATTTATAAGACGAACCTTATTTCTTCCATAATTTATAAGTAACCTCTCGAATAAGCAGTCTACGGATGTCAAATAATACCAGTGGTAAAAGTGCGTCTCGACGGCAGTACCTGAAGTACGCCGCGGCCGGGTCTTCACTCACACTCGCCGGTTGTCTGACCGGAGGCGGTGATGGCAGTTCGGGAACCATCACGATCGGTGGCACGATTCCGACGAGTGGTCCGTACGGGAACATCGGGCAGAACCAGAAGAAGGCGGTCGAACTGGCCGTCACACACGCCAACGAGGACAACGACGCGGGCGAACGAGAGGTCGAGGTCGTGTTCCGCGACACGCAGACTGACACTCAGGAGGCGACGTCGGTCGCCCGCGAACTGTTGCGACAGGAGAACGCCGACTTCCTCGCGGGCAACTTTTCGAGCAGTGTCGCGCTGGCGATCGGTGAACTCGCCCAGCGTGAGGACGTCATCTACACGTGTGTCGGTGGCAGCAACGCCATCACGGGCGCCGAGTGCCGCTCGAACACGTTCAACGCTGGCAACAGTGCGGTTATGCAGACCAGCGGTGGGCTCCGCTACGTGCTGGAGCAGGGCCTCGGGGAGAGCGTCTACGAGATCAGCGCGGACTACTCGTGGGGGCAGTCGATCCAAAACTGGAACGAGACGCAGATCGTCCAGAACGCCGATGGCGTCGAATACCTGGGCAACAGCTTCGTCGAGTTCGGGGCGACCGACTACTCACAGGCGATCACGGACGCGCGAAACTCCGGGGCCGATATCATCAGCTTCAATCTGTTCGCGTCGAACCACGTTCAGAGCGCGCGACAGGCCAACGAGTTCGGCCTGTTCGAAGACCGCGTTTGCGTTTGGCCCGCGACAGGCATCGTCGAGGCCGAACAGATCGGCTCGGAGATTCTCAGCAAGAATAACTTTTACGCGAGCGCGCCGTGGTACTGGCAACACGGGGCCGGTGCAGCCAAGTCGTTCTCGGATGCGTTCAAAAGTGAGTACGGTGACCGCCCACTCGGCTTTTCGGCGAGTATGTACGCGGGAATTCGCACCACGCTGCAGGCAATCGACGCCGCCGACGGAGCGGACCACGAGGCCGTCCGTGACGAAATGGAAGACCGTGAGCTGTTCCCGCAGCTGTGGGGCACCGGCGAACGGTTCCGGTCCTGTGACCATCGTGCGTCGATCGCGACGATGACCGTGCAGGGCCGGGACCCGTCCGAGGTCGACGGACAAAACTACTACGAGGTCATCAACGTCCCGGACGACCCCGCCGACGCGCACATGCGAACCTGTGACCAGACAGGCTGCTCGTTCTAATCTGAACTAATGCTTTCGTCAACACTCACCAGTGCACTCCCTGGAGTGGTGGAGACGCTGTCCGTGCCGCTGCAGGTCGATTACTACTCCGCGCAGCTGTTCAACGGCCTCGTGCTCGGAATGATTCTCGTTCTCATCTCGCTGGGTCTGACCATTATCTTCGGCCTGCTGGGAATTATCAACTTCGCGCACGGCGACACACTCCTCGTTGGGACCTACGTCTCTTGGACCGTGATCGACGCGACGGGGAGTTACTTCCTCGGGGTCGGGGGTGCTATCGTCGCGACGCTCGTACTCGGGATGTTACTCGAACGAACCCTGCTCAGATACACCTACGGCCGCTACGGCGCCTTGCTCCAGTTGCTACTGACCTTCGGCGTCGCCGAGTTACTCCGTGGCAGTGTCATCTTCGTCTGGGGACGAACCGGCAAAAACTTCTCCACGCCGGCGTGGGGCGACAGTGCGGTCGACCTCGTGCTGTTCAGCTATCCGCTGTACCGGGTGTTCGTCGTCGTCGCGGGCACCGTCCTCATCGCTGCGGTGTACCTGTTCCTGAACCGGACGGACCTGGGTCTCCTGATCCGCGCGGGGACACAGGACCGGGAGATGGTCGACATGCTCGGCATCGACGTCTCACGCCTCTACATGGTGGTGTTCGGCATCGGCGCTGCGCTGGCCGGCACGGCTGGCGCGCTCATCGGTCCGGTCAGAGGTGCGTTCCCCACGCTCGGTATCGAACTGCTGATTCCAGCGTTCGTCGTGGTCGTCGTCGGTGGCCTCGGTAGCTTCCGCGGGAGCATCGTCGCCGGTCTGCTGATCGGTCAGTTGCAGGTGATGACCGGTGTGTTCTACTCCGAGGCGGCACAGGCTATCGCGTTCGTCTTCATGGCAGTCGTGTTGCTAGTGCGCCCCGACGGCCTCTTCGGAGCGGAGGTGGCCGCAGAATGATTTCGGCAGTCGCGACCCGCGTGCGGTCGTTCTCCGACCGCGTGGGCGAGTTGCGACTCGCCTTCGTCGCCAGCCTGGCGCTCATCGCCATCCTCCCGGACCTGATGGGACCGTTTATCGCCTCCCATGTCATGGTCATGGCCATCTTCGCCATGGGCTACAACATCATTCTCGGGTTCGGTGGCGAACTCTCCTTTGGCCACGCAGCGTACTTCGGTCTCGGTGCGTACGGCGTCATTCTCTCGCTCGAACACCTGTTTTCGAGCCTCTACGTCGCGATTCCGGTCACGGTCGTCGCGGTCACGGCGCTGAGCGTCGTGTTCGGCTTCCTGAGTCTCCGCCGGCGCGGCATCTACTTCGCAATGATCACCCTCGCGCTGGCACAGCTCGTGTACGTAATCGTGTTCCAGTGGGCCGACCTGACCGGTGGGTCAAACGGTGCGTCGATCCCCATTACCGAGGCCCAAATCGGTCCACTGGCGCCGATGAACAACGAGCTACACTTTTTCTTCGTCGTCAGTGCGTTGTTTCTGCTGTTGTTTGCTCTGGTAGCCCGGGTCGTCCGTTCCCCGTTCGGACGGGTGCTGAAAGCGATTCGCGAGAGCGAAGAGCGGGCCCTACATCTGGGGTACGACGTCGACAAGTATCTGCTGTTGGCGTTTACCATGTCGGGCGCCATCTCGGCACTGGCCGGTGCGATCTACGCCGTGTTGTTCGTGTTCATCTCCCCGAGTCTCCTGTTCTGGCAGCTCTCCGGTGAAGTCGTCATCATGACTATCATCGGCGGGATCGGGACACTCACCGGACCGCTCGTCGGTTCAGTCGTGTTCATCTTCTTTTCGAACACGCTGACCCGAGTTACCGACCACTGGGAAATATTCTTCGGGCTCGTTATTATCACTATCGTCATGCTCGCACCGGAGGGTATCATCGGCCTCCTGCGAAACACGTTCCTCGACGAAAACGAGTCGTTCAGCATCAGGCGACTCATCGAACGACTGCGACCGTAATCAACTGCGTTGTTTTTGATTCGACGGCGAGTCTCGATCCGGGCTATCCGAGCGCCAGGTAACGGTCTTTGATCTCGTCGTCCTGCTTCAGTTCCTCACTCGGTCCGTCGACTCTGTTTTCGCCTTCGTCGATAATGTAAGCGTAGTCGCTGATATCGAAGGCGAGTTCGACGTTCTGCTCCACCAGTAGAACGGTGATGCCGTCACGGTTGATTCGGGTGAGGATGTCCCGAAGCTTCTCTACCAACGCCGGCATCAGTCCCTCGGTCGGTTCGTCGATGAGCAACATATCCGGATCGGACAACATCCCGCGTGCGATGGCGAGCATCTGCTGTTCACCGCCGCTCATCTGCCCCGCCTGCTGGGACTTTCGCTCTTCCAGCCGCGGGAAGTACTCGAACACCTGATCGGTCAACGAGGCTACCCTGTCGCCGGCAACGTCCTGTCCGAGATGCCCGAGTCGTAAGTTCTCCTCGACCGAGAGCTCCGGGAAGACCCGACGGTGCTCCGGAATGAGCGAGACACCGGCCTGTGAGGTCTGATGGGGGTCGTTGTCGGTGATGTCGACCCCGTCGAACCGAACAGTTCCGGACCGGGGATTCTGGACCCCCATTATCGAGCGTAGCGTGGTCGTTTTTCCTGCCCCGTTCCGACCGACGAGGGCACAGAGTGAGCCCTCGTCGACGGTCAACGAGACGTCGTGGAGGATGTGACTCTGGCCGTAGTAGGTGTCGACCCCCGTGAGTTCCAGTAGACTCATGTCGACCCCTCCAGGTACACCTGCCGAACCTCCTCGTTACGTTGCACCACCGAGGGTTCGTCGTCGGCTATCTTTCTGCCGTTGTACAGTACAATAATATTGTCGGCGACTTCGTTGACGACGTCCATCTTGTGTTCGATGAGAATTATCGGAAAATCGGACTGCAGTTCCCGGATAAGCTCGATGACTTCGGTGGTCTCCTCGGGGCTCATGCCGCTGGTCGGCTCGTCGAGCAGGAGGAATTTCGGGTCGGTTCCCAGCGTGACGGCGATTTCGAGGGTTCGTTGTTCCCCGTGGCTTAGATTCGCCGCGAGAGCGTCGGCCTTGCCTGTCAGACCGACGCGGTCGAGAATTTCCCGCGCCCGCTCGGATATCTTCGGGTCGGTCGGCTGCCAGAAATTGTACGACATCGAGTTCGACTGGACCGCGATGGCCACGTTTTCCAGCACACTCAACTCTTCGAACAGTTTCGTCACCTGATAGGACCTGATGATGCCGCGTCGGGCAATGCCGCTCGGATTCATTCCGGTGATGTCTTGACCCTCGAAGTGAACCGCACCGCTCGTCGGTTCTAACGACCCCGTGAGGAGATTAAAAAAGGTGGTTTTGCCTGCCCCGTTCGGACCAATAATCGCGTTCAGTTCCCCGTCGTGAAACTCGGCAGTAACGTCGTCGACGGCAGTGAGCCCCTCAAACTTCTTCGTGAGTCCGTCGACTCGTAATATGACATTTCTACTGGCCATCAGTACCATCATGGACAGACTCCCTGATAATAGTAGTTCCGCCCGACCCTCGGAGACAGGCCGCCGGTGGACGGGACACTCCCTCCCCTGACCGACTCCGAGGGGCGGAACCGTTTTGACGGTGCCCACAGTGATGTGCCGACATGGACCTCGAAAATCGAACGGTGCTCGTCACGGGCGGGAGTTCGGGACTCGGTCGGGCGACGGCGCTCCGCGCGGCGGCGGCGGGGGCGACGGTCGTCAACGCCGACCTCACTCAGGGGCCGCGTGACGACGGTGTGCCGACCGACGAACGCATCGAAGCGGCGGGTGGTGAGGCGCTGTACGTCGAGACGGACGTGACTGACCTCGAAGCCGTCCGGGCCGCCGTCGACGCGGCAGTCGACTCGTTCGGGGGTATCGACGGGTTCGTCAACAACGCCGGCCGGGCCGACTCGTACGCGCTGACCGACACCGACGCCACGAACTGGCAGCGGACGGTCGAACTCAACCTCACCGGCGTTTACCACGGCTGTCTCGCGGCCGTTGAACGAATGCTGGACGACGACGGGGGGGCTATTATCAACATCGGGAGCGTCTTCGGCGTCGCCGGCGCGCCCAACTCCGCGTCCTACAGCGCGGCCAAAGGCGGTGTCATCGCGCTGACCCGACAGATCGCCCGCGACTACGCCGCCCAGGGAATCCGCGTCAACGCCGTCTCACCCGGGTTCGTCGATACGTCGATGTTACGAGAGGATACACACGACGGCACCGTCGAGTTCGCACGGCGCGAGACACCGATGGACCGGGTCGGTACTCCCGACGAAGTGGCCGACGCAGTCGTCTTCCTGCTCAGCGACGGGGCCTCGTTCGTAACTGGGCAGAACCTCGTCGTCGACGGCGGGTACTCGATGTCCTGAGTCGCCGGAGTAAATTCGTTGATATGTCGTGAGAATGGCACGTCCCAGTACAGTAATTACTATGGCTGCTCTGGACCGGATATGGACATCAACCTGCAGCAGTACGACAGTTACGAGGAAGCCTACGAACAGTTCGAGTGGGACGTTCCCGAGTCGTTCAATATCGCCGAAGCCGTGTGTGGCCGCTGGGCGGACGCCGAGGACGGAAAACAGCGGGTCGCGCTTTTTTACGAACGCGTGGACGGCACCCGCGAAACCTACACGTTCTGGCAGGTTCAGCGCGTCGCGAACAGGGTATCGAACATGCTCGCGGACCGAGGCGTCGAGCGAGGGTCCCGCGTCGGTATCGTCCTGCCACAGCGGCCGGAGACGCTGTTCGCCAACCTCGGCGTGTTGCAGATGGGCGCGGTGTCGGTTCCACTCTCGGTTCTGTACGGGCGAGAGGGGCTCAGATACCGACTCGCTCACTCCCAGACCGAAGTCGCTATCGTCGACGAGGAGCGTGCGGACCTCGTGGCGGAACTTCGGTCAGAACTCGACCATCTGGAGACGGTGATCACCGTCGACGGTGCCGACGGCGTCGACGGCTACTCGTGGGAGCGAGAGACCGCCGCCGCCTCTCCGGACTTCGAGACCGTCGAAACCGGCGCGGACGACTCGGCGTACATCATCTACACCAGCGGGACGACTGGCAAACCCAAAGGCGCCCACCACGCCCATCGAAAGCTCCTGGGGTACATTCCAGGGTGGCAAATGATAAACGAGATGCCCGGCGACGGGGCGGTCCACTACACCCCGTCGGGGTGGTCGTGGGTCGGCGGACTGTTCGCCGTCGTGTGGGGAGCCTGGTTCCACGGTCAACCGGTCCTCGGGCACGGCGGGCAGTTCGACCCGGAGACCGTCTACGAGTTGCTGGAGCGCTACGGCGTGACTAACGCGTTGTTGACGGCTACGATGATTCGGATGATGGACGACATCGATTACACGCAGTACGACCTCGACCTGGAGGTCGTCCCGAGCGGTGGCGAGAAGGTGACGCCGGACATCTTCGAGTTCGTCGAGAACGAGTGGGACGCCGTCGTCAACGAAATCTACGGGCAGACGGAGTGTAACTTTCTGGTCGGGACAAACACGCAACTCATGGACGTCGACCGGGAGGCGTCGGGCAAACCCTGTCCGGGCCACGAAGTCGCCATCATCGACGCGGAGACCGGGGAACGCCGACCTCCGGGCGAGATCGGTCACATCGCAGTCAAACAACGGGACCCGTCGATGCTGCTCGATTACTGGGAGTCGCCGGAACTGACCGACGACCTGTTCCTCGGCGACTGGATGAAAACCGGTGATGCCGGCTCCCGCGACGAAGACGGCTTTATCTACTACGAGGGACGTGCGGACTCGGTCATCATCACCAGCGGGTACCGTGTCAGTCCGCTGGAAGTGGAGGAGTGTCTCCGTGAACACGACGCCGTCGACGATGCCGTGGTCGTCGGTGTCGACGACCAGGAACGTGGGACACTCGTCAAAGCGTTCGTCAAACCCGCGGCGGACGCCGAACGGTCGTCGTCTCTCGTCACGGAGATTCAGTCGTTCGTCAAAGAGCGCGAAGCCGCTTACAAGTACCCCCGAGACGTGGAGTTCGTCGAGGAATTCCCGACGACGGTCTCGGGGAAGATCAAACGTACCGAACTCACAGAGTAGCGCTACGGGGCCGAGAGGCACTCGACCGACCGAACCGCCTCGCTCCGCAACGCAGTCACGCCGGGTGGCGACGGCGCCGGGTGTTCCCGCACCTGCAGACGACGGACCCGTCCGTCCGACTCCTACGGGACGGACACGACCCGTGTAATCCTGCTCGCCACCGGTTCGTCGAGCAGCGTCTCTCGCGGACTTCGGCTCGGGGACGAGGACGAACGGCGCTTCGGCGGAGAACTACTGATTGGGGATGTGAATCGCTTCCTCGCGGGCGTTGGCGGCGGCCTCCATCACCGCTTCGGACAGTGTCGGGTGCGTGTGAATGGTTGCGACGAGGTCTTCGAGACGTGCGCCGACTTCGATGGCCAAGGTGACCTCACCGATCAACTCCGACGCTTCGGGGCCGACGATCTGTCCGCCGAGGACACGTTCGGTATCGGCATCGGCGACGAGACGAACGAAGCCGTCGGGCGCATTCAGAGTGAGTGACCGCCCGTTGGCCGAGAGCGGGAACTCGCCGACGATCGGCTCGTACCCCTCCTCGGTCGCGTCCGCCTCGGTGAGACCGGCCGTCGCGATCTCGGGGTCGGTGAAAACCACCGCTGGAACGACGCGGTAGTCGAACTGGGACGCTTCGCCTGCCACGTGGTCGGCGACGATCTCTCCCTGCCGTGACGCCCTGTGTGCCAACATCGGGTCGCCGGTGACATCTCCGACAGCGTAGATGTGGTCGTGGACGGTGCGCCCGTGGCGGTCGGTCTCGATGAAGCCGTCGTCGGTCGGGCGGATCTCCGTCGCACCCAGTTCCAGCGTGTCGGTGACCGGCTCGCGACCGGTCGCAACGAGCAACCGGTCAGCCTCGAATCGCGACGGACCGTCCTCGTCGGTCGTCGTGACTTCCACGCTGGCCTGCTTACGGACGAGTTCGTCCGCCGTCGCCCCGGTGTGAATGTCGACGCCCAGCGTCGCTGCACGTTCGACGACGACCGACGTTACCGCCTCGCCGTAGGCCGGTAACACACTGTCGAGCATCTCGAAGACGGTAACGTTCGTGCCCAATTTCTGGAACACGGTCGCGAGTTCCATCCCGATGTACCCGCCGCCGACCACCAGCATACTGTCGGGCAGCTCTTCGAGAGAGAACACGTCGGCCGAGGTCACGACACGGTCCCCGTCGGGCTCGAACCCTGGAATCGTCACGGGCCGACTGCCCGTCGCGATGACCGCTGACTCGAACTCGATGCTGTCCGGGCCGTCGCCTCCGTCGACGGCCACCTCGTGTGGCGACTCGAAGGTGGCCGTCCCAGAAACGAGCGTCACCCCGTTGGCCTCACAGAGCTGTTCTACACCGCCGGTCAACTGGTCGACGACGTCGTGCTGCCACGCCTGGAGCTGTTCGAAGTCGACCTCCACGGTCGCGTCGATCCCCATCTGCCCTGCGGCCTGCGGTTGGTGCACCAGGTCGGCCGCGCTCACGAGCGCTTTCGACGGGATACAGCCGCGGTTGAGGCACGCTCCCCCGTAGGCGTCACGCTCGACCATCGTCACGTCTCTGCCGTGCTGGCCGGCCCGGATCGCTGCGACGTAGCCACCGGGACCCGCGCCGATAATCAACAGATCGGTCGACGAACGCTGTGCTGCACACATTGTAGTTCGTAGGTAAACGGCCCTCGTGAATAACGATGGTGGAACCGGTTCCGAAGACCGACGGATACGGTCTCGTTCCGGACACCGGTCGGTACGTCGTGTCCCCGGACGGCCGACCCCGTAGGCCCGACTCCGTCGACCGGCGCGAGCAGCTAGCGTGTCTCGTAAAGAAGGGAGGAGCGAACCTGAAGTGCCGCTCCCGGTGCACAGGCACTGACCAGACCTGTGGTGAGTTGCTCGACTCTGTGCCCGTGCGTCTAACAAACCAGCAGCACGAGAATTATAGTTTTCCCCTCGGGAGTGGCCGGCGTTCCACAATGTTGATAAGCACCAGATTTGAGACACACGTATGGGACTCGATGCCTTCTCGCTGGACGGTCGTGTTGCTGTCGTGACCGGAGGGAGTCGCGGAATCGGCGAGGAAATCGCCGTCGCGATGGCGGAGGCTGGTGCGGACGTCGCGCCGGTCGCCCGGTCGGAAGACGCGCTCGAAGCAACCGCAGACCGTATCGAATCGACGGGCCAGAACGCGGCACCGTACCGGATCGACGTGACCGACGACGCGGCAATCGAAGCGATGTTCGAGGATATCGAGGCGTCACTCGGCACAGTCGACGTGCTGGTGAACAACGCCGGCACGAACCCGTTTTACGGGGACGCTCGGAAACTGGACATCGAAACGTGGCAGAAGATACTCGAGGTAAACGTCAGCGGCGCGTTTTACTGTGCTCAGGAGTTCGGACGTCGGGTCGATACTGGGTGTGTCATCAACGTCGCCAGCGTCGGGGGCGTGGTCGCGCTGCCGTACCAGCTGCCGTACACCGCATCGAAACACGCTATGGTCGGGATGACGAAGGGTCTCGCCGTCGAGTGGGCACCGGACATCCGCGTGAACGCGCTTGCGCCCGGCTACGTGAAAACCGAGTTCACTGCGGGCGTTCGTGAGAATCAGGATATCCACGACGACATCCTCGAAACCATCCCGGCCGACCGTTTCGCCGACCCCGAGGAGATTGCGAACATCGCCGTCTATCTGGCGAGCGACGCAGCAGCATACGTCACGGGCGAGACCCACGTCGCAGACGGGGGGATGGCCGCGGAGTGATACCAGAAGCACGAATACCCGCGCTACTCCCTCCTGTGACGGTGTCGGGGACCGCTCCCGGTCGTGGTCGAAACGCCGCCGATTACTCGGCCGTATCGCCGCTCGCTCGAACCCGTTTCGACCGTCGGCCGGGTGAGTGCGACGTACAACTGGTCCTCGGAGACAGCGCCCTACCGAACCGGATCGGATATTCCGGCGACCGTCCGGCCACCGACCGGGCGGCAGGGACGAACCATACTGAGTGAATCGTGACCGAACGAGACTTCCGGTCGGTACTTTTTCTCGCGTGTTTCCTCTCGTCGGTTGCGGCCAACGCGTACATCATCGCGCCAGCGAGTGTGGCGCCGCTGTTGCTCGACCAATTCGACGTCACCAGATCGGCGGCCGGCGTCGCCATCAGCGCAGCAGTGTTCGGGTTCGCGTTCGTTCAGCTGCCGAGTGGCTTCCTCATGGACCGGTACGACAACCGACGCATGATCATGATCGGAGCGGCCGTCTTCGGGCCAGCCGGGGTGGCAGGCGTCTTCGCGCCGTCGTACGAACTGTTCCTCGTGGGCCGGTTCGTCGCTGGACTCGCTGGAGGGACAGTGTTCGTTCTCGGGACCAACGTCGTGAGCCAGGTCTTCTCCGGCGCCCGGCAGGGACTCGTTCTCACCGTCTTCATCGCGAGTGCTCCCGTCGGGTTCGCTCTCAGTCAGTTCGCCGGCCCAGTGCTTGCCGCGCGGTTCGGGTGGGCAGCGAACTTCCTCGCTTACCCGCTGTTAGCCCTCCTCTCGATTCCACTCTTTGCCCTCTCGTGGTCGACGCCGGTTCGGGCCCCCGACCCAATCTCGTTCCCGGAATTCAAACGCGCGGTCGGGAACCGCTCGGTCCTGTTGGTCGGGATATCCGCGTTCTGCTCGTACATGTTCTACATTTTTTTCAACTCCTGGATGCCGACGTACGCGACAGAGTCCCTCCCGCTGACGCTCTCCGAGGCCGGTGCCATTACCTCGCTTTTACCCGCCGTTGGACTTCTCGCCCGTCCCGCCGGGGGACTCGTCTCCGATGCACTCGGCAACCGCCGCCGACCCGTCGTCGTAGCGTCACTGCTGTTTGCACTCCCCGGACTGGCGGTCATCAACTACTATCTGTCCCCGCTGTCCTTCGCCGTGACGATGCTCGGGGTGGGGTTCTCGATTCAGTTCGGGGCTGGGGTGTACTACGTCTACGCCCGCGAACTCGCACCGGAGGGGGCCAGCGGGACCAGCCTGTCGGTGTTTACCACCATCGCGTTCACCGGAACGCTCGTCTCACCGACCGTCGGCGGTTTGCTCATCGACGCGTTCTCCTGGACGGTCGCATTCGTGGCCTACGGCGGTATCGGCTGTCTCGGAGTTGTTCTGCTGGCTCTCGTCCCCGAATCGGACCCGGCGACCTGACTCGAACTCCACCGTCGACTCGCGGCTGCCGACCAGGAACCGAGTTACCGAACTCAAACCTCGCTGTGAGCCGCAGTCGCGACCAGCAACCTATGTTCGTCGACCAAAACTGTCTTTCCGTCCGTCGTAACCAGTTCGGCCGTTGCCCTCACTATCCCCCACTCTTCGTCTCTGTGCTCGGTTTCCGTGACGACGACCTCACCGTGGACCGTCTCGCCGGGCGAGACGGAGTCGAGATAGCGCACCTCGTCGTGGCCGTAGTTCATCGACAGTGCCGCGTCACCCGCGATCGCATCTACCACGAACCCATCGGCGATCGCCAGCAGGAGAGTCCCTTGGGCGACCACGTCGTCGACCAGCGGATGGGCGTCGGCGTACTCCCGGTCGACGTGGATCGGATCCGTAGCGCCCGTCGCCCCGGCGAACAGCCGCATATCGGCGTCGGTCACCGTCCGCCCGTCGGTTTCGTACTCCTCTCCGGTCTCGATTGCCTCGAAGACTCGCTGCTCGTTCATCACCTCTCCAGTCGCACGGACGGGTATAGAAGATTGTGCCCCGTCGACGCTCCGTCGGGCACCCCCTGACTCCTCGGTGTCCGCCGCCGCTGCGAGTACGTCGCACACAGCTACCAGCAGGGCGTCGAAGCCGTCCGAAGAGACCGCCACGAGACCAGGCGGTGTTCGGCCTGCGGAGCCATCCGTGAGGACAACCGCCACGGCGAGGGCTTCGAGCGTTGGGATTGCGGCGACCAGAACCACGCTGACCACGACGTCTTCAAAAACGCCGGACTCCGGTACCTCCGGCGTCCCCAGAAATCTTCGATTTCTGGTGTGTGAACGAGACGCGCCGCGTCTCGTCAACGTCGGCAAAACGCAGACCCCGGAGGCCCGTTGTAGACGTGCGCCTGAATCGCGGGACGGTGAACGCGAACGGAGAGTATGAACTTCTCGCCGCTGCGACGGCGTCGCGGGAGTCCACGCGAAACCCGACCCCTCAACAAGCGAGCGGAGCCGTTGCTCCCGACCGAAGCAGAGTAATAGTTCACCCGCCGATGTGCTGCTGTGGCTCTCTCTCCGCCGTCTCGTGCCCGTCAGCGAGAGCCCGTCCGACTGCCCGAACGACCCTCTCCGGTGTGTCAACGCTCCCGGCGCGACGGAGACTCCCGACGGCGGTTGGCCGAAACTCGAGTGACAACGCCGCCTATACGGGAGCTAGCACGCGGCCGATACCATCGTGGTCCCGTGTCACGACGATTCCCGCAGTCAGTGCCGCCCCTCCGCGGATACGCTGTGCGATGCCGGCGAGCTTTCCGTTCGCCGACAACGAGTGCGAACCGGGACAGAACGCACCCGGTGGTTCCCGCCGCGCTGGCTCGACGCCCAATGCATGGAGCGTTTGTGAGTTGAGCCACAGCTCGCTCGTACCACTCAGTTATGTTTCGTCGTTCGTCTTCGACTGGGACTGCTCGCGCGAACGCGACGGTGTTGCTAGTGTAAGTCACAGCGTACTCTCCGACGATTCGTTCACGCGCCTGGAACCCGCGTCTGTCGGCCGCAGTTTTTCCGTCCTCGCATCCATCGGCAGCGACGTCCCGTGGCCCGAAGACGACCTGCTTCGGCGGACGCCACACGCGTACCACCGGTTCGGAGGACGCAGCAGCGTCAGCTACCATACCGTCGGTCACGTCCCGGTCGGAGACACCGGCCGGCAGTTCCCCGCATATCAGATGCACGTGCCCGAGTAGCGGCCACTACCGACCCGTCGACCGCTCCCGTACGGTTTCGTCTCTCGAGTCATATCTCTAGGTCGTTCCGCCAGAGACCGGCTGCCCGGGGCGATAGCCACTCGCTACCGGCTTCACGGGCCATCCCCGACGGCCTGCCGTCGTACCCGTCCGCCGCCATCACATCGCTCGAACCCGATCGATGTCACAGAGGGTCGCCAGCGGCTTCTCGGTCACCCTCTCGTGGCGGGTCGGTGGAAGACGGGATTGCGAACCCAGGGACCAGTCGCGAACCAACACAATCCCGTCGACGGCAGCAGGAAACACAAACACCACGGTAAACGGCCGTGTTTCCAGAACCACCACCTCGTTGTTCGACCACAACTCGTGGTAAATATTTGTACCACGGCCCCGGCAGTGTTCGAGCCGAGACTGGCACAGTGCGACGAGGCCGTCTCTGTCCCCATCTCGACGGAACCGGGTCGGTCCCGTGACTCCGGAGCGACGATACACCAGTGCCGTGGCGTCCCGGTAACCACGTCAGCCTGTCACCCCGCTCCCGAATGCGGGCGCAGACCGAGACGGCTAAGCAGCCAGACGTACACGAAAATTCACCCCCGCACGGACAGCCTGTCGGCCGCCCCATCGTGAGTCTTCATGCCCGTCGATACCGTGACCCGAAAAACTCACTCAGACCGAACGAGTCTGCCAGAAACTGCATGGCTGGCCTCCCGCCGGCGGTACCCGGACGGCACCAACTCGACCGACCCCGAGGCCAATACTTATCCGTCACTGACTGTACCCATCGTGTATGAGCCGTACACGCAAGCCCGACTGGCTGAAGATGGCTCCACCGTCGGGCGAGCGGTTCACCGACATCAAGGAGACTCTGCGCGAGCACGACCTCAACACCGTCTGTGAGGAGGCCAACTGCCCGAATCTCGGGGAGTGCTGGAGCGGCCGGGACGGCCCCGGCACGGCGACGTTCATGCTCATGGGCGAGCGCTGTTCGCGGGGCTGTAACTTCTGTGACGTGCAAACGGGGGGACTGGAGCCACTCGACCCCGAGGAACCCGCACAGGTCGCCGACGCCGTCGCCGAGATCGGACTGGACTACGTCGTTCTCACCAGCGTCGACCGCGACGACCTGCCCGACCAGGGCGCGGGCCACTTCGCCGAGACGATCCGCGC
>NZ_JAQCNH010000123.1 GCF_028275115.1 Halorientalis sp. | reverse complement strand
GCCATCGCGCTCACGAGCGGGAACATGCCCGGCGCAGTCCCACCCGACAGCGACGCGAGGACCCACACGGACAGCTCCGAATCGGTGGGCCCGACTGCCGTGCCGATCTCCTCGGACAACATCTCGTGAACGCGCCGGCTGTGATGTTCAAGCAGGAACCGGCCGACGTTCGGGACCCGGGAGGTCCCCTCGCTCGGCAGGGTGTGATTCTCGTCGAGGTACGGAACGGCGGGATCCGTCTTGGCACGCTCGAACCGCCGTTTCACCCGGGAGTCGGTGTCGAGCGGGATGTTCCGGAACTCATCCGGGACGTCCCCGCCATCGATATCGGTTGACTCGATGGACATGAACCGGAACTCCGGGTCGACATCGTACTGATTGGCGAGCTCGTACAGCCACTTCGCGGTCCGCCTCGAGCCAGTGCCGAGGGAAACTACGAACACCGTTCGTGAGCTGGGATCGTCGGTCATGGTTGGTAGGTCGCGCCCCGTCGAGTACGCATCGACCGGTGCGCTCATCACACGCTTTGGCACAAGGGAGATTGAAGACTATCGTGTGACCTATCTGGTAGCTATCGGGTCACCGGAGACGAAACGAGTCTTCCGGGGCGGACAGAGTGGAGTCGGTGTCAGGCGCTGGGGCCGCGCCCACATCGTTTTGCGAGGCGGGTATGAGAACGCCCCCGAAGAACAGCCGCTACAGCCGTCCGGTCGCCCCGCTCGACGTGTCTGCTATCTTTCGGCGTCACACACTGACATGGCGTCTTGCTCGAAGTAGAGTCATGCCGGTGTCGTGAGACAACTGAGCCGATGCCAGCACGCGAGCGAGTGGCCGACCGGCTTGTACGCCACCACGATCACGATCGAAAAACAGCCAGCGACGAGTTCATCATAGGGAAACAGCCGGCGACGTGTGAATTTATAATGACGCTCGCCACGGAGACGGCGGGCGGGTTTCTCGTCAGAGCGACTGGCACCAGCTTGGGAGCCGTCGAATCGGAGGGCTGTCGAACCGTCGTCGAGCAGATCGCACGCGAACAGGGCTGGGCGGTCGACGGGAGCCAGGTCGAACGGTTACGGGCACGCGAAAACGAGTATACGCGATTGTGCCTGTTTCAGGAGCGGATGACGGAGCAGGACCGCGATCAAAGAGTTTCGAAGCAGTCCGAGGCCACCACCCAGTAGTCTCGCCGAAGCAGATCGACCCGGTTCCGGTCTACCAACTGCGCCGTCAACGATTCTGTAAAAACAGGGCCAGAGACGTCACACTAGGATCGGTTCTAGCTCCCACTGGAAGGTAATACAGCCGCCACACAGATCGAAGTCGATGGTCTGGAAGGTCGCGTGCTCTTTGATAGCGCGACGGCGCACGTCACGTTCGGTCTCCTCTTCGTTCGGGCTGTAGAGCCCGATCCGGAAATGGTTTTTTCTGTGACCAGCCTGGTCAACGAATTCCGTGAAGATGTCCTGAAGCGCATTTTTAAGCTGACTATCAGTGACGCCGGTCGGCGTCGTGAGCTCGTCCGCCACGATCTCCCCCGTGATTTGAAATCCGGTCGCGTGGCGAGCGCCGAAGTCATGCGGCCGAAACGTGGAGAACCGCACAGACGGGTCCTCACACTCCAGCTGCTGGCTCAGTCGGACGTACGTGTACGCCTCCGCGGAGAACGGGTCGATGGGCAGCTGGTCCGTTCCACCGCGATCGGCCGCGGTCTGAACGTCGCGATTGGCGGAGACGTACTCGATAGCTGCCCGAACCCGATCATCCGTCGGGACGTGATACGGGTTGACGGCGAACTCACACACCGGCTTGAACGGGCAGAGGTACTCGAACCCCGGCCGCGCCACCCGCGGGACAGCCACCAACGCAAGGATCTCCTTGAGGGGTTCGAGGTCGCCGTTGTCACTCAAATCGGGTTTCCCGCTCGCTCCATCGAAATGCGGGAAGGCGGCCGCTTCGGATGCGATGTCCACCTGCGCGAGTGGCTCCTCGGACCCTGCCAGCTGACGCACGGCGAGCAAGACGTCACGCTTTCTGGACATCCCGAGAATCCGCCATACTTGATTCCGAAACGCAGGTGACGTGGTCCCTGAGAGGTTCCAAGCCACTGACGGAGGCGAACCGGCAGACTCGTCCCCGTCATCAGTGGACCCGGCGCCGCCAGAGTGTTCACGGTTTGGTTGGTGGTGGTCTGCCATCTCATATCGACGTACGAGAGACATCCCGAATGACATGTCGTCGCGCCAAAACTAACGTAAACTATTTACCAAGGCGTGGCCGGCGAGTGTAGTCAGGCAAAATCGCAGATTCGGTTATCACCGTGATACCGACTAGAGTCTGGATGCCTCCCCGAGCCCGACTCGGTTCACTTACCGTAACGAACTAGACCCCACTCGCATCCGGACACGCTTTCCACTATCAATCGGACTGCGGGGTACACTCCGACTCTCATCGGTGTCAAACGATTGGCGGTTTCGAAACCGGTCTCGGGACCGGGACTCGTTCGATAGTCGGATATCGCTTCGTCGTCGGATCCACCCCTCAGTAAGGAGGCCCACCGAACGATACAGCGGTCGAGCAGCCTCCAGGATGGAACTCGCGGTCAGGTCCATGGTGCCAGGGCCCGGAGAAGGAACTGGCATGGACGTCGGCACACCGGCGACCTCACCTCGACACGACAGCGTCGCCAGGCGAGGCACAGGTCTGTCAGATACCGCCGACCGGACGGATATCCGGTCACCAACGACCACAACGAGGCAACCATGGGAATGACCGTCAACGTCGAGAATCAGGAGATCCCCGTCGAAGAGGACACGACCGCAGCAGACGTCAAAGCGGAAGCGAGTCTCAACGATGACGCGGTGCTCACGTACCGCGGTGAGGACGGATTCGACTCGCTCAACGACGACGACGTCGTCGTCGAGCACGTCGACGAGGGAACGCGACTAGAGCCGCAACCGCTCGCCGACAACAACGTCTTTGGAGGAGCATGAACATCCATCGCGCACTCGCGGAGGTGCAAGACCTCAAAGAGTACCTCGGAGAGGAGTTCCGCGGCCGGGTCGCGTATAACTTCACCGACACTCCAGAGGTTCGATTCGAGGGGTTTCAGTTTCCGCCCGGCTGGAAAAACACGCGTGGGAGTCGACACGGCCGAGTCCTGTTCGAGCTCCCGGAGTCGTATCCTGATCACCCACCGCACGTCTACATCGACGGAGAAATGCGGTTCGAGGGTGGCCGCCCGTCGGCGATGGCACCGGCCCGCCAGGATGGGGGCTCCAAGTGGGTCCCCCTCAGCGTGTTTCCCTCGGATCGGAACTGGGACCCAGAGGCCAACTCCCTGACGACGGCCGTCACCCAGCTGATGGAGGTTCTCCAAGCACCCGACAGGGAGATCCCTATCGAATCGGACGCTGAGTGGACCAATGACACCGACGAGCACGCCGAGCCGTCGGAGGTCAACGACGACCGCACGGACGAATCGAGCGAGGGTTCCGAGCAATGACCGGTCCCGACCAGACGAGCCAACAGCACGTTCGGCCCGAGCGGGCGACGGAATCGGAGAGCGAAGCCGAAAGCCAGTCGGCAGCCCCAGCGTCGGAAGCTGACACCGACGGCGAGGAACCCATCGAGCGCCTCGACGGGAGTGCCGAAACGGGCAATGAACCGGCGCTAAATTCCTTCGTCGTCGTGGTCGACGGCAAATCGGTCACGATCGACGCCGAGACCACAGCCGCAGAGCTCGGCCAATCGGTCGATGCTGATCCGGACACTGTGTTCACCTATCGAACGTCCGACGGCGTCAAGGCGCTGTCCGGTGACCAGACCGTCGCGAACGCGATCGACGACGGAGCCGAGCTGCGGACCCAGCCGCTCGGCGACGGGGAGGTGTTCGGGTAGCCATGGACCCCAAACGCGTGATTCCGGAGGTCCAGAACCTACACGCGCTCATCAAGGAGCGACAGAACCCCATCATGTCATACGACCTCCTCGACGACATGACCGTCACGATCGAGCTGCTGAATTTCCCCGACGGCTGGGAGAACGACGAGGGGACGCACTTCGGCACTGTCATCTTCGATCTCTCCCGGTCGTATCCGAAGAAGCAGCCGAAGGTGTACGTGAGCGCTGACCTGCGCTACGAGGGGGACAGCCCACACGTCCTGTACAACCAGTCGGCCGCGCCGGATGGGTTCACCAAGTACTGCATTCACCGACTTTCCGATTGGGACCCGGACCAGCACAGCCTGACAACAATGTTCAATCTCCTCGAGGTGTCCCTCGAGCATCCGCGTTCGAAGAACCCACTTCAAGAGGCCTAACCATGTCACGAATACAAATCAGCGACGTCTCAGACGAGCTTGAGTTAGTGATCACCGCCCAGCAGCTCCGGGAGATCCGCGAGTGGACGCTTCAGAAGGACGGCATCGAGCGGTTCACCTACCTCTACTGTGAGGAAGTCGATGGACGGCTGTTGACCCGGACCGTCGACCCGGTCCCTGCTGATCAGTGCGAGGTGCAGGAAGCCCACGCGGTGCGGCCGTCGCTCGAGGTCGAGCGCGAGCGGTTGGGTGAGGCCATGGAAGACGGCCTGGTCCCGATCATGGTCCACAGCCACCCGTTCAGCGACGTGCCCAGCTTCAGTGGGCTGGACGACGAGATCATGGAGGCCTACCGGGAGTGGATCGGAAACCTCTACCCGGAGATGCCACTCGGCTTTGCGGTCGTCGGCCACGAGGGTATCGATACGGCAGTGTACGTCGACCCCGACGACGATCGCCGCGTCCGGCTCGGGGTCGACGTGGTCGGCGAGTGGAAACTCGAGCAGTCGTTGGAGATGCCGGACCGGGAGGCGGCCACCGCGATCGACCGGGACCGCTACGACCGGTCGATCAGAGCGCTCACGGCGGACGGACAGCAGTCGATCGCCGAGACGCGGGTCGCCGTCGTCGGTCTGGGTGGGCTCGGGTCGATGACGGCCGTCCAGTTGGCCCGGTTCGGCGTCGAGGACTTCCTGTTCGTCGATCCGGACGTCGTCGAACGATCCAACCTCCCGCGGATATACGGCGCGACGGAAGCCGATATCGACCGGTACAAGGTCGATGTCGTCGGCGAGCACGTCGTGCGAGCGAACTCCGACGCGACGGTCGAGGCGTATCGCGGCCGCGTCCAGGACGTCCCCGAGGAGACGCTCGCCACGTGTGACGTCATCATCGGGGCCGTCGACCGGCTCACGGCGCGGCAGTACTGCAACGAGTTCGCCGTGCGGTACCTGCGGTATTACATCGACGGCGGCGTGGCGATCGATACCGCAGACGACGGGTCAGTCATCGACGAGCGCGGGCTGATCCAGCTTGTTGTCCCGGGAGTGAGTGGCTGCCTGGACTGTCTCGGGCGCAATGATCCGCAACAGCTCCAAGTGGAACAGTCGAGCGAAGCGGAGATCGAGGCGGACTTGGAGCGAGGCTATATCGACGAGGACGTCGTCGCGCCCGAACCGGCGGTCACGCCGCTGAACGGGATGGCGGCCTCGAGCATTACCCGGCTCTTCACGAAGGTAGTGACGGGGTACGCGGCCCCGCCGGACTACCTGCGACTCGACGGCCTGAACGACGAGCTCGTCGCCGTCGGCACGCACACCTCGGACAACTGCCTGACCTGTAACGCCGACGCACTGCTCGCCCGCGGACCGTTCGAATTCGACGAGGACCTGCTGGTCTCCGAACCGAGCGACGGCTTGGACGCGGAGGCCATCAGCGACCACGTCGCCGATGACGGCGAGATTAGCTCCCGTCGGATCACGTCGGAGAGCCATTACTCCCCGTCCGAACCCGACGGCCCGCCACTGGCGTATCCGCAGGCCGATGTCGGGGCTGCTCTGAGCGCGGTCAGCTGGGGAGATGGCAAGGGCACAGTCGCCGACGCGACGGTCGACGAGGAGTCGACGGGCGACGCCTTCCACGGACAGTCCGACACGCCCGCCGCATCGCCGGCAGTAGCGACTCAGGGGGTTAGCGAGCGGCCAGAGCCGGACGAGGCTACTGGCGAGGTACCTTCGTCACCGGAGGCAGACTCGGCGGCGCAGCCACCCGATGGCGCTCGCCCGGCTGATCGGCCGCCGTCCGATCGCGAAGACCCAGGACCGAGCGAGCGGCCTGTGCGCGGGCTCGGACGAAAGCTACTGCGCTCGAAGCGCGGGATACTCGGACTCGCACTGTTGCTACTCGGTCTTCTCGGAATGAAATGGGTGCGCGAGCGCTCGTAGCACCCGTATCCTTGTTGTACACTCAACGTGCTACTTGGTCAGCGACGAAGCGGCGATGACGGTCTCGTGGTCATGAGCTAGGCCAGCGCCAAGCTAGTACACCGTCGAAACCATCGTGTCTGGTTCCGGTCGATTCGTGAGGTCAGATTTCGCGACTTGAGACGCTCATTTAGCCTCGGTTGCGCAGACAGAGCCGTCTTTTCGCTAACTGAGGCCGTGCTCGTCACGACATCTGTTCAGACAGCGCTTCCAGTCAACCCACCGTATACCTCGAAAAGAGGGCCGAAAGAGAGGACCCCTACTCCGCGAAGCTCAGGATGAAGAACCACGCACCGGTGATCGCCTCCTCGGGCGGGATCCCGTTCTCCTCGAAGTGGTCGGTGATGGCGCGGACCGCGCGGGTCTGATCCGCATCGTCGTCGAGATTCTTCAGGGCGGTACCAACGGTCTGGCCGACCCGCTGGAGGTCGGCTTGGAAGTCGTTTCCGACGGGGGGGCTCCCGTCGGCGGAGTTGTCAACGGACATTGCAACTGGTCGTATGGGTGCCCGGACAGTCACGTTCACGTGGCGACCGCTGGATATCCGGTTTATATAGCCGTTTCAACTGACGTCGTGAACGAACCAATTGCCAATAAAATGAAAAGGGAGGAGGTGCGCCTACGTCGGCAATGCGCACAGGGGAAGTTGAAGAGACCTCTACCGGGTCATTTCCTCGTGCTTGAGCAGGGCGGCCAGCAGGGCGAGCGAGGCGTTGTGGATGTCGTTGCTCGATTCGACGTACTCGTCGAACCGCTCGGCGACGTCCTCGAACAGCATCTCCACGTCATCCTGGTTCTCCTCGAACCGCTTCGAGAGAAACAGCCCGTACCGGAGGAGCCGCGACTCGAACGCGTCGTCGGACATGTTGATCGTCACCACGTCATTGTCCGCGCTCGGCGAGTCGTCCTGCAGTTTGAGGATGGTCTGCTCGGCGTCTTTCAGCTCCTCGGTGAGGAACTGAATCCGGTCGTGAAGCATGTCGATGTGTTCGACGACGGCTTCGTCCGCGTCCTCGGTTAGCGTCGGGGGCGTCTGGGAGCTCATGACAACTCCAACTACGGTCTCTAGGGTCTGGGTACTGACGTGGGAACCAGAACATCTCCAGTTTATAAGCGATCGACCCCGACTGATCCGCCTCAGTTACCGACGAACCCGTGTGTGTTGGCCGTTTACTTATCTTAGTAGGTGCTGTGGTGCCGCCTCAATGGTGGCCTGCGCGTGATCGACACAGGCCCGAACCGCATCCTCATCCATAGATAGACGAGTGTTCATAGCGTCATCACGAGGGTGTCATAGAACTCTTCTCACACCTCGTTGACCGACCCGTGGATCGCTCAGTACAGGTCTCGTATTTAATACTCAAGAACTGTAGAATAGAGATAGTTACTCTATTAGGATACTGCTGAGGATAACACTCGTATGAGCGACCTGAGAGAGATGCTATTCGCAATCGAGATCACATTAGTGGGTATCACTGCTGGTGTGCTCTCGATTCCGCACAACTGTTTTCGCTCTTGGGTAGAGGATTGTTGGTGAGTTCTCAGCAGTAGCTGGAAGTCACAGCGGGCAAGGGTGACGCGACCGCGTCACCCGACGAACAATGTTCCCTCTCAAGACGTTCGTCTCGGAGCGTCGCGCCGCGAACCTGCTGGAACA
>NZ_JAQCNH010000105.1 GCF_028275115.1 Halorientalis sp. | reverse complement strand
ATCGAGCGATTAGAGCGCGAGGCGTTCCCCGCACTGGAGACGGAGGGCCACTGGCGCGGGATGGTGACCGGTAGCCGGCCCGACGGGTCGACGTTCCCCGCCGAACTCTCCCTGACCATCGTCGGGGACGGACGGCTCGTCTGTACCGTCCGCGACGAGACCGAACGCAGACAGCGCGAGCGCGAACTCGAACTGAAAGAGCGGGCGATGGACGAAGCCAACGTCGGGATCCAGATCACCGACCCCACGAAGGCGGATAATCCGCTGGTCTACGTCAACGACGGGTTCGAGCGGATGACTGGCTACACTCGCGAGGAGGCGCTCGGGCGCAATCCGCGATTCCTCCAGGGAGAGGGCACCGACTCCGAACAGGTGGCGCGACTCCGTGCAGCGATTGCGGCCGAGGAGCCGGTGTCACTCGAACTCAGGAACGAGCGGCGCGATGGAACGCCCTACTGGAGTCGCATCTCCATCACACCGGTGAGAGACGAGCACGGGTCCGTGCAGAACTACATCGGTATCCAGCAGGATGTCACGGAACGCAAGGAGCGCGAGAGACGGCTCGAAGCGAGGAAAGACCTCCTCGGGCGGCTCTACGAGATGACGACCGACCCGGGACTGACGTTCGAGGAGAAACTCTCGGAGCTCTTAGAAGCCAGTAGGGACTACCTCGATCTCCCTTACGGTTTCCTGACGCGCATCGAGACGGGCGACGAATCTGTGCCAGGGACACAGACAATCGCCGAAGCCCTCGGGTCCCACGAACGCCTCCAGCCGGACGAATCGGTGCCGCTCGCACAGTCATACTGCCGAGAGACGATAGAGCGGGACGACCCGATGGCGATCACACACGCCGTCGAGGCTGGCTGGGTGGACGACCCGGCGTACGAGGCCTTCGAGCTCGAGACCTACGTCGGCGCTGAAGTCGTCGCCGGCGAGGATCTTTTCGGGACGCTGTGTTTCGCCTCGAAGGAACCACGGGACCGCTCGTTCGACGAGTTCGAGCTGTCGTTCATTCGTCTGATCGGTCGCTGGGTTGGCTACGAAATCGACCGCCGAAACGCTCGCGAGGAACTCCGTCAACAGCGCGAGCGACTCGAACTGACGCTTTCGGGAACGAACACCGGGATCGCCGATTGGGACCTGGAGACGGACGCCGTGACGTGGAACGGGACGCTCGTCGACATCGTCGGACAGGAGATCACCTCTATTGAGGGGTTCAGAGCAGCAGTCCACCCAGAGGACCGCAAACGCGTCCAGCGGGAACTGGAGGCGATGCTCGAAACCGGCGACCCGTGGGTAGGGGAGTTCCGGATGCTCGATGGCAATGGGAACACACTGTGGTTGGGGACACGGGCAACTCCGGTCTATGACGACGAGAAAGAGCCGGTTCGGGTGCTCGCGACGGGGACCGATATCTCCAAACGGAGGGAGCGCGAGCGCGAACTCGAACTGAAAGAACGAGCGATGAACGAAGCCAATATCGGGATCACGATCAGCGACCCCGACCAGGAAGACAACCCACTGGTCTACGTTAACGACGGGTTCGTCGACCAGACCGGCTACACGCGTGCAGACGCTGTCGGACGCAACTGCCGCTTCCTGCAGGCCGACGACAGAGACCAGACGGCCCTCGACGACCTGCGAGAAGCCATCGCCGCCGAGGAGGCGACGACTGTCGAGTTGCGCAATTACCGCAAAGACGGCGAACAGTTCTGGAACCGGCTTTCGGTGACGCCCGTCTACGACGAGGACGGCGAGTTAACGAACCACATCGGGATTCAACAGGACATTACAGAACAGAAGACCAGAGAAAAGCGTCTGCGGGTGCTCCACGGCACGACCCGTGAACTCCTGCAGACAGACGGTACTGCTGACGCGGCTGCTGTGACCGTCGAGACACTAACCGAGGAGCTCGGGTTCCATCTGGCGGGTGTCTACCTTCGCCAGGGGGACGAACTCGTGCGTACTGCCACGACGGAGAAGCCCGACAGGTCCGCGCCCGAGCGCGTCGAGCGCGGGCGGACGCCGCTGTGGAAGGCCGTCGAGGCAGGCGAGCCGGTCTATCACGAGGACAGCACGGATATCGACGACGACGTCGACCGCGGGGAGACTGTCGCGAGTGCGTACTTCCCGATCGGTGACCACGGTGCTGCCGTGGTCGGAGTCACCGATCCGGACCGTCTCAACGAGGGCGACCGCCGTCTCATCGAAGTACTGACCGGGAACCTCGTCGCCGTTTTTGACCGTTTCGAACAGGAAGCGTCGCTCCGGGCGAGCGAGCGACGGTACCGGAGCCTCGCGGAGAACATCCCAAACGGCGCCGTCCTCACCTTCGATGAGAATCTCGAGTATAGTCTGGCGGCAGGCGAACTCCTCTCGGAAGTGGGCCTCGAAGCATCGGGCGTCACCGGGATGACAGCCGGGACGGTGCTACCGGACATCGACGCTAACGGCGAACTCGTCTCACAGCTTCAGGCGGCACTCGACGGCGAGCGCACGAACCGCCGGGTCGAAGTTGACGACCGGACGCTCCGGGTTCACATCGTTCCAGTCGACGCTGACGCCGGGGAGTCGGATGGGGACCGTGGACTGGTGTTAACACAGGACGTGACCGAGGAGGCACAGCGCGAACAGGACCTGTTCGAGGAGCGCGAACGGTTCCGTCTGCTCGCAGAGAGCGTCGACGAGTACGCCTTCCTCATCGTCGACGAGGAAGGTGTGATTCAAACCTGGAACGAGGGCGCTGAGGACACGTTCGGGTACGACGCGGAGGCCGCCATCGGAATGGGAATTGCCGAACTCCATCCGGAAGCCGACCGGGAGTCGGGACTTCCCGGCCGGTTGCTCCAGCAGGCGCGTATCGCCGGCGAGAGCGCCCACGAGGGCTGGCGCGTCCGGGCGGACGGTTCGGAGTTCTACGCGGACATTCGGCATGCCCCGCTTGAAGACGACAACAGTGAGTTCCGTGGTTACGCGGTGATCGTCCGTGACATGACCGACCGACGGCGCCAGCAACGCCGGACCGAACGGTTCGTCGAGGAGTCCGACGACGTGGTTACCATCGTCGACACGGACGGGACGATCACGTACGCGAGCGGGTCGGCCGACCGAGTCCTCGGCCACGACCCCGACCACCTCGTCGGCGAGAACCTTTTCGACTACCTCCACCCGGACAGCCGGGAAGCCACAATGGAGACGTTCTTTACCGGGATGGAAGACCCCGAGGCGAATCTCCAGGCCGAGTGTCGCCTCAGGTCGGGCGACGGCGAGTGGCGCAACGTCGAGGGACAGTACCGAAACATGCTAGACGACGACGCCATCGACGGGATGCTCCTCTACCTCCGTGACGTGACCGACCGGAAGGAACGGTCCCGGCGGTTCGAGAGCATCTTCAACCAGACCTTCCAGTTCACGGGGCTACTGGAACCCGACGGCACGGTCGTCGAAGTCAACAACGCCGCGCTCGAGTTCGGCGGGATTGAGCGTGACGACATCGTCGGGGACCCGTTCTCCGATGCTCCGTGGTGGACCCACTCCGAGGCCGTTCGAGACAACCTTCTGGACGCCCTCGAGCGGGGCGCAAACGGCGAGCTCGTCCGCTACGAAACGGAGGTTCGCGGCGCCGACGGCCTCGCGACGATCGACTTCTCGGTCAAACCCGTGACCGACGAGGACGACGAGGTGTCCCTGCTCGTCGTCGAGGGTCGCGACATTACGACCCAGGTGCAAGACAGACGCCACCTGGAGGTCATGCAGCGCGTGATGCGTCACAACATGCGAAACGACCTGACGAAGGTGCGTGGCTGGACGGAGGTCATGTCAGAGGAAACGGACGCCGAAAAGCGGGCCGAACAGTTCGAAACTGTCGAGCGGATCCTCGACAAGTGGGGATCGATGACCGAGAAAATGGGGGAGATACGAGAGATTATCAGCTCTCAGAAGGGACAGGGGACCACGACGGAGGCCAAGTCGTTGGTCGAGGACGCCGTGGCCCCAATCCGCGAGGAATACCCGGATATGACCGTCGTGACCGACATCTCGGACAACGAGTCGGGAGAAGTGCCGCGGACGCTCCACGAAGCGGTTCACGAGCTGGTAGAAAACGCCGCCAAGGTGAACAGTGACTCCACGGTTGAGGTCGAACTCACTCGCCCAGGATCCGACTGGATCGCGATAAGCGTGAGAGACAACGGCCCCGGGATGCCGGAGATGGAAGCCAGTGTCCTCGAGACCGGCGAAGAGACGCCGCTCAATCACGGACAGGGGCTCGGTCTGTGGATGGTCCGGATGATCGTCACCGGGGTAGGTGGTGACGTGTCGGTCGAGACAACGGACGACGGAACGGAGGTATGTTTGCGGGTGCCAACCAGCCAAACAGTGGAACGTGAACCGTCTGTCGAGACGCCAAGATGACAACTAGGCAGTCGAACCCGGCGGTTGTCCTCGTTGTTGAGGACGACCGGAGCATGGCCGACCTGTATACCGAGTGGCTCGAGGGGTGCTACGACGTCAAAACTGCCTACGATGGGGCCG
>NZ_JAQCNH010000102.1 GCF_028275115.1 Halorientalis sp. | reverse complement strand
TTGAATCTTCGATACCACTCTCGGCTAGTGCCGCTAGCGCAACACAGTCTTCGTTAATATCGACACCGATGACTGTTTCTGCCGCTGTTTTTGCATCAACTTCGGCGGTTTCGTTCGTCACGGTAACGTGCAATTCTTCGCGTCCGTTTCGGCAGAGCGCTTCGGCAGTGCCAACGTGCCAGTCATCGTCTTTTATTGCCTGCGTAAGCAGGTTGAACTGGTCTTGCGTACCGTGAAGTCCGCCTTTGACGTGGTTGTACGGTTTCGCACTAATGCGGAACCGTACCGTTTCGTCTTCGAGAAAGAGGTTGTAGCCTTCGCCGTAGTTCATCCGTAGCGGGAACGTCTCGTGTTTATACCACGGGCGTCCCCAGTCGTCGTTGTCGTAGTAGTTGTCGAGTGCGTCGAAGGCTTTGTCGATGATGCGCTGTGCGGTGTTTTGCACGAGGTCGGCGTTCTGCTCAACAGCATCTTCAATCTCGTCCCAGTCCCATCCGTCGTAGTTGAGGCGTAGTACCTCGTTGAACACGCGGCGACACTCCAAGCGTGCGTCGTGGAGCAGGCTCTCGTTGCCACTCTGCACGTCCAGCGGGAACACGAGTGTCTTGGTGAGAGCCTGTGTCTGCGTCATTCGTCGTTGTTTTCGGTGGGTTCTGAGATGCGGACAGCTTTCACGTCAGCGCCACGCCAGCGTTTTGGAACGGTGACGTGGGCGCTGTTGCCGAACTCCTTGACTTCGCCGTCGAGGACTTCTTCGCCGTCGATTTCAAATCTATTCCCCGTATGTATATATTTTGGATATACTTAACCGTAACGGGGATTTTGTCGATGGGGCGTGCGGCCTTCACCCTCGGGGTCAAGCCCCGAGGCACTCGGCCTGTTCCGCCTGTAGATTAGGCGGCGGACTCTCCTTTCATTTCGATCACGTCGGAGATTCCACCGGCTCGGTGCTCACCCCCTTCAATTCGGTCACGATCCAGCCGGAACAGCACCACGTTCTCGAAAAGGCCGCAGAGGAGGGCTACTACCGAACACCGAGGGAGACGACATTGGATGAACTCGCAACCGAATTGGAGTGTCCACGATCGACCGTCTCGTACCGGCTTCGCAGGGCCGAGGCGGCCCTTGTCGACGAGTACCTGACCAACAACTCCTGATCGGGGTCACGGTTGTGGAGGCGTTCGAGTGCGTCAGTCTCCGCTATACTCCTTTCTGAGCCCCCGGAACTCGGAGCGGTGGGCCTCCTCGTCGGCCAGGATCTCCACTGCCAGATCCTCGGTTACCGGGTCGTCGGCCGCCTGCGCGAGCTCAACCAGCTGCTGGTACGTCGAGATCGCACCGTCCTCCGCGTCCAGAACGCCGTCAATCACGGCGAGGACATCCGTTGAATCCTCCGGTGGTTGAAGACTCTCCTGCTGGGCGGTGAACGCTGCTGACCCCGGGGGATTGGCGTCGAGTTGCTTGAGTCGCTGTCCGAGTTCCCCGGCGTGACCAAGTTCTTCCGCGATGTCCGCCTCAAGACTCTCCTTGATCTCCTGTGCTCGAACCCCTTCGAGAACGATTGAGTTCGTCCGGTAGTTCATTACGGTCTCCAACTCTTCTAGGTACGCACTTCGGAGTACATCGATCACTGATTCACTGGATGTCATCAGTAGCATCTTGACCGCCGGCGTGCTTAGATGTGGGTTTGTCCTGTGACAAGTGGCTGTCGTTCCGGCGGTCGTTACCGGGCGGTGAAACGGCGCCGTGAGGCCGCTCGGACTCACCACGCGCGGCGTCTACGACCCCCGAGTTGTCGAACGACGTGATCGTCATCTTCAGCAAGTCGTGCCTGCTCGCAGGCACAACGACGCGGTCGGAGGTCCGGCGGAGCTCAACACAGTCTCGCCGGCCTCGTACTGGGTGAGTTCCTCTGGAAATGCCACGTCGTAGCGTCAAATCTTTTATATATTTTATTATCCGCTGACTTATTAATACGTATGAGCGTGACACACAGGCTCCTCGTCCCGTTCGAGCTACCGGATGCCGACGAGGTCCCACCGGTGCTGGTCGACACGCTCGCGACGATGGAGGTGGTCTTGCTTGGCCACTACGGACTGCCGGAGCAGACGCCGCCCTCCGTCGCCCGCGACCAGTTCGAGGGCGACGCTCGAACAGAACTCGATGATATCGCCCGACGGTTCGAGGAGGCAGGAGTCTCGGTGACCACTCGGCTCGTGTTCGGGAAAGCCCGTGAGGAGACGATCAATCGCGTCGCACTGGAAGAGGACTGCGACGTGATCCTGACGCCTGGCGACGCCGACGCAGTCGCACAGGCGTTCGTGCCACTCCGTGGTGAGGCGAACTTCGACCGCATCCTCTCGTTCGTCGGGGAGTTACTGATCGCGACCGGGGCATCCGTTACGCTGTTTCACACGGGTGAGGAGTCCGACCGGCTCCCAGGTGAGGAGATCCTCGCGGACGCGACAGACCGTCTCGTTGGGGCTGGTGTCGACCCCGACCGCATCAGCCGGCACCTGGTCGGCGACGACGTCGAACGGAGTATCGTCAACCTCGGGGACACGTTCGACCTACTCGTACTGGGAGAAACGGAGCCGTCGCTCCGCAACAAGATCTTCGGGAGTCGCCCAGCACAGGTGACCGCCGGCACGGACGATCCGGCCTTCGTCGTTCGAAACGCCGAATAACCGTAATCTGTCAATCGATGTCATGGAACCAGTCTCACTCCGGGATTCGGAAACAGCCACCCCACTCGGGTGATGCAGCGGTGGTCAGCGGATGAAGAACGATCTCGAACACGACCTCAGCCTGTACGCGACGGTCACGATCAGCACGGGCGCAATGATCGGCAGCGGCATCTTCGTACTGCCGGCGCTCGGGTTGAAGAAGGCTGGACCAGCAGTGATTCTCGCGTACATCCTGGCGAGGCTGGTCGTGCTGCCGGCGGCGCTGTCGAAGGCGGAGATGGCGACAGCGATGCCCGAATCCGGCGGCATGTATATCGACCGCGCGATGGGGCCACTCGCCGGCACAGTCGCGGGGATCGGCGCGTGGTTCTCGCTGGTGTTCAAAAGCTCGTTCGCGCCGGTCGGGCTGGGGGCGTACCTCCTTCTCCTCGTCCCGCTGTCGGGCGGGCTGGTGAAGACCGTCGCGCTGGGGCTGGCGGCGCTGATCGTCGTCCTCAACCTCGTCGGGACCGAGCAGAGTGGGAAGGCACTGTCGATTATCGTCACCGCCGTCGTGGTCGCACTCGCGGCGTACGTACTCGACTCGGGGCTCGCAATCGAGCCCGCCCGCTTCCAGGGGTTCGCCGAGAAAGGCACCGGGGGGGTCGTCACCGCGGCGGCGTTCGTGTTCGTCTCCTACGCGGGCGTGACCAAAATCGCTACGTCGCCGAGGAGATCAAGGGCCCCGACCGGAACCTCCCGCTGGGTATTCTCATCTCGATGGGAGTGATGATGCTGCGGTACAGCCTGGTGGTCGCGGCCGTGGTCGGGCTGAACGACCCGGCGATGCTGTCGACGAGCGGCCCGGGTGGCGGTCCGTCGCTGACGCCGATGGCCGACGGTGCGGGCCAGCTACTCGGCGGGGTCGGCGTCGTCGTCATCGCGGTGGTCGCGATGCTAGCGCTGACGAGCATGGCCAACGCCGGGGTGCTGGCGTCCTCGCGGTTCCCGCTGGCGATGAGTCGGGACTCACTGGCGCCCGAGGAGCTCGCCCGAGTCAGTGAGCGCTTCCAGACCCCCCGGAACGCGATCCTTGTGACCGGCGGGCTCCTGCTGGCACTGATCGCCTTCGTGCCGGTCGTTGAGTTGGCGAAGTTGGCCAGCGCGTTCCAGATCCTCGTGTTCTCGATCGTCAACGTCACCTTGATTGTGTTTCGCACGAGTGACGTCGATTCGTACCAGCCATCGTTTCATTCGCCAGGCTACCCGTTTGTCCAAATCGCCGGCGTGGTCGGCGGCTTTGGGCTGCTCACCCAGATGTGGACGCTCACAATCCTCGGAGCGGCCGGCATTATCGTCGGCGGGGTCGCGTGGTACCTCGCCTACGTCGGAGCCGGACGAACCGCGATGGGGGCCCTCGGCACGATTCTCGCCCGACGACGCGAGGAGAAGCCGGTGACCTCCGATTGAATCGATGGCTGTGCAATCTCTCTGACAACACTGGGTGTGATTCGACCACGGCCTGACCCTGACGCCGTGTGGCGACGACTGTATCGGGATGGTTTAACAGTTCGAGGGCAACTTCCGTACGTATGAACAAGTGGCAGCGTCGTACCGTCTACTATTCGGTCCTGTTGATTGGCTCGATGCTCGTCTTCGCGGTGCTTTATCAGAACGGGATGCGAATCTACGAGGGAGAGCCGAGGACGTTCCTCCACTCCCTGCAGATTGTCGTCGAGACGTTTACGACGACGGGGTTCGGCTCGGATTCCCCCTGGATCAGCCCGGAAATGAACGTACTCGTAATCGTCATGGATCTGTTCGGGACGCTGCTCATCTTCATGGCCTTTCCCGTTCTCGCGTTCCCGCTGCTCGAGGACATCCTCTCGACGACGGTCCCGAAGACTGTCGACGGCGACCTCGACGACCACGTGGTGATCTGCACGTACACGCCCCGTGCCGACGTTCTCATCGACGAACTGGAGTCGTGGGATGTCGACTATGTCATCGTGGAACCGGACCGTGAACGGGCGACTGAACTGTACGAGGACGGCTACCGTGTCATCCGAGCGGA
>NZ_JAQCNH010000100.1 GCF_028275115.1 Halorientalis sp. | reverse complement strand
CTCGTCTGGGAACCTGAGGAAGGCGACACCTCCGCCACCCTCTCCGAGCAGACCGGCCCCGACGCATAACCGACCACGCACTTTTGACTTTCTTCACACCGGTCAGCGACAGCTATCGGCGAGGCACACCCGCGGCAGGTTTATCAGGCCGTTACACCAGTCACAGCATAGATGGATTTCGGTTCGTACGTGCCTTACCTCGCGGCCGCGATAATTCTCGTCGGGACGCTGGCGTCGGGTCCGCTGCCCCTGGCCGACCAGCCCACCGATCGGACCAACGAAATCGGGACGGGTTCGGTCACTGTCGGTGAGATTCGACTGCCCGCGACGGCGACCCTCCGGCAGGGGCAGTTCGGCGAAGACAGTTACTACCTCCAGGTCCCGGCGGCGTCAGTTCGCTTCGAAGGGGTCGAAGGTCGGCCAGTCTTGACCTACAAACTGGAGATTCTGGACCTCGGATACAGCCGCGAGTCGGCGTTTTTCCTGGGTCCGGACACCAGCGAGCGGACGCAGATTTCGATGGAGCGTGACGAACTCGCCCCGGGAACGGTGCAAAACGATTCGTACGCGGGCGTGCTGCGCGTTATCGAGCGGGCCGGCGAGGAATCGCGGGTCGTCGCGGAGCGGAACGTTACCGTGCAGGTGCGCCGATGAGCACGTTCGACTCGGAGGTCACGGCGCGTCTCGCCGCACGGACCAAGCGCCTCCGCACGGGAGTATGGCGGTTGCTGTTCGGCGACCGACGCGGTCTCGCGCTCTTTCTCTGTGGGCTCTGTTTTTTCGGCCTCTACTGGCGGATGGGAATCTACATCACCGACGGCAGCGCCATCGCGAACACGCTCGTCAACGTGGCCGAGGGGCGGGTCGTCCTGACCGAGGTCCCCTACGGAAGCGGGCTGGAAGCGCCCGGGACCTACGTCGGGGACCGGGGACCGGTCGGCCGGAACTACGGAATCGTCGCCCTGGCGGTGCCGGTTCTCTACGCCCTGCAGGGACTGGGGGCGGTCTTGGACCTCGGCGTCGTGTTGATCGGCCTCTGGTCGCTGGCGCTCGTCGGGGCCGTGACGACTGTCGGCCGTCTCGTCGAACGAGGGTGGGTGATCGTCGGCGGGTGTGCACTCGCAGTGGTGGCGTTCGTCGCGAACGTCGCACTGGCGACGCCGGTCGCGCCGGCGCTGTATCCCGTCCTCGCACTCCAGATCGTTGGCATGCTCGCCGCCGCGCTCTCGGGCGTGTTCTGTTACCGGCTGGTCGCGTGTCTGCACGGCCAGCGAGTCGGCATCGCCGCCGGCACAGCGGTGATAGTGGCCACGCCGATTGCGTTCTGGGCGGCGCTGTTGAAGCGCCACTCGTTCACGGTGCTCTGCGTCGCGGCGGCGCTGTGCGCGCTCGCCCGGAGTCGCACCGCGAGTGAGGCAGTCGAGACACGCCGGGTCCGCGCGTTAGCGTACGTCCCGGTTGCGCTGCTGGCGTGGATTCACGCCGCAGAGGCACTCCTGCTGTTCGTCCCGCTCGTCGTTGTCGATTTCGTGACGGCCGAGCGAAACGACCGACGGACGCTCGCTGTGATCGGGGGCACGTTCGTCATCTCACTCGTTCCGTTTTTTCTCACGAACCTGCTGGTCTCGGGGACCCCGGTCGAACCGCCGCGGATGCTGCCGTCCTACGGCGCGGCCGAGGGGCTCGACCTGAACGGTGGTGGTGGCAGCGGCAGCCTCATCAGCTCACTCCCGCTCGTGGGTGGACTGCTCCGAATCGCCAGCAGATTCGTCTCGCTGCTCGGTGAGGGGGCCGTCGTCGCACTCACCGAACCGGAGCGCTCGTTCCAGACGTTCCTCCGCGGGGGCTATATCCCCGCAGTCGCATCAGAGGACGGGTTTCAGGCCATTCGGCTGACGGTACTGGAGTCGGCACCGCTGCTGGCCGGCCTCGCCGCCGCCCCCGTCGCGGCCGGCCTGTGGCTTCGCCGCCAGGGTCGCGCCGCGCTCGGTTCGTACCTCCGGTCGCCGGCCGGCGTCGTCGACGCCGTCGCACTCGCGTCGGGACTGCTCTTCGTGTTTCTCTTTCTCCCGCGACTCCCGCTGCACGCACAGGTAACTGTTCGATACCTTCACCCGCTGTTCCTGCTCGGCGTCTACGGCCTCGCCAGGCTACCCGCTGTCCGGTCGGCCGTAACCGCATACGAGTGGACGGCCGGGTCGGCGTACGGCGGTACCCTCCTCGTCGGCGGTCAACTCGTCGTGATTGCCCTGACCGCTGTCGACACTGGTCTCGGCGAGGCAGTCCAGTTCCACGCACTGCTCGCGCTGGCGACGGCGACCGTTCTCGCGGCCTGGACGACGGCGCGCGCTCTCTCGGATATCGTTCCCGAGCGTGCGGGTGCTGTCCTTCTCGGCATCACCGCCGGCGTCGGAACGATCTTCGTCCTCTTATCGGGGATCGAATACTTCGCCTACGCTGGTGAGTTCGCGCTCCCGGTCGTCAGGCGGCTCTCTGCGGCGTTACCGCTCGCATGACGGGTATCTTTTACTCGTCGGGGGCAAACTCACGCGATATGGACCGGCTACAGGAGTCGCTTCGTGACGCCCCGATTATCGAGAAGAACGGCTACCACTACTTCGTGCACCCGATTAGCGACGGTGTTCCGATGCTCAAGCCCGAACTGCTCCGAGAGATTGGTATCAGAATTATCCGTAAGGCCGAACTCAAAGACGTGGACAAGATCGTCACCCCCGCAGCCATGGGCATCCACATCTCTACGGCCGTCTCCCTGATGACCGACATCCCGCTGGTCGTCGTCCGCAAACGCCAGTACGGCCTCGACGGCGAGGTTTCGCTCTCGCAGGTCACCGGGTACTCCGAGAGCGAGATGTACGTCAACGACGTGTACGACGGCGACCGTGTCATCCTGCTCGACGACGTGCTCTCGACCGGCGGCACCGTCGAAGCCCTCACCGGCGCACTCGAAGAGATCGGCGCCCACGTGGTCGACGCAGTCGCCGTAATCAAGAAAGTCGGCGGCGAAAACAAGATCGAAGGCTCCGATTACGACGTGAAGACGCTGATCAACGTCGAGGTGGTCGACGGCGAGGTCGCCGTCGTCGACGAGTACGGCGACGGCTGACGCGATGCGCCGCGTGCTCGCGTTCACTGCCCTGTTCGTCCTCGGCCTCACCGGCGCCGGCTACGTTATCGGGACCGCCCCGGAGCAGGCCGCCGGCCCACAGGCGCTCGAACTTACCGCCGTCGATGCGCCCGACGACGTCACGGTCCGGGCCGTCGAGAATCTCTCGGACAGCGAGCGACAGGTCGTCAGCGACGCCGTCGATTCGAACGGGTCTACCCGGATCGACCCCGAACAGCGTCCGAACGCGAGTTACGTCCGCTACGAGCGTTCGGTTTATCGCCTCCGGGTCGTCGTCGGCGACCCTGACGAGGGGACAGCTCTCGCCCATCTCGTCGCTGTCGGCGCAGGCGGACTCTCGGCTGTCCTCGGCGCGCTCGGACTCGTCGGCGCGCTGTTCCAGGCGTGGCAACGGGACCGGGATACTGTCGAGTAACGACTGGAGATTCGGGACGACTACCGGTGTTGTTCGACTCACCACTCCGGGGTCGGCCGAAGCGGCGGCAGCGTGTGCCCGATTTGCCTCATTCTCGACGCCACTGCCAGAACACGGCGTGGGTCGGAAAACGGCCTGTCCGTTCCGCTCCACTGCCTGGTTCGAATCGCACTGATACTACCTGCTGTTCGCGTGTTGTTCGGGACAAAATCGTATCGAGAGGGTCGGACCACGCGAGGCGCTCGTGGCTCACGGTTTCGTTCGGCGCGAAAATAGCAGGCGGTAGATTTGAACCGGAGCCAGACGTGCTCACTTCGTTGTGCGCGACTAGCAGGGTTCAAATCCACATGACCTACTTCGACGCTCACGGTCGCGAGTACCACTATGCGATGCTCGCGGGTTTGTTCGCGTCGAGAAGTAGCGGGAGGTAGATTTGAACTACCGGTCTGCGGGTTATGAGCCCGCCGGAATCTCCTGGCTATCCCATCCCGCTATAAAACTATAGCTTCGACCATCAATTAAGGGTTGTGATTCCAATGCCGTCGGTCAGTTTCTCCCGTCATCACTCGGCGTGAACACGCCACGTGAACAGGCTCTCGAACGCGTAGTTGATTAGCATGGCGACACCGACCGCGAGCCACTTCGAGAACAGATACCATCGGTCGCTGCCAAACAATGTCACCGACACACCGGCGTAGGTCAACAGCCCAAAGAAGATGACGTACTGCACCGACGAACCGACCGACCGAACGGCGTGGGACTTCACTAACCGGCGGAACAGTTCTTCCGGTGCGCCGACGCCCGCGAACGTCCAGCGCTCGTTAACCACGAACATCACGAGAATCGCCACTTCGATGCTCAGCAGGCCCGCCAGCCACGGCTCGACACCCAGCAGTTCCGTCAGCGTCACCAGCGTGATCGTGTCGGCGGTCAGACCCACGACACCGACGGAGACGAACTGGCCGAACCGGACGCCGGACAACAGCGAGTTCAGTTGGCTAGGGAGTTCCCGATCGGTCATCCTCTATCGATCAGCGCCTCCTCGTCGGTACGGTGGTCCGCGATGGCGGCGTGTAGCCGACTGTCCCGCACCTGCTGGACGCGGTGACGGGCGGTGAGAAGCGCCGTGGCCATCCTGACCGAGGTTCGGATCGGCTCGACGGTCGAGCCGGGCTGGTCTTCCCAGGTGATCGGGACCTCCGCGATTCGCAGGTCGAACGCGGCCGCCATCGCCACGAGTTCGATGTCCCAGGCGAACCCGGCCTCGTAGAGGTGCGCCCGGATCCGCTCCCAGCCATCGCGAGTCAGCGCCTTGGCGCCACACTGGTAGTCGTGGAGTGTCGCGTCGAGCAATCGACGGGCGAACCACACGAAGCACTCGCCGAGCCACCGGCGAGCGGTCGTCTGGTGGTCCGACACTGTGGCGTCGGGATGGCGTCGGGAACCGACCGAGAGGTCGACTTCGTCCGTGAGAACGGGCTCGAAGACGGCGGCCGCCGAGTCCGGTGTCGTGCTCCCGTCGGCGTCGAGGAAGGCCAGCACGTCGGTCGACAGCGACTCGAAGCCGGCGGTGACGGCCGCCCCCTTCCCGCGACGGTAGGGGACGATACCGAGCGAGGCCGGAAGGGTGGCGAGGCGCTCGACCACCCCCTCGTCTGGGGCGTCGAGTTCGACGCGGATTGTCGCCGGGTCGAGTTGTCGGTCGATGGCCTCGACATAGGCCGATAGTCGCTCCACGTCCGGGTGGTACGCGGGGACGACGACACCCAGAGACCGACTCATTGTCCGATAGTTTCGTGGGGCGAGTAAAAACGGTTCGTCTCGGTACGGTAGCGAACGGAAGAAGTATACGCACGGGCAAGTCTCCCACAGGTGATGGAGTTCCTGCTCGTCGCTCTGTGGTTGGGAGCTTTCCTGGCCCTGCTTCTGGCCGGGCTCCCGCTGGCCGACGCGCTGTTCGGTCGCCTCGCCGACCGGGGTGTCGGCGTGGCCCTCGTGTGCTCGTTCACCGTCGTCTGGCTCGTGGCCTACTGGGTCGGCCGTGTCTCGCTCGACGCCGCGCCGTTCGTCGCCGTCGCCGTCCTGGCCCTCCTCGCCGGTGGCCTCGTCGCCCGGCGGGGCGTCGAAGTTGACCGCCGTGTCGTCGCCGAAACCGTCGGCGTGTTCGGCCTCGCTTTCCTCTTTCTCGTCGCAGTTCGGGCCGTCGACCCCGCGGTCCACCCACCAGGGGGTGAGAAGTTCCTCGATTTCGGCCTACTTCAGTCTCTCCTGCGTGCCCCGACACTTCCGCCGGAGGATATGTGGTTCGCCGGCGAGCCGGTGAGCTACTACTACGGCGGCCACCTGCTGGCCTCGCTACTGGCGCGACTGACCGCGACGGACGCCCGCTTCGCGTACAATCTCGCGCTGGCGGGCTTTTTTGCGGCGTTCGTTACGGCGGCGTACGGCCTCGCGGGGTCGGTCGCGGCCAGCCGTGACAGCCCGCGGTGGCTCGGCGGCATTTTCGGCGCCTTCTTTGTCGGGGTCGCCAGCAACCTCACGACTCCGCTCCGGTTGGTCGTCGCCCTCGTCGACGGGGGTTCGGCCTACCTTGGCGAGCTGTCCGGGCCCGTCGGCCTCGTCGCGACTCCGTTCGAGGTGGTGCTAGCCGTCCTCGACGGACTGGTCGGCGTCCTGGTCGGGACGCTCGGCGTCGAGACGGACGGACTCGCGGCGGGCCTCAGCGAGTTCGACTACTGGGACGCCAGCCGCGTCATCGACGGGACAATCAACGAGTTCCCGCTGTTCGCCTGGCTCAACGGCGACCTGCACGCACACATGATGGGACCGCCGTTCCTCCTGCTGGCCGCGACTGTGCTCTTTACGTACTACCTGACGCCGGCAGTGGCGGTCCGGCAGCGGCGGGCGCTTCTTCTGGTCGCTCTCCCACCGCTCGCGGGCCTGCTGGCGGTCGTCAACACGTGGTCGTTTCCCACCATCGCCGGGCTGACGATGCTGACGGTGTGGTTCGCACCCGCCGAAGCTCGGACGTTGCTGCCCGGACCGGTGGCCGACTGGCTCGATACCGACGACTGGCGTCGCGACGAACTCCTGACGCTCTCGGTCGCTGCCGGGACCGGGGCCGCCGTCCTGCTCGGCGGCCTGCTCCTCTCTGTACCGTTCTGGCTGGTGGCGGCGAGCGGACGCGAACTCGCGCTGTTCCCACCCCGGAGCGGCCTCGGCGCGCTCGTGCTGACTCACGGCACGTTCCTCCTGGTGTTCGTCCCGTACCTGCTCCGGCACACGCTCCCCCGACTGCGGGACAGGCAGCGCACGGCCGGTATGCTCGCTCTCGTCGCCGTAATCGCCGTGCTGAGCCGTGCGACCGCAGTCGTGCTCTTGCTTCCACTGATTGGGGTCGGCTGGGCGCTGCTCCGGTGGCGCGACCTGCCCGGCGACGTCGGCGCGGGACTCGGGGACCGGCTTCGGCCCGTTCGGACGAACACGGCCACCGTGAGCGCAGACGGTGGCGACACGGGCGGGAGCGCTGGTGCAGGCGCAGAGGACACGACAGGTGAAAGAACGGCCGGTTCGGGCGGTCGTTCCCGTTCAGGACCGGGCTTCGAGACGGTGTTGCTCGTTGCCGGCGCGGGACTCGTCCTGTTGGTCGAGTTCGTCTACGTCAAAGAGCAGGCGGGGCCAGGGCGGATGAACACGGTGTTCAAGACCTACGCGCAGGTCTGGGCGCTGTGGGCGGTCGCGGCCGGCGCAGCACTGTCGCATCTGGTCTGGCAGCACCGACCGGGGCTCGGGTTCAGCGGCGGTCGCTGGCGATCCACTCTGCGGCTGTTCGCTGCCCTCCTGCTCGCCGGGACGGCGGTGTACGGCGGGCTGGCGCTGACGAGTCACTTCGCGAGCGATTCGGTGTACGCACAGACCGAGGACCCGACGCTCGACGCGACCGAGTTCGTCGGCCGGGTCCACCCGGACGAAGCGGCCGCCATCGGCTGGCTCGACGAGTTAGACGGACGGCCGACGATCACCACCGCACCGGGAAGTTACGTCTGGGACGGCGATCGAAACGGCGGCTCCAGCGCCCCGTCGAGTCTGACCGGAGTGCCGACGGTGCTTGGCTGGCACCACGAGATCGGTTATCGCGGCCAGGAGGCCTACGAGCGACGGGCCGCGGACCTACGGACCATCTACACCGGCGAGCAAGCGGAGAGTGCGGCCCTCCTCGACGAGTACGGCGTACGGTACGTCTACGTCGGGCCGGCAGAGCGAGCGACTTATGGGTCGTCTGCGTCGCTCACCGTCGGCGGGGTCGCGGGCGTGACAGTCGCAAAACAGTGGGACACGGTGACGATATATCGGGTGAACCGGTCGGCGCTGCCGGCCTGATCAGGCCGTCGATTCGACGACGCTGACGGCTTCGGCGTCTGCCGACAGTGTCTCCAGGTGGTTTGGGATGTATCGCCGATACTGGTAGTCCTCGCGTTCGTCCTCGGACCCGACAGTACACCAGAGCTGGACCCGTTCGGGACCGTGCCAGTCGCCCTGTCGGGCGATGGAGAAACAGACGTACTCCTCGCCGTCGTATTCGATGACGGCGTTTTTCCGGATACCGGGGTCCCCGTTGATAATGAGCTGTTTCATAACCGGCGATTGGCCCGAATCGCTGTTAAGCGCTTCGGTGCCGAGAACGGGGTCCAGCGCAGCGGACTGGGGTCGGCTGGCAGCCCAGTTGTGCCGTCGGATGGGCGCGACCAGCCCGTTGCCGGGGCGGCCGGATACGGAAACCAAACGGGTTTTAACGCACACTGTCTAACCACGGCACAAGGTAGATATCTATGGAGATGCCACGCCGATTTAATACGTACTGTCCGCACTGCAACGAGCATCACGAGGTAGAAGTCGAGAAGGTCCGCTCGGGTCGGTCCTCCGGCATGAAGAAGGTCAACGACCGCCAGCGCAGGCGTCGCGGCACCGGCATCGGGAACAAAGGGAAGTTCTCGAAGGTGCCCGGTGGGGACAAACCCACAAAAAAGACAGACCTGAAGTACCGCTGCTCGGAGTGTGGCAAGGCTCACCTCCGCGAGGGATGGCGTGCCGGTCGACTCGAGTTCCAGGAATAACAATGGCAGGAAATTTCTACAGCGTCGCGTGTCCGGACTGTGAGAACGAACAGATCGTCTTCGGCAAGGCCGCCACGGAGGTCGCCTGCGCAGTGTGTGGCCACCAGCTCGCCAGCCCGACCGGCGGCGAAGCGGCCATCGAAGGCGAAATCACCGAGACTGTCGAGGCGCGATAGATGAAATACAGTGGCTGGCCCGACCCCGGCGAGCTCGTCGTCGGCCGGATCGACGAAATCGAGGACTTCGGCGTGTTCGTCGACATGCTGGAGTACGAGGACAAGCGTGGGCTGTGTCATATCTCCGAGGTCGCCTCCGGCTGGATCAAGAACGTCCGCGACCACGTCAGCGAGGGGCAAACCGTCGTCGCCAAAGTGCTGGAAGTCGACGAGAGTTCCCAGCAGGTCGACCTCTCGATCAAAGACGTCAACGACCACCAGCGAAAGGAGAAGATTCAGGAGTGGAAAAACGAGCAGAAGGCCGACAACTGGATGGAACTGGCCTTCGGTGAGAAGTTAAACGACGAGACCTACGCCGCCGTCGCCAACGAGTTCCTCGCAGCGTTCGGCTCGATGTACGACGGTTTCGAGCAGGCGGCTATCCACGGCCAGGAAGCGCTCGAAGACACGGACATCTCCGAGGACGAAGTCGAGCGTATCGTCGAAACCGCACGCGAAAACGTCTCGGTGCCGTACGTCAACGTCACCGGCTACGTGGACCTGACGGTCCCGACGGCCGACGGCGTGGACGTCATCAAAGAAGCGCTGGAGGCCGCCGAGGGTAACGGAGAGATTCCCGAAGAGGTAGAACTCGAGGTCACCTACGTCGGCTCGCCGGAGTACCGCATCCGCGTTCGCGCGCCCGACTACAAGACCGCCGAATCCCACCTCGAAGAGAGTGCCGACCGCGCCAGCGCGGTGGTCTCCGACCACGGCGGCAACGGCCAGTACCACCGCGAGCGCAACACCGACCAGGAGTGACGAGCGTTCCCGCTACGCCGCTTCGTGCATGAAATCCGATATTCGCGTCTGCTCGGTCTGGAAGAACGCCCACGAGTCCCCGGTGTACACGTTGGCCGAAACCTGCCCGGAGTGCGGGGCCGAGGCCGTGAACAGCGCGCCAGCACCGTTCGATCCGACCGACAGGTACGGGGAATATCGACGCGCTATTAAGCGACGCAACCGCCAATAGCGGGTATGGACGAGTTCGAAATCGAGACGCTCGCGGACCCGAAACTCACGAACCCAGTGCTGGTGGAGGGACTGCCGGGCGTGGGCCACGTCGGAAAACTCACCGCCGAACATCTGCTCGAAGAGCTTGACGGTGAGGAAGTGCGCCGACTCTACTCCCAGCATTTCCCGCCGCAGGTCAGTATCGACGACGGCGAGTCGGAACTCGCAAGCGCCTCCTTCCACGCGGTCCACACCGAACAGGGACAGGACCTGCTCGTGTTGACTGGCGACCACCAGGCACAGGACAATCAGGGCCACTACCGGCTGACCGACCGGATTCTCGACGTCGCCGACGAGTTCGGGGTTCGGCGCGTGTTCGCACTGGGGGGCGTTCCGACGGGCGAACTCATCGAGGAGTACGACGTTCTTGGAGCGGCGACCGACGAGGCGTTCGTCGACGACCTCGAAGCAGCCGACGTGGAGTTTCGCGAGGACGAACCGGCCGGCGGCATCGTCGGCGTTTCGGGTCTGCTGCTCGGCCTGGGCGAACGCCGTGACTTCGAGGCGGCCTGCCTGATGGGCGAAACCAGCGGCTATCTCGTCGACCCGAAGAGCGCGCAGGCGGTCCTCACGGTGCTCGAGGATCTCGTTGGCTTCGAGGTCGACTTCGGCTCGCTCGAAGACCGGGCCGAGGAGATGGAGGAAGTCGTGCGCAAGATTCAGGAGATGGAGGGAAGTGCGGCGGCGGGGCCTGCCGACGAGGACCTGCGATACATCGGGTGAACCGCCTCGGCCTGCTCCGCCCGTAGACAGGAGGTCCGAGGGGTTCTTTACCTATCGCCACAAACCATACTTCTGAATCAAGGGGTGTTCGACGGCTTGCCACAGTGGCTTATCGACGGTGCGCTATTGGGAATCGTACTGAGCGGTGTGATCGCTGCCCTGTTCTACGTAGGGGTTACTCGCTATCCCGGCCGTGGTGCGGCCGACGGCCGCGAACCCAGCGGGGAGTCACACCGCCGCGACGAGATTCGCAGCTACCTCGACGCCATCGACGAACAGTACGCCGAGCGTCACTTCGTCGAGGGCCAGCACGTCGCCTTCTACCTGCCCAAACGCGACGTGGCGATCACGTTCGACGCCCGTGCGTACTACCGTATCGAGCGGTCGGAGACGGTCCCGGTCCTCGTCGAACACGAGTTGCCGGGCGTTGCCCTCGGTCCGCGACTGCCCTTCGAGACGCCGGAGATCAGTTTCGACGAGGACGCGGACGGGGAACTCGACCCGCGGGAGGCCGCCCACGCCGTCCTCGGACTGCCGATGGGGGCCGGCCTCGAGGATATCAAACGCGCGTACCGCGAGAAGGTCAAGGAGGTCCATCCGGACCACGGCGGCGACGAGGACGAGTTCAAGCGCGTCCGAGAGGCATACACCACGGCCAAACAACACGCCAGCTAGCGGCAGACATTTAGCTCACAGAACCCGACTGTGGGTGTGGACGTGAACTACCGGGACCGAGCCGCTCTGCTCGGCAGCACACTGGTCTGTGCGGACCTCCACGTCGGGAAGGCTGCGGCTGCAAACGTCTCGCTCCCCCTCGGTGAACGCGACCATCTGGTCGACCGCGTGACCACGCTCTGTGAACGACACGACCCGGAGACGGTCGTGTTCGCCGGCGACCTGTTGCACTCGTTCGATCAGGTCGCCACGGCCGCCGAGGAGACCGTCACCGCGCTGGGCCAGACAGTACGGGACGCGGGGGCACGGCCGGTCGTCACACCGGGCAATCACGACACGATGCTGGACGTGGTCTGGTCCGGGCCGACCGCGCACGAGTTCACGGTCGAGACCGACGCAGGCCGGGTCGTCGTCTGTCACGGCCACCACGAACCCGAAACCGAGGCGGACTTGTACGTCGTCGGCCACGACCACCCCACCATCACCGTCGAGGGTCGCAAGTGGCACTGTTATCTCTACGGTCACGAGAGCTACGACGGTGCCGACGTCCTCGTCCTCCCCGCGTTCTCCCACCTGATCGAGGGGGTCTCGATCAACCGCCGCTACGGCGGAACCGCGACGACGAACTCGCCGTTGATCGGCGACCTCGACCGGTTTCGCCCCGTCGTCTGGGACGACGAGGCCGAAACGGTCCGGGAGTTTCCCCCACTCGGGGAGTTTCGAGACCTACTGTAGTCGTTCGGCGGCGACGCGACCGCCCTCCAGTGCACCCTGAATCGCGGACCACTGCGTATACTCGCCTGCGAGAACGACGGGGCCGTCGGGCGCGTCGACCGCGGGCAAATCGGTGCGAAAGCCCGGCGGCTGGGTGAACTGGGCCACGTCGATTCGGTCGGTCCGGAGTAGTTCGAGGCCGTCGAACTGACGCGCGGGGTACCACTGGCCCAACGCTTCGCGAGCGCGGGCACAGAGCACGTCTACTCCGTCCTCGGGGTGGCCGAGCCAGGTCGCGCTCACCAGCGTCCGGTCGTCGGGGGCGTACTCCGGTGCGACCGCAGACAAGGGCGCGATCTGGTTGGGTTCCGCGTCGCGGGCGTTCAGAACGATCTTCTTCCCGGTCTCCAGTTCCACGTGGCCGGGAAGACCGTAGTACTGAGTCACACAGCCGCTGGTCTCTGTCGGGACCGTCGCGTCGGTCAACGCGGCTGCAGTCGGCGGGTCGGTGGCGACGACTGCTCCGTCGGCACCGAGCGTCTCGCCGTTCGTCTCGACGGTGACGCTGCCGTCGGTCGCGTCGAGGCTCTCGACCGTGGTTCCGAGTTCGATCTCCGCGCCGGCCGCCCGAGCGCGGTCGGCGAGTTGCTCGCTGATCGCCCCCATCCCGCGGGCGGGGACCACGGTCTTTCCCTCGGCGAGCATCTTGAACGTGTAGCGGAACACGCCGGCGTCGGTCGACAGCGAGCGATCCAGCGTAATCCCGCCGTAGAAGGGCGCGGCGAAGTTCTCGACGAACTGCCCCGAGAATCCTCGGGCGCGCAGATAGTCTCGCACGTCCTGCCGCTCGTCGGGGTCGAACAGCGTCTCGACGTCGGCGCGTTTCATCTCCTGCTGGAGTTTGAACAGTCGGAGTTTGTCGCCGAGCGTTACGTCGGTGTTGAACAGCGTGTCCGTGAGGTCGCCCGGACTGGAGAGCGGGTCGGCCAGCACGGACCGCCGGCCGGGGTTGGCGATGGCCGCGCCAGCCGAGAAGGCGCGGAGGTCGAGCGCGTCGTAATCCAACTCCCGCTTCGCTGCTGGGTACGCGGTAAAGAGGACCTGGAACCCGCGGTCGAAGACGAACCCGTCCTCGCGGACGGAGCGGACGCGCCCACCGACTTCCTCGCGCGCTTCGAGCACCGTCACGTCCCTGCCCGCGTCGGCGAGGTGTCGGGCCGCGACCAGCCCGGCCAGCCCTCCACCGACGACCACGACGTCTGTCATGTTCGAGGGAAAGAGTGGGACCCACAAAAGGCTCCTGTGGTCGGTCGGCGTCGAGGGGAACGATTGTTTCGCCCCCGTGACAGAACGCTCCGATGTGCCCTGAAACAGCCGCCGGGTCGGGAGAGGTGTAGCCAGACACCACTGCGCGCGTCGAACGCCGGACGGCGGCGATAAGGTGCCGTGGCCGACGACGGAACGGAACCCCTGTGCGACCGTGGCGGGGACGACGACGAGGCACGCTGACCGCCGAACGGACAGGGCTTAGTCCGTTGCGCCCTGACTCGCGGGCATGACCCGCAATCCGGCCGTTCGGGACCTCACCTGCCGAGCGTGTGGCGACTCGTTCGACCCCGCGGAGACGACCGGTCCGTGCCCGTCGTGCGACGGTCACCTGACCGTGACGTACGAACTGGACACGGTCGAGTTCACACCCACGACCGCGGCGGATCGACGGTACGATGGGATTGCCCGCTACGCCGAGTTGCTGCCCTTCACCGCCGAGACGCTGGTCACGATGGGCGAGGGCGCGACGCCGCTCGTCTCCTGTCCGGAGTTGGCCGAGGAGTGGGGTGTGGGCGACGTGTACGTCAAAGACGAGGGCCGCAATCCGACAGGGAGCATCGCGGACCGCGGGATGGCCGTCGCGGTGACTGCGGCTGTCGAAGCCGGCGCGACGGACGTAGCCCTGCCGACGACGGGCATCGAGGGGCAGGCCGCGGCCGCCTACGCCGCCCGCGCCGGACAGGAGTCGCACTCGTTCGTCCCCTCCCGGGCCACCTTCGACGCCAAGGCGATGATCAACGTCCACGGCGGCGATATGGAAGTCGTCGGCGGCCGCTACGGCGATGCCGTCGACAGCTTCCGTGAGTCCGTCGCCGAGGAGGGCTGGCACTCGCTGGCCCCCTTCGGGACGCCCTACCGCCGCGAGGGCCAGAAGACGCTGGCATACGAACTCGCAGAGCAACTCGACTGGGCGGCCCCGGACGCGGTGGTCTATCCCACCGGTGAGGGGGTCGGTCTCGTCGGCACCCACGCCGGCGCACAGGAACTGGCAGCTCTGGGCCTCGTGGCCGACACGCCGGCGATGTACGCCGCGCAGGCCGCCGGCTGTGCGCCAGTCGTCGACGCGTTCGAGGCCGGCGACGACGACACCGAGGTCTGGGAGACTCCCGACACGATCTGTGGCGGCATCGAGATTCCGGACCCGGCAGGCGGCGCCGACGTGCTGTCGGCCGTCCGGGAGAGCGGGGGCGGCGCCGTCGCCACCGAGGACCGTGACGCGCTAGAAGGGGCGGTCAGCATCGCCCAGTCCGAGGGCGTGGAGGTCGGTGCGTCCGCGGGCGTCGCGGCCAGCGGCGCAGCGGAACTGGCAGAGCAAGACGAGTTCGGGGCCGACGACACCGTCGTGCTGGTCAACACACTCCCCGGCGACGCGGAAGCGGACATCCTCCGGAACCACCTGGTGAGCAAGGGTATCTGAGACATGGCGGCCAGCCCCGTCGCGTCGCTCGGTGCCGGCGTTTTGTTCGGGTTGGCGCTGGCAGCCCCGCCCGGACCGATGAACGCCGTCATCGCCGAGGAAAGCGTCATTCGCGGCTGGCTAGCGGGCTTTACCGCCGGGCTCGGAGCAATGGCCGCTGACGCCTGCTTCTTCGCGCTTGCACTCGCCGGTGTCGTCACCGTCGTCCAGAGCGCGCCAACTCTGCGTGCAGCGATGATCCTCGCCGGCGGCGCGTTGATGATTTACTTCGCGGTCGGAGCGGCGACGAGCGCGCGCGAGGCACTGACCGTCGGCACTGGGGCCGGAGCGGACGCGGCAGCAGCGGGCGTCGGACGAGGGTTTCGGCGGGCGTTCGTGTTAGCGCTGACTAATCCGTATCAGATCGCGTTCTGGTTGACCGTCGGCGTCGGCCTGCTCGAACCCGGGACGGTCGACGTGCTGGAGAAGACCCCCTACGTCGGCACGGACCTGGCTGGGCTGGTCGTCGT
>NZ_JAQCNH010000084.1 GCF_028275115.1 Halorientalis sp. | reverse complement strand
GTTCGATCCCGGCCCAGACCGCGACCGACGACGCGACCAGCACCACCGCGTAAGCCGCGGAATCAGGCGCGAAATCGACCACGACCTACAGCGACCGTGCCGCGGCCCGCCACTCCCGACCACGTTCGACGTTCCGGGGCCGACGCCTGGCCCTGTCACTGTTGGCGCGGAGCCGACTCGCGAGCTTCCACTCCGAGACGGTCTCCGGTTCGCTTTCGGTGGCGGCCTCGGCGGCCGCTCTCGCCCGGTCCGTCCGGTGGGTTGCGATCGCCGCCGCGACGGCTGCCGCCTCGCGTTGATTCGGAACCGACGGCCCGAACTCCAGGCTCGCGAGCAACGCGTCCAAGTCGACTTCGAGGACCCCGTCCGCGGAGTCCGGATGGAGGTCGGCGTTGCTCATAGCGGGATGTTGCCGTGGTCTTTTGGCGGCGTGTCCTCGCGTTTGCGCTCGAGCAGGTCCAGATCGTCGATCAGCCGCTTGCGCGTGTTCTGTGGCTCGATGACGTCGTCGAGGTAGCCGCGTTTTGCCGGTCCGTACGGATGAGCGAACTCCTCGCGGAAGTCGTCCATCAGCGCCTGGCGTTTGTCGTCGGGGTCGTCGGCGTTGGCAATCTCCTCCCGATAGAGGATGTTGACCGCGCCGCGTGGCCCCAGCACGGCCATCTCCGCGCCGGGCCAGGCGTAGTTCACGTCGCTGCCGAGAAACTTCGAGGACATCACGATGTAGGCCCCGCCGTAGGCCTTCCGGACGACCACCGACATGAGTGGGACGGTGGCCTCGGCGTAGGCGTAGATGAGCTTCGCACCCCGGCGGATGATGCCGTTGTGTTCCTGGTCGGTGCCGGGCATGAATCCGGGGACGTCGACCAGTGTGACGATGGGAACGTTGAACGAGTCACAGAACCGGACGAAGCGGGCGGCCTTCTCGGAGGCGTCGATGTCTAGCGTCCCGGCCGACACGCGGGGCTGGTTGGCGACGACGCCGACGACGCGGCCGTCCAGTCGGCCGAAGCCGGTGACGACGTTACGCGCGAAGCCGTCGTGGACCTCGAAGAAGGAATCCTCGTCGACGACCTGCCCGACGACCGTGTTCATGTCGTAGGGTTTGCGCGGTTCTTCGGGGACGATGTCGACGAGGTCGTCACAGGTCCGCGTCGGGTCGTCCCACGGCTGGACCCGTGGCGGGTCCGCCATGTTGTTCTGTGGCAGGTACGACAGCAGTTGCCGGATGTCGTCGAGCGCCGCCTCCTCCGAGCGCTCGGCGAAGTGTGCCACGCCGGATTTCGTGGCGTGGGTCTTCGCCCCGCCGAGTGCCTCCTTCGAGACCTGCTCGCCAGTGACCGTTTCGATCACGTCCGGTCCCGTGATGAACATGTGGCTGGTGTCTTCCACCATGAAGGTGAAGTCGGTCAGCGCGGGCGAGTACGTCGCACCACCCGCACACGGGCCCATGATCGCCGAAATCTGCGGGATGAGTCCCGAGGCCTCTGTGTTGCGGTTGAATATCTTCGCAAAGCCGACCAACGAGTCGACGCCCTCCTGAATGCGTGCCCCGCCGGAGTCGTTCAGGCCGACGACCGGGACACCGCTCTCGATGGCCTTGTCCATCACCTTGCAAATTTTGTCGGCGACGACCTCACCGACGGAGCCACCCAGCACCGTGAAGTCGTGGGCGAAGACGAAGAGTTTCCGACCGTTGACCTCGCCGTAGCCGGTGACGACCGCGTCGCCGGGGAACGTTTTCTCGTCCATCCCGAACGACCGGGCACGGTGTTCGACGAACGTGTCGACTTCCTTGAACGTGCCATCGTCGAGCAGGTAGTCGACCCGCTCGCGCGCGGTCATCTTTCCTTTCTTGTGCTGGCGTTCGATGCGGGCCTCACCGCCGCCGAGTTCGGCCTCGCGGCGGCGCTCACGGAGTTCTTCGACCGGTGACTGGTCGGCCGCCTGGTCGGACGCTTCTTCCTCTTGCTGGCTCATCTTACCACTCCATGCCACCGTTGACGGCCAGCACCTGCCCGGTCATGTAGCTGGAGGCCTCGCTGGAGAGGAACCGGACGATGCCGGCGACGTCGTCGACCGTCGCGAACCGGTTCAGTGGGATCCGGTCGAGAATCTTCTGCTGGACGCGCTCGGGCACCTCGTCGAGCATATCCGTCTCGACGAACCCCGGCGCGACACAGTTGGCCGTCGACCCAGTCGAGGCGAGTTCGAGCGCCAGCGTCCGGGTGAAGCCGAAGAGGCCCGACTTGGTCGCGGCGTAGTTGGCCTGGCCGTAGTTACCCTGCTGGCCCACGACCGAGGAGATGTTGACGAGTCGGCCCTGGTCGGCGGCCTTGATGTCCTCGAAGAAGGCGTTGGTCGCGTTGAACACCCCGCCGAGATTCACGTCGACGACCGTCTCCCAGTCTTCTTTGGTCATGTTCTCGAACTTCTTGTCGATGGTGATTCCCGCGTTGTTGACCAAGACGTCGGCCGAACCGTACAAGTCGCTCGTCCGGTCGGCCATCGCGCCGACTTCCTCTTGATCGGCCACGTCGGCCTGCAACGGGACGGCGTTCCCCCCCACCTCCTCGATACGTTCGGCGACCTCGTGGGCCGCCGCCTCTGAGGATCTGTAGTTGACGACGACGTTCGCTCCGTGACGGCCCAACTCCTCGGCGATGCCGCGGCCGATACCTCGTGATGCACCGGTTACCACACAGGTCTGATTTTCGAGCATGGTTAGTTGTCTGCGGTGTGACCAGCGTCCGACCCTCTCTGCCGACTGCACAACCGTGTGTGGCCACACCCCTTAGCTTCACCTAATTTGCTCATGCACTTGCAGATAACAGTTCCCCTTATACTACGTTAATTAAAATCAGTAGTGTATAACGTACTAGCGAGTGAGGGGCCCGCGGCACTGTCAACACGACAGTTACTTTTGGGATGCCTAAAGAAACAACACAGACGATGAGTGGAGACGTCTGTGTGATCGTGCCGACGATACGGGAGTTCGAATGTATGCGAACGTACTTTGAGAACGCTCGGGACCACGGGTTCGACCTGGACCGACTTCACGTCGTGCTGGTCACGGAGGACTTCTGTGACAGCGACGAGATGCAGGCGATGCTCGACGAGGAGGGCGTCGACGGCAGCGTGTTCGACGGGAGCGCCCGGAAAGCGTGGTTCGAAGAGCAGGGTGTCCCGCAGTACTCACACCTGATCCCGGAAGCCAGTCACGCGCAGACGAGTTTCGGCCTGCTGTACATGTGGGCCGGTGAGTTCGAGTATGGCTTTTTTATCGACGACGACACGCTTCCACACCCCGACTTCGATTTCTTCGGAACACACTTCGACAACCTCGCGTACGAGGGCACCGTCGAGTCGGTCGGGTCGGACGAACGCTGGGCGAACGTTCTCTACCAGAACGTCGACGAACACGGACTCTACCCCCGTGGCTACCCCTACAGCGCGATGGACGAAGCGGTCGAAACTGGCGAGGTCAAGGTCGACGACGTGGTGGCGTCACAGGGCCTCTGGACGAACGTCCCGGACCTCGACGCGGTCCGGATTCTGATGGACGGCGACCTCCAGGGACAGGCACAGACCCGGACGTCGGCCGAGGACTACGACGGCAACTTCGTCGCCAAACGCGGTAACTACCTGACCGTCTGTTCGATGAATCTGGCCTTCCGTCGGGAGGTCATCCCGGCGTTCTACCAGCTACCGATGGACGACAACGAGTGGGACGTGGGCCGGTTCGACGACATCTGGAGCGGTCTCTTCCTCAAGCGAGCCTGTGACGTGCTGGACAAGCGCATCGTCAACGGAAACCCCCTCTGTGAACACAACAAAGCCCCGCGGTCGACGTTCTCGGACCTGAACAACGAGGTTCCCGGGCTGGAGTTGAACGAACACGTCTGGGAGATCGTCGACGAGGTCGGCGACGATGCGGACACGTACGCCGGCGTGTTCGCCGCGATGGCCGACGCGCTCGCCGAGGGTTCGTTCGACTACGAGAACGCGGCGTTCCTCAACTACTGCGGCGAGTTTATGCAGGACTGGCTCGCCTGTCTCGAACAGGTCCGACCGGGGTCGGTCACGGAGCACGCACCCACGGCCGCAGACGACTAGAACCGGCAACTATAAGTGTTTTAGGCAGGCCTAAACTGTTGTATGAAAGAGGAATTCGATTCTCGCGAACGTGGTGTTTCGCGGCGCCGAGTCCTGCAGGGTGGGGCCGTACTCGGAACCGCGTCCGTGGCCGGGTGTTCCGGGATGCTCAACGACAATAGCAGTGACGGGACACCCGGGGACGCGAACGTCTCGGACTTTCGTGGGACCGGACCGCTCGTCGAGGGCAACTTCCGCGGTTCCGGGCAGCTAGCGTCTGGCCGTCCGTACCCGGGTGGCACGTCGATTAACGACCTGCCGGACCTCTCGGGTGACCTCGCACTCTATATTGGCGGTGGCGAGAGTGGCATCTACACCAACCTGATCAGCAAATTCGAGAGTCTCTACCCGGACTTTTCGGTCCAACCCAGCAGCAACGACTCGGCGTCACTCGCCCAGACCATCGTGAGCGAAGTCAACAACGGCGTCAACAAAGCCGACATGTTCTGGTCGATCGACGCCAGTTCGCTGGGCTATGTCGCGGACAACGACGCGTACGAGTCGCTCTCGAACGAGGCCGTCGGCGCCGTCGCCAACTCACAGTTCGTCGGTGACGACAACGCCTGGGCTGGGGTCGCGGGTCGAGCGCGAGCCGTGCCGTACAACACGAACCAGTTGCGTGAGTCGGACATCCCGGACACGGTGCAGGAGTTCCCGAACACGGACGCGCTTCGAGGGACGATGGGCTGGGCGCCGACCTACGGCGCGTTCAAGTCGTTCGTGACCGCGATGCGCCTCAGTCGCGGAGACGGCGCGACCCGCCAGTGGCTGGTCGACATGCGGGAAGCCGGAACCGAACGATACAGCAACGAGTACGCGGTTTCCCAGAACGTCGCCAACGGGTCGCTAGCGGCCGGGTTCGCGAACCACTACTACGCGCTCCGAGTCAAGAATCAGCGTCCCAACGCGCCGCTCGAACTCGCGTTCACCGAAGGTGACGCCGGGGCGCTCGTCAACATCTCCGGTGCGATGAAGATCGAAGGCACGGAGAAAGGCGACTTGGTCGACAACTTCGTCCGGCATCTGCTGTCGGCAGAGGCTCAGGAGTTCTTCACCACGGTCAGTTTCTCGTATCCGATGATCAAAGGTGTCAAGCCCGTCGCAGGCCTGCCGACAGTCGACAAGCTTAGCCCACCAGACATCGACCTCTCGGAGCTGTCGAACGTGCAGGACACTATCGATCTGATGGAAGCAGCTAGCGTCTCCCCATGACCAGCGAGGAGGACCTCGAGCGGATGAGCAGCGGCTCCACAGACAGGTCCTCCACTCTCGACACCGGCCTGACGTTGCTCGGGGCGGCCGTCGCCGCCGTCCTCGTCGTCCCAATCGGGTGGCTCGCAGTCGACGCGGCAGGCCTCGGCTGGGCGGCCGTCGAACTCGCCGTCGAGGCACGGACGACTGCGGTGCTGGTCCGGAGCATCGCCCTCGTAGCGGTCGTCACCGGCGCGAGCATCGTGCTGGGTGTGGCGCTCGCTTTGCTGACGGTGCAGGGCGAATTGCCGTTTTCACGGTTCTGGACGATTCTCTGTGCCCTGCCGCTGGCCGTTCCCAGTTACCTCGGTGCCTTCGCGTTCGTCTCGGCGTTCGGGCCGAACGGGGCGCTCGCGGACCTGCTGTCCCCCCTCGGCGTCGGACCCCTCCCTTCGGTGTACGGCTTCGCCGGCGCGGCGCTCGTGCTGACACTGTACACATACCCCTACGTGTTCCTGACGACGCGAGCGTCGCTACTCTCACTCGACGGGACACTCGTCGAGGCGGGTCAGACGCTCAACTCCGGCCGCTGGGAGTCTCTGAAACGAGTGACCATTCCCCAGATTCTTCCGGGAATCGCCGCCGGCTCCCTGCTCGTGGCGCTGTACACGCTGGCTGACTTCGGGACGCCCAACATCATGCGAGTGGAGGTGTTTACCCAGTTCATCTACGCGCAGTACAACGCCTTCGCGCGGGATTACGCGGCGGTGCTGTCCCTCCAGTTGCTGGCCGTCACGGCGGTCATCCTCGCCATCGAGTCGCGCATCGGCGTCGACGAGTCCGGTGCGTACGAGAGCGGGGGCAACCGCGGGGCCGTCGACCTCGACCTGGGCGCGTGGCGGTATCCCGCACTGCTGGTCCCGGTCGCGGTCTTCGCGGTGGCGATTCTCGTGCCAATCGGTATCTTCGGCATGTGGCTGACTCGGGGCGGGCCGGGATACGAGGCCGGACAGGTCGCATTCACCTGGGAGTACGGGTTGAACTCGGCGAACTTGGCACTGCTGGCTGCCGCGGCCTCTGTGGTCGTGGCGCTGCCGATTGCCATCGCGTCGGCCCGGTCGAGTTCCCGGCTGTCGGCGCTGGCCGATCGGGCGTCCTACGTCGGGTACGCGACGCCAGGTATCGTGCTGGCCATCGCCCTGCTCAGCCTCAGTCTGGACCTGTTGCCGAGCATCGCGAGCCTGACGGGTGTCGACGTCGTCGGACTGCTCTACAAGACGGCTCCGATGCTCATCTTCGCGTACGTCGTCCGGTTCATGCCCCAGGCGATCGGGTCGATCCGGGCCTCGACGCTCCAGGTCGATCGGGAACTGGTCGAGGCGGCACAGACGCTTGGCCGCTCGCGACTGAGCGCCTTCCGGTCGGTGACGCTCCCGCTGATACTCCCTGGCCTCGCCGCCGGCGCCGCACTCGTCTTCCTGACGACGATGAAGGAGTTACCCGCGACGTTGATGCTTCGTCCGCTGGGCTTCGACACGCTCGTCACCTACATCTGGCGGGTGCAGGAAGCCGGCTTCTACGGGCAGGCGGCGGTACCGGCGCTGATACTCGTCGTCATCTCCGGCCTCTCGATGGCCGTTATCCTCGCGCAGGAAACCGGTAATTCACAATGAACGACGCAACTCAAACACGAACGGAACGGGTCGTAACGGCGAACGTCGACGAACAGAGCCACTCCCGCGAGACGGTCCTCGAACTCGACGGCGTGACGCGGACGTTCGGCGACGAGTGGGCGGTCGACGACCTCTCGTTGACGGTGTACGAAGGTGAACTGCTGACCCTGCTCGGCCCTTCGGGCTGTGGCAAGACCACGACCCTCCGCCTGCTGGCTGGCCTCCTTCGTCCCGACGGCGGAACCATCGCCGTCGACGGCGACCTCGTCGCCGGCAACGGGCAGTTCGTCAAACCCGACCAGCGCGACGTGGGGTTGGTCTTCCAGGACTACGCGCTCTTTCCCCACCTCTCGGTCGGGGAGAACGTCGCGTACGGGCTCGACGACTGGAGTAGCGAGACACGAGACGCGCGGGTCGCCGAACTGCTCGAACTGGTCGGACTCGCCGACTACCGGGCTGCGAGTCCCGACGACCTCTCCGGCGGTCAGCAACAGCGGATCGCACTCGCGCGGTCGCTGGCCCCGGAACCGGACGTCCTCCTGCTCGACGAGCCGTTCTCGAACCTCGACGTGTCCCTGCGCAAGCAGATGCGCGAGGAAGTCCGCCGCATTCTGAAAGAGACCGGCGTGACCGCGCTGTCGGTCACACACGACCAGGAAGAGGCGCTCTCGATCAGCGACCGGGTGGCGGTGATGTCGGCGGGCCAGATCGAGCAGGTCGGCCGGCCGGAGGTCGTTTTCCAGCAGCCCGAATCGCGCTTCGTCGCGGACTTTCTCGGCCAGGCCGGTTTCATCTCCGGCTGCCTCGACGAGCACACCATCGAGACGGGACTGGGAACGCTCGATACCGACATGATTCAGGGGCTTGGTCCGGAGTACGACGGGGCGAACATCGACGTGCTGGCTCGACCCGACGACCTGCGAGCGATTCCGGCCGACGGCACGGACGGCGACGGAGAGATCGTCGAACGCGAGTACACCGGCCCGTCGTTCGTCTACACCGTCGAACTCGACTCCGGTGACGTGGTGTACTGCGAACACAACCACTCCGACCACCTCGATCTGGACCGCCGTGTCAGAGTCGACCTCGTCGCCGACCACCGGCTCGCCTGGTTCCCAACCGAGAGCGATGGCCTCCGAGGCGACTGACGGTTGGTCGCGGACGTGGCGCATCGGTGTCGTCGCGCTCGCCGTCGCCGCCGCGATTGCGGTCTGGCTCCTCGCGACGCGGTTGTTTCCGTACCACTCCCTGAACCACGACGAGGCGGTTTACCTCCAGCAGGCGGCGATGTTGCTTGATGGGCAGCTGTTTCTCTCCCCGCCAATCGAGGAGGCGTTTCGACCCTGGTTTTTCGTCCAGGACGGCGGCCGACTGTACGGGAAGTACGCGCCAGTGACGGCCGCGCTCTTTGCCGTCGGGCAGCTGGCCGGGGCAGCGCGGCTGGCGCTAGCGGGAATCGCCGCCGCGAACGTCGCGCTGGTCGCGCTGATCGGCCGGGAGCTGTTCGACCGCCGAACCGGTCTCGTCGCCGCCGCGTTCGTCCTCGCGTCCCCACTCTTTTTGCTCGATTCGGCGGTTTTCCTCCCCTACGCGCCGACGACGATGCTGAATCTCGCCTTTCTCTACGCCTACCTCCGGGCGGACCGGGGCGGGGGCTCCCGCTGGGCCGTGGGAGCCGGTGCGGCCGTCGGGTTGGCGTTCTTCTCTCGGCCATACACCACGGTCCTGTTCGCGGCGCCAGTAATTGCCCACGCACTGTGGACGCTGTATGAGGACCGCGGGGACGCGCTGCCACGCCAGGCTGTGACGGCGACGGTCGGCCTGTGCGGGGTCGCGCTGGCGCTCGGGTACAATGCTCTCACGACGGGTTCGCCGTTCGTCTTCCCGTATCAGGCGTTTGCCCCCAGAGACGGGCTCGGCTTCGGCTATCACCGGATTCTCGGCCACGACATCGAGTACACGGTCGGCCTCGCTCTCCGGTCGAACGCGCTGGTGCTGGAACAGCTAGTTACGACCTGGGTCGCGGGCGGCCTCCTCGGGACCACGGTGGCACTCGGGGGGCTCGCCGTCGCCGTCAAGCGCGGGCTCTCGCCCCGACAGGGGATTCTCGTCGGACAGGTCGGTGCCATCGTCGTCGGCAACGTCTATTTCTGGGGCAACTACAATCTCTTGGGTGTGCTCGACCGGGCCGGCGACGGCCTGATCGCCTCCCACGGCCCCTACTACCACTTCGACCTCCTCCTGCCGTTCGGAGCGTTCGCAGCCGTGGGGGCACTGGCGCTCCTGCGATTCGTCCGGCGGTCGGTCGACGGGCGGGTCGAGCCCCGGGCAGCCCGGGTGGTGGTCGTCGCCGCAGTACTCGTGGGGGCCGGGTTACTAGGCGGTGCGACGGCGGCGAACGTCGAGCGGCCGATAGAGATGAACGCCGTCGCGACCGACACATACGAGACGGTGTACGAGCCCTTCGAGGAGCGGTCGCTCGACGGCGGACTGGTCTTTCTGCCGACGCCGTACGGTGACTGGCTCAACCACCCCTTCCAGCACCTCCGGAACGACCCGAGCTTCGACGGGGAGACGGTGTATGCCATGGACGAACGACCCTTCGCGGTCGTCGACGCCTACCCGAACCGGACGCGGTATCGGTTCACGTTCCGCGGTGCGTGGGAACCGTTCGACGGCGCGCCGCGTGGTGGGCACATCCAGCCTGTCGGTCACGCCGCTGGCGAGTCGGTCACGCTGAACGTCACCGCCGGCCTCCCGTCGACGTTCCGGACGGTGTCGGCGACCCTCACCGCCGACGACGAGAGTGTGACCGTCGTGGGACAGAACGTGTCGGACCCGGCGGCGGTTCGGGTGCGATTCACCGACGGCAGCGCACAGGTCGTCAGCCCGGACTGGCCGTCCCGGGAGCCAGTCCCGTACGACGACCAGAAGGACGTCTCGCTGACGCTGTTCGTGGACAGCGGTCCCGGCGCCAGTTTCAGCTACCGGTTCGAGACACCGGTCCGTCGAGATGGGAGCCGTGTCCGGGCACTCACGCCCCGTATCGAGCGATGCGTCGCCATCGGGGAGTGCAGCGGGGAAGCCGGCTACGTTCCCGCTCTCGCACCCAGTTGGGCGACCGTTCGGACCAACCTGACGGCCACAGAGGGCAACGGATAAGCCCGTGAGCGACAAACGTCCGATATGGAACTGACCCGACGGGACGCGGTCGCGGCGCTCGGTGCTATCGGCGTCGGGGGCGGCGCACTGGCACTGTCGCAGTCGGGTGACACCGACGACGAGACGGACAGCCGCCCGCCGACCGACGCTGACGAGGCCGACGGCCTCTCGGAGCACGACCTCGCGACGGCGGTGGCGGTCGCACAAGCCATCTACCCGTCTGCCGTCGGGAACGTCGAGGGGTTCACGACTGAGTTCCTGCGCGGGCGCGTCGCGGACGACCCCGAACGAGCCACCGACATCGGCGACGCCGTGGCATACCTCGACGAGTACGTGGACACGTGGTACGACGTGGACGCGTTCACCTCGCTCTCGGTAGCGGACCGCACCGACGCGTTCGACCGGATGAACGCGGATACGGCCGACCCCGACCCAGACGGCGGTGGCGTTCAGCGCGTCCGCTACTACCTCATCAACGATCTACTGTTTGCCCTCTACGCCTCCCCGACCGGGGGTGAACTCGTCGGTATCGAGAATCCGCAGGGCCACCCTGGCGGGACGAACAGCTACCACCGGGGCCCACGGTCCGAGAGCGAGAACTGACCGACTTCGGCACCGGGAACTGCAGGCAGATTCGGTGGCGACCCGTGCGACCGAGGCATACAGACTGCCGACGAAAGTTCTAATCGGGTCGGACAGCGGCAGCGAGTTTCCGCGCGCACTCGGAGCTGTCGGGCCTACTCGTCTCGTCGACCGGGACCGGGACCGGGACTCTGCGAGCCGACGCCGGTCGAACACCCCGCAAGCCTCACTTGTGACTGCCTCGTACAGTGATTACGATGTGGACAGGATGCGAGGTGGGGGTATGACCACGTCCGAGGCGTTCCGAAAGCACATCGAGTCTCTGGCTCGCTCTTACTTCGACGAGGAGATGAGCCCAGCCCACGACTGGTTTCACGTCCAGCGTGTGCGAACGAACGCCGAAACACTCGTCGCGAACTATCCGAGCGCAGATGCGACTGTCGTCTATTTTGGCGCTGTCCTGCACGACATTGGCCGTGCGAAAGAACGACAGGGTGACGTCGAGGACCACGCTGTGTGGGGGGCAACGGAGAGCGAAAGCCTCCTGCGGGAACACGGTACAGCCGCCGACACGAGTGCGGCAGTAGCCCACTGCGTTCGTGCGCACCGCTACTCTACCGAACCCGAACCCGAGACCATCGAGGCGAAAATAGTGAGCGACGCCGACGACCTCGACGCCCTCGGTGCGGTCGGTCTCGCGCGCTGTTTCGCCCACGGTGGGGAGGTCGGTTCACCGATTCACGACCCGTCGCTTCCGCCCGAGGCGGACGATACGGTCGCTGGGCGAACACAACTCACCCACCTTCGGCGGAAGATTCTCGACATCCCGAACCGGATGCACACTGATGTGGGGAGAGAACTCGCCGATGAACGTGCGACCTACGTACAGCAGTTCATACAGCAGTTCGAGAAAGAATCGTCCGGCGCTCGGTAAGCGTCCGTATCGGGAGTGAGGTGCCGAGAGCGTTTCCCGCCGTCCGACGAGTTCGGGGCAGCTATCGAGGACGGTGCCGTACTCATCCGGGCCGACAGCCACCGTCACAGTATCTGTGTTTTCGACGGACAGTATCCCGCTCGGATACGCCGGGCTCTCGCCCCCGTTCCCCTTGGGGACTCCGGTACGGCCAACGAGAGACCCGGTTAACGGTGCCGGTCACACCGAGTACCCGTCTGCCGTCCGTCGTCTCGTCTACCCTGTCCCGGCAGACGTGTCCTGTGCCGTACCGCTGCCCGGAACGTACCGAACAGGTGTCCTCCCGCTCCGCGTTCCGTGTGGAGTTTAGGACGGTCCCGGGCAGGTGAACGGTGTTCAGCGCAGTCGTTCCTGGGCCGAGACGGTGAGAATCGACTTCGCGATAGCGTAGCCACCGCCGATGGGGTCGAGTTTCGTCTCGCCGGCGCGTTCGCCGTACTCGATAGGAATCTCGCACACGTCGTACTCCCGCATCAGGGGGCGAATGAGTAGCTCTGCCGACAGGCCCGTGTTCTCGGTCCAATCAATCTTTTCGATTACTTCGCTCCGGTACGCTCGCATTCCGGTGGTCGTGTCGTGGACTCGCTCTCCGAGCAGCGCGCTCGCCAGCGCGGCGAAGGCGTGGTTTCCGAGGCGGTTGAACTCCGGCATCGTGTCGGCCCCGTGGTAGAGGCGGTCACCGCTGACCACGTCGTAGCCCTCGTTAATACGGTCGAGGAAGTCGGGCAACCGCTCCATGGGGTAGGTGTCGTCGCAGTCGGTGGTGACGACGACCGGCCTTTCGGCGGCCTGCAGCGCCGCCTTGACCGCCACGCCGTACCCCTGTGGCTCCTGTTCGATGACGCGTGCCCCGTGGTCGCGGGCGATCTCCGGCGTTCGGTCGTCGGAACCGTCGACGCAGACGACCTCGGCACGGTCCCCAGTCACGTCCGCGATGTCGTCTAGTACCGTCCCGATCGCCTCCGCCTCGTTGTACGTCCCCATGACAACGCTCAGATCGTCGAAGGTGAACCGCCCCGAATCAGTTCTCGCCTGCTGAAGACTCATTGTGTATCCGTCAGCACCTATGCCACTTCAACTTTTAGGTTCGCCAAAATCGGCTCCTGTCGGCCGATCGCTGCACTCACAGGCGACGATAGGGCGTGGCCATCCGGTGTCGAGACCGTCACGAGAGTCACCGGCACCGCTCCGACCGTGCCCGGATCCGGGTGGGACGGCCCGGAGACGATTCAGTCCCCGGGGTCCGCTCCGACAGTGAGCACCGGCACTGGTGCCGACCGGACGGCTTTCTCCGTCACACTCCCCAGTAGATAGCGGTCCAGTCCACTCCGCCCGTGTGTCCCCATGACCACGAGGTCGATTCCGTTCGTCTCGACGTGCTTGACGATGACCTGGTACGGCGACCCGGTCGCGACGCCCCCCTCGGCCGCGCCGATATTGGTAGCCTCGGCGGCATCGACCGCGTCCTGAATCGCCCGCTCGCCGGTCTTCTCCAGCGATTCGAGGACCTTCTGACCGGCCGCCTCGTCCATCGGCGGCTTCTCGACGACGGAGAGGGTGTGCAACGCCGCGTTGTATCGTTTCGCGTGGTCGAGTGCGTGCTCGACCGCTGCCTGTGCCGTGTCACTACCGTCGGTCGGGACGAGGATCGAGTCGTACACACCAGAGGTTTTTACGCCTGAAATAAACGCATATGATGCGTTCTTGACAGTTTGGAACGGGCCCTAATTCCTGCCGACCGATATGAGTGGGCTATTATCCGTGGTTCGGGTCGGGCCCGACGAACGCGCCGAGCCGGGAACCTGAAGCTGGCTAACCCGACACGTCCAGGCACGCGGCGACAGCGACAGAGAGACACCCTGAAAAGGACTCTGTGACTGGACCGACGACCAACACACTCGAAGTCAACGACAACCTGACGCGACGGCTCGACGGGTCCTCCGGAAACGGCCAATCGCACGAACTGCTCACCGAGGAACCGGTGTCGGTGTACGAAAACGGGGGCGCCGTTCTCGATGTGGAGTACTCGGAATGAGGTCACGGAGCACGGCTTATTCGGCCGCTCTCGGACGGCAGAAGCTGCCACGGACTGAGGCTGTGCCAGCAGTAATGTGAACCGGCACTCGGTCGGCACGGGCCGTGGAGCACCGGTCGACACGGGTGGGAACCGACGACGTGGCTTCCGTACTGTGCGTCGAGTGGAAAAAGCGACGCGACGGACGAAACAGGTCGACCCTCGTTACCGGTCGTGTGACGTGCCGAATTGGTCGACGAGTGCCCGGACGAACGCCGTACCCGTGTGATAACGCGCGCCCGGTTCCGAGTGCATGGCTTTCCCGATGCAGTCGCTCACGCTCGACGGGAGCTGGGCCAGTTCGTGTGGCGGTGTGAGGTCGGCGTGCCTGACAGCGGTCGTAAAGTCCTGACGCCTGTGGAACGGTTCGGTCCCCGTTAGGAGCCAGTACGCGACTGCACCGAGTCGATAGACGGGCGTCGTCGTCGTGGCCTCCTGGCGGAGTTGCTCGGGCGCCATGTATCGGCTCGCGTCGTACTGATTCACGGTCTCACTCACCCGCCGCTGGAGCCCGAGTCCGGAGACACTGACGGACAGTTCCGGGTCAGACCCGTCGCTTCGCAGGCTCCCCTGACCGGCGTCAGGAGAGTCGGTCGTGCCGACTCTAATCCGGCCAGGTTCGAGATCGGTTCGGTGGATCCCCCGTCGTTGGGCGGCCGTGACTGCCGAACCGAGTGCCGAGAGAACTCGAACCTGTTCCTGGGTTGACACGTTCTCTCGAAACTCCGCCAGCGTCGTGTCGGCCGCGTCGAAGACAACCCACGTTGCCGGGTCGGCACCGGTCTCGTGAATCGTCGCGACACAGTCGTGGGCGGCCAGTTTCTGCCAGAGCTCGACTGCGTCTCCGAACACGTGCCTGAGTGTTCGGTGGTCCTGGTGTTCCGGATTCAGTATCAGAACGTGCGCCTGGTCGCCGTCCCAGGGGGTCCGGTATCGGTACACCGGACCATCGACGTCGAGTGCTACCAGCTTGGTGATGTCCGGGATGACCGACGCCAGCGTGTTCATCACTTCCGTAGCGCCCTCCCCCGTGTCGTCGTCCGACTCCGACTCTGTCCGCTCCGATTCGTCCGGGGGTGGCGCCGGGTGCTCGACGCTCGTGGGCAACTGGCCACGCTCGAACCGGACCCCGGACTTCACGATATCGTGGCGAAGAAATCGATGTTCGCGCTCCGTCTCGACCTGCCCGTCCCGAGTGTAGAACTCGACCGTCTTGAAATCGTACTCCTCTAGCACCAGCTTACCGAGTTGGTACGCGCTTTCCGTGGAGGTCGACGACTGGAAGACAAAGTGGTCGTCTCTGGCCGTCACGACCCACGAGTTGAGAAGCGCGCTGTACTCGACGGCGAGCGTCTCGAAGGTCGGATTCCAGTACAACCCGCCGACGCTTCGCTCGGTGTCCCATCGTAACAGACAGGGGTGGCGCCGGCGCTTGAGAACCCGCTGCCCGTCTCGCATCGCGTCGATTCGTGAGTCGTACGTCCCGAAGGTTGCGACGCCCGTTTTCGCGTTTTCGGTCTGCTGGTAGTATTCACGGACGACCCACTCCCCGTCACGCTCGATGGCTTCCAGCGGCCGCTTACAGGGAGGGGGCTCGACACCGCCGACCTGGACGCCCGTCGTCTCGTCTGCCATCCTGCCAGTGCCACCGGTTCGGGGTCGGTTAACTTAGTGGTTCGTGACACAACAGGGCAGTGAACCGTCGAAGCACACGTTTCGGCCAGCCGCTGCGCCCCCGCTCGGTGTCTGTCAGTGAACGGAGACAGGTTGTGACCGTCCGTACCCTCTCGCGTGCGCGCAGACACAGAATTCACCGATCCGGAGACGGAACGATACGGAATCGGCAACGGCTCGCGACACCGGCGTTTCCTTCCGTTACTGTCTCACGTCGACGCTTTGTCTCCGACGTCTTCGGGCGTCGTGCCGAGTGCAGACGGGCCAGTGTACACCCGACCGCGGCCGTCTTGGTTCGCTCCGGTCGCGCGCCCCAACCGGGGTAGCTACGCTACCTCGGGTCTTCCTGCCGGTGCGAGCGAACGAACTCTATTGTCGGGGGGCACGTTGAGCGCCCGCCCCTCGGGTGGAGAGCGAACCCGTTATCATTCCGGGTTCGACCGCCTCGCGCGACGAGGCCGGCCTTAGTGGAAACCCCTGGTAGACAGTTCGCGGCTGTGACCGTCTGTCCGCGGTTGGGGAGCCGGTCGTACCGATCCGCGAACGCCGCGAGTTCCCGCATCGTCAAGTGCTGTGTCCCACCGACGTCGGCACGTCGAAGACTGCGGGCGTCGACCGTGTGGGCTGGACGTCCGGTCGCGGTGTCGCTCCTGTGGTTGCTTCCGTTCCCCGTTCGGCTGGTATCGCGGTGGCCTATATGGGTGTCTGTAACAGCGAAACATTTCCGACGAGTGAAGAAGGGTCCCGTATTGTGGTCTCGGTTCGCACACGGGCCGCTCTATCGACGGGTATTTATGTTTCACCCCCATCTGTTGTAATACACACGTCGGATGGTGGCAGACGGGGGCCGCCCGCTGTGCCATCCACACCTAGACGGGTTCTCTCGTCGATGATGGCGATGTGAGCGAGACTCCACACAACGGAATCTCGCTTCCCACGAACGCTCGTGGGACCTGCGGAAGTATGAGGATACCACCCCTGCGGCTCAGCCGTACAGACGGTATCTGATGTGAGCCTTGACAGTTTGGTGCCACGAAATCGAGTGTATCGATACTGTGGCACCGAATGACGGACACATAGCGTGTCTCCGCCAGCCCCCCATGACTGGGGAATGCATTCCGGTTGATCCTGCCGGAGGCCATTGCTATCGGAGTCCGATTTAGCCATGCTAGTCGTACGAGTTCAGACTCGTGGCGGATAGCTCAGTAACACGTGGCCAAACTGCCCTACAGATCGCAATAACTTCGGGAAACTGAGGCTAATAGCGAATACGACTCTCATGTTGGAGTTACGGAGAGTCGGAAACGCTTCGGTGCTGTAGGATGTGGCTGCGGCCGATTAGGTAGACGGTGGGGTAACGGCCCACCGTGCCGATAATCGGTACGGGTCGTGAGAGCGAGAGCCCGGAGACGGAATCTGAGACAAGATTCCGGGCCCTACGGGGCGCAGCAGGCGCGAAACCTTTACACTGCACGACAGTGCGATAAGGGGACTCCGAGTGCGAGGGCATACAGTCCTCGCTTTTCTGTACTGTAAGGCGGTACAGGAACAAGTGCTGGGCAAGACCGGTGCCAGCCGCCGCGGTAATACCGGCAGCACGAGTGATGGCCGCTGTTATTGGGCCTAAAGCGTTCGTAGCCGGCCGAGCAAGTTCGTTGGGAAATCTGCCCGCTTAACGGGCAGGCGTCCGGCGAAAACTGTTCGGCTTGGGGCCGGAAGATCTGAGGGGTACGTCCGGGGTAGGAGTGAAATCCCGTAATCCTGGACGGACCACCGGTGGCGAAAGCGCCTCAGAAAAACGGACCCGACGGTGAGGGACGAAAGCTAGGGTCTCGAACCGGATTAGATACCCGGGTAGTCCTAGCCGTAAACGATGCTCGCTAGGTGTGGCGCAGGCTATGAGCCTGCGCTGTGCCGTAGGGAAGCCGTGAAGCGAGCCGCCTGGGAAGTACGTCTGCAAGGATGAAACTTAAAGGAATTGGCGGGGGAGCACTACAACCGGAGGAGCCTGCGGTTTAATTGGACTCAACGCCGGACATCTCACCAGCACCGACAGTGTGCAGTGAAGATCAGGTTGATGACCTTATCGGAGCCACTGAGAGGAGGTGCATGGCCGCCGTCAGCTCGTACCGTGAGGCATCCTGTTAAGTCAGGCAACGAGCGAGACCCGCGTTCCTAATTGCCAGCAGCAACCTTGTGTTGGCTGGGTACATTAGGAAGACCGCCACGGCTAACGTGGAGGAAGGAACGGGCAACGGTAGGTCAGCATGCCCCGAATGTGCTGGGCAACACGCGGGCTACAATGGTCGAGACAAAGGGTTGCAACCCCGAGAGGGGGCGCTAATCTCCGAAACTCGGTCGTAGTTCGGATTGCGGGCTGAAACCCGCCCGCATGAAGCTGGATTCGGTAGTAGTCGCGTGTCAGAAGCGCGCGGCGAATACGTCCCTGCTCCTTGCACACACCGCCCGTCAAAGCACCCGAGTGAGGTCCGGATGAGGTCACCATGCGGTGATCGAATCTGGGCTTCGCAAGGGGGCTTAAGTCGTAACAAGGTAG
>NZ_JAQCNH010000083.1 GCF_028275115.1 Halorientalis sp. | reverse complement strand
CCGTAACGCGGCCTCGGTGTGGGTCGGCCGGTCAGTGGAGGGCCGTTTCGCCGTCCCCGACGACCATCGCGTGTTCGGGTGGGAAGCTCCCGTCGACGAGGAGGCGAGCCCAGTCGGTCTCGACCGCGAAGCAGGTGCTGGTCTCGTGTGTCAGGTACTCGCTGTGGCCGTACTTCTCAGCGTAGCGCGCCCGAAAGGAGGCGGCGTCTTCGCCCTGTAGCTCCGTCGCACGCCCTTCGAGCTGGAGGTTCCCGGCGTCCCCGTCGACCACCACCGCGACGCGGGGGTTCGCGGTCATGTTTGTGTACTTCCGGTAGTTCGTCGCGGTGTTGACGTACACGTTGTACTCGTCGTCCGTGACGAACCGGACGGTCGCGGCCTCCGGGACGCCGTCGGAGGAGGCCGTCGCCAGCGTACAGGCCGCCGTCCGCTGGAGCACCTCGGCAGCGCGCTCGCGTACGGCCGGGTCGTCCGTCACGGCCGGGGTTTCGGAGTTGCTCATGTCGGTGTTAGGTGCGTGTTCGGTATAAAAACCGTCGACGGGGCGTGAGCGGATTGCGGTGGCCGGTTCCGGGAGCCAGCGCCCCACGCTCTCGGGTTCGGTCGACGCCGTGCCGCGACTGTGCTCGCCTCGAAGCGGTGGCTTTTGCCCTTCGAGGCCTGTAATAATGGTATGCTCTCACTCGTCGCCGGGGTACTGTTCGTGGCTCTCCTCGCGGGAACGGAGGCGTTCTTCACGCTGCTGTCGGTACTGAACCTGCGACACCAGGAACGGACCGTCGAAGCAGAGCGGGAGTGGGTGGTCGAGGAACTGGGAATCGACGACCCCGAGCGGGCGCTGGCCTACGAGCGGGTGTCGACCGGTGTCGGGACGCTCCAGTCGTGGGTCACTCTTGGTGTCCTCCTGTTGGTGCTGTTCTCTGGGGTGTTCGGCGAGGTGGCGGCTACGTTGACGGGGCTCGACAGCGTGCTCCTCGAGACGGCGGTGTTCGTCGGCGGGGTGGTGCTGGTGGCCCGGCTCGTCGGTGTGCCGTTCGACCTCGTGAAGACGTTCGTCGTCGAGGAGGTGTACGGGTTCAACGAACGGAGCCTCGGACTGTGGCTGCGTGACTGGCTCCTCCAGACGGTAGTGTCGACGGCCCTGGTAGTCCCACTCGGTGTCGCTGTCGTGTGGTTCGTCACGACGGTGCCGGTGTGGCCGGCGGCCGCCTGGGCGCTGGCCGTCGGGACCATCATCGCGTTCACGGTCCTGAAACCGCGGGTCATCGATCCGCTGTTCTACGACTTCGAACCGCTTGGCGACGGCGACCTCAAGACGGCCGTCGACGAGGTGTTCGACGCGGCAGGCTACCGGACGGAACAGGTGTACGAGATGAACGCGAGCACGCGGACCGGCCACTCGAACGCCTACTTCGTCGGGTTCGGGCCGGCAAAGCGGGTCGTCCTCTACGATACGCTCGTCGACGGTATGGACACGGCGGCGATACAGAGCGTCCTCGCACACGAACTGGCCCACTGGCGCGAGGGGCATATCTGGAAGTTCGTCGGGTTCGCGGCACTGCGGCTGGCTGTCGTCTTCGTCGCGCTGGGAGCACTCGTCGCCTCCGGTGTGGTGTACCTCCCGGTCGCAGCGCCACAGACTCCGTACGTGGGCCTGTTTCTCGGGGCCCTCGTGCTGGCGCCACTCAACCGCCTGACGAGCCCACTCGAGAACTACGTGTCACTGCAGTACGAACGCGATGCGGACGCTTACGCCGTCGAGGTGACCGGCGGGGCGGCGATGGCCCGCGCGCTCTCGACGCTGGCCGCGGACAACCTCTCGGTGCCCTTCCCACACCCGTGGTACGAGACGTTCCACTACGACCATCCACCCATTCCCGAACGCATCCGCCGCGTGCGGGACCTCGCGGACCGGTCGGCTGACGGTCAAAGCGACCGTCCACCCGGCAGTGACCCGAGTACGGGCGACTGAGTCAGGGGCTCTGGGGGGACCGCACGGGAGCCGTGAGCGAAGCCACAGCGTCTCGGCGGTATCACGAGCGGCCGCCCGAATGCCGTCCCTGTGACGAACGTACGCCCGACAAAGCCCCTCAGCAGCGGAAACTGCTGAGCGGTGTCTCTCAGCGTTCCCGGCCCACACCGAACTGAGGTGGTGTACCGCGTCCGTGTGCCGACGGACGGTAGTCTGCCGTTCGACAGCCAATCGGTTGCGCGAACGCGGGCAGGAGTCCCCGGTTGGCGGCGGTCAGCGGGGTCGGTGCCGAGGTCGGATGGTCAGCGAGTGGACGGTCTGTGGGTCTCAGTCCGGGTCGAGGGGCTCGTAGCGGTCCGGGTGTCCACTGGCGCGGTTCGACCACGTCGTCTCCGGGGGTGGGAGGATAGTGATGACCGTCCGGACCCCGGCATCGTCCGCGACAGCCACGGCGTGTCCGCGGTCATCGACGACGACGAGTTTCGAGCCGTGTTTCCGGTCGAAGTAATCCCCGTCGGCGTCGCGGATGAACCGACGGAACCGAGCGACGTTCCGGACGCCGAACTGGTCCATCCGCTTGGCTGCGTGGGCGGTGATCGCTACCGTGATGCTGTTGCCCATCTACGCGACCGTTAGTTTCCCAGGTCAATACGTGTCTCGCCAGTCCACAATCCGGCCGAGGCAGTCGGACGAGCACCGAACGCGACTGTCGATCTGACACCGGCAGGCGTGTGGTGCTCACCACAGTCGGCCCGACGATGTGGGCCGAGCGTGCGTATTATTCGTATCTGGCGTCAATGCCGTCGTGTGTCTGACGATACAGTACCGACGCTCGTCGACCCGACGTGGTTGGAGAACCGACTCGACGCTCCGGATGTCCAGGTACTGGACTGCACCGTTCATCTGAGCACCGACGGGAGCGGCGAGTACCAGTTAGAGCCAGGGTACGATGACTGGGCCGACGCCCACGTCCCTGGGAGCGCGTTCGCCGACCTAATCGAGGACCTCTCGGAGACGGAGGACCCGGACTACCCGTTCCAGTTGCCGACGCCGGCGGACTTCGCGGCGGCCGTCGGCGACCTGGGCGTGAGCGACGACTCCCGGGTCGTCCTCTACGACACCGTCGACGCGGGGAACAACAACGAGTGGGCAGCCCGTCTGTGGTGGCTGTTCCGCGTCTTCGGCCACGACCGTGTCGGTGTGCTCGACGGCGGGTGGGCGCGGTGGACCGCCGGGGACCGACCCGTCTCCGCGACGGTCACGGAGCCGGAACCGGCCACGTTCACCGCCGACTACCGCCCCGAACTGGTGGCCGACGGAGACGATGTCGCGGCACGACTCGACGACGACGACGCGTGTCTCATCAACGCGCTCCGGCCGTCCGACCACGCCGCCCAACGGATTCCGAACAGTGAGAACGTGCCCGCCGTCGGGGAGGACGCAGTCATCACCGACGACGGAACCTACCAGTCCGAAGCGACACTACGAGAACGGTTCGCCGACGTCGGGGCCACGGAGGCGGAAGCGGTCATAACCTACTGTGGCGGCGGTATCGCTGCCAGCAGCCAGGCACTGGCGCTGTACCAAGCCGGCGTCACCGACGCGGCGGTGTACGACGGCTCGCTCAGCGAGTGGACGGCCGACCCAGACCGCCCCGTCGAGAGCGACGAGTGATGTCCCTCGGGGTCGCTCGCGATGGCCGGGTTGGTGCCGTTCCGGCCCCGATCGCGGTCTGACGCGACCCGGTAACTGTCAGGTCTCTCTGCCCCTCCCACTGTTCGGTGCCGAGGGCGAGACGACAACGACAAATCCGTCGAGCGGGTATATCGAAAAGAAATAACTCATGTTGCTTGTCTGTGGATTGGCCGGTGGCACCGGAACGACGGGGACGTTGTACGAACCAGACGAGACACCACCGTCGTACGACGGTGCGCCGACAGTTGAGGCGCCGTACGCGTGGGTCTGTGACTCGTTCTACCGGGTCGAGTCCGGCGGACAGGAACTCGAGACCGACCAGGGGACGATACGGGTCGCCTTCGAGCGGCCCACGGTGCGCGGTTTCGAGCGGCGCGAGCGGGCAATCGCCGCCGCCAAGACACACATCCGTGACCAGTTCTCCCGCACCGGAATTCGGGCCGACCCCGACTTCTACATCGACACACCGGCGGACGCGGGCCACGTCCCGGACTCGTCCCGGTGAGACGAGTCCTGATGCTAGCCGCCCGAGTCAGCGACCTCGGTTTCGATTTCGGTTCCGTTTATCCACTCTATCGACTCACCGAGTGCCGTCTCGTCGCCCGGTGATCAAGCGAGCGGAGCCCCGCGCCCTCCCGCCGAGACTCGGCACGGGGACAGACGTTGGAACCGGGTGGCCGCCCGCGTCGTGGCGGTATTATCAAGATATATACGTAAGTGGTACAGTTCTCTCATATGGACACAGTGACGCTTGGTTTGGAGTGGTTCCTGAACCCGGACCACATTCCGTTCGTCGTAGCGGACGAGCGTGGCTACTACGAGGATGAGGACCTGGAACTCGACATCTGGGAGCCGCCGGAACACTACGATACACTGGAGATGCTGGCGGAGGGCGAACTCGACTACGCGATTACCGAACCGATCCACCTGGTGCCCGAGCGCTCGGAGGGCGTCCCGGTCACGAGTATCGCGACCTTTCTACACACCAGGGGTGGAATCCAGTACCCGGCCGATCGGGGGTGGGAGTCGCCAGCCGACCTCGAACCCGGTGTCAGGCTCAACTATCCCGGGGCGCCCGGTCCCGGCGGACGAAAGATGGTCGCGTACATGGCCCGGCAGGCCGGCGGCGACCTGACGGCGGCGGATATCGAACCGGTCGACCGAGGGTTCTACCACACCGACGCCCTAGTCGATGGCGACGCCGACGTCGCCTTCCTGGCGTTCTACAACTTCGAGATCGTCGAGAGCCGCCACCGCGGCTTCGAGGCCGACCTCTGGGAACTCGCCGACTACGGCGTCCCCGATTTCAACCAGCTCGTGCTCACTGCCGCGGACAGGAAAGTCGAGACCGCCCCCGACGAGGTGCAGCGGTTCATCGACGCCACGCGGCGTGGTGTGGAAGATACCGTTGAGGACGGCGAGGCGGCAGTAGAGCTGTTTTTCGAGCAGTATCCCGGGGTCCGGGAGGAGAGTCCGGAGTTGATGGACGAGACCGCGGCAGCGACGCGCGAGTTCTTTACCCCAGAGCTCACACAGGACATCGAGATGTATCGGGACCTCGTGACGTTCTGTGAGGAACTCGACCTCTCCGAAGGGCCCGTCGACGCCGACGCGTTCACCGACGAGCGGTTCGTGGAGTGACCGCCGGGCCACAACAGCGCCGCTCGCACGGGCCTCGCTGCTCACCGCCTGTACTTCTGTAATCGAGGACCCCCAGCAGAACGCGTCGGTAGCCGGTGTCCAGAGGCCAACGCGAACGACCCGTGACACCCCGTCTCGCGAGCGAGACATACGGGTGAATTAGTACCTCCAATACCAACGTACATCTGGAGAGTATGACTGCATACAGCCAGTCCGATATGGACATGGAGGAGATGATGACGATGGGCATGGACGTAGAGGAAATGATGACGATGGGTATGGACATGGACGAGATGATGATGGGTATGGACTCCGAGGAGGCACTGGAACAGGCCAGAGAAGGTGCCAAACAGGGTGCAGAACTGGGGGCGGCGTTCGGTCCGGTCGGTGCTGGGTTCGGCGCCGGTTGGGGCGCTGCACTCGGCTATCTGAGCGGTGCCACGGGTGTTCCAGCCGGCAGTATGATGAGCGGCCAGACCGACGACTGAGCGAACACCCGCCTTTGTATCGACAGCCACCACCGCGTGTGCAGTACCGAACGGGCGTGTGAGTCCGCGTATCGATGGCACCAGTGTGTCTCGGCACGCCGCGTTAGAACACGCGCAGACGCACGTTGGTACCGCTTCTCGGGGTCCCGTCGAGTCACGTCCGCAGCGTTCCGGCAGTATCTTCATATCGGGACCGAGACACACGGACCGCTCGAACTCCGGTCGGGAGCGGCGGTCGCGGTGGCCCCCTGTACACCTGAAGATGTTTCTCCCTCACTCACCGAGAACGTGTATGCGATGGTGTAACCGACGAACGGAATCGTGCGAGGTCGAGAGTATCGGGACTTGGACGCCGGAGGCGAGAGATGCATGACCGACGACATCCTCCCGCGTGAACACCTGTCGCCGCTCGGGGCGCTCGTCGACGAGGTGCTCGCGACCGTCGGCTACGAGCTGGCGGCTGCGACCGAGGCCATCGACGACGCTGTCTCCGGCTACGGCGGCCTGTTCGAGCCGACGACTACCCGGGAGGAGTTGCGCCTCGCGCTCGACGACGTGTTAGCCTCTGACCTTACCCGCCCGCACGTCCCGGAGTCGCCGGACGACACGTTCGTCCTCTACGTCGACGGCAGTTCGCGCGGCAACCCCGGCTCTGCGGGTGCGGGTGCCGTCATCGTGGGCGCCGCGGGTGACCAGCTCGCTCGACTAGGTCGGCCCGTCGGGTCCCGGACGGGAAACAACACCGCAGAGTACGTCGCCCTCCAGCTCGGGCTCTCGGAGCTGTTGACTCGGTACGAGCCACACAGACTGGAGGTCCGAATCGACTCGATGACCGTCATCCGTGACGTCTGGGGTGGCGACGACCCCACAGAGCCGGGCGTCGAGCGATACAGCGACGCTATCGCGACGGCATTAGCGGACATCCCGGACGAGCATTACACCCATCTCGCCGACAGCGACCCGAACCCAGCCGACGCATTGGCGACGGTCGGTGCCGATATCGCGGCTCTCGGCCCCGGAGCGTAGCGTCTTGGTATCTTCGAGCGTCTCATAAGAATCTCGACATTTCCGGGTACCGGCGCTACTCTCTGTGGTCTCAGACGCCAGTGTTCGTCACAGGCTCGCCGGTTTCGAGTCGAGTTCGCACGCGCTTGAGAGTCGTCCGAATCTCGTCGACCTGCTCGACCTGACGCTCGTTCGCGATGACGATTTCGCCGACCTCGGTCGAGACGCGTTCGGCGGCCTCGGCTGCATCGTCGACCATGTGTGCGATCTGCTCGACGGTCTGTGCTTGGTCGTCGGTGGCCGCGGCGACTTCGCTGTTCCCGTCGGCAGTCTCGGTCGCCTGCTCGACGATCACCTCGAACCGCTCTCTAGTCTGTTCGATCCGGTCCATCCCCTGCTGTGCCTGGTCGGCTGCGGCGTCGAGTTTCTCGACGGTTTCGTCGGTGTTGTCCTGGATACGCGTCGCGCGCCGTTCGATCTGGCCGGCCTGCTCTGCGGTCTCCTCGGCGAGTGATTTGACCTCGTCGGCGACGACGGCGAACCCGCTGCCAGCCTCGCCTGCGCGAGCCGCCTCGATGCTCGCGTTCAGCGCGAGGATGTTCGTCTGCTCGGCGATATCGTCGATCACCGCGACGATTTCGTCGATTTCGGCAATCTGGGCCTGCAGCTCCCCGAACTCCGCGCTAGTCTCCGTCATGGTCGTCTCGATTTCGGCGATAGCCTGTTTCGTCTCCGTGACGAGAGTCTGTCCCTCCTCGGCGACTTCCTGAGCGGTATCACTGGAGGCTTTGACCTCCTCGGAGAGCGAGGCGACCTCCTCGACGACGGCGCTCATGTCCGACACCTCCGCGGCAGTGTCGGTCATCGTCGCCGCTTGGTCGTCCGCCAGGTCGCTGATCTGTTCCGAGCTGCGCGAGACGTCCGTGGCGGTGTCCGACAGCGACTCCACACCGTCCTGGACCGTCTCGACCAGGTCGGTCAGTAACGATTGTTGCCGGTCGACTTCCTGTTCACGCTCGTGGAGGGCATGTTCGCGTTCGATCCGGTTCATCGCGTCGGCCGCGTTCGCACACAGCACTTCTAGAAACCGCCGGTCGGTGTCCTCGAACTCCCGCGGTTCTGGCGACCCAGAGAGGAGGACGCCGTACTCGCCGAGCGGAACGATCAGTTCGCTCCGGAACGTGCTGTCGGGTCTGTTGATACCGTCGTCGGACCAGTAGTCCTCGACGCTCACAATCTCGCCGCTCTCGAACACGGACCAGGCTTCAGTGTCCGGCCCGAGCGCGGGTGGCTCGCCAAGTTCCCGTTCTAGGTTCCCGCTCCAGCTCACCGGCACCAGCGACCGCTCGTCGGCATCGTGAAAGTGGATACCCGTCTGTGCCAGGCCGAGAACGTCAACGGCCGCGTCGAGTACCACGTCCGCCGTTGTCTGTTTCGAGTCGGTCGTCAGCATCTCTTCGATAGCGCCGTACAGCGTGAACATCGCCTGGACGGTGTCGTCCGTCGCGTCCACGTCGACCTGCAGCCCTGTGTCGGCCGCCCCGCCGTCCTCGCTGTCGCGGTTAGTCTCCTCCATCTGTCTCCGGAACGAACGCCCCGCTAGTATTCAAGTACTTCCCCTGTTTCTTACACCGATTCGTCATGCTGGGCCTCTCAATACCCACCCGGTAGACGCTCAGTTCCCGCAGGGTACCGACGACTGCTGCCACTACGGTCGCCTGTCACACTCGCTACTGTCCGGCATAAATTGGCGAGTGTCGCCGGGCTTCGTCGCTGCCACTGTACCATCGTGAGTTCACCGGCTCGTCGTGGCCGGAGGTTCGAGCGAGTGAACCCTGCACCAACTCGGTGTTGACGATGCGTCCGCCCGCAACGGTATCGCCTCCATCGTGATTGGAGCAGTCTCGGTTATCTCGCCTGGATATCTGTGCAGTGCTCGGACTACCGGTTGTGAGTAATACCGAAGTCCGACGGTTTCAGGACTTCGGGCACCGGTTCGTCGCGGACGCCGCGGATGTCGTCCAGCACTGGTTTGAGATAGCTGGGGAACAGGTCCGGTGCCTCGGCCATCGGGAAGTGCCCGACAGCCTTCATTTCGTGTGCTGTCGCCCCCGTTCCGATGGCGGTTGCTGCCTCGCGCGCGTCGTCGGGATTGGTCAGGTAGTCGTACTCACCGTTCATCAGGTACATCGGTACCTGTGAGGCGTCGATATCGTCCGCCGAGTCGCGGTAGTCGTGTTCGGCCGAGTAGTAGTAGAGGTCGCCTTTGAGCACACCGTTTGCACCCTGTTCGTAGTTGTACAGCGTCTCCCTCCGGGCCCACTCCGGCGACTGTGGCGCCATGAGTCCCCAGGTCGCGTGGGAAATCACGTCGTTCGCATTTATGTGTGGATGGTCGAGCCACTGGATGTAGAAGCCAGGCGTAAACAGTCCGGCTTCGAGCCCGATGAGTGCCCGAAATCGATCCGGATACCAGTCGGCGAGTTCGAGAGTTATCGTGCCGCCCATACTCGACCCGGTGAACACAGGATTGTCGAGTTCGAGCGCGTTCGCGATGGAGACGATGGTGTTGGTGAATCGCTCAGCGGTGAGGTCGTACTGCTCGCTCCACCACGACTCGCTGGACGGCGGGACTGACTTTCCGTGTCGTGGGAGGTCGTATGCGATGACCCGGAACTGCTCGGTGATTTGCTCGTCGTTGAGAACGTGCCGCCACTGCTGGTTGTTACAGCCGGCTGTGTGCTGGCAGAGAAGTGGGATTCCGTCCGCAGGTCCGGCTTCTTCGTAGTAGATACGGTGTGAAACGCCGTCGAGTTCGATCGTGACGAACTGCCCGGTAATCGCCTCGTTCGAGGGTTCGCTCGGCCGTGCGGTTCCTGTCGTGGGGAGTTCGCCGTCCTGTTCTGTCGTCCGCATCAGTTCCAGTGCACGCTGGACCGACCGGAAGTTCTGGAAGATCGCTTTGTGATCACCAGCGAGGTCGAAGTACCCCTCCTCGCCTTTGACCGCAGTGCGGTAGAACGAGGCGAATAGCTCGTTGTGATGTGGCGAGGGGACCTCACTCACGAACTGTTCCCAAGCGTCTGTGGACCCGACGACGCTGAACGACCACGAGTCGTCGAGCCCGGGCGTGCGGACATCCTGAACCCGGCCGTCGTACATATCGATGAGGTGGTTCTCGTCGCCGACGGCAACGACGAAGTTCTCGTCGAACGCCTCCCGGCCGTGAAGCGTCATCTCCGGGTCATCGTTGACAATCTCCTGATAACTATTCCACCACGCCTCGGTTGCAAATGCTGCGTCTGTCATACTGGGTCTCGGCCGGTCTCCCCGTGCGTGCCATCATCGAGTACACCCGGCCGGTACAGAACTATGTTTTGCAGATAGCTTAAACACCGACGAAAACTCGAAGACGGTTTACGATCGAGACGGACGTCCGTTCGAGACGACAGGACGACACACCGCCGGCGGAGTCGGCGCCGGTCCGAACGAGCGGTTCTACCCACTCGCTCCGCGTCGGGTTTCGCACGAGACACGACATCATCCGGGTCGTGTCTCCCACTGTTGGGACCGGCGTACTGCAACGCGCCTGCCAGCGACACGCCCCGGTCGTGATGCGGACGTGCGGCGGTTACGACGATATCGAACGCACGCTTCGAGCGGTAAGATGACCAACCGGTTCGCTCCCGAACTGTCTCGACGACACCGAGCGCGAGGCCGCAGGTGACCCGGTCGCAGCGTTCGCCGTCGCGCGGGGAGTCGCCGATCTGAATGTCACTATCGGCCGCAGGCGAAGGTTTTTGAACGTCTCCTCGAAAGATAGCTATGAGCAATCGAGCACACAGTCCCCCAGGGCTCCCGGTTGTCGGGAGCGTCACGAAACTGGCCCAGGACCCGCTCCGGTATCTCTCCGGCGTCCAGGAGGCCTACGGCGGGCAGTATCCACTAGTTAGACTCGATCCACCAGGTGGGCAGTCAGTGTCGGTCGTGCTCGACGCGTCGCTGGTCCACGACATCCTGGCGGACCGTGACCGCTTTGCACGCCCGGGGACCGGAACGGACCAGCAGCGCCGACAGGGGTTGCTCACCAGCGCCGGCACGCTCTGGGAGCAACAACGGTCGGTGCTGGATCCCGAGTTCGTCGGGCCGCGGCTGTCCGAGTACGCCGAGGTCGCAGCCGATACCGTCGAGACGATGCTCGCCGGGTGGCCGGCGGACGGCCGAATCGATCTGGTGTCGGAACTGTCGACCATGACGATGCGGGTCATCACTCGGACACTGTTCAGCCAGGACACGACGCGCGAACAGAGCCGGACAGTCGAGGAGGCCCTGTCGGCGGTCGCCGACGAGTTCGAGCCCGATATCACGGACTTCCTGTTGCCCGACCGGCTTCAGCCCGGCCCCTCGGCGGCGTTCGAGGCGGCAAACGAGACGCTCGATACGGTCGCCCGAGGGTTCGTCGACGACCACCTCGAGGCTGAGGACCCGCCACAGGACATGATCACGGCCCTCATGGAGGCCAAACGCGACCCGGCGGTCGACCTCTCGGAGAACGAGTTGATCGACGAGGCCGTACTCTTTATGACCGCCGGCCAGGAAACGACGGCGCTGACGGTTACCTACGCCTTCCACTGGCTGTCGACCCATCCGGAGGCGCGTCAGCGCGTCGCCGACGAGGCTCGGCGGACTCTGGACGGCGATCCCCCGGGCTGGGAGACGCTCTCGGAGCTGACGTACACGGAGAAGGTCGTTCGGGAGACGCTCCGACTCACCCCCGCAGCGTGGAACATCACCCGGGTGACCCGCGAACCGACGACTCTCGCCGGCGTCGAGATCCCCGCCGACGAGCCGTTGCTCCTGTCCACGTACGCGCACCACCGCGACGGCCGTGTGTGGGACGCGCCCGAAACGTTCGACCCGGACCGCTGGGGCGAGACCGCGAGTCGCGCCGACGACTCGTACTTTCCGTTCGGTGCCGGCCCGCGGGTGTGCATCGGGCGCCAGATCGCGCTCACCGAGGCGCAGTTCGCGCTCGCGCACGTTCTCCAGCAGTACAGCGTCGAGACGGTCCCCGACTCCCTGTCGTTCCAACCCGGTGTAACGCTCAGACCGGAGGGTGCTGTTCACGCGCGCGTCCACGAGCGAGCTCCCAGAAGCGACTGAGCCATCGATTCGACCTCGGCACTGTCGGCCTGTCGTCCGAGGACCGAAGACCGTGCAGGACACGTGGCGGCCGGCACCACAGCGATTCAACGGCCGCGGGCGCCGCTCTGGGCTCCGGGCACAGCATAAACTCTCATATTTCACCAGCCGTACTCAATTGTATGAACGTCGAGTCAGAGGTTCCCGTCCGGGAGTGTATGTCTACGCCTGTCGAGACAGTCGCGACGGAGACGTCGCTCGTTGCGGCGGCACAGACGATGCGGAACGCGAGTATCAGCGCACTCGTGGTGATGAGCGAGCCGCGTTCAATCGTCACGAGCACCGACTTCGTCGACGCAGTCGCACAGGAGCGCGACGTCACGTCGCTGTCGACGGCGGACATATCGACGGCGGTAGTCACGACAGTCGAGCCGGACCTTCCGCTCACGCAGGCAGCGGCAACGATGACGCAACACGATAGTAGTCACCTACCCGTCGCCGAGGCCGGCGAACTCGTCGGTATGTTGAGCAAGACCGACCTCGCACAGTACCAGGCAGACTGAACGACTACCCACACGGAGACAGAGAGACGTTCGGACTCGCCGACGTCCACCGTCGGAGCCACACCGCATTCCGAGGTTACTGAAATCCACTCAGCGGTCGGCAACTCTCGGTTTGAGCGAGTTACCGCTGCACCCTCCCCCGGACGCCGTGTCGAATAGACGTCACGGTTGGCGCAACTCACGATTCGCTCGCCGCTCGAAATGGCGAACAACGGGACGCTTTCACGGAGCTATCGATACCGACACAGTGCTCACACGGCGTCGCACGAGGGATCGGCGCGACTGCTTCTCGGTTCAATCCGCTGTGTGAAACGGTGCCCTGCCGTCACGTCAAAGTCGAGTCGTTCGACAGTCGAGGGGCCCCTCCGACCACGGGAAAATGAGCGTTCTGGACGACCCCGCCGCACCGGGCCTGTCCAATCTGTCGGTGACAGCCGCTCTATCCTGAACAGAGATGGTGTAGTCGGTACGGGGTCCGCGTTGCTGTCGACTCGTGGGCCGTTACACGCGGTCGTGACTCGGGATGCCATCCGTATCGCTCCGCTCGCTCTCTACGACGGGCACGTCCGGACGACGGACCAAGACGGCCCGAACCGAACCGGGCAGGGGTCAGTCGTCGGTTGCAGCCGGACTGGTCGGACCGGCAGCCACGTCCGCACCGTTGCACGAGAACGCTCCCAGTAGTGTCTTCAGTTCGTCTGCCGTGCCCGCGACGGCTTTCATACTCTGGCTGATTTCGTCCATCGATGCGGTCTGCTCCTCGACGGCGGCGGATACGCTCTCGGCTTCGTTGGCGGACCTGTCGCTGATGTCGGCCACCTCGTCGACCATCGAGACGACTTCCTCGGCGCTAGACGCCTGGCTGTCAGTCGAGTCACTGATCTCCTGGATGCCGTTGTCGGTCTGCTGGGCGTTCCGCTCGACCTGTTCGAACGCGTCGACCACGTCGCCGACGGCCTCGATCTCCTTTTCGACCAGCTGACTCGCCTGTTCGACCTGTCCGACGACGGTGCTGGTCTGTTGCTGGGTCTGGTCGATCCGGTCCTGGATGCTCTCGGCCGAATCGCGCGTTTCCTCGGCGAGTTGCTTGACCTCGTCCGCGACGACACTGAAGCCGTCGCCACTCTCCGAGTCGCCGCCACTCTCACCAGCCCTGGCGGCTTCGATGCTCGCGTTCAGCGCGAGGATGTTGGTCTGCTCTGCGATATCGGTGATGAGGTCGGTTATGTTGGCGATCTCTTGCATCTGGTCGTCCAGTGCAGTCACCGTGTCGACGGTGTCGTCGATGGCGGTTTTGACCTGCTTGGCGTCGTCGTACATATCGGTTGCGAGTTCGCGTCCGTCGGTCGCGATATCTGCTGTCTCGGCGGAGGCGCCTGAGACGTCCTGTGCGGAGGCAGCGACCTCTTCGACGGTCGCCGAGAAGTCGGACATCTCGCCGGCCACTTCCTCCAGCATCCGTCGCTGTTCGTCGGTTCCGGCGGCAATCTCCTGGACCGAATCGGTCATTTCCTGACTGGCCTCCAGGACCTGCTCGGTACTCGCCTCCGCGGCAGCCACCTTGTCGCTGGTATCGTCAGCGTACGTTTGAATCTCGGTGACAGTCGCCTCGATTTCGCCGACCATCTCGTTGAACGCAGCACCGATGTCGGACATGGCCTCGTTCTCGCTCTCGGTGTCGACCCGAACTGTGAGGTCACCCGCAGCGGCCTGTTCCATGGCCTCCTGATAGTTCATCGCTTTCAGTTCGAGATGGCTGTTCAGCGCCTTGACCTCCTGCCGCTGTGCCTCGGCGTCCTGTTTGAGCCGTTCCGCTTCCTCTTTCTGCGTCTGAATTTCGGCCTGCTTCTCCTGGAGGTCGTCGATCTCGTTGGCCCGCTCTCTCGCACGTTCGAGCTCGAAGGTAGCCTCTTTCCGAGACTTCTCGATGGAACTCAGGTGAATCGTCAGCGCAACCCCCAACAGCGCCACGAACGCGCCGTGAATGAACCCCCACACCCACGGGTTCATCTGTGCGGCAGTGTGGTTGTAGACCCGTGCTGGATTGACCAGCCCGAATCCGATGTGCGTTATCACGACGTACCCGATTCCGACGCCGAACGGCAGCCAGTCCTCGTATATCGCCGCGATTCCGATGGCGACGAAAAAATGAAAGTGTGCTTCGATGTACCCACCAGTAACGTGGACGAGCGTGCCCGAACAGAACGCGAGGCCGGTCACCGCCAGAACCGTCCGTAGTCGGCGGTTCAATCGCGGGACTGCAGCCGCAAAGGCGAACGCCGCGATGATACCCATCTCCAGGGCCAGCATCCCCGTCGGGATGGTTGGGAGAGTCATCCCTGTGATTGACTCACTGCCCTCGGCCAACCCGAGTCCGAATAGAATCGGGATATGCGAGAGGACAGCGATAATGAATGCCTTGTGCCGTCCCCGCCACTCCGAGTCGGGAATCGTGCTTCCGTCGGGAATGTGTGAGAAAATCCCATCGTCGATGGCATCAGCACGGCCAACATCGTTGGGCCCCGTGCTGGCAGTTTCACTCATACATTTTTCGCTGTGAACAAAATAAATAATACTCACGCCCCAATTCTTATTTGTGAAAATAAGGCGGTTCGTGCCGTCAGCCAACGCTGCTGGAAATTCGCATCGATCGTCGATACTATTGTAAACAAACCTTTTTACATGGAACGTTGTTTATTAGCAGGAAGGTTGTTGCTGGCCGGTCTCAGTGTGGGAATCCGTCTCGTTCAGCCGGTCAAGGCTCGGATAACCCCGTCAGCATCGAGTAGGCGGCCCTCTCGGTGGGGCTGGCACTCGACCCCGGCGCGTGGGACGAGCGAGACAGGGCGGAACTGGCCGGCGAGAGCCGCAGGCGAACCGAGCCGGCGGCGATGGCAGTCGTGAAAATGTGCTCACCCGCCGCAGAGGACAACTCCGAGGCGGTCACGAGCGACCCTCGACTACTTACCGGCCGTGTGGTGGTTACCCACCCGAGACGGCCGGATGACCGCGGACGAGTGCGGTGCGGTTGTGCTTGTACACCGGATTCAGAACACGGTATCTCGGCCGACACGACGGTCGGAACACCCCGGCGAATCCAGCATACAGCACAAGTATCAGCAGCACGTACTGGTATTCGGTGCAACTAAATATGGATTCCGACGAAAAATCACTGGCGAACGCGCGGCGGTTTGCGGAGTCCGGTGCGAAATTGGGCGCGGCCGCCGGGAGTCGGGCAGGACCCGTTTCGACCGGCATCAGTTCGGGGCTCGGCGGTGCCATCGGCTATCTGACCGGTGCTGCCATCGATGGCGTCCAGATGAGTGTCAGGGAACAACCAGCGGTAACCGACGGCGGTCGAGCAGCGACGCGGGCGGACGAGACGTCCACTGGCGGAATCGAGATTCCAGTCGCCGAAGAGAGCCGCTCCGGTTCGGAGTAACACGCCGACTTCACGTCGTGAACCGGTCGCGAAAACGCCTGGGTGGGCTCGGTTTCACCGCAGTCGGGGGAAGTGACCTCCTCCTCGGCGTAAACGGAGAGGGAGCGAAGCCCCCTCAAGCAGTCGGGCGTAGGTCGACGACGGCGAGGCTTCCCGAACCGCACCGCAGGCGGTGGGAGATTTACTGGTTTGCAGACCGGTCGGCATAACGGGTCTCCTGGCGGGGCCAGACCGCCGTTACTCCTATTCCATAGTGGGATTCAGAGTTACCGGACTGGGAATCCAGCGACCCGGAGTGGATTCCTTCGGATGTAGATTCCCATGAATCCGATAGTATCCGTTTAATTGGGCGGTCAAGCCGCCTCGGTGTATGTTATCCTATATATTTAAGAAAATAAATTTCAGGGTGGAAGCACTGTGGTGAATGGTTCCTGAAATGGACGCGATTCACGCCCGTCGTGAACGGCGGGATTCTCTCGCTGTATCAAGATGGCCGCGCAGTATCTGTCCAGGCCCGACGCTGTGCCTCCCACCAGAGAGCGTCGACGGTCGCTGCGCCCGGCCGGGTACAGGGCGCGTCTCGGTCGCTGACTCGGGTCAGTGTTACTCGACGTCCGATGGTCAGGGGACGGCAGGCCGTTGTCTGGACATCTCAGGACCGAGAGCGGGGAACACGACGCTGCTCGATGCAGGTGCATATCGCGTAGGAGGCCACCGACGATTTCGACGGACTACTCGGACTGGTCGGCGTAGAGTTGAGCCATTCCACACTCCGGACAGAGGAACGCGTGCAGCGGTGTTTGGTGCCCCACACCGAGGCGGTCGAGTACGCCGCCGTCTCTCTCGACCTCGACGTAGAGGGTTCCGACTCCGTCGGCTGTCACGCTCGTCCGCTCCATCTGGACGTCACAGTCCGGACACCGGCGTTCACTCGTTGGTCTCACGTCCCGTTTTGCCGCCAATTCCGCAAGCGGCCAGGGCACAGTTTCGTGCTCGGAAACACCGACTCCGACACCCGTCCCCGCTGAACTCACGCCGGCATCCGCTCGAACTGTCCAGCGAAGTGATTTCGATGTTGGTGGCGATCTGCTCAACAGCCTGTTGAAGAACTGTCGAGTAGATGTTCGCCAGATCAGTCCACCAGTCTTTCAGATCGGGTATCTCGTCTCTGACCTGTGTGACGCGCTGTTCGACAGTGCCCTCGGTTTCGGGTATCCGGTTGTAGCGGTGCAGACTGTGGTTGTGGAGTTGTCGCACGGTGTCACGCACCCAGTCCAGTTGCTCCCGCTGCTGGCTGTCAGGAAACAACCGACAGTTGAGTGCGTAATCCATGCGCCGTCCCTCGATTGCCCACCTGTAGAAGCTTAAATATACACATCCCTCACAGGGCGATTCATCCCCACCCCGGTCGCTGCTTGAGGGTGGGGGCTTCTCGCCCAATCTGCTAACGGCTCGAAGACCATCGGCACCCCTCTGCAGGCGGGATGGCAAACCAGGGGGGTAGCGTCATGACAACAGCGACTGTCGGCTCGATAACGAGCGTCGCCGTTCCAATCGCGCGTGATTTCAGTGCGTTGTTCCCGAGCGGGTCACGACTCGGAACCGTTCAATCCCGGGCAGACGGTATCGGTCGGTTCGCGGAGACACGGCGCACAGGACTCGGGGCCACAGCAAAGAGTGGACGCAACTCGCGGTGTTGAATTTTCCCTCTGCATCTGACGTTATCCGACTGAGAGCAGCCGGGTAGGTCGATTCGATGTTTGCCGGGTTCGAGGCGGGCACTCAGCGCGTCACTCACCCGGAAGCAGGGGTCGTCCGACTCAGTTCCCGGCCCACGCTATGTCGAGACTGTCTGGCTGGATGCTGATTTCGTACTCCGAGGCAGTTGTGGGAATCTCCTCTCGCTCGTAGGTCGCCTCCTGCGGACTGAGAATCTTCGCGGCGATGGCCATGTCTCCTGCCACATTGGCACCGCGTACCCCCGCAGTGAACCGATTCGTTTCGCCGCCGTCAAGCACGAATCCTTCCACGGCGAATGCGCTTTCCCCGTCTTTGAGCCGAATAGACACTTCTAATTCGCTGTCGCGTTCGTTGACGATTACGAATTCGGAGTCCTGCTCCGGGCCTGATAGACAGCCACTGCTTACCAGCAACCAACCCGTCGCGAGGAGTTTCCGTCGGTTCATTTTCCTTTTTTTGTGGTGACTGAACGTATAGCCGCTTCGATGGGCACGTTTTCAGTACACAACAGCCACGCTGAGCGTGACTCACCCCGGTCGCTACTCGGTGTGAGCGCTACTGTCCGGGCGTTTCGGTCCGCGTACTCCCTCTGCGGTCGGTCCGGCAGGCCGGGACGATTATGTGAGGAGTGAGTCGATAGCGCGTCCGAGTTCCGAGAGGACTCCCCCGGCGTCGATGCCAGCTCGCCGGAGCGCCCGGGCGACCTGTTCGGCGAGCGCGGAGTCCGGGACGAGTTGGCCGAATGCGAGGGCGGCGACGACACCACCGGCTATCGCAACCGCGAGGATACCGATAGCTTTCTCCACTCGGCTGAGCCCCGCCACCGCTTCGAAGCTCCGCTGAGTACCGACGTCCCTGCCGTCGGTGGCCTCGCTACCGGAGGTTTCCTCGTCGTCTGGCGGGCTGTAACTGCTCATTTTCCACATCCTAGGTCCGCAGACCTAATTGGGTTTGGTGCCTGGTGCCGACTGGTGGAAGCCAGTGCCGGTCCGACCCTCCCCCCGGGCAGTCGAGTCGGCAACCGAGCACCTGACGAGGAACGCTGCTGAGCGGTCTGTATCTCCTGGCGTCCACCGCCTCGGCATTCCCACTGCAGACCAGACGGCAACGACGGCAGTCATCGGTTCTTAGTATGATTTCGCACCCACCGGCAACAGTGTCGCGCTCGATGGTATCGTCCTCGCCGGTGGGTTCCCGTTCATCATCACGGTCGCGATTCGCCAGCAGGGCAGGAAACCGGAACGGACGCATGAACGACCTATCGTAGCGGCGGCGAGAATCGCGGCCCGGTTACGAACACGGCCGATGGTCCGTCGGCGAGACACCGAACACAGGTTGGCCACCTGTCTCCCGTTTGGCTCGGGGTTTTAGTTTCTCGACGCCGATATGACTCTATGACCGACACCCCACGGGTGCTGAGCACACAACACCCGGACAACGCGACACTCCCATTCTTTACCGCTGGGGACGTCATCGAGGGCGAAGACGAGATTCAGGAGGGGTACTACGTCGCCTCCCACCTCGGCTGTGACGAACAGATGTGGGACTTCGAGGGCAAGGAGGGCGACGAGTACGCGGTCAAGAAGCTCCTCTCGCGGTACGACGATTTCTTCACGGACACGCGACTCGGCGAGGACTTCCGGCTGACCATCCGGGGGCCGAACCCCGACCTTGAGGTCTCAGAGGCGAAGATACTGCTCGAAATCTTGGAGAGCATCCCGCGGTCGTTCGACGCCGCGAAGCTGTTCGCCGAGGACCGCGACATCGAGACGGTCCCACCCATCTTCGAGGTCATCATTCCGATGGTCACCGACGCCGACCAGCTCAACGCCGTCCACGAGTACTACCGGTCGTTCGTCGCCGGCAAGGGCGCGGAGACGGTCTGGGGCGACCGGACCGTCGAGGACTGGGTCGGCGAGTTCCGGCCGACGACCGTCGGCGTCATCCCGCTGATCGAACAGCGCGACGCGTTGCTCCAGGCCGACGACATCGTCGGCGACTACGCGACCGCGCAGGGACTCAACGACGTGCGCGTCTTCCTCGCCCGGTCGGACCCCGCGTTGAACTACGGCTCGCTCGCCGCCGACCTCATCAACAAAGTGAGCCTCCGGCGGCTCTACCGGATGGCCGACGACCGCGACATCGACATCCACCCGATGCTCGGTGCCGGGTCCGCACCGTTCAGGGGCAACCTGACGCCCGAACGGGCCGCGGCGGTCACCGAGGCCTATCCCGAGGTCGAGACGTTCACCGTCCAGTCGGCGTTCAAGTACGACTACCCCATCGAGACCGTCCGCGAGGGCATCGAAACGCTCAAACAGGCCGAACTGGGGGCGGCCCCGCCGGCGTTCGACGAGGAACGGGCGCTCGACATCGTCGACCGGACGGCAACCGCATACGCCGACCAGGTGGACGCGATCGCCTCGACGGTCAACCGGCTGTCGAGTGCGGTGCCTGACCGGCGGGCGCGCAAGCTCCACATCGGCCTGTTCGGCTACTCCCGCGAGGTCGGCGAGAACGCTCTCCCGCGGGCCATCGGCTACACCGCGGCGCTGTACAGCGTCGGCTGCCCGCCGACGCTCCTCGGATGCCACGCGCTCACCGACGAGGACCGTGCGTTCGTCCGCGACGTGTTCCCCGCGTTCTTCCAGAACCTCCGTGACGCCGCCCAATACTACAACCCGCGGTGTACCGACGTACTCGACCTGTCCCAGGACGCGCTCGAGACGGCCGCCGATATGGTCGACGTCGACCCGGAGGAGACACACCGGGCGGCGACCGACACGGCCATCGACGCCTTCCAACAGGACGACGACGACGCGCTCAGGACGGCTATCCGCCGGGGTGCCCGCCAGCGACAGTTCCTCGGCTGACCGCGTGCCGCGGCTCGCCGGGATACCACGTCACGTCCCCGGCAGACGATCGGCCGACACCCTCGCGTTCGTTTGCCAACCTGAAACCGGCCACCGGTGTAAAAAAGCTCACGTCGGCCGTGCGAACAGTATCGGTCGCTACCGTACTGACGACCCGCGACACGAACGACTCCGGTCTGTCATCGTCTCGCAGGTGCGCCCGCCCCGTCCAGAGTGTCCGTGTGCTGCCGTCTCAGTCGTCACGCGAGGGCGGACTCGACGGCAGGTTATCGTCCCAAAGACGCCGCCTGAACCGGACGACTTCCGCCCGGAGAGTCGCTCGCTCGACCAGTGCGAAGCCGGTGACGACCACGAGGAAGCCGACGACCGTCCAGACCGTGACCCCCGACGCCAGCAGGAGCCAGCCGAACAGGGCCGCGACGACGGGGACCACGTACGCCACGAGGTTCGTCCGGACCGGCCCGACCCGACCGATGAGACCGAAGTAGATGGCGTATGCCACGGCGGTCGACGGGATGGCGACGACCAGCAGGCTGAGGACCGTCGCCGTCCCCATCCGCGTTACGCTGCCGGCCGGCTCGCCGGCTGCGAGACTGACGCCGTGGAGCAAGACCGCACCCAGCCCCATCGCCCACGCGGTCAACGGGAGGCTGTCCATCCGGGGACCGACCCGCTGGAGGAGGACGGAGCCAAGCGCCACCGCGCTGGCGGCCCCGAGAACGAGCAACTGCCCGATACTGTTCGCGCTCGTGAGCGTCGACGGCGAGGGTTGGACCATGACGACGACACCGGCCAGCGCGACGCCGATGCCGAGTGCACCCACCCAGGAGAGGCGGTCACCGAGCAGCCACCACGCGAACACGGGCGCGAGCACGGGGTTCAGCCCGTACATCACCGACGCCATCGCCGGCGTGGTCGGCCCCTGGCCCAGGAACAGCAGGCCGTTGTTCAGCGTGACCAGGAACAGTCCGGCGACGCCGATACCAAGGAAGTCGCCGCGGGTGCGGGGAAGCCACGACGACCGTGGCCGTGTCAGCGCGGCGTAGCCGACCAGCAGGACGGCCGCGATGTCGAACCGAAGGCCCGCGAAGAGTACTGGCGGCAGCTCCCGGAGCCCGGTCTTGATCGCGATGAACGACCCGCCGAACAGAACTGCCAGCAGGACGAACAGGCCGGCGTCGCGGTATCGGGCGTCGAGGACCGGCGGTGACCACGCGCGGAGACTCGACAGGCTCAGCGCCACCACCCGCTCGTCGATGTCTCAGTCATTACTCTATGAAAGGGCTGAATCATCATGAGGGCTGTGCGGGAAGAGCTGACACGGGCCAGTTGGCTGTGTTTGACGGTCCTATGGGGCTCGGTGACGCGCTGACCGACGCCGGCGAGGAGGTCGGCTTCGGGGTCGACATCGTCGCCACCGTCCAGTGGCACTACGGGTCGGCAGCGGGCGTCTACAAGAATCGCAGTCCTGCGACGATGCGCCCAGCTATCGAAGTCCGTGACCGGCACAGCAGTGCCGACCTCGCACGGACGCTGACCGACGAAGTCGCCCAAGCGACTCCCCACTTCGAGCCAAACGAGAATGCGGCGGAAGCCGAAATCGAAGCCGTCGCTCCGTCGTTACTGGCAGTCTGTCGGCGTCTGGCCAGACCCGGCCACTGGCACCGAGTCGATGGCGCACCGCGAACGGGAAACTGCCTGGACAGAGGGCCCCGTCTCCTCTGCATCGGGGTGTCTCTGTCACGCTGTCGCCCGCATCCGCGGTGGCCCTCATCTAACGTCCGTCACCTCAGTCCGCCTCGCAGAGTCGTTCGACGACTGTGTGGAGACTCGCTACGTCGTATGTCGGTTCGACGGCCAGCGAACGGTCCGCGTTGTGGTGGCGTCGCAGGAACGCCACGTCCACACCGGCTCGGCGAGCCGCTTCGACGTCGCTCTCGCTGTCACCGACGTACAGCGGCCGGTCGATTCCGAGGTCGGCCATCGCGGCCGTGAGGTAGTCCGGTTCGGGCTTCGTATGTTCGAGGCTCGCGAGCGTCGGGTCCCGTGCCCGTACCGTCCCGACCAGGGCCGCGAGTCCGTGGTGGGTGAGTACGTCATCGACGATCCGGGTCTGATTGTTGCTGACGACCCCGAGCGGCAGGTCGACTCCGGCGAGCGCGTCCACGTCCTCGTACGGTTGTTTTCGCCCATCACGGGTCGCCGCCCGGAGCAGCGTCTCGATCCGGTCGTCCCGGTGGCGCCACAGCGTCGCCGGGTCGACGTCGTAGGTCCGGCCCAACTGGCGCACGTCGGCAGGGTCGACGCCGATGCTGATGGCGTCCACGTCCGCCGGGTCGGGGTCGTCGATCCCCGCGTCCTCGAATGCGGCGCCGGCCGCGCGGTCGATTGCGGCCCGGTCGGCCAGCGTCACGATGACCCCGTCGTGGTCGAGCAGGAGTCCGTCGTAGCCCATCGTCCGATACTCCGGCGCCAGCCACCTGAACACACCGATTCACTCCCGTTTCCGGGACAATCGCTCCGCAGTCTCGGTCGGCGAGACGAGGCGCGCCCCGCAGCCGTCTCTGACGGGGCTGTGACGCGCCGGGACAGGGTCAGGGTCCGGGTCCGAGTCCGGGCCTGGGTCCGGTCGTCGAGTTCCTCAGGAAACTACTGTGACTGGGGCCACGCCACCGGGGCGGTCTGCGGGAAGCTACTGGCCGAGAGAGACGGCGCCCGGCCACAGTTCCGCTACCCGTGCCGCGGTTCGGTACGGTGCCGGCAGGCCGTGTGTCGAGACGCCGTCCAACGCGACACGGACGCCGACCACCCGAGCAGCGCATACCACGCCCTGGCCGGGAGTGACTCTCGGTACGCCGACCGAGCGCGGGTCACTGCCCGTCGAACGGGCCCGTCGAGTCTCCTGACCGGTCGCCGTCCCGGGTCGCCGCTCGCCCGGCCGCGGTCAGTCGCCAACGGCGTACGCCGCGGTGGGTGTTGAACCCTACCAGTCCCTGGCAGGCTAGCTGCTGAAGATGTGTGGTGAGGTACGGTTTCGGCGCGTCGAGGTCGGTGGCGAGGGCCACCGTCGGGACTGCACGGCGCTCACACCGTGCTAGCGCTGCGAGCACCGCGTCGCCGGTTAGCGCGTCGATTGTCATACGTGACATAGGTGGGCCGCTGACACAAAGCTGACGGGACCGACTGCGCCCGGATTCACACCCGTCGGTGACGGAACCGAGGGACGTCACCTCTCGTCGGCTACGACGGGTCGGTCCCCGCACGCCTCGCGGTCGAGTACGCGCGACATCGACCGGCCGCCGATAATCGTCACAGTGTCGAGGAGTCCAGCCGGGGTGGCAGGCCCGTTTTTCCTGAACGACGACCAGTCCGGCCTCGGCGCCGTTGACGAGCCACTCGGCGCTGTGGAAGCCAGTCACCGTTTTCTACCCTGTGTCCCCGAAGCATGACTATGGGGACTGGATTCCGCAATCAGATAAACCACAGAAGCTGAAGCAGGCACGGGGCTTCCCGGCAGAGGACACAATCTGTGGCTCGACGAACAAGGCCGGTATCGAGCAGGGCGGCGACATCGTCCCCATCTCTCTCGCGACGGCCCCGTGTCGGCACGTGCCGGCCAGCGAGGCCGCAAGTCTCTCGACCCTCAGCGGGACCTCTCGAAAAGTCCCGACACAGAAGTGCCGGACTGCGAAAAACTGCATCCAACGGATTGGTCCAGGTTACGTTATCTCACGAATCATCCGGCAGGACGACTGTGCGTGCCGAACACGGGGTCAGATATCAGATTAGTTCGGGACTCTGACTGGCGTGCGTAATCCCACGCGTGAATCGGCCACCACCGAACTGGATGGACCGAGCAGCACGGACCGGCACCCTCTATACCGGCAGGGGCAAACACCGCTGGCTCGAACACGGGCCGTGCGCCGGTCGGGCTATTCGCACACGCCGCTTCGAGAGACCGGTCGAGGACGTTCGTCCCGAGAGCGGGCCGGCCTGTCGCTCGTAGCACTCTGTCGGTTCATCGACGATCAGAGAGTCGCCGTTCAGACGGCCCTCGTCACCACACCGCATGGCGTTCGTGGCTACGTTTTCTCTGGTTCCGGCGCGTTCCACGCCAGGAGGGCTCCGAGCACTCCGAGGATGCCAGCGACGAGAAAGGCAGTCTCGTAGTTCGAGGCGTCGATGAGCCGCCCGGCAGCGATGGGTGCGATAAACGCCCCCGCCAGGCCCACGCTCGTGAGGAAGGCGACGGCCGTCGCGGCGACGGCTGGCTCAACCAGCTCACGGACGTACGCGAAGACGAGGCCGAGACACAGTTGAATGGCGAATCCGGCGGCGAGCAGCGCCGCGACGACGACGGGGACCGTCCGAATCGCGGTGAAGCCCGCGACGATGGGCGTCGCCACGACGAAGGAGAGCAGGACGACCGGGCGGCGGCGGCCGCCGAAGAGACTATCCGAGAGGATACCACCAGTCACTCGCGAGAGCACGCCAACGGCCGGAAACAGGGCAACGAGTGCGCCACTGAACTCCAGCGACAGTTGCAGGTCTTCGGTGAGATACGACGGGGCCCAACTGTTGACGAACAGGTACAGCGCGTAGCCGAGAAATCCGAGCAGGGCGACCGTCCAGACGCGGCGGTTCGTGACGACGCGGCCGAGGTCCGACAGCGCCGGCACCGGGGTCCCGGTGGCGTGTCCGCTGCCGCGACTCGTCGGCCAGAATATCATCACTCCTGCGCACGCGATGCCCGTGAAGATGGGAAAGATCGCCGGCCATCCGAACTGCTCGGCGACGATGGGGCCGGTGCCCTGCCCGATGGCGAAGCCAACCGGCCCGCCTGCGGTGAACGTCGCCACGGCCGTCCCCTGTCTGGCAGGGTCGAACGAGCGCCCGACGATATCGATGCCCGCGTTCCAGACGACGATGTAAGCGACGCCACCGAGGACACGTGAGGCGACAAGCGACCAGTAGGCGCCCGCGGTCGCAGCCTGCCAACCCCACACTCCGGCGACGAGCAGGAGCCCGACCGCCACCACGGTGGCGTGCCGTGAGTTCGTCCGGTCAAGCACGACCCCGACCGGGGTGCTCGTGAGGACTCCCGTCCCGAACGTAACACCAACGAGCAGGCCGGCCTCGGAGGCGCTGACCCCCAACGACGACCGAATGAGCGGCGTCACGCTCGCCGGGACCAGTTCGTAGGCGCCGAGCCCCACAGACATGAGGGTCGCGCCCGCCAGCAGCCCCCAGCGGGCCCGCTCGCTCGTCACGGCCGTCGTTGCACCCACTGTGGTGTCCTTCCTCGACACGCCGATGTCGTTCACTCCGGCAGGTTATGAACCCAACGCGATGGGTTCTAACTGCTCGCCTGCTGTCCTGGATCAGTCCGCCACCGATATGAGACATACTACTGTCAACTGCTGATTCAGCCTCTGTATCCTGCACAGCACCTCGATTGACATCCTCCTCCGCCTGAAGACGGAGGAATCCCGAACGTTGGGATATTAGAGTTTGCAGTCTCCCTGCTCTCTCGTGTTGAACGACCCGCTCTCGCGGTCGAACAGGAACACTCCAGGCTGTGCCAAGCAGCCGTTACTCATATCCCCGGTCGGGGGACTCTGAGTTATCTTTCGTCGGATATTCACCGCACCATTCACGTCTGCGTTCATCGTCCTCTCGCACGACGAGCGAACGTACAGACCGCGCTCCACACGATTCGAGTCACGAATCTGCCCGCAACACGAACAAGTCTTGGTCGTGTTCTCCTCGCCCACACGGTCAACGAGGATACCGTGTTCCTCAGCCTTGTATTCGAGCAGACGAGTGAAGCGGTCAAACTCCCATCCGTGGAGTTTCTCGTTCCCCGACGCACCCCAGTTCCGCGAGTCACCGTTCTCATCCTCGCGGATGTCACTGAGGTCGCCAACCACTATCTTCTCCACGCCTTCTTCGACACACTGTTGTACGATGTGTTTCGAGAGCGTGTGGAGGAAGTGGTCTTTGCGTCGGGAGAGTTTCTGCCGAGCCTTCCGCGCACGTTTCGACGGCCCGTTCTCGCCTTCGGTCTGGTACTCGTCGCGGGTGAAATAGTGCTTGTCCTCTTTCAGCACGTTCCCCGGATACAGTTCACTCTCGCCGTCTTCGTAGTCGATGGCGAGGTAGTTGCTGATACCGAGGTCGATGCCTGCTGTATTGTCACCCGGTGCGTTTTCGACTGGAATTTCTTTCTTGCAGACGATGTGTAGTTCCCACTCGTCGCCGTTCCAGACGGCACGCACCTGCTGGATGTTCTCGACTTCTACATCGGGGCGGGTTTCGTACTCTACGAGGATGAAGTCAGACCGTGACTCTTTCAGGTTGAACCCTTTGGAGAGGCGGAGTTGGCCGTGCTTGTCGTCGTGCTTGATGGCTCGTTTCTTCCACGTCACGGTGGAGCGCGGGTGTCGGTCACCACGTTTCCGGTAGCCCGGTGGGTTGTTTCCATTGTCGGAGTTGTACCAGCCCGTGAACGCCTCAGCAAGCTCTTCGAGAACTCGCTGACTTGACTGAGAATGGAGGTCACTATAGCGTTCGTGGTCTTTCAACTCTGATTTCAGTTCGGCTTCGTCGGGTATCTCACTGTCATCGTCCCACCGTTCTTGGATGTAGTAGCGACCGACGTTCCACAGTTTCGACGCGGAGAACCCGCACTGGTCGAGGTCGTCACGAACCCGCGAGTGGTTCGTGATGCGTGCAACGTAGGTGCGGGTTGTCTCCAGCATCGTACTGTATTCATAACCAGTTATGAAACAGAGTTGACTAAAGGCTGTGTTTGGCGTGGAATATCCAGCCCTGCCAGCGTCGGTGGAATGGGCCACTGAGTGACGGCGCGTATCCACGGCCTGAAGGCCGTGGTATTGCGCCTGTTCAGCTTATAACCGTTCAGTGAGGTGTCGCTGGTCACAGTATGCGTGCATCTTCTACCGAGCAATTAGAGGAGGAGACCCTGCTCTGTGAACTGTTAGGTGACTTGTGGCTCGCTCCCGTTGTGGGTTCGTGGGATTATCAGTCGTCCCCGAACGTGGGTCAGGTAGAAAGCGCGGAAGCGAACCGGTCAGCGACAGGCCATCCGGCTCTGTTGGAGTCCGCAGCAACTGATACAGGCGCTGTGCTGCGTACAGAACGCTCCAACAGCGTGGTGCAGCGGTGGCGAGGCGAAAGCCTACGGCCTCAGCCGTGGGAGGCGGTCAAAATTACAACAGTCTTAATCCCTCTCATACCCTCTGTCGAATCGAGAACGCATGGAAGTCACCTGTGCTGACTGTGACGCCGAGTCGATACGGAGTACGGAGTCGGTATTTAACGTCGTCTACGTCTGCCCGGACTGTGGACAGCAACTCGGCTGCGACCCGGCCAAGGAGTAGAATCTCGTGGCACATCGAGCGGCCTGTACACCCGGATCGCGAAGTCGAGTTCGGAGAAAGCGAACTGCCGAGCCTGCGGTGAGTTTGCCAGGTGATGTCGACGCGGGAGCTGTCGGCGTCCATACCGCTGCTCGCTAGGACCGCGCGCTCCTCCGGTTTTGGATGGAGTATCGGAAATAATACCAGACACTACTTACTGCTCTTGGTCAGGAAAGCGCTGTAATCGTGACTCCGTACACGGAATCTCCCACTTGATGATTCATCTGTCGCTCGATCCACGGTCGAAAGTCCGCGACAGCATCCACATCGATTGCTTCGGCGGTCAACGTCACCGTTGCTCGTGTTGGCACTGTCTCGGTGTACTCGTTCAGCATATCCTCTTTCTCGACGGAAAGCGACTGGTACTGCAGGTCCGCTTCGACCATTGCATTCCTGAATGCGCTCGCGATGATGCTCTGTGGTTGGCTCGTTTTCGTCCCGTCGAACTCGACGGTGCAGAACAACGAGACGGACATCATTACCGGTACTGTGTGGCTGTTGGGTAACAGTGTATCGCTCAACGACGGTTCTCAGGTTACACACTGAGCAGGCCGCGTGCCTCGGGGCTCGGCCCCGTGGCGGTTCACGGGTTACGCGTCCTACGTGTCCGGAAACTGCGGCTGTCGGTCAGTACTCGATACCGACCCGAGCGCTGATTCCACGTTGAAATGGATGTTTCACCGACCCAATGTAGCTCACGTAGTCGGCCATATCTATTACCCCTGTCGGCGCCTCGCGGCCCGTGATGACCAGTTCAACCGAGTCGGCCTTGCTCTGAAGCACCGCGAGGAGTCGCTGTTCGTCGATGACCCCGATTGAGTGCAACGTCAGTATTTCATCGAGGACGACCAGATCACTCTGTCCGTCACCGAGCGTTTCGGTGGCGATATCCAGCGCAGAGTTCAACCCCTCCTGTTCCGCGTCGGAGAGGGCGTCCGCCGACTGAGCGTGCCCCGTCGGAAACTGTTTGACGACAGCGTCGTCGAGCGACATGAGCAACTGCACCTCTCCATACTGGTTGACCTCGTTGCCGGTGCCCTTCATAAACTGGAGGAGGGTGACCGTCTGTCCGTGACCCAGCGCACGAACACACAGGCCGACCGCTGCCGTTGTTTTTCCTTTTCCAGGCCCGTGGTATAGGTGTATGAGTCCGTTCGTTTCGTCTTCCATGGCTACTGTAAACACACCCCATAGCTATAAATCTTCGAGTCCGTTGAACCGCCGATTACGCCTCAGGGGTTTGTATAGCGGTGAACGTCGGCCGATTTGACTCAGGCGACGCTTGAAGAGACGGCCGGCACACCTGCGTCGGTCTGGAAAATGTCAAAACCAGTATTATCAAAAACCGGTCGAAGCGGACAGAGAGCGTGTAGACCACTTTTCGATAGGGTTCCAATTAATCGGTATAGTTGAGCCGACAGTTCGGTCCTACTCAGGTAACGGCGGTCCGGTAGCCGAGTTGACCGGCGAGGAACACCGCGTTCGAGAGATCGTGTCACTCACGGAATCCGTGCAGAAACGCAGCGGCCGGTCGGCGCTATGGCGTCCGAACAGGTGGACATCGGGAGTCGAGTTCGTGTCGTGGTTGACTCCAGCGTCCAGTCACTCGTCGCTGGCGGCCACCTCGTTGATTAGCCCCGTCGTCGTCGATCCGAGTTGATTCAGGATATCGGTCGTCGTAACTACCCCCTCGATTTCCTGGTCGACGACCACCAGATGCTTAATTTTGCGCTCATCGAGTCTGCGGGCAGCGGTGGACAGTGGTTGGTCCGGATGGATCGTCACCACGGGCGTCGACGCCACGGCTGAAACAGGTTGCTCGGCTGGGGCGTCGTACGTCGAGTATCCCGCCAGGAGGTCAGTTTTGGTGACGATACCGTCTGGCGTCTCCGTGGCGAGGACGACCGAACCGACACCCTCCTCGAGTAACTGTTCAGTTACGGCGGTGAGCGTCCGGGCAGGAGGAGCCGTTATTACGGGGGTCGACATTACTTCAGAGACCGTGCCGATAATATGACCCATGATTAATTGTTATATTTACGACGTACATAAACGCTGCCCAGCGGTGGTCCGGAATTTTGTCAGGGGCCATCGAGTGCGAAGGACTCCGGAACGTGTCGCTGCGCAGAGCTCGTCGACGACTGCAGCGAGTCCCGGGAGATGGACCACGGACGGCATACGTGCGTCCGAGGACGCTTCACCACCCACGGCTTCGGTTACCGACACGAATCGGTTCCCGACGGCACTGCAACCGAACAGCGGTCGCACACCGTGTTCTGGATGTGAGACGTCTAACGAGTCTGCGATTCACAGGCTGTCGAGGCGGATGCCACGGGGCTTGACCCCGTGGAGGAAGCCGACACTCACTGACACAAACAACGCCCAACAGCAAGGCCGACTCCCCACCCCACACCTAAATTGTTATTAGGCAAAAATATCGATATGAACCACAGATGGACGACGCGACACGACGCACCGTGCCAATCAAACTCAACGTACCAGAACAGCGTCGTGCCGACCTCCATCAAACCAAAACCCAATTCCTCTACTGCGCCAATCGCACCAGCGGCTGGGCATGGTGCTACGACGATTACTGCGTCACCAGCAAGAGCAGGGCCGAAGACGCCCTCTACGGCGAGTTACGTGAGGAAACCGACCTCACCGCCAACCTCGTTCAAAAAGGCATCCGACGCGCTATCGAAGCCGTCACGAGCGGGGTCGAGAAGCTGAAACAGGGCGAGAAGACCAGTCAACCTGAGTTCGACTCGTGGAGCGTCGTGTACGACAAGCGGAGCGCGACGTTCAACGACGACCACGCAACGCTCTCCACGCCGAACGGTAGAGTCACCGTCGAATACGTCCTTCCGACCGAAGACGACCGCGAAGACACACCGTTCAGCAGGTACTACGAGAGCGACGACTGGGATGCTTCTAACGCCACACTCCAGTACGACGAGCAGGACGACACGTTCTACCTGCACGTCACCCTGAAAAACCCAGACTACGAGGTTGACGGGACAGAACGTCAAAAAGCCAGTTACGATGACGAATCCAGCGAGAGCGGAGTGGTTCTCGGCGTGGATTTGAACGTGACTGGCGCGTTCGCCGTCACCTCCACGGGTGAGTTCCTCGGTTCAGCGGACTATCTCACCCACAAGCGCGACCAGTACGAGCAACGCCGCGCCAAACTGCAACAGACGGGTACGCGGTCGGCTCACCTCACGATTCAGTCCATCGGCAGTCGCTTCTCAGACTGGTCGTTGGACTGGCTCCACAACCGAGCGAACGCCCTCATCACGGAGGCCCACAACGCGGATGTTGGCGGTATTATTTTCGAGAATCTTGACGATATCCGTGAGAACATTGCCAACGGCTCGAAGTTCCAGCAGTGGGCGTATGCGAAGTTCGTGGAACTTGTTGAGTACAAAGTCGAGTCTACAGGGTTGTTCGTGGACTTCGTGAACCCGGCGTACACGAGTCAACGGTGCTCGTACTGTGGTTTTACTCACAAGGGCAACCGTGACGACAAGCAGTACAAGTGTCAGGACTGCGAATACAAGGCGAACGCGGATTACAACGCGGCGAAGAACATCGCCAACAGGTATTGCGGGTATATCCATCGCGGGCAGAAGTCTCACGATGGATGGGCTGACAGTCAACTGGCCCTCAAGTCAGGGACATTGAACGTGAATGGCGAGTACACGCCTGCCGAATTACCCGGTTAGAACGGGAGTCCACTGACAAGCCTCGGGGCTTGACCCCGAGGCGGTTGACCTGCTGCGTTCGTCGTTTCCACTGAAACAACGGGATTGCAGCCCTCGAAATGCGACCGTTCGGCTCCGTGAAATATAAATTGGTTTATAAAAGTCGCGTGTCGAACGGGGAGAGTCGGTGCAGCAGCGAACGCAGACGGCCACGGTTATACCGGTTGGGCAGTTCTCGATACCGGGACTACCTGTCCTGGCCGAGTCCTGGGCAACGTATCGCCTACGACTCCACTGTGTCGGGAACGATTGTCACTGGGACTGCTGCCTCTTGGGCGACGACGAAGCCAGTGTGTCCTTCACGAACCGTGCTCAACCGGCTTTTCGACCGGTGCCCAATTACGATATGGTCGATACTCGTATCCTCTGCAATTTCGAGAAGTTGCTTGCCGACGGCTGTTCCCGAGCGGAGTCCACCACGACTCAGATGCTCGAGGTCGACTTCGACGGGGACGTCGACATCCGACAGCGACTCCCGAACGTTATCGCGGAACGCCTGTTCGTCGCCAGATGCAGTCTCAGTCGCCGTTATGTGGGTTACGTACAGCTCTTGACTCAACCCAACGGCCAGTTGTACTCCCACGGTTAGAACGGTCTCAAACTGAGTATCGTCGCTGACTGCGATCAGCACACCCATAGCAGTGTAATGTCTTACAGTCAATAATAGTTGACGCCGCGCTGGACCAGTTCGCGAACTGCTCAAAGCTACTGGCGAACGAGTAGAACTCGGTCGTGAAACGAGCCGTTTCGCTCGGAAGCAGACCGTCGACTGCCTATCTGTGGGCCCTCCATCTATACCGTCGGTTTCTGGAGGCGGTCACGGACGGTGTCGGGTTCGGGCATCATCACACGAGCGGACGGACCCACGCTGTCGGTCGTATAGGGCGGCCGCTCAGACTGGACACCGTCGGCACGCTGTGAGTGGACGCCGACACCCGTCGGCGCGGTCTCTCAGCTCACGATGTCGGTGTCCGTCGGGCCCCGGCTGTCGAACCGGGCGACGTACTCGTCCAGTCGGGCCGGGTCGTCGTGGCCGGGGAGTGACCGGTCGGCAGTCACGCAGTCTGCGGCGACGCCGAGTCGGTCACAGACGAGGTCGGCGGTCGCCGCCGCCATCCGGCGATAGGTGGTCAGTTTCCCGCCGACGATGCTGGCCACGTTCTCGACGTCGTCCATGGCGTGGTCGAGCAGACTGTACCCCCGCGAGATGCCGCGCCGGTCCTGCCCCGCTTCGTCCGGCGCGTAGAGCGGTCGCACACCCCACCACGTCCGCGTGATCTCGGCGTCGGCGACCGGGGGTAGCATGGCCGCGCACTCCTCGATGCAGGTCTCGACCTCCCAGTCGGCACGTTCGCAGTCGTCCGGGTCCGACGCCGGCACGCTCGTCGTCCCGAGGACGACCTCGCCGTCGTGTGGGACGACGATATCGCCATCGTCGGGGACACGACACCTGTTCAACACCGGCTCACACTGGTCGTACGCGACGGAAATCATCACACCGCGTGACGGTGCCATCGTGACCTCGAGTCCGGCCATGGCGGCTACCTGGCCGGCCCACGCGCCGGCCGCGTTCACGACGTAGTCCGGTTCGATTGTCTCGTCTGCGGTCCCGCCCAGCTGTGCCGACACGACCTGCTCGTTCCGGACACGAAGCGATTCTAACGGCGAGTGCGGGAGGATGCGCGCACCGTGGGCCGCCGCGTCGGCCGCGTTCGCCGCGACGAGTCGAGACGGGAAGACGACCGCGTCCGGGACCCACAACGCGCGCTCGACGGTCGCACTGAGTTCGGGGACGGTCTCACGGACCGCATCGGTATCGAGCAGTTCCGTCTCGATGGCGGCGTCCGCACAGGCCTCGCGTTTTCGCTCGAAGTACGCCGGGTCGTCGGCGGCGAGTTGGACGAAGAGGCCGCCGGTGTCTCGAATACAGGCACCCGCAGTCGATTTGAGGATGCGGTTCTCCTGGATGCACTCCTCGGCACCGCGCAGGTCCGACTCCGCGTAGCGGGCCCCGCTGTGGAGGAGACCGTGTGACCGACTCGACGTGCCGCTCGACAGACCGTCCCGTTCCGCCAGGACCACATCGACGCCGCGAAGCGAGAGGTCGCGCGCGACGCCGGCACCCGTCACACCACCGCCGACCACGAGGACCGTGTCTGAGTTCGCCATGCGTGTGAATTAGCCTCCGCAGGTATCAGTCCGTGGCCGGTCAGCCCGGGTCGTCTCGCGCCCGCCCGGCGTGGACCGGGCTGGCAGGCCGGGGCGTGTCCGCGGCCCGGAGAGTCACATCATTTAGGAGTCTCTGTCCAGTACATACAGTTACCGAAATCGTTCTCATGGATACGTACCAGCAGCGGTCGGACGACCTGTCGGCGGAACCGCCCATCCAGTGTGAGGCGTGCCGGACCGCACTGTTTGTCGGCGGGCAGACCCGGGACGCGCTCTCGTTTCTCCTCGTCGACGAACTCACGGTCCCGCTCGTCGGCTGTGACGAGCACGTCGAACAGTTCGCTGCAGCCTGTGGCCTCACGACTCGGGGGTCGGCCGACCTCCTCCGGCATAGACCGGCTGGCGGCATCCAGTGTCCCAGCTGTCGGCTCGCGGTCCGGAATCCGACGCAACCGATGATTCCGGTCGCGGACGGCGCGGTCGTCGTCCCGGCGTGCCCGGAGCACCAGGCAGACACGGTCGACCGATTCCACACTGGGCTCCAGACGCGACACCAACTCACGACGACGCTCGACGCGTCCCGGCCGGGATGAGCTAAACGCAGTGTGACCGCACCCACGGGCCGTCGGAGGAGGCGGCACGACGCGGAGGTCGTACTCGCGCAGGAGTTTGCCGAAAAAACGTACGATTAGTGGTGTGTGTCCCGTTCGTCGGACCGACGCCTGAGCGACGGACCGGACGTCAGCGCGAGAGCGCCGCCCTGACACGGCGGAAGGCTCGCAGCGGAGCGGCGAGCGTGGATGTCGTCGGCCGTGGCACCTCCCCGCGGTCGCGTTCGGGTGACTCGTCCGTCTCAATCTCGTCGGTCGTGTCGGTGACCGCGGTCGGTTCGTCCTCGGTCGCTCGTGTCTGGAATCGATCGCCGTGACACATGACAACGTATCATATGGGCTCGTGTGTCTTGAACTTTATTATGGTCTATCATTATATTTATCGACACGGGTCAGGAAGGCGTCCGCGGCCACGGTACACCTGCCGGCCGTTCTCGGTTGTCTGATGGGGTATGCTGCGGTCTGGTCGATTCCCCACGCACAGACGGGTTCGAGGTCGCTGACGACCGTGCCCGGGTAGTAGCCGTGGTCGCGATGGTCTCGCCGGCCGCCGAGCGGAACCGGTACGGACCGTCGAACTCGGCGTAACCATAACGATTAATAATGTGGGTACGTGTAAATGAGTGTATGATCCGATGTACCTGCTGTGGCGAGGACATGAACTACAACGACGAGACGACGAGGATCACCGAGTACGCCTGTCGGCAGTGTCACAACGTCGAGATTGTCAGGAAAAAATCCAGCCGCAGTGCTACCTAAATGCCCCGACTCGACACGAGGACTGACCGACGGCAGACACGACGCCACACGCAGGCACACGTACGGTTTCGTCGAGTCGATTCATTTATACTTTCGGTGTCACGAGCGGCAGCGTCGCGGTGAACACGGGCATAGGTCCATCGAAACCCTCGAAATTCGACGAAGCTACGTCGGGAGAGAACTACGAAACACTCCGCAGAGCCGGCCCCTGCGAGGGCGTCGTCTGGCCTCCCGAGCGCCTCGGTAATCTCGGTGGAGTCGACAGTGGTGTAGTGGTCGTCCTCGTCGAGCGACGAATCGGTTATAATGGGCAGCCGTGAGTTCCACCGAACGACCCACGACGGGCTTCCGAGTGATGCGCTGTCCAGCGGTGCGCCGCCACAGTCGGACACGTTGCGGACGGTTCGACCGACTCGTATTCGGACCGCCGAGTGCCACCTCAGTCGAACTCGATGTCCTGTCCCGGCGGGCGCTCCATCGGTAGGCCGGCAGCGGCTGGGTCGACAGCGACCAACAACGACAGCACCGCCACCGTCAGCGGGAGCGCTCTCCGCGGATTCGTTACTAGCAGCATCCGTGGGCTTCGTTTCATGTGAACCGTTCACCTCACTACGAATTATTACCGATACTTGTCCGTATTGTATTTTTTTGTGTGGTATGCTTATGCCGTCACGACCAGCTCCGGACGCGGAGTCCGTGCGGGTTCTGTGCCCACCGGCCGAACGGTCGTCAGTCGAGTCCGTACTCGTCGAGAAACGCCTCGCCGTTGAGGTGCTCTCTGTTGTCGAAATCCTCCCACTTCAGGTCGATGGCAGCGTCGAAGTCGAGTTCGTACGCCTCTTCGAGCACTGTCTCGGTGACGGCGACCATTGTTTCGGCGCTCGCGGCGTCGTCGGCGATGCGGATATCGAGTTCCCGGTCGTAGCGCTGGCTGCGTTCGAGGTGGTCCTCGACGTCTGCGACCATCTCGAGTGCAGCCTCGCGTTCCGGGTCGCCCATGTGTTCCCCTTTGACCAGTCGCAGTCCGACCCAGGTGAGCCTGTACCCCTCGCCGTCCGTCTCGAAGGCCACTTCGACGACCGGCGGCGACTTGCGGTCGGCTTCGCCTGCCGTATTGGACGCGAACGACGATTCCGCGAGGACGCGTTCCACTTCCTCACCCATCCGGCGGAGGACCTGTCGTGTGTCTGGTGTCATCGGCCGCTATCGAATGTAGGGTCACCAGTTCATTGAGTTTTCCGGCCCCGTCGGCCCCCCGAGAGGAGCGCCGCGACCACGTCCCGCAGGTGTAGCGACGCGGCCCCGCTCAGAGCGACGTATGACAGCGCGGGCAGGACCAGCAGAGCCGCGTGAACAACCGACGCGAGCCAGCCCCCGAGGACGAACACGGCCATACAGACAACGACGGCGAATCCGTAGGCCGGCGTCCCACCGTCGGCGAACAGCATCGCCCAGCAGAACGCAGGGAGGCTCACGAGCCACAGGAGCGTGTAGAGGAACAGCACCGTCCCGTGGAGGAAGGTGGTGGCCTCGACCATGCTCATCCCGTAGACGTTGGCTATGACCACTTCGACCACGTACAGAACCAGTGCGCTCACGATCGTCAGTGGCCCGACGGTCAGCCCGAACCTCGTGAACCGACCGAGAACCGCACCCTCGTCGAGCGGACTGGGGTCGGAGTCCTCGAAGACGGACTCGATCAGTTCGATCCGGCGGTCGTTGTTCGGGTGCGTCGCAAAAACGGCGTCGAACCGGGTCTGAACGCGATTGAACGGTGAGAACGCGTTCGTCGCGGTGGTCTCCGCGTCGTCGTGTGCGGTCTTGAGTTTCCGGAGGACGCCGACCATCGCCTCCGGGTTGCCGGTGAGGTCAACGGCCCGGCGGTCGGCGACGAACTCTCTGTGGCGCGACAGCGCGTTCCGGAAAGCGAGCGGGACGAAGGCGACCGCACGCTGGCACGAGAGGACGAGCGGGTTCCGTCGCCCCGTCTGGCCGGTCTGATTCGCGCTGAATATGTACGACATGAGGGCGAACGGGAGGAACATCGGTACCAGGCTGACGATCAGGCCGCCAGCCATGCCGACCCACCTGAACGGTTTGATAGCGTAGTCCATCGCCTCCATCGTCACACTGTCCCGGTAGTAGAGGTGTGTCAGTTCGTGGCCCAGCACCGCTCTGAGTTCCTCGTCGTTCATCTCGTCCAGGAGCCCGGTGTGGACGACGACCATCCCGTCGGACCGCGTTCCTTTCGCGAACGCGTTCACCTCCTCGTCCGGAATCACGTACACGTCGGGCACCGGCATCTCGAGGTCCGCACACATCGATTCTAGCATCTGATAGATTCCCGGTGCTTCGTCGCGTGCGAGCGGGTCGCACTCCGACCGCAACTTCCGCACGGACCGCTTGACGCTCCCGAACGCGAGCACGACCACGCCGCCGACCGCGACGAGGAGGTACGTCCGGAACTCCAGGAACGTGAACAACGGATACGCGTAGTACGCAATCGTGACGTACAGCACACCGACACAGGCCGTCGCAACGATCATCAGCGTCAGTAGTTCCCAGTGTTCGATCTCGCTGACCCGTCGGCGCACCCGGCCTGGGTAGCTTGACAGCCTACCCCACATATTACGCACCTCGTGCCGGAAACACATAAACCGAACTCCATGTTTCGCCCGGGACGGACAGCGTCTGAGTCGTACCCGCTTTGCTCCCGTTCTGCCGGGCGGCGAAACGTCCTACGGCGTTCGGCCCGTACCGTGTGACACGACGGAACCGCGTGGGCAGGCGGCCAGAGACGTGCTGGACATCCTGCTGCGGGAACGACTGCTCCGGCTGGCCCCCGGGAGGGACATGCCCGCGCTCTCGGCGCCCGGCGCGTTCGAGCGGCTCGTCGACCAGGCCGGCCACGAGTCGAATCCCAGGCGCGGGACCGTCGTACTGGTTGGCGGCGACGAGACGGTCACGCTGACGGTCAGGGACGCGCCGGATACGACGCTGCCACCGTTGCCCGAGCGTGGCGGCCCGACGCTGCCCCGGTTCGGACGCCACGTCAGGAACGACTACGACGATTCGGCTGGCGGAATCCCGCTCGACCGGCTCGCCGGGTGTCGCATCGAGTACAACTGTTTCGACGGCGGGGGCCACCTGCTGGTCCTCGACCCCGATGCCGATGGCCCGGTGCCCAACGTGCAGGCTCCAGACTGACGCTCCGTAGGTGTCGTCTCGGTCCGTTCGGTCGCGGTGTGGAACTGGTCGGTGCATGGTTACGAAGCGATGTCCTGGTCGTCGGTGTCGACGGTCTCCTGTGGGTCGAGCGCGAACTCCGCGGCCTCGAACGGGCGGCCGCCGGCGAACAGTGCCAGCGTCGGGGTGCGGGTGCAGAGCCGGAACTCGATGTCCTCGCCTCGTTGGCGGTCCCGACAGTGGACCCGTCGACGCTCGGGGCCGTGGTCCACGTCGGTGACGACGACCTGGGAGGGCCGCCCCTCGACGGTGAACGAGAGGCGGTCAGCGGGCAGGGCGTACAGCAGGGGAAGCAGGTCGTCGGTGACGACGCCGAACCGTTCACACTGAAACGCCATGGTCCCGGACTGGCGGTCGTCGGCGTACTCGGCCGTGGGGCGGCGCGTGTCACCGGTGTCCACGAGGGCCACCTCGTAGCCCTCGTAGGGGTTGTGCAGCGTCAGTTCGATGCCGCCACCGATGGCCTCTATCGACTCGATGCGGCCACGAACCGTCCCGGTCCGGACCGGGAACGCTCGGGGTTCGACCCACAGCCAGTCACCCTCGTCGACCGGGGCGGCGATGCCGTCGAGCGACGTGGCCGACAGCAACTGCTCGGTGGCTGGAGTCGCGTCGTCCGGGCACGTGCCCTCCCGGAGCGCGCGCCGGGCGGCGGTCCGCACGCGCTCCGAGTCGGCCCCTCGCGCGAGGGTTTCGAGCCGGTCGATGGCGGGTTCGGAGCCGAGTGCTCCCAGCGCCATGCAGCCGGCGACGGTCGTCCGTTCGCTGTCCGTTTCGGTGGCCCTGGCCAGCGGCGCGGCCATCCCGGTGGCGAATCCGGGCTGGTGCCGCTCCAAGTGCGCGACCAGCCGGGCGACGTGTTTCAGGACTGGCGGGTGGGTCTCGGCCGTCAGCAGGTCGTCGATCCAGTCGAAGCGGACGGCAGTCGCCCGCGGGTAGGCGAGCGCACGCCGTTCGATCGCCCACGCGAGGCTGTGGCGTGCGTGAGCGGCAGTCTCCGTGGCCACCCCGGCCAGGCCCTGCAGTACGAGCGAGAGGGAGCTCTGTGGCGGCCGCACAGCGTTGGGCCACTCGGCCGCGACCGCCCCGATAGGGAACGCCAGGTTCGTGACCGGCCCGTGCTTCGACCGGACCGGGGCGTAACGGTCCAACGCGGTCTGCAGGTCGTCGACGACGGGTTTCACCAGCGACGGGTCAGCCCGGCCGACACGGTAGAAGACGTAACTGAGCCGCGTCTCGCCGGTTCGGGACGGCTCGTCGAGTCCGTTCGCGAGGGTGTGCAGCCGGTCGGTCGTGAACCGTTTGGGGCCCGCCTTCGCGACTGCGAGCAGTTCCTCGATGGCTTCGACGCGGATTTCAGTCGTCGGGTCGGCTTCGACGATGGCACACAGTTCGTCGAGACGGTCTTCGCTTACCTGTGCTGGGTCGGTGGTGGACGTGGATTCGGTCATGGTTTGGCTCCGCTGGAGCGGGTGGTCGGCTGGCGCGCTGTTCGACTCGGTGACTGAGACGCCGGAGCAGTTCTCCGGTCGCTGACGGGTCGGCTTAGGGCAGCGACGGGTCGACGTCGCCGCGCTCTACTGCGGGCACGAAGTCCCAGGCGTGGTAGTGGTCCCAGCCCTCGACGTCGCTGAGGTCGAGGTCGTCGACGACGATGTGAGCCTCGGCGTCGGGGTGGATGTCGGCGATGAGGCGGAGGCGTTCGCGCCGACTCGGGAACGCCTCGTAGTTGCCGTGGGGGGTCTTCCCGCCGAGCCACTCGTCCCAGTCGTCGGCGTGACGGCCGACGATGTCGACGATCCCCGGGACGGCGGCCTCGTCGGCGAGGTCCTGATTGCCGATGGCGTAGACGACGTGGTCGGTCTCGTGGGCGAGGTGCCGGACCCACTCGATAGGGACGGCCTCGCGGCGGGGATGAGGGTTGACGTCGACGGTGAAGTCCCGGTCGAACGCGAAGACGAGCATCAGTCGCCCACCTCCGTTCCGGGGCCGACCTCCTCCATAGCGTCCTGCAACTGCTGCAGGAGCGTCAGTTCCTGCGAGAGCGTCTCGTCGCCGAGTACCGCCCGTTCCCCGTCGAGGTAGTCCCGGAGCTCACCGAACCGGGTGGCCCAATCGGTCGAGACGACCAGCGGGACAGATTCACGCTCGTGCTTCCCGCGTTGGTCGGGCAGCAGCCAGTCGTCGATGCCATCGCCGCTGGCCCGTTCGTGGACCTCGCGGGCCCAAGCCCGGAGGTCGCGGGCGTACCGCGCGAGTGCGACGGCTTTCCGAACGCCGTCGTGGGCGTAGGTGTCCGGCTCCTCGGGGAGGGTCACGGTTTCGCGCTGGCTGTGGGTAGTGCCGTCGCGTTCGGTCCAGGAGGCCACGAGGTCGATGTCACCGGTCGGCTCACCGTCGAGGCGGACGAGCACGACGCCGCCACGGGCTTCGCCGTCCTTCTTTGCGGAGGGAAACAGCGTTTCGACGCGCATAAGTTGGCCCGTCGCGGCGTCGGCGTTCGGCGACCCACGGACTGTGGCGAGTTCCGTCCCCGGCGCGTCGAGTTCGAGTTCCAACTCGTACACTAGCGGGGTAACCATGTACGAGAACTCCGCGCCGAGGCGGCGCTCGAACTCGGCGGCGGTGTTGACGAAGTAGTGGTTTGCGCCGCGAATCCCCGAAAGCGTCTCCGCGAGGTCGGCGTTGGCGTCTAACCCCATGCCGACGAAGGTCGTATGGATGCCGCGGTCGGCAGCGTCGGCGAACAGGCGGGTAAGCGTCCGTTCGTCGGTCGTACCGGTGTTGGGCATCATGTCGGTCATGAAGACAACGCGGCGTTCCACTTCGCTGGTGGTCTCGCCGTCGGCGAGCATGTCCCAGGCAGCCTCGAAGCCGTCGGCGAGGTTGGTGCCACCTCCGGCGGCCACCTCGCGGATGTGTTGGCGGATGGCTACCATGTTGGTCGAACCGACGTCACGCAGCGGCTTGGCGACGTGGGCACGGTTGTTGTAGAGGACGACGCCGAGACGGTCGTCGTCGTTTAGCTGCTCGGTCAGCGCACAGAGCGCCTCCGTCGCGGCCTCGATTTTCCTCGTCGACCCGGCCTGCCCCTCGCGTTTGCGGCCGTGTTCGTCGTAGTAGTACCGGCCAAAGGAGCTGTCCATCGAGCCGGAGACGTCGAGGACGGCCACGATGTCGAGCCGCGGCCGCTCGAAGTCCACCATCGAGAGCGTCGAGTCCAGACCGACCGAGAGGTGGTACTCGGTCTCGCCGTTGAGCGGGTGCTCGCTGACGGCCGTCGCGTACTGCGGTGCGAACAGCGCGTCGGTAGCGGGCCCCTCCTCCGCCCCGGTCTCGAAGTAGTAATCGTAGAACAGGCCCTCGTCGCTGATGGCCTCGGGCTGTGGGGTGAACCCCTCGGCGACGTTCTCCCGGAAGTTCCCCACGTCCTTGGCGCCGCCGGTGGCCATCCCGACCGTCTCGGTGGCCGACCCTGCAGCATCGACAGAGTCGGCTATCTTGATGTTTTGGGCTCCGTACGGCTGGTGTTCGCGAGCCGGGTCAGCGGCCGCGTCGACGTTCGAGTCGACGGTCGTCTCCTCGCTCCCGAACACCCGGTCGACGAGACCCTCCTCTGACGCCCGGTTCGCGGTGACGCCGCGGTGACAGGCCTCGCAGACGAAATCCGGCAGCGTAGGCGTCTCGGCGTCCCTCATCCGCTGCCAGTCGTCGACGCGGCCCTCGACCGCGCGCTGGCGGACGATCACCGCCTCCTCGTCGACGATGCCGAACGGAGCGGTGATGTCGAGTCGCTCGATGGCCCTGTTCACCCGGTCGTCGACGCCGTCGCCGACCCAACCGGGCCTGAGCGTCCCCCCGCAGTCGGGACAGGACGTGTCGGGGTCGGTGCCGGTCGCCGGCACTGCACCGAGCAGGTCGATGAGTCGGTACTCCGCACCCGCTTTCAGGGTCACGAGCGTGTCGCTGTTCGGCGTCACGACCAACGGGAACCGCTCTCCGTCGGCGTCCTCGACGAGGAGCTGGTGAACGGTCTCCCCCTCCATCTCCATGGTCCGGCCCGATACGGCGGTGACCGTGACGTTCGTTCGCTCGCCGTCTTCGATGTTCGTGTTTGTTGTCATCGTGTCTCTCTCGGTCCCCAGTTCGCCCGGGGAACCAGCGGGCTGTTTTCAACGTAACACACTTCGATTCCGTTCGGACATCGATAAAACACATCCTGATGTACTTTTGATTGGTGGTATCCACTAATTCGTATTCCAGTGTGTTAAATCCTTCGTACGTACGCAAGGCAATGGCACTCAAAATTCGTTAAAGCACATTCTAATGTTTTTGTTGCCTTAGCGGGGGAGAACGGCGGCGTCAGTCGCCGTGCAGGTAGGAAAAACACATCACAGTGCGTTCGAAAAGGCCGAAACAATCATTATGTAGCAGGTCGACGACAGTGTAACGAGTGATGGATATCGAGCCAGACGAGGCGTTGCTTCGGGACCTCCACGAACACAATCCGTGGTGGGAGGTCGGCGTCGACGCCTTCGACCTCCCTGCCCGACAGAAAAGCGATTTCTACCACCTGGCACGTCCGGACGCGACCGGGAGCCAGGTCGAAGAGCAGTTCCTCCTCGCCCTCACCGGCCGCCGGGGCGCGGGCAAAACGACGCTCGTCCACGAGTTCATCCGCCATCGGATCGAGGCGGGCGACCCACCGGAACTGTTCCTCTATCTCCCGTTCGACGCCGACCCGCTGTATCAGCTCCAGTCGGCGGCACAGCTCCGACGTGCAGTGCGCTACTACGAGACCCGCATTCTCGGTCGTATCGACACCGACCGGCCGCAGTTCGTCGTACTCGACGACGTTCACCACGTCGGACACCCGAACAAGCCCTCGACCGACGGCTGGGAACGGCCGGTCGCCGACCTCTACGCCGACGACGCCGACCGGCACGTCCTGGCCACAGCCAGCGCCGACATCCAGATCGAGCGTCCCCTCGCGGACGGCCCGCTCCCGGCGGACGCCTACGACACCCAGCCGACCCTCCCGGAGAAGTTCCGTGACTACGTGTTCGCGTTGCGCCCCGCGCTCGAACGCGACGACCGCCGAGTCAGTCCCACGTCGCTCCGAACCGGCGACGGGAGCATCCCCCGGGCGCTCGAAACTGGCGACGTCGCGCCGCTCGTCGCGGAACTGCGCGGGAAGTACGAACAGATTGCCGACGTGGCCGACTGGCTCCGGTCACAGGTCGTCGAGTACCTCGCGATGGGTGGTATCATCAGCTACGACCAGAACGGCGCCGTCGCCACTACAACCGACCTCCCTGCCGGCGCATACGACCGTCTGCGTGACGACGTGCGCGACGCCCTCTACCAGGAGGTCCCCGGCTTCGAGTCCATCCAGACGCTCGCCGACCTCGAGCGACTCTGTGCCATCGCCGCCCGGAACCGCGGCGCCGACCCCATCCGGTATCAGGACCTCGTCGAACTGCTCGACGTCGACCGCCGGACCATCGCGGACAGCTATCTCCCCGCGCTCGCGGAGCTGTACCTGCTAAACGGGGTCACGGAGTACGACAACAGCCGGCCGCGAGCCGTTCGGCTCTATCTGCAGGATACCGGGCTGGTGACGGCCCTGACCGGCGGTGATGCGGCCGCGGTTCGCAACGATTTCGACCGCGAGGCGGACCTCGCACGCATCGCGGCGTTCGACCACACCATGCGCCTGGCGTACAACGTCGCCGCTCAGCAGGGCCGCTCCTGGGACCCGCCCATCCAGTACTGGCGTGGCCGCGACGGCGAGGTCGACTTCGTGTTCGAGGTCGGTGACACGCCGGTACCGGTCGGCCTCGGCTACCGACCCAGTCGGGCCGGCGACCGACGCGAGGCGGTCCGCGAGTTCGTAGACGAGTACGAGACGCCGCTCGGGTTCCTGCTCGTCGGCGAGACAGGCCGTGGCGACGAGCCGGTCACGGTCGTCGACGACGGTATCCTGCGCCTGCCCTACTGGCTGTACCTACTCGTGTGTTGAGAGCGGCTGCCTCGTGACGCCGCTCTACCGGCCAAGCGTCTGGAACTGCCGTCGAGTCCGTGAACCCGCGGCGGCCGACGGCGGCAGACATAATCCCTTAGACGGTCCGGCCCGGTTGTTGTCTTGATGCCGAACGACGGGGACTCCGCCGCAGGGGACTCGACGACTCGCTGCCGCGCGGACGGCGGTCACGAGAGCCAGCACGGGGGCGGCGACGCAAACTCCAGCGAGGCCGTGTTTCGCGACGCGCTCGCGGTCTGTCACCAGCTCGTGCTGACGCCGTCCATGGCGGTGCTGACGGGGCTCGCACGGTCCGTGTTCCGGTGGGACGGAACGCGTGAGGAGGCCGCCGCGGCCGTGGACCGTCTGGCCGACGACGGCTGGCTCGACCGCGAGCCGACGCCGCAGGCGGCGACCGACGCCGTCGTCCTTGCGACCGACGGGCCCTGTATTGTCCCGGAGCCCGACGCAGTCGGGACGCTCGGGGACACCGTGACACCGAACGCCGCTGCGGTCAAGGGGTGGATGGAGCGGGGGCTCCCGGACGCGCTTCCGGATGGGACGACGACGGTCACCGTCGACGAGCGGTGGGCGTGGCGCGTCACGCTTCCATACGAGGTCGCCGTCCGCCTGCGATACGTCGAGCACGTGGCCGGTGGCCCGCCGCCGACACGGCGGTCGCCCACGACCGACGCCGCCGAGCGGGAGGGCCGGACGGCTCCCCTCGTCGCGCCCGCCGAGGAGCGTATCACGACGTACGCCCGGCGGTGGGACGACGACCCGGTCGGGCCGCGCCTGGACGACCTGTTCGACTGGGTTCGCGAACCAGGCGCTGCCGACCACGTGTTGCGGACGCTCTACGCGCGGTACCTGCTGGCAGAGGGGCGTCTCGACGACGCCGCCGCGGAACTGGACGCCGTCATCGAGTCGGCGGCGTCGCCCCACCCGGTCGCCCGGGGGTATCGCTCCGTCGTCGCACTCGCCCACGGGCACGGGAGCGAGGCCCTCGAGCAGGGCCGGCCGCTGCTGACCGCCACCGACGGGCTGTTCGGGCGAACCGATGACCAGGAGTGGGGTCTCGACCCCGACCTGCTCGTCGAGTACGCACACCGCCTGCTCGAACTCGGTGAACCCGCCACGGCCCTGGACACCCTCCGGTCGGTCGCGACCGCCGACACGCCGCAGTCGCTGACGGCCATCGACTACGCCGTCTGGGGACGGGCACTGGCCGCGACCGACCACCCGGACGAGGCGGCAGCGAAGTTCGAGACGGCACTGGACCGCGACAGCGACTGCGTCGAGGCGCTCGTCGGCCGCGGCCGCCTGCGTGCCGGCCGGGACGACCACGAGGCGGCACTCGCGGCCCTGAAACGGGCCGTCGAACTCGCGCCCGGCCACGTCGAAGCGGCCGTCGAACTCGCGGCCTTGTACCGCAGGGCCGACCGCTGGGACGACGTGCGAGCGACGCTCGAGGCGGCACTGGACGAGCGCCCCGAGGCACCGGTCCTCTGGTTGCGACAGGCCGGCCTGGAGCGCCACGACGCTAACCCCAGCGCCGCGGCGGACGCCTACGAGCGTGCGATCGACCACCTCCCGGCCGAGGAACGCCCCCGGGTCAGACAGGAGTACGTGAACTTCATTTACACCGGGCTCGTCGACGAGGACCCGCCCACGGAGGGCGTCGACCAGCCGATCCGTCGGTACCCTACACCGCAGCGCGAGCGGGCCAGACCACACCTCGAAGCCGAGTACGACCGGCTTCGCCCGGTCGTCGCCGACGCAGGCCTGAGCGGAGACGAGGACGACTTGTCGGCGTTCGTCGACACCGCGGAGCGGTTAGTGCGTATCGAGACCGCGACCGACCACCCCGAGACGGGCCGCGACCGGGCCGAGGACGCCCTCGCGGCCCTGCCACGCCGCCGTCCGGAACGCGGCGTCGTCGCGTACACTCCGCTGGAGGCCGACGTGCTTCCCAAACGACTCGGGGCCGACATCTGGACGCGCCAGGCGTGTGCCTATATGCTGCTCATCAACCGGGAGTACGAGGCCGCCGCTCGCGTTATCGAACCGCTCTGGGAACAACGCGCGGACGTCGCTGCCGACAACTCACACTACGCGAACTTCCTGAACTGCATCCGGTTGTACGCCGGCTGTGTAACGCTGGGGCACGCCGAGGGCGATGCGATGGCGGTCGCGCGCTGGGTCCGAGCGGCGGGCGATAAGCCGAGCCTCACCCGTCTGGTCACCAAGCACCTGTTCGACGACCCGGTCGAGGACACGCCGTTCGTCCTCTACTACAACGCCGATGTCCACCCGAGAGCGGTCGCCCGCGTCCCGACGGAGGCGACCGCGACCGAACACGACCTGTCGGACCTGCATTTCCTCGCGACAGCCGTCGTGTTCGAGGAACTCTATCGGGCGACAGCGGACTCCCCGTTCGACCCCGAGACGGCCGAGCTGCTCGACCGGCGCCCGGCACCCGGCGACGACCCGGCCCTGTACGAACTCGATGGGATCGGGCCACAGACCGACCTCGACCTGCGGCGGGCCGGCGTCCAGACCAAAGCGGACCTCAGGCGGGTCGATGCCGACGGCCTGACACACGTCGACGGCATCGGGTCCGCGACCGCCGAGAAGATACTCGGGAGCCTGGACGCGGCCGAGCCCTCGTGAGTCCCCGTCACTTCGCGGCGTCGAGCGACGACCGGATCGCCGAATCGAGGCGCTCGGCCTCGAAGTCGAGTTCGTCGGCGGCCCACTCCGTTGCCCACGTCTCGTCCGCGTCGGTGAACAACAGTGTCGCCCGCACGTCCCGGTCGGGGTCGCTCTGGTGGAGGCCGACGGCGTAGGCCCGCAACTGCCAGTTGTAACTGCTGGCTTTCGCCGGAATCTCGTCTGGGTCGTCGACGACGTTCGTCTTGAAGTCGACGATGTGATACGTGTCGGGCGTCACCGCGAGGTGGTCGATGTCGCCGTACACCTCGCCACCGTCGAGGCGCGCCCTGACCGGTCGTTCCGCGGCCGTCGTACCGTCGAGACCGGCGAGAAACTCCCGAGCGACGCGCCGGTGACGGCGCAGTTCAGCCACGTCGTCGGCGCTCACGCGGTCCGGTGCCACGTCGTGGCCCCTCGCGAACTGCGCCAGGAGGGTCCGGAGCCGCTCGGTGTCTCCCGCGTCGATGCTCAGTTCCGTCGCCTTGTGCAGAGCGTCGCCGAACACGTTCCGCGGGAGCCACGCCGGCTCCGCGCTCTCGTCCATCGTTGACGCCGCTGTCGTGTCGTCGTCCTCTGCTCCCGGTTCCTCGCCGGCGGGTTCGTCGGGCGGGGCGTAGGAGACGTACCGTCCGGTGTGGTCGGTGTACACCTCACCGGGCGCGCCGTCTGCGACCAGCGACCCGACGTACGACGCGGCCACGCTGTACTCCGTCGCCGGCTCCCACCCGTCGCCCGCTTCGGAGAGAGCAGGCGGCTCGGTTTCGCTCCCGGTCGTGAGCGGCCTCGCCGTCCGGGGGGCCCGGACGGTGACTGGCGTCCCGGACGGACCGGTGACCGTCGCCCTCCCGTCAGCCGCGAAGGCGTCGACCGTCTCCTCGTCGAAGAGCGCGGGGCCGACGAAATCGAGCCAGCTGGAGGGGTCCTCGGCGTCGTCCTGCTCGACGCTCACCGGGTTACCGTCGTCGTCGGCGGACGTGACGCCGACGAGGAAGAGGTGGTCGCGTGCCCGTGTCATGGCGACGTAGAGGATGCGTTTCTCCTCGGCGACGGCCTCACGCTCGCGAGCGAACGTCAGCCGGCGTTTCAGTACCGTGTCCGCGCGGTCGAATGCCTCCCCGACGCTGGGGCCGTCGATGCCTAGCAACGGCGTTCGCTCGCCGTCCGCACCGTCCGCGAGTTGCTCGAACTCGGCGGCGCCGTCCCCGTAGCCGGACCGGAGCGTGAACGACTGGGCGAGCCCTGGAACGAACACGACGGGGAACTCCAGCCCTTTTGCGTCGTGGACGGTCAGCAGCCGGACACCGTCGGCCTCTGCGGGCACCTCGGCGTCGCCCTCGCGAGCGGACAGCTCTGCTGCACGCTCGATCCGGTCGACTAGCGCCGAGAGCGTCTGCACGCCGTCCTCGTTCCACTCCCGGAGCCGGTCGCGGAACTTCTCGACGTTGGCGACCGCCTGCCGGCCTCGCTCGTCGACGGCGAGACTCGCGAGATAGCCCGTCTCGTCGACGATTCGACCGAGTAACGCGTCCCAGGTCTCGACGACGGCGTCCCCGCCGTCGATACCCGCGAGCCGTCGCCACCGCTCGACCGACGCCCTGGCTGCGGCGAGCCCCTCGTCGTCGGTCCGGCCGAGCGCCCGCCACAGCGCCCCGTCGCCGACCTCGCTGGTGTCGAGAGCTGCCCAGCAGCCGACGACCGTCGGGTCGTCGAACCCGAACAGCGGCGACCGCAGGACGCCGAACAGCGCCAGGTCCGCGGTCGGATCCAGCAGGACCCGAAAGAGGTTGCGGAGAGCGACTACTTCGGTCCGGTCGTAGAACCCGATACCCGACGCGACGGTGTAGGGCACCTCGTACTTCGAGAGGGCGCGCTCGTACTCGTCGAGGTCGTTGCGGTTCCGGAGCAGGACTGCGACGTCGGCGGGCTCGACCGCCGTCGCCTCCTCGACTGGCACCGCGTCCTCGAAGCCGACCGTCTCGTACCGCTCCGTCTCCCCGTCGAGCAGTGCCGCGACCTCGGCGGCCAGCGTCTCCGCCCCGAGGATACTCCGTGTCTCGGGCGTCTCCGAGAGCCGATTGGGGCCGTCGAACAGGCGGCTCCTGGCTGCCTTCTCCTCGGGCACGAACACGCCCGTCACGCCAGTACTGACGTCGGCCCCGTCGGTCCGGTTCGCCGCGAGGGACTGTGCGACCGGCTCGAAACTCGTGTCCGCCGTCACGCCCGTCGGCACGTCCCGGTACTCGGCGGGTACCGCGCCGAAGAGGTGCTCGAACAGGTCGTTGATCGGGTCGAGGACCGCCGGGAGCGACCGGAAGTTCCGGGCTAGACTGCCGTCACCGCCGGTCTCGCGGTCGCGGTCGGGGTCGGCCGGCGGGCGGTCGACGTTGGCGGCCGACAGCCGCTCGCGTTCGCGCCGGAACTGTGCCACGTCGGCTCCCCGGAACCGGAAGATGCTCTGTTTCTCGTCGCCGACGACGAACACGTTCTGCCCGTCGTAGTCGTTCTCGGCGGAGGTCAACAACCGCACGAGCCGCCACTGGCGCGGGTCCGTGTCCTGCACCTCGTCGAGCATCACGTAGTCAAACGAGTCACGCACCTGCGCCCGGACCGCGGGCGTGGTGGACAGTAGCGTGACGGCCCCGTCGATGAGGTCATCGAAGTCGAGGACTGCCTCCCGGCGTTTCCGCGCCTGATATCGCTCGTGGAGGTCCCGGTAGAGTGCCGCCAGCGCCGTGTACGCCCGTGCGGCGTTCCGGTCGACGCCGAGCCGGTCGGCGGTCGCCCACGCCTCGACGGGCATCGCCTCGGCGACGACGTCCGTCGCAGTCTCGTACCGGTCGGCGTTCGCCGCCGTCCAGTCGTCGTGGCCGGTGTACGACCAGACGTCGAACCCGCCACGGTAGGCGGTCCCGTCACTGGTCAGCGCCTCACACAGCGCCGCGACGGCGTCGTGCACCTCGATGTCGTCCATCTCGTCCGGGGCGAACTCGTGTGTCGCCGCCACCTCGGCGACGTTCTGCGCGATGGTGATTCGCTCGCGGCCTGCGGATTCGGCCGCGGCCACCCGTTCGATGTCCGCGACGGCCGCCGCGACGCCCTCGGCGTCCAGACAGCGCCGTGCCTCGTCGACGTCGACCGTCGCGTACTCCGAGCGGACGTACGAGAGATACTCGGCGGGCGACCGGTCGGCCCAGGCGTCGGCCCACTCCCGCGCCCGGTGGTGGTCGGCCAGCAGGTCCCCGAGCAGTTCTTCGAGCCGCTCACGGCCGTAGACGACCGTCACCGCGTCGAGTCGCTCGTCGTCGAGGTGTGCCTCGACGAACGACTCGACGACCTCTCGCTGGTAGCCGCGGGCGGCGGTCTCCTCGATGACGTCGAAGCCGACCGGGACGTCGGCCCGGAGCGCGTGCTCGCGCAGGAGCCGCGCACAGAACCCGTGGATGGTGTGGATGTACGACTCCGGGAGCGCCTCGTGGTAGGTCTGCCACTCGCGGCGAGACTCGCCGTCGGTCGTTCGCAACCGGTCGCGGACTCCCTCTCTGACGCGCTCTCTGAGTTCCCGGGCGCCGCTCTCGGTGAAGGTGATGGCCGCGACCGACGCCGGTGTGGCATCGGTCTCCCGGAGCAGCGTCATGTACCGGGAGGTGAAGGTGGTCGTCTTCCCGCTTCCGGCGCCGGCCGTCACCGCGTAGTTGCGGTCGTGGGCCTCGACGGCGCGCCGCTGCGCGGCCTCGAGGTGCTCGAACGAGACCATCAGTCCTCCGCCTCCTGGCCCGCCGCACCGTCGTCCATCCGGTACTCACTGAGGTCCAGGTCGTCGTCGGTCGCCCGCTCGGAGACGTAGTGCTCGCTCCAGTCGAGCCGGCTGATCGTGTCCCGGCGGTGGTGGTGACGCACGTCACAGACCGCCCGGAACGAGCAGTGGTCGCAGCCGGCCTGTGACGCGGGCAGCAGCGTCGGCTCGAACGCCCCTCCCTCGACCGCGGTCGCAATCTGCCCGAGCCGGACCGGTGTGACCGCCCGAACGAACGACCGGAACCCCGACCGCTCCTCGAACGGCAACAGCCACGGCGCCGACACCGCCGGGAGCAGTGCTCCGTCCTCGACGTCCGCCCTGGCGGCAACCAGCCCGCTCCTCGGGTCGATATCCGCCGGGTCGCCGAGCGCGTAGTATGACCCGCCCACCACCTCGTGGGCCACGCCAGTTCCGTCCGACAACGCCGTTTCGAGCGCCAGCCCGTACAGTGGCAACTGCAGTTTCGTACCCCGCACCACGTCGCGCCGTCCCGGTGCCCGCCCGGTCTTGTAGTCACGGACGTGGAACTCGCGGGGCGTGCCCGTCCCGGTCGCGACGTCCACGCGGTCGGCGACGCCGTGGAGCGGGACCGGACCGGCGGGCGTGTCGATCTCGACCGGGTCCGCCGAGAGCAGTTCGACGTCGTCGAAGTCGAGCCCCATCGACCCCTCGAGGTAGGTGGGCTGTGTCCCGACACCGGGCTGGTCCTCGTACTCCGCATCGAGGATGCTCGCGAACAGCCCGGTGGACGCCTGGCCGCCGAACTCGTGGTAGGGATTCGCGTCGGGGTCGCCGAGCCCGCCGAGCAACTGCCCGACTTCCCGGCCGGCGAACGGCGTGTCCGCGGCGCCGAGTTCGTCGAGTCGGTCGAGCGCGACGTCGAGCAGGAGCGCCTCGGCGCGTTGGCGGTCGACGGTCTCGATCCTGACGGGCGTGTCGGCGGCCTCTCGCAGGCGCCGGTAGAACACGGCCAGGACGTCGTGGACGTAGGTGCCGCGGTCGGCGTAGGAGACCCCGTTCGCGCTCCCGTAGTCCTCCTCGAACCCCAGGATTCGCTTTGACATGAAAAGAAACGGACAGCGGGCGTACTCCTCGACAGCGCTGGGGCTGTACGGCTCGCGACGGTCGGCCGGAAAGACCTCGTCGATGATCTCCCCGATCTGTGCGTCGTGTGGCGTCAGGTCGGGCTGGGAGCGACGCCACGCACACCGGGCACCCTGGACCGCGAACTGCCGTCCGGACGCGGGGAACCAGTCGGCGGCGGCGAGCGGCGCCGTCGCCCGGTCGGCGGTGTCGAACGCTTCGCCGCGAGCCCACGCCGCGTAGGTCCGCTGACAGTCTTCTGCCGTCCTGTCGGGCGGTGTCGGAGTCGGCTCCCTGTCCGCCGAGACGTACCGCTCGAGTTCGGAGAGCACCGGCGCAGGCACGTGGTCGGTCCCGTCGACGGTGTGTCGTGGCCGCGAGAGGGTCACGTGGTCCGAGCCAGTCAGAAGCGTCCCGAGAACGTACCGGGCTCGGCGCCCAGTGTGGGCGCGGCCGAACTCCTCGTCGGCCTCGTTCACAGCGGCGAAAAACCGCATCCGGTCGGACTCCTCCGGGAACGAATCCATGGTTAGCCCGAGGACGAACAGATGGTCATACGCGGTCGTAGCGGCCTCCGCGAGCGGGCGGACGTCGACGTACCCGGGCCGTCGACGGGGGCCACCCACCAGTTCGGCGAGCAGTGCCTGCCGGACCCGCGCCACCGGGTCCACGGTCGACAGATGCTGGCTGACGCCATCGAACGACGACAGAATGCGTTCGACCGCCCGGAGTGCCGAGCGCTCGTAGGCCGGTCGGTGTGAGCCAGTCGCGTCGTCGTCCCCGTACTGCTCGACGGTTTCGGGGACGGACAGGAGGTCGAGCGCCCCCGTCAGGGTGTCCGTCACCGCCGTGACCGAGTCTGCCGTCGGTTCGAGATGGTTTAGTAGGTCCGTAATCCCGGCCGCGACGGCCGGTTCGTCCATCTCGTTGAGGGTCTCTACGAGTGCGTCGACCGACGCTCGTTCGGTTGCCGCGACCGCCCGGCGGACGGTCGCGGGCTCGATAGCTGTGTCGTCGAACGAGACGAGGCCGTTCGTACAGAGGTCACCGAGCAGCGACGGGGTCGGTTCGTCGACGAGGGCCAGGAGCGTCCCTGCGGTCGCGCCGACGACCGTCCCCTCGATCCCGACCTCGTTGTGAAACGTGAACGGGACGTCGTACCCCGACAGCACCTCGGCGAGCGGGCCACGGTAACTGGCCCGGTCCGTCACAACGACCCCGATGTCCGCCGGCGCGACCCCGGCGGCTAGGCGGGAACGCACCTGCCGAGCGACCAACCGGACCTCCGCTCGCTCGGTACTCGCCGTCGTGATCGAAAGTCCGAGTTCTGCGGGCGAGGGCAGGTCCTCAGCCGGTTGCTCGGGTGCGTACATCGCCCGGGCGACGCTCAGCCGTCGGTCGTTCGTCGTCTCTGGTGTCCGATACTCCAGCTCGAAGTCCAGTGCGTCGTAGAGCTCGAAGGTGGACTCGACGCCGGCGTCGAGTCCCGTCGCGTCCAGTGACGGATGCGTCGCCGCGACGGCACCGAGTGTGGGATTGGCCTCCGCGAGTCGGGCGACGGCTTCACGCTCGGCCGGGGCGAGCCGCGTCAGCCCGTGAAGCACGACCACGTCGACCGCGTCGGGCACCGCCGCCAGAAGCGCGTCGTTCCGCAGCAGGTGGAGGTACTGCTCGGCGACAGTCCCGGTGTCGGGGTAGAGGTTCGCCGCGAGCGTCCTGTACGCGTCGTAGACATCCGAGACGACGGTCGCCTGTTCGTCGAGCGGGCTCTCGGCCCGCGTCGGAAGAACCGACTGGAAGGAGCCATAGAGTGCGTCGGAGACGAGGTCGTCGCTGCCGTCGGTGCCCGCCGTCCGGAGGGCGTGTGCGATGGCGTCGGGCGTGTCGTAGCCGGCGTACTCGAGCAGGGAGAACAGGCCGCGCATCTGATCGACGAGCGCGTTCGCCGGCTGCTCGATGCCGACGAACGGCCCGTTGCTCGCCCGGTCGCCGTGGATTTCGAGCGCCGCCTCGACCAGTCGCGAGCGTGCCGCACGCGAGAGCGTCGCCGTCGCCAATCGGCCAGTCGCCCGCTCGAAACAATCGGACACGAAGTCGTCGAGGGTGGCACACCTGAAGCGGAGCGGGTCGTACTCGTCGCGCCACTGCCGTCCGAGCCGCTCAGTGTCCTCCCGCGATTCCGTCAGGCAGAGCACGCTGTCCGGCTCCGCCCCCGCGAGTTCGGTCGCCCGTGTGAACGCCCGGCGTGTGACCGCGTCCCCGGAGGGGCCGGCCAGAAGCGTACGAGTCCCGTTCACCGTTGTTCCGTGAGTGGGTACAGGAACATGAATGTATGGCCGACGCGCTCGGTGCCACCGGCCGCGTCGCTTCGTCTCACTGCCCGTCGCCACCTCGAAGTGCCGCCGCGACGGCGTCGCCCACGAAGGCACTCGCAGCGTCGTCGTCGTCGAACCGTGCCGAAAGCGCTGCCGCGACGGCGCCGTCGAGTTCGACTGCGGTGGTAGCGTTGCCGGCCAGGGCCCGCTGGAGCGCGACGTCGACCGCGTGCCCGACGGTTGCGCCGGGCGTCTCGTCCACGAGCGCGCCGAGTAACCGCTCGTGGTGGTCGGAGAGTTCGACGTCCAGGACCTCGCGTGGCTGGTCGTCGGCCCGGTCGGCGAGCTGCACGTCGTCGTCGACGGCCGTCTTCAGGAGCGCCGCGACCGCGTCCGTCACGACGTCCGCGAGCGGCTCGTCCCTGGCTTCGGCGGCGGTGAGCAGGAGACTATTGACGGTGACGGCCGGCTGCCCGGCGGTGGCGTCAGTCTCGGTCGCTGCCTCGGCCCCTGTGGCGGCCGAGCCACCGTCGTCTGCCGTCTCGTCGGTGGTGGCCGGGTCGGCGGCCGACCTGTCGTCTTCGGGCTGGGGCTCGTCGACGATTCCATCGACAGTCAGGTACCGACCGTCCGGGAGCGGGAGGGCGTAAGGCTCGCCGTCCTCGACGGGCAGGAAGATCGGGTCGGCTTCGGCGTAGGAAACGCCGATCTCGGCGACGACCTCCCGGGGGAGCATCACGGCCTCGCCGTCCGGCGGCTCGGGCCACTCGCTCCGGTACTGCGGGAGCGACCCCGGTTCGCCGCTCCCGTCGCGGTTGTCACACCGCTCGCGCCAGTTCCGGTACGCGTTCAGCCAGTATCTCAACTCGGCGTGTAACTCCGTGTCGGATAGTCGTTCGTCGTCCACGGCGACACGATACCCGTCGTCGGCCTCCTCGATGTCCACCTCGGCGTCGTACAGGTTCGTCGCGACCGCTTTGCACGCGCGGTATGGGCTCAGCGTCAGGCGGTACTGCTCGTACGCGTCGTTGCGTTCGGGATACAGTCGCTCGTCGTCGGCGTCCGCGGCCGCCCCGGCGCTCGTCCAGTCCGTCAGCGCCGGTGTCGTGCGTGGTTCGTCCGCGTCGTGGGCCACCTGCGTATCGTAGATGTGGGCCTGCAACGACCGGAGGTGTTCGTGTGCCGCCTCTGTGTCGACCAGCAGGCGTTCGTCCTCGACCCGTTCGAGCAGTTCAACGCCGCCGTCCTCAAGATCGGCGAGTACTGTGTCGGTCTCCGGGTGGGCGCGAAACAGCGGCGCCTCACGGAATGTCTTCCCGAGGGCACGGAACGAGGCCGCCCGCTCGAGCAGTTTGGCACCGTCGTCGACGAAATCGATCGCGTCGGGCTCGGTCGGCTGTGCGATGAGGTGGTGGAACTCGGCCGTCTTCTCGCCGGAGGGGTTCCGCAGGATACGGCCGATCCGCTGGACGAGCGAGGCGTTCACGCCGCCACGAGAGACGTTCACCGCGACCTCGGCGTCTGGCATGTCTACTCCGGTTCCGAGGAGGTCCCCCGGACCGATGATGACACCGTGGTCGGCCGCGTTGAACCGCTCGACGGTCCCGAGGCGGTCCGCGTCGCTGTCGTCGAACACGAACAGGTCCGCTTCGGCCATACCGTGGCGTGAGACCAGTCGGTCACCCAAACGTCGTGCACCCTTGTAGGAACGGACCAGTACGACGGTCTTCTCTGCCGGTGCGTGCTCGGCGACGAGGTCGGCGATCGCGTCGTCGTCCGGGGTAGTGTTCCAGCGGAGGGGTTTCCGGGCGAGCAACGCCGAGGCGAACGCGTCGAACGCGCTGGAGCGGCTCCGCAGGTCCCCGCCGTCGTTCGACTGGACGAGCGACCGGAGGTCGTCGTAATCGACGACGTCCGCGGGGAGTGTGTCGGCGTCGACACCCAGCGCGTCGGCGTCGAGACGGCCGGTCGCGGCGTCGTAGCCGGCGGTGGTGATGCGGGTCTGACTGGCGACGCGGTCGACCCGGTCACCGGTCGCCGGGAGGTAGCGGACCGTCCAGGAGAAGTCCGCGATGACGCCATCCTGGCGGGCCTGTGCCACGTCGTACCGATAACAGCGGGGCAGAACGTCGTCGAGGGCGTCCTTGGCGTCCGGGTCCCCCACCCAGCCGTCGTCGATGGAGCCGGACATGGCCAGGACCGCGTTCGCGCCGTCGGTCAGTGACTCGAACAGGTCGCCCCAGCCGCGCCCGCCGCGTTTCGACCGCGTGTACCGGTGCGCCTCGTCCAGGACGACGAGGTCGTAGTCGTCGAACCAAGTCACGTCCAACAGCCCCTGAGCCGTCCGGAACTCGACCGTCCCCCAGGAGAGCTCGATGGTTCGCTCGTCGTCGCCCGTGGGTCGAGTCCGTGTCGTGGGGATGTCGAGGTGCTCGTCGAACTGGGTGCGCCACTGGTCGAGGATGAGGTCGGTCCCGGCGACGATGAGCACCCGTGGGTCGGACGGGACGTCCGGTGTCGAGTCCGCCCCCTCGGTTGGCACGTCGAGCGCCGCCCGGTCGGTCGGGTGGAGGGTGTCGTACCGGAGCGACAGCGCCGCGAGCCCGAGGACGGTCTTGCCGGTCGCAGTCGCCATGTCGACGTAGCCGAACTGGCCGTTGTCCTGCCACCGTGCGAGCGCCTCCCGCTGGTGGGTCCACAGCGGCGTCGTCATCCGGGGTGCGTCGAGCTGCTCGACAAGGTCGGCCCGGCTCGCCCGCGACCCCGGCAGCCGGTCGATGAGCGCCTGGGCGTAGGCGTCGACACGTGGGTCGGAGAACAGCCGTGCCGTGAGTTCTCCGACGGAGTCGGTCCCCCGGAGCGAGCGAAGCCCAGCCCCCGCTTCGCCGCCGGTTTTGACGGACTCCTCGATCGCCGCCGCGGCGGTCTTCTCGGTGATCGCTTCCAGCGCCCGGTCGATGTCCATCGCGCCGTCGTCGGTTCCGAGCGTGTGCCGGAGCGCGTTGAGTTGATAGGCGAGGTCGCCGATCGTCGCCGGGTCGTAGTCTGCGAGCGTCCCGGCCAGCCCCGAATCCTCGCCGGCGATCGCCTGGAGGCCATCGACGTAGAACTCGCCGGTCGCCTCTTTGAAGTTCCAACTGCTGATTGTTCCGCCGATGTCACGGTGGTCGTCGGTCTGCCCGACGGCGATTCCGCGACAGAGGTCGAGCGCGGCCCGGTCGACCTGCGCCGGATACTGCGTCGGCTCTATCCCGTCACGGTCGAGACGGTCGTTCTCGAACTGTGCCGCCGGTGTGGTGTCGTCGGTTTTCGCCTGAAGCGGATCGTTTCCCGGCATTCGTACTTCCCACTGACGTGTGAACTGTATTTGACAACGTAACGCACGATAATAACTTTCCCCATCCCGTCGTTGAGGGAAACTGATACATTCCGACGGTCGTTGTACACGCCCATGAGCGATTTCGAACGGGCGACACTCGTCGACGACCTCCGGGCAGTCGCGGCAGGGGTGGCGGGTAGCCCATCGATCGAGACGGTGACGGCGGAGTGTTCGGCTGGAGTCCGGGAGTACGTGGACACGTTCGGGAGTTGGTACGAGGCGCTGGCAGCGGCCGACGCGGCTGAGGGACTGTCCCCGCCCAACACAGACCGGGCGGATTTGCTCGCCGACCTCCACAGACTGGCTGCGGACGGGGACACGGTGACGAAAAACAGAATCGCCGAGGAAGGGGAGTACCGGCCCGCGGCGTACGAACGGCTGTTTGGCTCGCTGGTGATCGCGCTGGAACAAGCGGGCGTCGAACCGACCACGCGGCAGTACAATTTCGCCGGCGTCGAACCGCCGCCGGAGCGTGCGGCCACGAAGAACATCCGCCACCTCCGTGAACACGGCCCGACACCGAGTTCGGAGATGCCGCTCGGGAGCGACGCGAGCGACCGCCAGCACGGGATGTGGAAGTTCGTGATCAGGGCCGGGCGGTCGAGCGCCGACGCCGGCGGTGGCCGCCCCGAACCGGTCTACTACCTCGACGCGGACCACGACCCCGAGACGGTCATGCGGGCGTTCTTCGAGGCCAACGAGCGGTTGCTCGAATCCAAGACGTACCACGGCCTCATCCAGGGCGTGGGCGACCACAACGCGGACTGGGTCGACATCGCGAAGGAGTTTCTCCCGGACCTCGTCGAAGCGGCGAGTAACCACGACTCGGGTGACCCGGGCGTGCTGTACGTGGTCCCGGACGGGGGGACGACCCGCGACGCGGCGGCGTCGACGGTCACACAGCAGACCGACGACGCGGGAGTCATCAGCGACGTCGACGTTTCGGAAGGATACGTCTGGGGGCTCCCGGACGACCAGCAGGCGGCGTGGAAGCAGGTCGATCCTGGAGATCTCGTCTTCGTTCGCCTCGATGAGACCCTCTACGGGTTCGAGGTGACCGAGTGCGCCCGAGACTGGAACGCGACGACCGATATCTGGGCGCGGTACGAGGACGGCGTCAAAGTCGCGGGGCCCGACAGACCCTGGCCGCACCTCCTCGTCGGGACGACCGGCGGGGTCTTCGGAACCGCTCCCGACGAGTTCGAGACCGCGGTGTCGGCCACGCTCGACGACGGGCCCATTACGTATCTGGAACCGGACGCCGTCTCGTCGGTTCTGGACGCCGGTGACCGCTGGCGTCCGGTCGAGACACCGGTCGACGCGACCGCGGCCCAGGCCGCGGCAACCGAACACGACGAGACGGATGCCGACAGTTCGGGCGAGGCGGACGATGTACCCGACGTCGGCGCGTCGGCGACACACACCACGAAGACGGAAGCCGACGGCGGTTCCGCAACCGAGCGCGACCGAACGGCCGAGGCGCCCGCCGAGACCCTCAGCATCAACGCGACCGTCGCCACCTTCGCGACCCAGGAGGGCGACTCGTTCGTCGACGAGGCGGTTTCCGCGCACCTGAAACGCTCCGTCGACGGTATTGAGCCGACGACGACGGCTGTAACGGCCGACGAGACGGCGCCGATCGCGGTCGACTTCGGGTCGAACGAGCCGCTGGTCAAGGCGCTGTGTGGCCCGAATGGAACCTACGAGTCGCCGGCCGCGTTCCTCGAGGATGCACTCCGCGTGGCCCTCGACCTCCCCGACGAGGACAGAGAGGTCACCCTCACACTCGACGGCGCGACCGCGGCGCTGCTCGAGACACGGGCAGCGGCACAGGATACCGACCTCACGGGGCTGCTCACGGAGCGAGCCCGCGCGCTCGCGGCCGAGTCCTCACCCCATGTGACCGACGAGTGAGCCCGCGCCGCACGACCGGCACGGCAGCGTGAACACCGCATCGTCAGGACGGAGGAAGGCGGCGTTCGGTCGGTCGACCACGCCGGTTGTCGCTCAGATTCCCGGAATGCCAAACGCGTCGAACTCGGTCACGCCGGCTCCGACGAGTAGGGAGAGGACCAGAATGGCCGCAGCCCAGGCGACCAAGGCGATAGCGGCAGCCGAGAGCCAGCCCCCAGAGTACCGGCGTCTGATAACGCCGAGATACGCCAGAAACACGAGGACAGGGCCGAGACCGGGAATCCAGCCGAAGAGGAAGCCGACGACGCTCCAGAGTATCGCGCCGAGCAGCGCCGTCCAGACCGCGTGTGCGTAGTCGTTTTCGCCGGTCACGATTCGCGCACCGACGTGGATTCCAAGCGCCCCAATCAGCAGGCTCACGAGGAAAACCACCAGACTGTCGACGAGTCCCATGTTCGGTCAGTTCCCGCGACGGGTGAAAAAATCAGTGACCGCGGCCGAGAAACTGCCTCGGTACCACGCCGTCCCGGGTCATCGACACAGAGCCCACTCCGTCTGGACTCCTGGTTGGGTACCCACAGGTCGAGGTTTCGGGTATCCGCGAGCGCCCGATGTGTCCGGAGAGAAGTCGAGACGGCGTCTCGGTGGCGTCGCGTCAGCGGCTGGGCCACACGGCATCGAGACGAGTCCCAACGTCACGGCCCCGGCAGACGAGCTTTAGAGCGGGAGTCCACTGACGAGCCTCGGGGCTTGACCCCGAGGCGATTGACCTGACGGCGGCCGGCCAGCCTCTCCGCTCGTGGAAGCGGGGCGGGGCAAAGGGTAGCACCCGTCAGCTATCGTTCTCGTAGTACTCGGCGACGAGGGCAGCGGCTGAATCGGCGGTCTTTCGATACGCACGGCCACCGTCGGGCGTCCTAACGGCGAACGAGTAGGTATCACTGTCGGGAACGTACCACCGGTCGCGGTGGCGGTCCATCGCCTCTGGCAGGTCGTCGTCGGCTCCCGGCCCGGTGTCACGCACGGCTCCTGCCGAGTGACCCGCTGAACCGCTCTCGACCGGCTGGCCGCCGTTCGGGGTGGACTCCGCGTCCGGTCGCTCGGCCTCGGCCACGTCCGCTCGCTCCTCGGTCGGCGCGACCAGCAGTTCGGTTTCGGTCGGTGGCGAGGCGGTCGTTTCCACGCCGAGGTCGTCGTCGGCGTGCAGCTCCTCCAGCGTGTTCTGCATGAGCAACTGCTGTGTGTTCCGTTCGGGTTCGTCCGCGTCCGGACGGCGCTGGACGTAGGTCCCGTCGGACTGCATCTCCCAGCATTTCCGATTGTCAGCGAGCATTATCTCCAGAATATATCGGAGCTGTCGGCGGATTTCGACGTCCTCGATGGGTGTCACGGCCTCAACGCGGTTGTCGAGGTTCCGAGTCATCCAGTCCGCCGAACCAGTGTAGTACTCCGGCTCACCACCGTTCTCGAAGTAGAAGATGCGTGAATGTTCGAGAAACCGACCGACGACGCTGTACACCGAGACCGTCTCGCTCACGTCTTCGAGGCCCGGGCGGAGTCGGCAGATATCCCTGACGATGAGGTCGATGTCGACGCCGGCGATGGATGCGCGGTAGAGTTCTTCGACGATTTTCGGGTCTTCGAGCGCGTTCACCTTGGCCACGATCCGGGCGCGCCGGCCGGCCCTGGCGTGGTCTGCTTCTCGCCGAATCATGCGCGTGAACTCGTCCCGCATCGTCACCGGGGCGATGAGGAGTTCGCTGAACTCTTCGTCGATCGACGGGCCGGTGTAGAAATTGAACAGCTTCGCCAGGTCGCGACCGATGTCTCGGTTCGCCGTCAGCAGTCCCAGGTCGACGTAGCCTTTGGCCGTCTCGGAGTGATAGTTGCCGGTGGCCACGTGTGAGTACAGCTGCATCCCGTCGTCTTCGGCACGGACGACGAGTGCCGTCTTCGTGTGGGTTTTCAGCCCCCGGGTTCCGTACGCGACGTGAATACCCTCCTCTTCGAGTTTCCTGACCCACTCCAGATTGTTCTCCTCGTCGAAGCGAGCTTTGAGTTCGACCATCACGGCGACCTGTTTGCCGTTCTCGGCCGCGTCGATGAGGCTCTGGATCACCTTCGAGTCCGATGCGGTCCGGTAAATTGCGGCTTTGATCGCACGGACGTCCGGATCGGTGGCCGCCCGGTCCAGAAACTCCTGGACCGTTCCGGTGAACGAGTGGTACGGGTGGTGGAGGAGGATGTCTCTCTCTTGGATCGCCTCGAAGATGTCAAGCCCGTCCGAGAGGCTGTCACCCTTCCACTCGTCGCCGGCAAAGCGCGGATGTGGAAGCGGTGTCCACGGTGAGAGTGACAGGTCGGGTCGGTCCAGGTCGGTGAGCGGCATGAACTCGCGAAAGCCGAGCGGTCCGTCGTGCTCGAACACCTCTCGCTCATCGAGGTCGAGCTGTCTCGTCAGGAGGTCGCGCATCTGCTCGGACATCCCCGCCTCCACTTCGAGCCTGACGACCGAGGCGAATCGGCGCTGCTCGATGACGTCTTCGATCATCTCGATGAGGTCTTCGGCGACCTCCTCGTCACGCCGGACTTCGGCGTTCCGTGTCGGGCGAAACAGCGCCGTCTCCTGGACCTCGACATCGGGCAGGAGGAGGTCGAGATTCGATCGAATCAACTCCTCTATGAGTATGTACCGGCTCCCGGCCTCGATTTCGATCAGTCGTGGCTGGTTCGGCGGAATCTTGATACGGGTGAATACGTCCGTCTCCCTATCCTCTCGGGTGACGAACACGCCGAGCGAGAGGCTGAGATTCGAGATGAACGGGAACGGATGTGCCGGGTCGAAGCTCAGCGGCGTCAGAATCGGGAACACCGACTCCTCGAAGTACTCCCGGAGGTCGGTGCGGTCGGCCGCGGAGAGGTCCTCCCAGGACTCGATGTCGATTCCCGCCTCGGCGAGTGCCGGTTTGATCTCGTCACGATAACAGGCCATCTGGTCGTCGAACATCCCCTGCATGGTTTCGAGGACCGCCACCCACTGCTCGTGAGGTGTCCGACCGTCGACGGACTGTTCGGTGACACCGGCCTCTATCTGCTGTTTGAGTCCACCGACACGCTTCATAACGAATTCGTCCATGTTCTTCGTGAACAGTCCGAGGAATCGAACCCGTTCGAGCAACGGCGTCCGCTCGTCGAGGGCCTCGTTCAGGACGCGTTTCTGGAATTCGAGTTGACTCAGTTCACGGTTCAGGTAGTACTTCGGGTCGGTCAGGTCGGCGATCTCGTCGACGGTCGCTGGAGCGGACTCCGAATAACGCTCAGTCATCGTTCTCCGGCCAACCCGCAACGAGTCGAGTTGTGCCGTGGTGTGTCTCTTTGTCTGGTCGTCATCAGATGTGGATTTTGACTGTGGGTGGTTACTGAAACAGGAGGGCAGACGGGTCGGCAACGCCCCCGGGCGGCTGCCCTCAAGCGAATGTCATTATTACACTTTCGGTTCCAGTCTTTTTTGCTTTTTCATTTCCGTGCCTGGCGGTATTCAAACCAGCACACTCAGTACCGTGTGTTCGAGGGGTCGGATGGACGTATCTCGGTGGAGAGAGATGTGAAGTACCTCGGGGTCAAGCCCCGAGGCACTCGGCCTGTTTCTCTGTAGAGGCAGGGTGTCCTCCAGATTACTCCCCAGCCCGTTCCACGGGCTGTCGAGGGGAGTGCGCCGGGAGGCGGCCCCGAGACGGTCCACGGCACTGTCGTCTTCTGGGTCTGTGAACGAGGTCTGAGTCCAGTGTGACGCCATCGAGTCGCTCCCGCTGGGGGCCGCCGAACGCTGTGTGGGCCGGATGTCACGTCGTGGTGCGGGCGTGTTACATCGTAGCGCTTCGGATCGAAATCGTCGGTCATCGATGTCGAGTCCGTGTCGGCCTCGGTGGGTCGTCGGACATCGGTTTCTCTCTTTAACCAACACATGGTGTGAGGGTAGCTCTGTTGGTTAACACCGGGGTATCGATTTTATTTTCGACTGGTCACACCGGCGGTTTGGACGCACGAGCGCAGTTAGCGTGCTATCTATCGTCGAAAAGCGGGCCCGAACGGCCGAATATCGGCCGTTTTGCCGCCCTGAACTGGGCCCATTCGGTACTCCGGCCCTCCAAGTCGAAGCACCAAGTTACAATCCGTTCGAGGTGTACTTATCTCTGCTGATGTGTCCCGGGGATGGACGTTCGAGAACGAGAGCCGAAGTCGAACCGCTCGTCGGGTGACATCGTTTCGACCGTGCCTGCCGTTGTCGCTCGGGACGGCGCGTGCTTCACCGACATGGGGGTCCGGAGTTCGCCTTCCGGTTCGTCTCCGGCGGGGAGAGAGACAGGGCCAGGTGTACGAGCCCCGGTTTCCGTTCACGAGTAGCCCAGATGCTCCAGTCGGTCGGTCACGGATTCGGGTGGGGTCGCGTCGTGTTCGTTTCGCTGTGGTGTGGCAGTACGGATTCGGTCGCGTCGCGACCGGACGGCGTCGTGGAGGCGACCGACCGTCGACGGTGCGGCCTCGTCCGGTGAGCGTGGGTCCTGCTCGTCCGGGTCGGTGTCCCTGTCGTACAGTTCGGCTTCGCCGGTTTCGTCGTGATAGACGTACGTCCAGCGCTCGTCCCGCGCCGACAGCAGGAGCGACCCCTCGGTCGGGGACCGCGGAATCGGCTGGGTCGTCACCGACTCCCCACGGACGGTCACGGACACGACGGGACTCTCCTGGTCGATGTCGCGCCCGTCGAGGGCTCCACGCACGCTCCGTCCCTCGAACGGGGCGGAATCGAGCCCGAACAGTTCCGCGACCGTCGCCGGGACCACCTCTAAGCCGACGGGTGCCTCGACCGTTTCACCGTCTCGGCCAGGCCGGTGGACGACGAGCGGAACCTCGAGGAGTTCCGCGTACAGTTTGGGATAGTGTGCAGTATGTCCATGTTCGAGGAACTCCTCGCCGTGGTCGCCAGCGACGATGAGGCAGGTTTCGTCGGCCAAACCGCGGTCCTGCAACGTCTGTACGATTCTCGCGAGACTCCGGTCGACCTGGCGCGCAGCCCCGTGGTATCGGTCCCTGAGCAGCGAGATGTCCGTCGTGCCGAGCAGGTTCCCCAGGCTGGCGTTCGCCTGCTGGAGGAGTCGTGAAAAAGCAGACGTCTCCGAGTCGCCTGTCAGATACCGCGGAGCGGGGACGTACGGCGTGTGCGTGTCCATCAGGTGTACCCAGACGAACTGCCGTTCCTGTGTCGGACGAAGGACCGCACACAGTTCGTCTTCGATGTCGAGCAGTTTCGAGGTATCGACTGTGTGTCGGTCGTCGGACGAGACAAACGGCCGACGGAGGGCGCTACTGAGCAGTTGGACCCAGCCGTTAGCCGTCGGATGTGTTGCCAGCCACCGGTTCACCCGCCCGGTAGTGTTCAGAAACGAGTCGAATCGGTCGAACCCGCGACTGTATCCCCAGTGCTCGGTCAGGAAGCCGTTCGCGGCGTTCAGGCCGACCGTCTCGACACCGTGTGCCGAGAGGTGCGACGCCAGTGTCGGTGTCCCGAGTTCGTGACCGGTCGAACCGACGAACACTGGATCCGGCCCCAGAATCGAGGGGAACGACAGTGGCGTCCAGTTGCTGTGTGCGTACGCCCGCTCGAAGTCGGTCCCCGTCCTCGCTAACTCCGCAAGTGTCGGCATCGTTTCGAGACAGTCTCGCCGGAGTGAGTCGACCGTGACCAGAATAACCCGATTGCACCAGCGCGTGCCGTCCATACACAGTTGACGGACCGCCGAAACGTAGCGGCTGCTATGTGTTCACAGTAGCAGTAACTACCGATCAGTACTCGCGGTCGGGCGGGGGGTGCCGGAAAACGCGAGGAATCGGCTCCAGTCACGCCGGCGAACAGCGACACCCAGTCGCCGGACAGCTATCCCGACAGTTCGGACAGGGCAGCGTTCGCCCGTCGGTCGCCACACGAGTGCGAACTGCACTCCTACAGTCGTTACAGATGGACGGTCTGTTGACCGAACTACTGTGTTCGAACGTTAGATATACACCAGTGCTCACGTCTACAACGACGCTCGTCGGGTGTGCGTAGAAACTGAAACTGCGGGCAGATGTATCATCGGTAGATTTTTTGATTATATCGAGATGAGCGGACTGTTCCACGACCACGACTCACAGAGTGCACAGGCCCTCGGCCTGGGCGTCGACTCGGTGAGCCAAGCCGCCGGCTACGGCGGCAACATCGCCGATGCCGCGCTTTAGAAGGCCTCGCCGTGTCTGTGAGGCGGGCTGAGCCGTCGGCTCGGTCGGTGGACAGCGGCTCAGCCGTCGTCAGTCCGGCGAGATATAGATGTTGCATATAATAAGTAATATTCGAGGCGTTTATAACCGCGAAGGAAAGGAAGGTGGGCGATGTCCGAATCGGATTCCGGCAGACCGGTGTAACCGTTTGCCACGTCGACGGGACCGGTTGGTCCCGCGTTCGTGGATGCTGGCGACGCCAGTCTGTGTCACGAGTCGGACCGGCCCGTGACGTACTCGTCGAGGTTCAGCACGAGGACGACGCCGATTGCTGTCGCCGCCACCCCAAAAATCGCCCCGGGAACATTCAGCACCCAGGAGAGGTCGTCGAGCGCGAGCGATGTCCCGAAGAGAGCACTAACGGACGACTGCAACATCAGTATCCCCAACACCAGTGGTGGAATCCCCATCGCACGCGGGTTTTTCATGTGAACACTTCACTAGCGAAGTTTGAAAAATTATCGGATTCCGTATAAATACTGTATATACAGCGGTGGGCCGCTACTGATAGCTATAGAGGTCGTCTTCGGAAACGCTCGCGTCGCGTCCACGCAGTTTTCGAGGGGTGACGAGAGCCACTTTTGCCACGGGCCCGTGGCGGCGGGGTTCGTAGAATCCGGAACGTGGCGACTGGACTCGGGTCGGTCGAAGCAGGTAAGAGGGTGGGACGGAGTACACGGTGTATGGCCGACGGGTCGATCTGCTACGCTCTGGTTCGGAAAGTCGCCGCCGAAAGGGGAGTCGATTCGGACTCGCTGGCGCCGCTACACACCGCAATCGACCCCGACGCGCTCGAATCGATGTTCGATAGCTCCAACGGGTCGCGACTCCGGAACGGGCACGTCTCCTTCGAGTACGAGGGGTTCACCGTCAGCGTAGACCACGAGGAAACAGTCTCGCTCACGTCGAGCGCTGACGACGAGTAGTTGCGCCGCGTCGAGCGCAGGGGTCGAGTTCTGTTCGGGCAGTTCCTGTCAGGAAACAATGACAGAAATCAAATAACTAGCGGGAGATACAACAAGCAGATGTTCGATGAGCGTTCGCGGGACGTCTTGGAGGCCCTCCCGGAGTCGGCGATGTACCCCGTTGCACTGCTCACCCTGTTGCTCGGTTCGTCGTTGGCGTTCGCGACGAGCCACGATATCCTCGGTGCGGTCGGCGTGTTGATACTCTGTTTACTCTCGCTCGTGTTCGGCGCGCTGCAGATGCCCGAGCGGATGGAGTAAGTGCTAGAACAGGCCGAGAATAGCCGTACTCAGCACCTGCACGAGTCGCTCCCAGACCGAGAACCCGACAGTAATCGACAACACCGTGTCTAACCCGAAGAAGGTGAACAGACCGGCGCCGAAAAAGTGGGCCTTCCGGAGGTCGAACGTGTGGGAAAACCGGTAGAAGAACACGGCGTTGGCGAGGCTCACTGGGACGATCACCAGCATCTCGCCCGCCCAGATTGCAGGGTGTGCGCCGTACTGGATAGCGAGGCCGATGGTGACCAGTTGTGTCTTGTCGCCGAACTCACCGACGGCCATCATGCTAAAGATCGGAAAGAAGGAACCGAACGTCGTTGGAACTCGCCCGACCAGCGGGAGTTCGTATCCGTCGATTGCCCGAACGCCGGAGCCGTCGGTGTCCATCGGTTGTTCCTCGGCCGCCGGCGCCGACCGCCAGAGCGCGGCCGCAAAGAACAGAAAGAGAATGGCAGTAATGGCGTCCAGATAGACGCCCGGGAGCGCCCCCTGGACCGCCTGCCCGAACCAGATTTCGAGGGCGGTCCAGCCGGCGAATGCCGTCCCGGCAGCGGAGACGACCACGAGAGGATTGTAACGCGTCGAGAGTCCGGAGATGAGAAACTGCACCTTCTCCCCCGGTAGCACGGCCAACTGGGCGGTCATCGCGACCACCATGATTTCGAGAAAGCCGCTCATAGCTCCGTGACGTGCCGGGCGTCGGACTGCTCCTCGGTGTCAACGTCGACGGTCTGTGCCCTGATCGTCCCTGCCACCTCGTCGGGGAGATTCTGCTGGCCGTCGCCGTGAGAGACTGTCAACATTCCGATCGGTGCCTTCTCCTCGATTACGAGCCGGCGACCGGGAACGATGCCCGCTTCGGCGAGGTACTCCAGTTCGTCCTCGTCCCGGTCCCTGACCCGTGCGACGACGACGCAGTCACCGACTGCGAACTCCCCGAGTGGCCGGGTCTCGTCTGCTGTCGGCGGTTCCAGTGTGGCCTCCGGGATCGGGTCGCCGTGGGGGTCGACCGTCGGGTCACCCAGTCGCTCGGCGATTCGTTCCTCGAACTCCTCGCTGATGTGATGTTCCAGCACGTCGGCTTCCTCGTGGACTTCGGTCCACTCGTAGTCGAGGTGGTCGACCAGGAACGCTTCCAGCAGTCGATGATGCCTGATGATCTCGACAGCGACCGTCTCTCCCTCGTCCGTCAGTTCAACACCCTCGTATTTCTCGCGTGCGACGAGCCCCCGCTCCTCCAGTTTCTCCATCATACTGGTGACCGTCGGTGCCGTCACGTCGAGCGACCCCGCGATCAGTGACGTCTCGACCGGTGCCCCGCCCTCACGCTGGAGGTCGTAAATCCCCTTTAGATAGTCCTCCATCACGTCGCTAAGCATTCTCGTGAGAGTTTAGACGAGTCTAATTCATAAAACTGCCCCTTCGAACAAATTCGTTAATGTGGGGGAAACAGTTGGCCTGAAAGCGGTGACGGACGGTTCACCAGTCGCCGGGGCGGCCCGGCGCGACCGACGGGAACTGCGGTTCCCAGGATTCGAGGTCGCTGCCGCACGTCGGGCAACAACCGGTTGGGCGCAGAGACCGGAGAACGGCTTCAGCCCCACTCCCGCCGTCGAACACGCCCGCCTGCATCGCGAACGCACACTCGTCGGGATACGACTCACACCTGATCCCGGTCGTCTGCGCGACGACTGACCCCCAATTTTCGCTCATAGCCGTATCAACGATGTCGTTATACTTACCTTCCGGGGTCGGACAGGAACCGATCCGGCAACGTTCGGCGTGCCGGTGTCGTCGACTACAGGTTCCAGTCCAGGTTCGTGGCAATCTCAGTGTGACCAGCCGAGTGCAGTACCGTCGCCACACCCACGCCAACGAGAACAGAGCCAGCGAGGACGCCCGAGACGAGCACCGTCCACACCGTCGGCCCTGCCGACTGGATCGACGGCGAGTACGTCGCAATAGCCCAGAAGAAGTCCCCGATGAAGACCCCGCCACCGATCAGGAGGATAAGTCCGAGGAGACGACTCGGGGTCGGCGTCGCGGGTTTGTCTTTGATACGCATCGAACAGTACTCCGTATTCCAGCGACATACGTGTTACTACAGCCACGAGTGTCGAGAACGTCTGCGCCCTGCTCCGGTCTGGTGCCAGGACCCGCCGCCGATTCCTCGACGACACCGGGCCAGAGACTGCGACCGGTGACGGTCTCTCGCATTCAGTTGGAGTCGGCTACTCTGAACACGACACTCATACCGGGCAGACACCGAGAGCAATCGGTATCGAGGTATCGGACGGGGCGACGCGGTTGGCGACCGGCTGGCCCGCGATTCCAAAGTTTTGAAGCTGAGGCTGGCCCGCTATCGGGGCGCGGTCGTCTCCCCGCGCTGAACTGGAAGATTGGTCCAGAATCGACCGACGGTCGCGCTCCCTCGACCGGCGGGAAACCCGCCCAGAATGTCGATACTGGCGGCTTCGGCCTCGCCCTATTTTACGAGTTGATAATTGGGCCGAGCCAGTTTATACCGTTGAACAGGTACATTGTATAGCTCAGTTCATGCTGGGAGCAATCCGACGCAGTTACGGCATCAAGCTGTCGGTGGGGTATCTAGTTACAGCTGTGTTCATTGCAACAGTTGGAATCACAACGAACGACGCTGGGTCGACGGTCATCGCTGCTATCGCGGGACTGCTGACTCTGGGCTCGATTAACGCCGCGGAGACCGTGGCGACGCTCCGGGAGAATACCAGACAGATTCAGCAGGTGGCAGCAGGTGAGGTCGAGGACGAACTCACGACCAAGCGGAGCGACGAGTTCGGTGAGTTCGTCGATACCATCGACGACATGCGTGCCTCTCTGCGAACGCAGATCGACCAGGTCCAGACGATGCGGGCCGACGCCGAAGAGGCCAAGTCGGAGGCGCAGGCGGCACAACAGCGTGCCGAGGAGGCGGAAACTGAAGCCCGAGAACAGGCTGTCAAGTACGAGCGTGTGGCGACGTCGTACGCGGAGACGATGGCAGCAGCTGCCGACGGCGACCTCACCAGGCGGTTGGACGTCAGTCACGATCAGCCGGCCCTCGAGACCATCGGCGAGTCGTTCAACGAGATGATGGACGACCTTCAGACCGCACTCGGAACGGTCGTCGACGTCAGTACCGACATCTCGACGGAGACGAGTGAGATGCAACAGGCTGGCCGAGAGATGCTGGACGGCGTCAAACTCGCCGACCAGCGGGCGACGGACATTCAGGAACGAACCGAGCGCCAGCAGTCGGAACTGCAGGCAACGACCGACGACCTCGGCGAAGTCAGTCAATCTGTCAGGGAGATGGCAGTGACACTGGATAGCGTCAGCGAGCAGGCCCAGGAGGTGTCCACTGCGAGCAACTCCGCACAGTCGGCGTCCGAAGCGGCGCTCGAAGAGATGGCCGCCATTACCGAGGAGGTCGATACGACGGTGGACGCCGTCGAAGTGCTGAACGAACAGACGGACAATATCGACGAGATCGTCGAGGTCATCCAGGATATCGCCGAACAAACCAACATCCTCGCGCTGAATGCCTCGATCGAAGCGGCGCGGGCCGGTGAGAGTGGAAACGGGAGCGGAGACGGCTTCGCGGTCGTCGCCGATGAGGTAAAGCAACTGGCCGAGGAGACCCAGGACCAGGCCCAGGAGATCGCCGACATGGTCGAGAGGGTTCGGAAACAGACCGAAACCGTCACCGAGACGATTCAACAGACCAAGGGCCGCGTCCAGGAAGGAAGCGAGACCGTCGGGAGTGCACTGGCAGAGGTCGAGGGTATCGCCGAGTCGATTGCCGAGATTACGGGTTCTATCGACGATATGCAACGGACGGCCGCCGACCAGACGGACACGGTCCAGCAGGCTGTGGACTCTGTCGACGAGGTGGCTACGCTGAGCGCGGAAACCGCCGAGGCCGCGAGTGAGGCAGCCGCCGCCATCGACGAACAACGCAGTCTGGCGGAGCAAATCGCGAACTCTCTCGAACAGTTCGAGACGACGGCGGTCCGCGACCTCCGGTCGCAGGTCGACATGTTCTCTGTCGGCGTCGATACCACCAGGAAACCGCAGGCCCGGGCCGACGGAGGTGAGCGGCGATGATGGCCACGACGCTCACGTACTGGCTGGCAGTCGCATCGTTCGCAATCGGGACTGCCATCGTGATCGCTATCCGTAGCTCACTCCCCGAGTCGTCGGATAGAACCACGCTGACGTACCTGTTGATCATCCCGGCCGGGGCCGGCATCGCGTACGTCGCGATGGCACTCAATATCGGGATGGTTTCGATCAACGGCCTGACACTGAATACACCCCGCTACATCGACTGGCTCGTCACGACGCCGTTTCTGATCGGGTTCGTCGGCTACGCTGCCGGCGCGCCGCGGTCGAAGATCGCGGGTTCGATGCTGGCCGATGTCGGCATGATCATGGCGGGACTCGGTGCCGTTATTACGCAGGGGGCGGTCCGCTGGGGCCTGTTCGCCGTCTCGTCGGCGCTGTTCCTCGGCCTGCTCTGGTACCTGTACCGTGGGTTCCAGGGCTACCTGAGCGGTGACCCGGTTCAGGTCGGCCTCTACACGCTGTTGAAAAACCACATCGCCCTGCTCTGGGTTGCGTACCCGCTCGTCTGGTTCGCCGGTCCGAAAGGGGTCGGCTTCGCCACAGTTGCAGGTGTCAGCATGACCTTCGCGTTCCTGGACGTGCTGGCGAAGATCCCCTACGTGTACTTCTTCTACATGTATCGGGGCTACTTCATCACCGACACGACCGGGAGTGGCTCGAACCAGTCGAACGGTCCAATCGCGGACCCCGCTCCGTCGGATGGCGACTGAGACGCGCTCTCTGTAAAGATACGACCGTCACGAAACCGTGACCCGACGGCCGCCTCCCACCGAGTGGGAGTGCGTGGGCGTCAGTCATCTGGTCCACGTGCCGCCGGTCGCGGTGAGGCGAGTGTACACACGTCCCACCCCGATGGTCCCGACCACGCTGTGGTCCCCGTCGAACGGAACCTACGACGAGTGAGTCAGGTACTCCGCGCGCAGCAGGGTAGTGTCGCTCAGACCTCGCTAGCGGGGTCCCGGTCGTCGCCGCGCCGTGCGATTACGATTCCAGCGATAAAGAGGACGCCTGCGAGTCCGAAGAGACCGATGGTAAGCAGTCTGTCCGACAGGAAGAACCCGCCTCCAGCGAGGACGGCGGCTGTCATGTGAAGGATTGCCGTCTGATTCACAGATGGAACAGGGCTCAGACGAACTAAAGTGGCGCGGCTGCGGTGAACCGACAGAGAACGGGATTTTCCGAGGCGTCGATCCGGAGCGTCCCGTGCCTGGCCGCCTGTCGACCGGGAGAAAGAGGCGAGTGCCGCGTTCACACCGCTCTCCGCCTCGAGCCACACGCCGGAGAGGGGCGTTCCAGCGCCCGTAGCGCCCCGCCGGTCGAAGCGCGTTCTGTTTGCAAACGAGCTACGAATTCGAGTCTCCGTCACCGGTGGACCCCCCGGACTCGCTCCGGGTTTCCTCTTCGAGGTAGCAGGCTGCGCGGTGGTTTGCCTCGATTCGTTCGAGTGGCGGATTCGACTGCTCGCAGACGGTCTCGAACGCGGCGGAGAGCCTGTCTATCGCGTCCGCCGGACCCTCGCCGACGATGGCATCGAGTGCGTCCGACAGGACCGACTCGGCGCGTTCGTCCTCGATTGTCCGCGGAAGGTCGTACTCCGCGCGGATCCACCGTTTGAGGTCGGCGACGGACACGCTGTCGGCTGTCGGTTCCTCGAGACCGCCGTAGTCGTCCTCGTTTTCCAGCACGCCGACACGTGCGATGCCGTCGAGGTCGATGGCGTCTTGTTCGGCCTGCTTACGGAACTCGAGGAGCCGTCGCCACGTCGACTGTGGCAGGTCGAACTCTTCGGGCGGGATTACCTCGGGACAGCGAGTGTGGAACCGGCACCCGTCAGGCGGCGCGGACGGATCCGGAACGTCGCCCCTGAGTTCGGTCCCGGGACCGCCACCGGCCGGGTCCGGTGTCGGAACCGACGCCAGTAGCGTCCGGGTGTAGGGGTGCCGTGGGTCCGAAAACAGTGTCTCGGTCGGTGCAACCTCGACGAACTCGCCCAGATACATCACCGCGACGCGGTCACACACTTCCCGAACTACCCCGAGGTCGTGGCTGATGAGCACGACCGCCAACTCCAGGTCCGACTGAAACTCGCTGAGCAGGCGCAGAATTTCGGACTGTATCGACACGTCGAGTGCGGAGACGGGTTCGTCGGCCACGAGCAGTTTCGGGTTGACGCTGAGCGCGCGAGCGAGGGCGATACGCTGTTTTTGCCCACCCGAAAACTCGTGCGGGTACCGGTCCATGTCCTCGGCCGACAGTCCGACCCGCTCGAACAGGTCGGCCACGATGCGCCGCCGTCGCTTCCGGTCGTCCATCCCCTGCACCACGAGGGGTTCAGCCGCCGACTTGCCGACGCTCATCCGCGGGTCCAGGCTCGAATCGGGGTCTTGAAAGATCATCTGTGCGTCCCGACGGAACCGGCGCAGGGCTTCGGCGTCGTATTCGAGGAGGTCGGCACCGTCGAAGAACACCGCTCCGTCGGTCGGTTCCTCCAGCCTGAGCATCGACGTGGCAGCAGTCGACTTGCCACAGCCCGATTCACCGACGATGCCGAACGTCTCGCCGCGTCGGACCTCGAACCCGACGCCATCGACGGCCCGAACCTGGCCGGCTGCCTCGTTCAGCAGTCCCTCGGTGAGGGGGTAGTGTTTCGTGAGGCCCCGCACCGAAAAAAGGGCGTCAGTTCCGTCATTCATCCTCGTCACCCCGCTGCGACGGCTCGGGAGACGATGGCGCCGTCTGTCCGAGCGGGTTCCCGGCGCCCGTCTCCGGGTCGTAGTGGACACAGGACACGGTCTGCTCGGTGTCGCCGTCCAGTTCGTACAGTGGCGGTTGGTCACCGGTTCGACACTCGGACACGGCGTGGGGACACCGTGGCGCGAATCGGCAGCCGTTCGGCGGTGACTTCGGGTCGGGCAGTCCGCCGGGGATTCCGCCGAGTTCTCCGGACCCCGGCAGGCACTCGAGGAGCGCACGTGTGTACGGGTGTGCTGGCGACTCGAACAGCTCCTCGACGGGGGCCTGCTCCATCACCTTTCCGGCGTACAACACGACTACCCGGTCCGCAATCTCGGCGACGACACCGAGGTCGTGCGTGACGAACAGCAGGCCCATATCGTGCTCGCGCTGGACCCTGTCGAGGAGGGCGAGTATCTGTGCCTGGATCGTCACGTCGAGCGCAGTCGTGGGCTCGTCGGCGATCAGCAGGTCCGGCTCGCAGGCCAGTGCCATCGCGACCATCACGCGCTGTCTCATCCCGCCCGAGAGTTCGTGTGGGTACGCGTCGAGCTTCGAGCTGGGCTGTGGGACCCCGACCTGTGACAGGTGGTCGACGGCTTGTTCTCGTGCTTCCGCTTCGGTCACGTCGTGGTGGAGGGTAATCGCCTCCTCGAGTTGCCACCCGACGGAGTACACCGGATTGAGCGCACCCTGCGGGTTCTGGAACACGTGCCCGACCTGATTCCCGCGGAGTGCTCGAAGTTCGTCGTCGCCCAGGTCGGTTACCTCGCGGCCGTTAACCCGTACCGAACCGTCGGGGACGTATCCGGGTGGACTCTGGAACAGCCGCGTGACACTCTCGGCTGTGACCGTCTTCCCCGAGCCACTCTCGCCGACGAGCGCGACCGTCTCGCCGCGGTCGACGGAGAAGCTGACGCCGTCGACCGCCGCGACCGTTCCCTCGTCAGTGTCGAAGTGGACGTGGAGGTCGCTGACCTCGAGCAGTGGCCCGGGGTCGGTCGCGTCCGAGCCGGGTGAACGCGATTCCCGGTCGCCCGGACCCGCCGTCACGACTCCTCACCTCCGTGTCGCGGGTCGAGAGCGTCCCTGAGCGCGTCACCGACGAAGTTGAACGCGAGCACCGTACAGAACAGGAACAGTCCGGGAATCGTCGAAATCCACCACGCGTTTCGGAGTTGCCCCTGTCCGTCGGAGATGATCCGCCCCCAAGACGGGATAGTCGGGTCGGCCAGTCCGATGAACGAGAACGTGGCCTCCGCGATGATGATGACGGGAATCGAGAGTGTCGCGGCCGTGATAACGCTGTTCGAGACGTTCGGGAGCAGGTGGTTCCGGATCGTCCAGAACGGCGATGCTCCGGCCGACTTCGAGGCCTGCATATAGAGCTGTTCTCGTCGTTGAAGGGCTTCGCCACGGATTAGTCGTGCGGAGTTGCCCCACCCGAAGAACCCAAAGATGACGACGAGGAGAAAGAGACTTCCCCCGAGGCTGTACGCGAGCAACAGGAAGAGAAAGAGCGTCGGGAACGTCTGTTGGATGTCGACGTACCGCATCAGGACCTCGTCGACGTAGCCGCCGTAGTACGCCGCGGTGAGGCCGACGGCCGTCGCGATGGCGAGACTAATCAGGGTCGCGATCAGTCCCACCTGCATCGACACCTCCATCCCGTGAATGACGGCTCTGAGAACGTCTTCACCGGCCCCGGTCGTCCCGAATGGGTGTGCGAGACTGCCCTGACAGAGCTCCGTCCCCCCCTCCATTCGCGTCCCGCCCGGACAGTCGACGCCCGTGACGTAGGACGGGACGGAGACGAAGGCGGGTGGTTGGCTCTCCAGCCCGGGTGTCGGGGACGGCTCTGGCACGACTCGGGCCCCGACGATGCCGACGACGAACACGACGACGAGGTAGATGGCGCTGACGACCGCTGCCGTATTCCTGCGGAACTGCCGCCAGTAGTACCGGGCTATCCGCCGGTTGCTGGAGAGCGGGACGACCCCGTATCGCACGAGGACGGCGACGGTCAGAAGCCACAGCCAGTCGACCGGTGTGACAACGCCGAGGAGAGGAAACGCCGCCAGGCCCGACTCGTCGCCCAACTGGGTGACTGCCGTCGCGGACACGCCGGCGAGCCAGACGCCGGTGAACCCGAGCCAGAGCGTCGCGATTCGTGACCGCCTGAGCGGACGGAGGCCGTAGTACGCAGTACCCAGGGCGAGGGCAGAGCCCACCCAGGCGACCGGACCGACAGTGCCGACGACCGGGAGCGGCGCCAGGGAACCGCCGCCCCCGCCCCCGCCGGAAGCGAGACTGGCGAGGAACTGCAGCGAGACCTGCACCGCACAGACGAGCCACGGTGCCGTCACGAGTATCCACACCGCCTCGGCTCGGCGGCTAGGTCCCGCTCTGTCGATGTCGTCCCACTCGACAGTCTCGAAGGTGCCACCGGCCCCGCCATCCGTGGCGGTCCGGTCGGTGTCGTCGCCCGCCGGTGTAGCGCCGCGTTTGTAGTCGTCACCAGTCACTAGCGATCACCGTAGTCGATGCGTGGGTCCAGAACCACGTATATCAGGTCTTCGAGCAGGTTCCCCAGGACGATCAGGAACGTGGGCAAAAGGACCGTTATCATGACGAGATTGGTGTCCTGTGTGAGCACGGCTCGGAACGACGCGAGTCCGATACCGGGAATCCCGAAGACGAGTTCGGTTACGTAGGCACCGAACAGAACCAGGCCGAGGATGCGACCGACGATGATGGTCGTCAGCGGGACCGCTGCCGGGCGCAGCACGTGTTTGCCAACGATACGCCAGTTGCCGACGCCTTTTGCTTTCGCCGTCTTGACGAAGTCGGCGTCGACGTACTCGAGGGCCTCTGCGCGCGCGAATCGCATCACCGAGGCGATCGAGGCCGTCATCACCACGACCGTCGGGAGAATCAGCTGCTTGAGATTGCCTGGGCTGAGGATCCCGACGCGCCTCGGGCCGTCGACCTCCTCGCCGATGAACGCCGGATGGGACGCCGTCGCGGTGTCGAGCCAGACAAGATTGCCGGCGGCGTTCTCTGCCAACTGTGGGTTGAATCCGATTTCGACCCAGCCGAGCACGGAGCCGAAGACGACGAGCAGGACGATTCCGAACCAGAAGTTCGGGATACTGATGCCGAAGAACGCACCGAACGTCGCGACGTAATCGCGTTTGGTGTACTGGTTGACCGCCGAGTACAGCCCGATAGCGATGCCCAGCACGGTCGAGACGAGTATCGCCGGGAGTCCGTACATCAACGAGTACGGTGCCTTCCGGAGGACGACCTCCCGGACTGGCCGGTTGTACTCGTAGGACCAGCCCCACTCGAGCTGGAGGACACTCTGGAGAAAGTCGAAATACCGAACGTGTGTCGGCCGGTCGAGTCCCAGCCGTTCGCGTTCGGCCTGGACGGCCGTCTCGACGTCGACACCCTGTTGGGCCGCCTGGAACTGTGCTTCGAGGACGCGCTGATTCGGCACGAGGTCCATCAACACGAACGTCACGGTCAGGATGACCAGCGTCGCGACGCCAGTCCAGAGCAGTCGCCGGAGCAGGTACCACTTCATGACTGCCAGTTCGGCCCCGATAGATGTCGAGAACGTGGCCGTTCCGCCCGATTTGTCTGGTTGGACACGTTTACACCGACTCCACCGAGAACGGCTCGCTCTCGCGGAGCAGGTCCCGGGCCTGCCTGACGTCCTCCTCTGTCACGCCGATACCGTACTCGGTCACTGCGTCCTCGTTGTAGTACTCGGACCACGTCGGCTGGAACGTCGAGGTCGGCGTCGTGAGCCCGCGCTGAATCTCGTTCGAGATCGTCTCCTTGTCGACGACGAGCGCGCTCGCCTGTCGACCGGCCCGTGTCCGGGTCAGCGTGTCTCCGTTCGAGCGCTGGTTGAAGAACATGACCGAGATGAACGGGAACTGTTTACCCTCGACACGGACGTCGTCGACGGACTGCCGGAACTCCTCGACGGCGTCACTCGGGGGGATGTACAGGCTCCCGTCCCCGTTTCGGAACCGCTCGGTTGCGACGGACTGGTCGCTCTCGTTGTCGAACTGGTACCGCTCGAAAAACGGCGCGTCCGCCCAGCCGTCGTCGACCGTCCGGACGTTGCTGTCCGTCACGTGGTCGCGCATGTAGTAGTCGTCGTTCCGTGACGCGGTGAAGGACCCGGCTACGCCGCTAGTCCGGCTCTCGAAGCTGTACGGGCCGAGATTACCGGTCCAGGTGAGTTGGGTAATCTCCTCTGCCTGCCGGGCCGCCTGCGCGTCCGGCGCGTACGCCTCGTAAAACGCCTTCGGGAGGCAGTAGGCGCCCCAGAGAACGGGCCGGAACAGAAACACGGGGTCCGGTTCGGGCAGTTCGACCTGGAACTCCAGTTCGCCGGTCTGTTCGACCCGCTCGATCTGCTCGTAGTCGCCGATCTGTGCGCTCGGTGGCGTCTGTTCGTTCCACCGGTCGGAGGCGTCGTCCGCGACACCGTGGACGAACCGCGTCTGGTACACCCAGTCCTCGGCCGTCATCTGTCCGTAGTCGTTGCCCTCGGCGTCGGTTCCGAACTGGAGGTTGTCACGGAGGGTGAAGACGAACACCTGACTGTCGCCGGCGTCCTCGGCGTCCATCAGGAGCGGGTAAATCTCGTTGTCCGGCGTGACGTCGTACGTCGGGTCGGAAACTAAACCGAACCGTCGGGTGGAATTCCCGTCGTCGATCTCCGGCACGAAGAGGTTCGTCAGCGGGGTCGTCGAAATCCAGACGAAGTCCTGGCCGACGGACTGCTGGTCGCGGTACCTGTTGAGCGTCCCTTTAGTGTATCCGAAGTCGGTAAACTCCTCGCTGGTGTTAATATTCTCGCGGAACGCAAAGTACTCCTTGCTCTGGCTGAGGAAGTTGCCCGGCAGGTCCTCGGAGAGATTCCCGAACACCTCGTTGAGTGCCGCCTGTTGCTCGTCCGGGTCGGTCGTCGACCCGAACTCCGCGTACAGCGATTCGTGGTCGGTACTCGGGACGTACCCGTAGGCGTTCGCCTGTCCGTCCCGGGTCCAGAACGAGTCGGTGTTGTCCGGCGTCCGGGGATAGGAGTTCGCGACGATGCCGATGAGCATGTCCCAGTCGCCGGTGGTTCGAGTGCGGTCCGGCGGCCCGGCGTTGCGGCCAACCGGTCCGTACTCGAACGCCGCCGGGTTCTCGTCGGGGAGTGGCTCGGAAGCGAAGTCCTCCGCGAGCAACTGGTTGCGTGGCCGTGACTCCAGTTGCAGATCGACACCGATGTTCGCGAGGTTGTTCTTGACCTGTTGTGCGATGCTCTGTGACTGCGGGTCGTCGGCCTGGTAGTAGAGCGTCGGAGTGACGCGCTCCCCCGACGGGCCGTACAACTCGACGGGTTCCACGTCGAGGCCGTCCGACCCGTCGCCGCCGAAGAGCGCCGGACACCCCGCCAGACTGGCTGTCCCGGCGACGCCTAACCCTTGCAACAGTTTCCGTCTCGAACTGGCCCCTGTCTCTCGTTTCACCACTTCGTCCCCTCGGGGTGGCATATATACAGAAAAGCGGGTGTGATCTATTCAATCTTGCTGCGCTTCGCCCGAGGCGGCGGTGACTGTCGGACTCGGAACGGCCCTGTGTCAAACTGCACAGTCCGAAGGACGTGACAGGCGGCGAACAAGAGGGGCCGAGACGGCCGGCGGTGTGGCACTCGTTCAGATGAACTGAGTGTTGCGCGCAGTCCCCGACGGTATTCGCGTCCTTGCTGGCATTGAATTAGCTACGGTTCTGATACCGTGTATGGACTGCACGATTGTCGGTGGCGGTGTTCAAGCGCTCTCGACGGGCATCCTGCTCGAGCATCTGGGTCACGACACGCGAATGCTCGCGACGGATTTCGCGTATCTCGACGGTGACGACGTTTCGACCGTCGCAACCGACTACGCCGCCGCGTCGGTGTACCCCGTCGCGATCGAATCCAGTTTCTCCGAGGACGAACTCATCCGTCGGGCCCGGGATTCGTTCGAGCCGTTCTACCGTACCGACGACGTGGCGGTACGAAAGCACACACACTACTATCTCTACGAGGACGCGGACATCGCGACGCTCCCCGGCCGGATGGACGTGCGTCGCGCGAGTGACCACTCGGGCGAACTGCCGACCCGTGATGGGAAGTCGATTCAGGACGGGTACGTCTGCTCGGAGTACTTCGTGGAGATGCCCGAGTACGTTCCGCAGTTGTATCGAACATACGAGGCGCTCGGCGGAGAGGCCGAACGCCGAACCGTCACGGCGTCGGAGGTCGACAGCCTCTCGGGCGGGGTCCTGTTCAACTGTAGCGGCTACGGCAGTCGAGAGCTGTTCGGAGACGACTCGATGCGAGCGATGAAAGGGCATATCCTCCAAGTGCCGTACGACGGGGACGACCCCCTCCCGTTCTCCTACACCTACACGCCCGACGAGTACAGCCACTACGCGTACATGTACCCCCGGCGGGAGACGATCCTGTTCGGCGGGTCGTATCTAGAGGGCGACATCGTCGACGGCGAGTGGCAGGGCGAACGCCCGACAGAGCCGATGTCGGTCGACGGCGTGACCATCCCAGAACGGCTGTACACGGTCACTGCAGACATCATGAGCGATTACGTCGATATCACGCCCGAGCGCATCGACGCGAAGTACGGGTATCGGCCGTACCGCGAGGACGGGATGCGGGTCGAGCGGACCGGCGACATCGTGCACAACTACGGCCACGGCGGCGCAGGCGTCTCGATGTCGTGGTGGTCGGCCGTTCAGGCCGTCGAGTCCGTCGGAGAGGTCCCGGACGGCACGCTGCCGGAAGTCGCGTCACAGGTTGCCACACACGGGTGAGCGGGCTGTCCTCGACGCTGGGGACCGACCACGCGGGCAGGCTGGCCGGGGCCGCCGGTGTCTCAACCGGCACCGACACCACGAGCGGATTCGAGCCCGGTCTTCCCGGTTCGCCGACGGGCCGACGGCGGGACATCGGGTCCGCCACCAACGGCGATTTGAGGGTGCCGCCCCTGTAGTTGTGTATGACGAACACGCCGGCAATCGAGGCCGAGGGCCTCGTCAAACGGTACGACGGTGTGCGGGCGCTAGATGGACTGACCCTGTCGGTCGACCGCGGCGAGTTCTTCGGACTGCTCGGCCCCAACGGTGCCGGGAAAACCACGTTTATCGAGACACTCGTGGGACTGGTCGAACCCACCGCCGGGCAGGCAGCCGTGTTCGGGAACGACGTCGAAACCGAGCAACAGGCTGTTCGCAACCACGTCAGCGTCGCGCCACAGGAGTTCAACGTGGACCGGTTCTTTCCCATTCAGGAGGTGCTCGAACACGCGGCGCGGATTCACGGTGTCCGTGCCAGCGACGCACGAGAGCGCGCGGCCGAAGCGCTCGAGTCGGTCGGCCTCGCCGCGAAAGGCGACCGGAAGTTCCGTGCACTCAGCGGGGGCATGAAGCGCCGGTTCCTGCTGGCACGGGCGCTGGTGTCGGACCCCGATCTGCTGATACTCGACGAACCCACCGCGGGTGTCGACGTCGAAATCAGACGGGACATCTGGAACGTGGTCCAGCGACTCAACGACGACGGCATGACGGTTCTACTGACGACACACTACATCGAGGAGGCAGAACGCCTGTGTGACCGCGTCTGTGTCGTGGACGGGGGCCAGACGGTGGTGGTCGACACGCCCGGACAACTCAGGCGTCGCGGGACCGACACGATTCGGGCCGAAATCGACGGAGAGAGAGTCCATGCGAACCGGCTGCGCGCCGTGGACGGTGTCGACGACGTCGCGGTGACGTCCGACGGCGTCACTGTCAGGGCGGAGCGAGCGGAGTCGGTCTTGGCAGCGGTCGTTACCGCGGTGTCCCGGCAGGGGCGGACCGTCGAGACACTCGAGGTCGACCGTGCCTCTCTGGAGGACGCGTTCGTCGACTTGACCGGCCCCGGGGCCGACGGCAGCGGCGGGCCCGAGTCGGACGAGACGACCACCAGCCAGCCGTCCGAGCGGAGTCGACAGTCCAGCACCACGGAACAATGACCGACGACAGCACTCTCTCCGTCCCCGACAGTGTCGTTCCGACCTGGGTCGTCCGGACGCTGGGTCTCGCGAGACGCGAGGTACTCCGGGTCACCCGGCGCGCAAAAAACACCGTCCTGCCCCCCATCGTGACGAACGGGCTCTACATCACCGTCTTCGGGGTTATCCTCGGGGCCCGCATCGGCGAAACGCAGGGTGTCCCGTACCTCCAGTTCGTGCTTCCGGGGCTTATCGCACTGGGGGCTATCAGCCAGTCCTTCCAGAACGCCGCCTTCTCGTTGTTCCACAGCCGGTGGGAAGGGTACGTCGAGGTCATGATCGCGGCCCCGATCTCCAGCGCCGAGGGAATCGTCTCCTATCTGCTCGGCAGTGCCGTCCGCGGGTTGCTGGTCGGTGGCGCCGTGTTCGCACTCGGCTACCTGTTCACCGGAACGCCAGTCCGTCACCCCGCTCTGCTCATCGCGTTCGTCGTCGTCGTTGTCCTGTTGTTCGGCGGCCTCGGGCTTGTGGGGGGCATGTGGGCGGACGACTTCGACCAGCTCACCGTCTTCAATCAGTTCCTCATCCGACCGCTCGTGTTTTTTGGCGGGGTGTTCTATCCTCTGGCCGACCTGCCTGGCATCGCCCGGACGGTCAGCTATCTCAACCCCATCGTCTACATCGTCAACGGCATCCGGTTCAGTTTGACCGGTATCTCGAGTGTCCCACCGCTGACCTCGCTGGCCGTACTGGTCGGCGCGACAGTCCTCGTCGTCGGCCTCGACGTCTGGCTGTTCGAGCGAGGGTTCGGCCTCACGGAGTGAGTCCGTCTGGACTGCCGTTCCGCCGGTCGGTGGGTCACCGCGCAGTCCGCAGACGCAGTATCGACTGCTCTTTGCCGTTGGATTCAATCATCACGTCCGACTCACGGGCAAGCCACTCCGGGACCGACGCGACGTGTTCCGCGTGGTCCTGTGGACGTGCGTCCGTCGCGCCGTGTAGCCGCGCGGGCTCGGAGTAGTGCGTGATTGGCCGCACGTCGCCCCAGGTGTCGCGTGCCATCTCGAAGCCCTCGCGGTAACTGAGCCCCCGGTCGGTGAAGCTGTGGTGGTGGTAATCGAACGTGATCGGGACCCCCGTCCGGGCTGCCACGTCGGTGACGAGTTCGCTGACGCTCCACAGTGACTCGGTGTCGTCGTTCTCGACGGTCAGCCGGTCCCGGGCACGCGGCGGGAGGTCGTCGATGACGTCGCAAAACCGGTCGGCCGTCGCCGCCTTGTCGCCGTAGTGCGCCCCGATGTGGACGTTGATCGCGTACCGTGGCGAGCGGGGAAGGTCAAGCAGGTCCAACCACCGCCCGTGGTGCCTGACCGACTCGACGGAGCGGGCGACGGTGTCAGCGGACTCGCTCGCGAGCTTACACCAGTGGCTCGGGTGGAAGGTGAGACGCATCCCGTTGTCTCGAACGAGGTCGCCACACTCGCGTGCGAGCGAGCGAATCCGCTCGAAATTCGGGAGGTCGGTGATGTCGAACTGCGAGTTCCAGGGGACGAGGGTGGAGCTACACCGGTAGAACCGGATACCGTGGTCGAGGTTCCACTGGAGAATCGCTCGCAGGTCTGTGAAGTTCTGCACCGTCAGTTCACCCGCGTACGCGAGCCCCCTGTCTTTCCAGGTCTGCTTGTGCATGTCGCGGTTGCACCGACGAGGTGGGTCCGCGTCACGGAGCGTGTGGTTCATCGCCGCGTACCCGAGCATACCTGTCGTTCGTGCCCGGACAGATAGATGTGTCCACCGCCGGCGGGAGTCGGGTCCGGAGTCGCCGCGGGCCGACGCCGATTGATTGGTCCGGCCGAGTCGAGGCCTTTCTACCGGGGGACTATCCCGTCCGGCGGCGGACCAGGACGAGCGCAGTCCCGGTCAGCACTGCGACGGTCACGGCGCCGATACCGAATCCCGGACCTGTGGCGCCGCTCCTCCCGGCACCCGCGTCAGTCGCGGCCCCGTCCGTCGCAGGTGCGAACGCCGCCTCGAACCCGTCGAACTGCGTACTCGCACTCCACGTCGCGCTGTGTTGCTGTTGGGTGGTCGGCGTCGGCGTGGTCGTGCGTAACTCGTAGCCGTCGGGGCTAACGACCCTGAACGGCCGGTCGATGTCGAAGCCGCTGGCGAAGGGGCCCCGGAGCACGAGTTGGTCGCCCTCTCGAGCAGCGAGCGCCTCCCACGTTACCGACAGACCGACCACGCCGGTGTCGTCGTCGGTCCTGAACGTCATCGCAGGGTCCCGAATCGTCACGTCGCGGTCGGAGGCGTTGTCCGCCCGCGTCGCGGTTGCCCGCATCCGGGCGGCGAACTGGTTCGTTCGCTGTTCTCTGGCGGTCTCGTTCGAGCGGAGCGCCTCGAATGCGGCGCGTTCGCCGTCGGTCGTCAGGTCGAAGGTGGTGAGCAGTGTCACGCGAGCGGCACCGTCGGTCTCGAGGTCGACGACGAGCGCCGACTCCGCGGGCGGCGACTGTTCCGAGTCGGTGGACTGTGCCGCCCCCACAGTGACGGCCATCGACCCCGTCAGGAGGAGGCCGAGAGCGAGGAGTGCGTAACCGAGACGGACGCCGTTTGCTCTCGTGAAATGTGTGGTCGTGTCTGTACGGTCAGTCATGAGCGTGTCTCATACATGGGTTGGAAACGGTCGTCACGGGCGAGGTTTGTTCTACGCGCAGGTGGCGGTCCGGACTGAGTCTATTTGGGGACGACTCAACCTTCGTTCTCCGGTGGTTCTCCGTCTGGAGTCTCGACTTCCTCTTCAGGCTCCTCTTCAGCTTCCTCCTCGCGCTCCTCTTCGAGTTCTTCCTCGCGCTCCTCTTCAGCTTCCTCCTCGCGCTCCTCTTCAGCTTCCTCCTCGCGCTCCTCTTCAGCTTCCTCCTCGTGCTCCTCTTCGAGTTCTTCCTCACGCTCCTCTTCAGCTTCCTCCTCGCGCTCCTCTTCAGCTTCCTCCTCGCGCTCCTCTTCAGCTTCCTCCCGAGCTTCGGCCTTGTCGCCATCGCCCTCGTGGGCTGTCTCGGTCAGGGTGAGCGAGCCGTCCTGGAGGACGTACTCGAGTTCGGCCTCGAACGCACCTTTGATGACTTCGAGTTCGAGGTCCTCGGTCGCGTTCGTGTCGATGGCGAACCTCACCGCTCCGTCTTGACCGGTCGTTCCGACAGCTTGTTCGTTCGCGTAGACGGTCGCGTTCGGGACGCCCGAACCGTTGTAAGCGACGGTCACCGAAACTGTGTCGTCGGCCAGCGCGGCGTCCACGTTCAGCTTTCGGAAGACCTCGTCGTCTTCCGCCTCGAACTCGAACTCGAGTTCACCCTCCGCCTCACCGCTTCGAGCCGTGAGTGTTGCCTCGCCGCTCTCCGGGAGCGTCACCGTGGCCGTCCCGTCCGCGGTGGTCGTCCCAGCGACCCGCTCGTTCAGGAAGACGGTGACGTCGTCGACGGGTGTACCGTCCGAAAGAACCGTTACTGTGACCGTCGCGTTCGGGCCGGGCGTTCCTTCGGAGACGAGCATCGCGAGTTCGTCGTCAGCCTCGTTTTCTTCGTCTTCGGCCTCCGCTTCACGCTCCTCCTCACGCGGTTCGAGCTCCTCTTCGAGCGCGAAGACCGCACCCGAGGAGCCGTCGACGTCGATCTCGGCTTCGCCGGTTCGGGTGGTTGCTCCACGCAGGACGAACGCGAACTCGTATGCGCCTGCATCCTGCTCGAGTTTCGCCGCAGTGAGCGTCCACGTTCCGTTCTCCGGCGTCGAGAGCCCTTCTCGCGCCGTTTCGAGTGCGGCTGACTGGCTCACGACGACGCTCGGATTGGCGTCACGGGGGCGCTCTATCTCGCGTGACTGTTCGCCGTCCTCGCTCTCTATCTCGAGCGAAAAGCCACCGGCGGTTTCGAGTTCGATGTCACCCACTGACTGGCCGGTGAACTGGTCGAGCAGCGCCGCAGGACCCGCGCCACTGACGCCGCTCAGGTTCTCGACGGTCTCACGCAGTGCCGACTGGTTCACGCCGGCCGCCCGGAGTTCGAGCGCGGAGACGTTCTGAGCACGCTGGCGGAGTTGCTCGTGACTGTCGAGGAGGTTCGTCGCCTGGCCGTTCAACGTGGCGAGTCGTCGGGCGTACGCGGACGTACTGATTTCGCCCTCGCGGTGCGCCTCCGTGGCGTCCTCGTACTCATCGCGGATGTTCTCGGCCCGGTCGCTTAGTTCGTCCGCGCGGTTGGCGATGGCCTCGGCCCGCAGTTCTTGACCCGCGTTCTCGACGGATATCTCGAAGGCGGTGTCCTCGAAGTCCGTCTGTACCTCGTCGCTCGAGACGCCGATCACCGTCGAGAGCTGCTGCCCGACAGTGACGTTCACGCTCGAGTTCCCCTGTGTCGTATTCGCCTGTGCGGTCGTCGCGTCTGCTGTCGCCGCGTTCGTGTCGGCGGCTGTCACACCATCGGCCGTCGACACCGCTGCTACCGGGGCGGTCAGCCCGACGACCAACAGCGCGACCAGCACGCATCCGAGTGCCTCTGTTCTCATCGTGAGCCATACGTATGAGGGAGATGATAATAAACCGGGGTCATAGTCGGGGTGATTCGCGGACGTTTGCAGTCGTTTGCAGCCATTTTCACCGTTTGAATCGCCCGACAGCAGTGTGTTCGACGTTCGACCGCAAAACGGACTCGTTTCGGCTCGGTTGGCCCGAGAGGGCGACCGGTGAACGAACTACTTATACGCACTTCGTCGGAACCTAGATGCGACCGGATGACTGGTTCGTCGCGAAAGCGTTCGGCAACTGTCGTTTCGATCTGCGTTACCGGGTTCTTGCTTGTCGCGGCCGTCCCGCCAGTGGCGGCCGCGGACGCTGTGGGACAGACGGCACAGCCGGAAGCGGACAACACGGTTACTCGCGTTCACGTCTATCCGAACGGGTCGGCGCAGTGGACAATCCAGATTCGGACCCGACTCGACACCGACGGTCGCGTCGCCGAGTACGAGGCGTTCCAGGAGCGCTTCCGGGCGAACACGTCGCAGTATCGCGACCCGTTTCGCCAGCGGATGCAGGGTGTCGTGGCCAACGCAGCGAACACGACTGGGCGCGAACTGCGCGTCGAGAACGTCACTGCCTCGACGACCATCCAGCAGGTTCCCCGCCGCTGGGGGGTCGTCACGTACCAGTTTACCTGGACGGGCTTTGCTGCCCAGCGCAACGAGTCACTCGTCGTTGGCGACGTCTTTCAGGGTGGATTCTTCTTGACGGCGAACGATACGCTCGAGTTCGAGGCCCCGGCCGGCTACGACATCGCTCGTCTGGAGCCGTCGCCCGCCGCCCGGGACGGCGGGGTCGTGACGTTCCTCGGCCGCGAGGGGTTCGCCGACCGTCGCCCCCGGGTCGTGTTCAGCCCTGTCACGGAGCCACGACAGTCCGACGGGCAGGCAGCAACGCCGGGCGGAACGGCATCGTCGCCGCTCGCCGGTATCGGACCCGGAATCGTTCTGGGTGGAGGACTCCTCCTGGCTCTCCTCGGCTTCGGTGTGTACGCGGGCTGGCGTCGACGTGACGACGCCGAACAGCCGTCGTCCTCGGCGGCGTCCGTGGACGTGGACGCTCCAGCGCAGGCAGAGACGGGCGAGGACGTCTCGGCGGCTGCCACGGCGACGGACACGGCAGTTATGACCGATACGGAGCGTGTTCGGGAGCTGCTGGAGGCGAACGGTGGGCGCATGCGCCAGGCCGCCATCGCCGACGAGTTTGACTGGTCGGCCTCGAAGACGTCACGCGTCATCGGCAGGATGGTCGACGAGAAGACGGTCGAGAAACTCCAGTTGGGCCGCGAGAACCTGATCGAACTCGGCACGTCCGACGAGTAACTCCCTGTGGAGTCGAACACGGGCTGGCCTCGGCGAGGCAGGCGGCGAGCGGGACCGTCGGGTCTCGGTTCGGACGCCTCCTACGAGACTGTCAGCGCGGACACGGTCGCTAACTCGGGTTCGATACTGGCATGTCACAGCGACTCCTTGTCCAAACGTGAATCTCCGAAGACTCCACCGAGACCTGGTCGAACTTCACGGACAGCCCGACCGGGCCTACAGCGAGGACGGCGTTCGCCAACTGCTCACGACGATTCTCTCGCAGAACGTCACGGACACACAGACTGCCCGCGCCGCGGAGAGTCTGTTCGCGACGTACCCGGACTATCGGGCGATGGAGAACGCCGAGCAGTCCGAACTGGCGGACGTTATCTCCGACGTCGGGCTGATGAATCAGAAATCTCGGCGCATCCAGCGGTCGTTGACGCGTATCCGCGAGGAAACCGGCGGGGAGTACACGCTCGCGTTCCTCGAGGCGATGGCAACCGACGACGCCCAGGCCTGGCTCACCGATATCAAGGGTATCGGGCCGAAGACGGCGAGTGTGGTGCTGAATTTCCACTTCGAGAAACCGACGTTCGCCGTCGACACCCACATCGAGCGCCTCGCGACGCGGTTCGGGCTGATCGACGAAGCCACGTCGGCCGAGGCAGCACACGAGGTACTGAACGAGACGGTCCCCGACGACATCAAGTACAGCCTCCACGTCCTCCTCATCGCACACGGGAAACAGTACTGCTCGGCTCAGAACGCCGACTGCACCAACGCAGTCTGTGAGACGTACTGTGACTGCGAATTCTGTTGAGCGTGCAGCCACAGACCCCTCGACTGCGACGAACCCCGGTTTCGATGCCGACCGCGAAGCCTATGAGCTAACCGTCCATCGGGACCGCAGGCCGCAGTGGGGACTCCCGCTCCGGCCGGTCAGGTTCGAGAATATAAATGGCGTCGGCGCCGCCCGGCGGTGCCGTCTCGCGCGACCGCTGCAGGGGAGGCGGGCACTCTTTTCCTGTGCGACACCGTGCTGTTCGAGGCGAACGCCTCGCTCCGCTGTGGGCGGGGTCGAAGTCGACAGGACGGTCCGGATAGCGGACAGTGCCGAGTCCCGGGACAGTCAGTCGAGAACCACCCGGTCGGTGAGCCAGTGTTCGTCGAGGCTGCCGTCGCGACGGTTCGAGAGCCCGAACACGTACGTCTTCGTCCGGTCGTCGGGGCCGGTGAGTGTGACGCGTTGCTCGGCGGTGGTCCCGTCCTGCTCCATCGGGCCGGCTGTCGCCTCCACGTGGTCGACCATCGGCGCGTACTGCGGTCCGGTGACCATTCGCACGAATCGGTCGAACGGGCCGGTCGTCCGCCTGTTGGCCGGTGACGCGAAATTGTACGCAGTGCCAATGCCCGCGTTCTCGAACGGCTCGTCGTTCGTCGCGAGCGCGTCGAGTTGGATGGTGACGACTCGTTCGGGTCCGTAGGTCGGGTCCGGTGTCGGAAGCCCTGCGACGGGGTACTCGTCCGGCATAGTTCCCGTTAGTGGCGGAGCTGCATCAATCGTCGGTACGGTTGCCGGGTGTCCACCGGCCGTCGAAGGCGTCGTGCGTGAACGGTTTCGCGTCTTCACCGGCGTACGTCGCGACGACCTGTCCGTCGCCCTCGAGATAGTACTTGTAGGTCGTCAGCCCCGCCAGGCCGACGGGACCCCGTGCGTGGATTTTGCCGGTCGAGATGCCGACTTCGGCGCCGAGGCCGTAGCGGTAGCCGTCGGCAAACCGTGTCGACGCGTTGTGGAAGACGCTGGCGGCGTCGATACCGGTCATGAACGTCTCGGCGTGGTCGTCGTCCTCGGTGACGATCGACTCGGTGTGCTTCGAGCCGTGGGTGTTGATATGCGTGACCGCGTCGTACACGTCGTCGACAACCCGGATGGAGAGTTCCAAGTCGCCGTACTCGGTCTCCCAGTCGTCGTCGGTCGCCGCGTCCACGTCGACGACGTCTCGGGTCGCTGCGTCGCCGCGGAGTTCGACCGCTGCCTCCTCGTACCGCTCGACGATAGTGGGAAGGAACTGGTCTGCGACGGCGTCGTCGACCAGCAGGGTCTCGACGGCGTTACAGACCGCGGGGTACTGCACCTTGGCATCGAAGGCGATTTTTTCGGCCATCTCGAGGTCGGCTGCCTCGTCCACATAGACGTGACAGACACCCTCGGTGTGGCCGAGGACGGGAATCTGCGTGTTGTCCTGGATGTAGGAGACGAACTCCGAGGAGCCACGGGGCATGAGCAGGTCCACCTCGTCGTTCATCTCCAGCAACCGGTCGACCTCTTCGTGAGCTTCGATGAGCTGAATCCAGCCGTCGGGCAGTTCCGACGTCGCATCCCGGATACGTTCGTAGAGGACGCGATTCGATTCGCTGGCCTCGCTGCCGCCTTTGAGGATGACGGCGTTGCCGGACTTGAGCGCGAGCGCGGCGATCTGGACGAGCGCGTCCGGTCGCGACTCGAAGATAGTCCCGACGACGCCGATGGGTACTACCACTTTGTAAAGTTCGAGGTCGTCGTCCAGTTCCCGTGCCTCGAGTGCCGTCCCGAGTGGGTCCGACTGCTGGGCGACGCTCTCGATCATCTCGGCGATACTCTCGAGTTTCGCCTCGTCGAGTTTCAGCCGGTCGACGAGCGCCTGCGTGTACTCACCTCGGTCCAGCATCGCCTCGGCCGCCGTGACGTCAGTGGCGTTCGCGTCGAGAATTTCCTCGGTATGGGCCCGGACCGTGTCGGCAATCGACGCTAGCGCCGCGTTTCGCGTCGCCTCGTCGACGTTCGCCAGTCTCAGTGCTGCCTGCCGTGCGTCTGTCACTTGGGTTTCGATATCGTACTCAGTCATCTGTGTCTCCGTTTATCGGGACGAATATCGTCCCTGCGGGTTTGGCGGTAGCGATTCGTTCCAGAACGTCCCGGTCCTGGGACCCCGCGATGATCGCGGGGGTCCCGTGTTCGCTGGCGTCGCGGGCACCTTCGACTTTCGTCTGGATGCCACCGAACTCGGCGGTCGTACTCTCCTCGACGAGTGACTGGACGGCGTCGTAGTTGGCCCCGACGGCCTCGATCAGCTCTGCGTCCTGGTTGGCTTTTGGATTGCCCGTGTACACCCCCCCAACGTCGGTCAGCGTCACCAGCAGGTCGACGTCCATCCCGATCGCAACCGACGCGGACAGCATATCGTTGTCACCGATCTGAATCTCCTCGGTCGCGACGGCGTCGTTCTCGTTGATAATGGGGACGATGCCCCAGTCGAACAGCGTCTCGATGGTGTTGTGAACGTTCGTGAACCGTTCGGGGTTGGTGAGGTCGTGTTCTGTCAGCAGAATCTGGGCGACCGTCTGGTCGTACCGGTCGAAACTCTGCGTATAGTGCCGCATCAGGTGGCTCTGTCCCACGGTCGAGAGTGCTTGGCTCTCCTCGAGAGTCTCCGTTTCCTCGCCGTTGAGCATGCCTTTCCCGGCCCCAATCGCTCCCGACGAGACCAGAATCACCGACTTGCCCCGGTCTCGAAGGTCCATGATATCGCTGACCAGTTTGTCGAGTTTTACCCGGTCGAGTCTGGAGTTCTCGTCGGTCAGTGAGTTCGTGCCCGCCTTGACGATTACACGGTCCGCTGTGGCGGCCCGTTGGCGGGCCCGTTCGACGGTTTCGCTGTCGGTGTGGTCGGTGAAACTGGGTTCACTCATGTTGGAACTGTTCGGCCAATTCGCGCGACCGCTCTTCTGCAGCCCCCACGGCTTCGACGACCGACGCGTCGGCGTCACTGTCCCACAGGACCTCCATCCCTTCAATGGTGGTCCCGTTCGGCGAGCAGACGGCGTCGATGAGGTCGGAGACGCTGCGTTCGTCCCGGAGCACCGTTTCGGCGGCACCTTTGAACGTCTGTGCGGCGAGGGTCTCGGCCTGTTCCGGGTCCAGGCCGCCGTCGATGCCCGCCTCTTTCATCGCGTCGATGAGATAGAACGCGAAGGCCGGTCCGCTACCGTTGACGGCCGTCGAGGTGTCCATGCGACTCTCGTCGATCTCGACGAACTCACCTACCGCGTCGAGCATCTCGCGTATCTCGTCGGTGAGCCCCGCTTCGGTGGCCGCAGCGGCCATGTTACCCGTCTCCGCCGCGAGGTTCGGCATGATTCGGACCACCGTTGCGTCCGTCTGCTCGGCGACGTGCGCCCGTGGGACACCTGCGGCGATGGTGACGAGCGACTGGTCCGAACGGAGTTCGAGGTCCGCGAGGACTGCGTCGACGGCTGTCGGCTTCACCGCCAGGACGACGATGTCTGCCTCCCGGGCTACGGCGACGTCGTCGGTCGTCCGGTCGGCGCGGTCCGCCACCGACGCGAGTGCGTCCGGGTCGAGGTCGATAGCCGTCACGTCGTACGTGCCGGTTCGAGCGAGCCCACTCAGTAACGCCCCACCCATGTTCCCGCAACCGATAACGCTCACGTTCGTCATTGTGTATGAAGAAGACAAGCAGCGAGGCATAGCACCTGCGGTTTCGGTCTGAGAGTGCCATTCGGCGGCATCCGAGGTTCCGTGCCTTCTGCTCGTGTTCTTCAGATGACTGGGGAGTACAAACGGAACGTGCCCCGGTCCGTCCGTGTCTTCGACCGAACGCCCGCACGACGGCCAGCAACGAAACCCGCGACCACGACGCCGTGTCTCGTCGTGGCCACCCTGGCGACTCCGAGACGCTCGTCGGTCCGAATGTCGGCGGACGCGACGCGGCAGAAAAGCATCGGGGACCCGGTCCACGACCGCGGGGTGGACGGCTACCAGTGTACGAGCAGCGAGAACGGCCGGTCGCTCGCGTTCCGTGGGCGACTCCGTTCGGGTTCGCGGCGCTCTCGGTCGCGGTATCCACAGTCCCACCTCGGTTCCCGGAGGTGGGTTCGAGGCTGGGGTCGAACGAGTGCGAGGCGGTCCGGAGAGCGAGGCTCGTGAGTCCACCTGCCCCGCGAGAATCACAAAACCGTTAGAAATTTTTACTCGTAAACGTTAGTAGTAGTCGATGGACCATCTCGACGAAATCTCAGTCGGGGAGTTGCAGAATGCTCTCGACAACGTCGAGGAAGCGAAGCCGACGCAGCGGTTGCTGGCGGCAATCGCGTACCAGAACGGGATCTCGCAGACGGAGTTGGCAGAGTGGTACGGCGTCCAGCGTCGGACGATCTACAACTGGCTCAAGCGACTCGACACCGACGAACCGCTCGAAGAGGCCGTGACCGATGCCCGTCGGCCCGGGCGGAATCGAAAGCTCTCGCCATCGCAGCGAGACGCGTTCGAGTCGGCAGTCCACGAGGCCCCGTGGCAGGCCGGTTTCGACGCTCAGGCCTGGACGCCGGCGCTCGTTCAGCGGTACCTGGAGGAGACGTACGACGTCGAGTACTCACTCCCGAGCTGTCGGCGATTGCTCAGAGAAGCGGGATTGATCTATCGTAAGCCACGCCCGAGGGCGGCCGAAGAGGACGGCGACGATGGAGGCGACTCCCGCGGCCGGGGCGAAAAAAACGGCGGCAGGTGGGAACCGGAGTAGTCTACACCGACCGAGCCGGCGGATCGGCATCCTCTGAGCCGCCCCTCGTCCGATTTTCCCTGCACGACGCGGCCACCCATCGGGCGCCCCGGCCGACACGAATCGATACCCGACGGGACGCCGGACGGAGGACGGAGGACGGGGAACGGGTGACGGTCGGCCCTCGCGGCTCTGCATCCAGGTAGCGGGTCCAGTCGCGTCGGGTTCTTGATACCGGGTGGGGGCCCAACCCTGCCGAAAAGCGCCGACAGTAGATACGGGAGGGACTCGGCGACTGACTGCTCAACTCCTGCGACGAACCGCCGGCGACAGCCGGGACGGGTTTCGACGGGTTTGTGAGTAACTATTTCTACTGGCTATTCGAGCCTCGTTCCCCTGACCGGTGAGCGACGGTGCCAGTTCGAGGCGCGCGGACGGTCGTCGGCACGCTGTCGACCTACCGAGAGAAGGTAGCGGCAGTGAGCGACCACTACACCCCCCACGTTCGGTCGAGGGTCTCGTCGGTACGAACTCGGCACGTGCCGGTCACGAAAGCATGCTAAATCCGTAGGGTCCAACTGTCGCACTCATCGCCGTGCTGGCCACGACCAGCACCTGCACGACCCGAACTGGTCGCCCACCGCGACCCTCCTGATGCGGGTGTAGCGACACCGGTTCCGAGGTCGCGAGGCGACTTGCAGTTCGTTCGCCCGCCTACTCACCGGTATCCGACGGCGCGGTTAGGTGTTGGACTGACCGCCGTCGACGACGGGAAACTCGCCGTCCAGTTAGCCTGCGAGGTCGTCGGATGGACAGTACACGGCTGCGCCGGCGACGTCTTCGTTCGCCGAGTCGGTGAAGCGGCGTGTTCTCCGCGCTCCGTTCGGTCGCGACGAGGACGGTTTCGTTCGTCATCGCCGTATCGATGACTCCCGGGTGGATCGCGTTGACGCGAATCCCTTCCGGTCCGAGTTCGTCGGCGAGCGAGTACGTCAGAAACTGGACCGCGTTTTTCGACGTATAAGACGTCGGGAACGTCGCGCTCTCGCGGATGCTACGACGCTTGACGTATATATGATGTCCCGCCGGTGTCGTTTCCTGCCGGTATCGCCGCGCATCTGTCGGGGAAGCACGGGGGTTTCGGAACGTTCCGGCAGTAAAATATCATATACAACACGTCCGCAGGACCACTCCTCTATCCACGTGCTTCTAAATGAGAACAAGCGGTCAGCCTTCGCCGAGGAAAGCCGCTGGTTTCAATTCACTGGATGCAGTCAGAAAACACAGTCCTGCAGTACTTCTGAGGCTACACATCAGGTGAGGTGTACGTGCCACAACGCCAATGTGAGAGCGCGAAAGCCGGCTAATAATGGAAGTGTCAACCGGGAGGAAATCGCCGCATCGTAGGTCCGGACTTACAAACGGCGGCTGAACTGAGAGCCTGTGGCAGGGTTTTTGCGGAAATTGAGGACTGCATATTATTTCCGAGCCTCACCGACTCGGGACCTACTTCAGTAAATTGTGTGCCGTCCTGCGATTTCGGCACCACGAGAGTGAAACCCTGCCGCCGGAGTTTCGCCGTTTTTGAGAGATGCGTGAGCCTGAAACAGACCGGATAACTGTAGTTCTCGCCTGCTCTTGTCACCGTAACACGACAGCACCGAGACTCGTCCACAGCCATTTTCAGCCGTGCCTGCATATCATTGTAATAGTTGTGACAGACGATTCGGCAGTCTCTCGGCGGCGGGTTCTCCGGACTGTTGGCATCGGAACAACGGTCGCACTCGCTGGATGCTCGAGTGGTAGGAACGGGTCAAGTGATGGAGGCTCCGGTTCGACCGAGTCTACGACGCAGGGAGAGTCAGGTTCAGAGGAGTCCACGCCTGAGGAGAGCTCCGACTCGATGGAGTCTACCGCTAATTCAACAACACAGACCGGTCAGATTGAATATCAAGACTGGTTACCGACTCGAGAAACGCTCGGGTATGAGAGTAGTTATCGTGTAACCGGCATTCGTTCGAATTCAATCCAAGAGAACAAATCTCAGATCAAACCCTCGGTTTACGAGTTTCTCAGCGAAGGGCTACCGCAACTTATCACTCCAATTGATCTACCGTTCGAGTCAATGTCTGGGTTTCTCGGCTACCCTAACGCCAATATCGTTCAACTAGACGTCTCCGAGCAGCGTTTGATAAACTCGTTATCGGAAAATAACTTCCGGAAAGAGAACTCAAATAATGGCTTCTCCGTCTATGGTAGTAACTCGTCGGAGCGTCGCGCCGCTGTCGACGGGGGCACCCTCGTGATGAACAGTCAGGAGAATTACTCATACGACGGCGTTCGTATTGCCGTCGATACCAAACAGGGAACGACCCCTCGGTTGGTTGAACAACGGGAGAGTGCAAATCGACTAATAAATACATTTAACGACTGGACTGTTCTCTCGATTGGCCTCGGTGGCACTGCAAACGCGCTGTTATCTGGTGACACTATTACAATTGAGGGAGAAATGTCAGCTATAAACAGTATAGAAGTCTACGAGAGTGCATCCGATATCCCCCAAATCAAATTGGAAGACCAGATAGCAGAAGCAATCGAAGAGGACGGCGTTACTAATGGGCAATTACACACCAGTGGACGCGTCGCAGTCGTTGAGATAACTGCGAGAACAAAAAGTGGATATGTAAGCCAGGGAATGCGAACACTTATATCCTAACTGACTTTTCCCTTTTGTTGGACGATTCCGGTCGCGTGAACCGCTCGGTGTATATCAATTAGCACATATAGAGGACAGTCTGTGACGGTGTCCGTAGGCTATCCACTACTCGCCTCGTGCAAAAGAGCAACTACCTGCTGTGGCAAACTTCGGGGCCGAGGGCCGGTTCCGCTCGTCGGCCGAGACGCCCACGCGTCGGATTCCGCACTTCGGTATCGCCGGCGTCGTCGCCACCGGCCCGGCGCCGTCCTACGTGGTCTCGAACCGGCCCGTCTCCGCACCACAGTTCGCACAGCAGAGTGTGAACGTTCCGTCGCGCTGTTCGATCTCTCTGTCGCCGGTTTCGCCACACTCGGAGCACGTTTCGACAAACACCGGACGGTCGTCGACCTTCGGTGCGCCGATGGCGAGCAGGCGGGCGGGATCGTCCCCGATGGCCTGCCCCTGTTGTGCGTGATTCGGGGGCACGAAGAAGGCCTCGTTCGCCCCGACGGTCCACACGCCGTCCTCGGTCTCGAACTCCAGGGTCCCGTCCAGGACGTAGAACAGTTCCTCGTGCTCTGGGTGCTTGTGGTACCCGAACGACGCTGGCTCACCGGGGTCCAGCACGTAGAGGTTGCAACCGAACGTTGTCGCGCCGACCGCCTCGTCGATCTCGGTTTTTTCTCTCGCCGGACTCGGTACGTCTGGCAGGTCGTCGACCTCGACTTTGCGATACGGCATACACTACCGTTGCTGGAGAGGATAATATGTGTTTCTCCTGTGCCGTCGTTTCGGAACGCAGTGGGCACGTGCCTCCTCACACGGCGTCTCCGCTAACGGAGAGCGGTCCCGTTCGCGCTGTCGTCGAGAGGGTCGGTGTCACCAGGCGTCTTCGAGAGTGCGTTCGATGTCGTCGACCGACGGTTCGAACGCCTCTGGCCCGAGGTCGAGAAATCCGTCTTCGGCCGTGTGCTCGGCGGCCGCGCGAAGGCCGTCTCTGCTCGTGCCGTCGACGTCCCGGAGCCGGGAGGGGAGTCCGAGTCCGTCCCGGACGGTTTCGACGGCTTCGACCACCGCGTCCTCCGTGTCGCTCGTCGTCTCCTCGCCGGTGAGGAGTCCCTCCGCCAGCACGTCGGGACGGCCGCCGCCCTCCGCGAAGATGAGTCGGAGCGCGTGGGGGACGATTACGCCGTGAGCGACACCCTGTTGGATGCCGAACTGGTTACGGAGTGCGTGTCCGAACGCGTGGACGATGTTTATTTTGTACGACGTTGGCATCGATACCCCGTGTTGCACGAGGAGGGTCCCCATCACGGCCCGCGACACGACCGATGGGTCGTCGGCCGAACGGAGACGTGGAAGCGAAGAGCGGAGGTAGGCCAGTCCGCGAACCGCCGTCGCGTCCGTTACGGGATTCGCGAACCGGGAGTAAACCGCCTCGATACCCTTGTCGAATCCGTTGATGGCCGAGCCAGCGAGGACGTCCATCGGCGTCGTCTCGAACAGGTCCGGGTCGTAGAACAGGTCGGTCGGCATCAGTCGGGTGTCGATGGGAATGGCTTCGGTCGGCCCGTCGTCGGTTTCCGCGACGAGTCCAGCGGCGACCGAGAGATCCGCCCCCGCCAGCGTCGTCGGAACGACCGTCACCGGAACGTACGCGTCGTCGTCGTCCGGCAACGCCAGTTCACCCGTCTCGGCGACTGCTGCGTGTGCGTCCTCGTACGTGTAGTTCGCGTTCGCCAGCGCGCTGATTCCCCGGGCTACGTCGATGCTGCTCCCGCCACCGACCGCGACGATAGCGTCAGCCTCGGTCGCCCGCAACCGCTCGATGCCATCGAACACCGTCGACAGCGTCTTCGCCGGCGTCGTCTCGTCGAATATGCCAGCCGCGTTCCGACCGAGGCCCGCCACGACCGGGTCTATCAACGCCTTGTTCGACCCGACGGTGCTGCCACAAACCACGAGCGCATCGTTCAGACCCTGCTCGGAGAGCGTCTCGTCGATGTGGTCGATGCAGCCACGGCCGAAGTGGATCCCACCCGGCTCGAAATCGTGCGTGAACGACGGTATACTGAGAGACATGCCAGTGTCTACTGCGCGCCAGCTAATAAGAATTAGTGGGGAAAGCAACCGCGGTGCCACGTCTCCTGCTCCCGGTAACCTGTCACAGGCTCCGGATAACCCGTGTGAGAAACGAGAGTGAGGGGGCAGTGTTCGTGGCGGCCGCGTGAACGGGTACCACAGGACCGTCGGTCAGGTGGGTGCCAGCTTTGTACAGTGGGGTTTGATAATTCGACAGAGAATAATAAACCGGAATGAGCCGGGGCCGATCAGTGACGATGCAACAACACAGCAATCGGCTCTAACGACTGACCGACAGTACTGCGGTCGGCGGGGGTGTCGAGATTCGGTTCAAAGTTCACATCCGGTCTCGGAACAGTCTCTCATCTGCGTCTCCTCGACGTTCTGAGGCGCATTCACGACTTCGAAGTGGTTCTGACCGTCGACTTCGGACGGGTCTCGGCCAGTCACTGTCAACGTTGGGACTGTTGCGGCGTGGTCACACGCCCGGAACCGCTCACCGGTGCCCCACAGTTGTGGGAACAGTTCCATTCCTTCGAGTTCTTTGCGAACGGGGTCCATCTCAACGGTTTCTGCGTTGCCAACTGCCCGCAGGGCTGTACGAGTCCCGGCGTACATACACGCTGAGAACCCATATGGGAGTTCGTCGTACTCGCTCCGGTAGGCCTCTGTGAACTCAGTTGCTGCGGGAGTTTCTCGTTCCCAATACCACACTGCGCCAGCGTAAAAGTTGTCCTTGCTGATTACGTCCTGTCCGATTTGTCCGGCTTCCGTGATTCCGGTCGCCGGCCAGACGCAAACGTGGTTCTCGAAGAGTCCGAACTCGTTCGCCTGTTGCGCACTCTGGATGTGGTCGCCCGCTGCCTGATTGAAAACGATGACGTCGGCTCCAGATTGTTGTGCATCCGTGATGGGTTGTGAGAAGTCCCCCTGTCCCACCTCTGTCCAACTGTTCCCGACGAATTCCGCATCGTTCTCTGGTGCTAGCACGGACTCGTCCCACGTTTTGTGATCCTGCCCCCATGAGTAGTCCGAAGAGATAGCATAAACCGAGTCTCCCAGGCCTTCGGACAGGACGTATCCCAGACTACCGCTTGATTGTTGTACCGCGTTCGTCGCGCTGACAAACATGTTCGGGCGGCATTCCTCACCCGTGGTTGTGTTCCCACCGCCGAGGTTCACATAAATGAGGTCATTACGGGCCGCGATCTCGGTGATACTCAGCGCCACTGAGTTCGAGAAACTCCCGGCGAGCATGTCGACGTTCTCATTCTGAATGAGACTCTGAGCGATCTGTGAGCCCCGCTGTGGGTCCGTCTGTGTGTCTTTGAATGTAATCTCAACGTCTCTACCGGCCGCATCTCCGTTTTGATTGGCATGCTTCACCCCGAGCTCCATCGCCTGCTTGATATTTTGTCCGACTGCACCGAATGGACCACTTGTCGGGAGGGTTGCACCAATATATACGGAGTCGCTGTCGTTGCCACCACCGCTGAGACAGCCAGCAAGCGATGTTGCCGCGAAACCTGAGCCTGCTAACCTGAGAACGGTGCGCCTGTTCGGAGTGTTATCTGATTTCGTCATTGTGTTCTACTGTCATGTGGTCCGATAGTTTGATTGCTACAATCATGGCAATAGTTCACATTACTCATAAAGATTTTGGCCATATAGATTTGATATCGATAGAGCAGCTAAATATAGCTCAATTACCCGTCACCGCCGGCGTGTATTGCAGGGAGCCCCAACAGGCACAAAGAGCATTCAGACCTAACCCAGCGGGCCAAGCCAGCAGGTACGTTCCGTCGTCAGTTTTAGACCACGGTCATCGTTTCTGGCCGATGTGCCAGTTCACCGTCGCCCGCTACACCTCGATGAGGTAGTTCCCAAATTCGGTGATAGTGAGGGCACTTTTTGGCGGTAGCACGATCGTCGTATTGGACCCATCGACGAACGCTGGTCCGGAGATTGAATCGCTGCTGGTGAGTTCGGCGGAACGATACACCGGTGACTGTACCCTCGCTCCATCGAAATAGGCCTCTCGCTCTGCTACAGTCTCCGTCGGCTCTTCATTACTGCTCGAAGACCCACTAATTATGTCTTCCACCGCAATGTCTGGACGACTAGTGGCCTCGACACGCCAGTAGAGGAACTCGATGTCCTCGCTGGTGCTAAACCCATAGACGTCCTGATGCCTCTCGTCGAACCGTTCGGTAAGCACCTCAAGTTGGTTCCTGTCGATACGAGACTCGGGCAGCTGAATCTGGAGTTCCCAGACCTGCTGGGGATATCGAGCCTCAGCATAGAAAGACAGGTCGCGATTATCGTTGTCGGCATCAATCCGGTCGAAGAAGTCTTCGGCCTTCTGTTCGAGCGACGAGAGCGTCTCATTGACGCTTTCGAAGTCGAAATCGGACTGTGTCGTGAACTCGCTCATTGAGAAGTCCCGACTGATGTCCGAAATGAGACCTCCGATGGACGTGGCAACGCCTGCGTCTCGGGGCAACAGCACCTGGTCAATCTGCAGTTGCCGTGCGATTGGGACAGCAAATGTCCCGAGCGCACCGCCACCACCTGAAATCACATAGTTTCGCGGGTCGATACCCTGCTCAATGGTCACGCCTTGGATTCCGTTCGCTATATCCTGTACTGTCGTGGCGTATATCGACCGGGCGGCGTCGATAGGATCGATATCAAGCTCGTCGGCCACATGCTCTTCGATCGCTGCCACCGCGCCCTCGTAGTCAAGGGTCATATCTCCTCCCAAGAAGTACTCCTGATCGAGATATCCGAGCACGAGAGCTGCATCTGTGACAGTCGGTCGTTCGCCGCCACGCCGGTAGCAGACGGGGCCAGGGTCCGCGCCAGCACTCTCCGGACCGATGTGGAGCAGTCCACCTTCGTCAACCCACGCGATGCTCCCACCGCCCGAACCGATGCTGCGGACGTCTACTTTTTCGATACCGAGGATGTCGTCTCCGACTTCCGCTTCCCGTGTGCGGGGAATGATGCCTTCGGTCGCGACGTTCATATCCAGACTCGTCCCACCCATATCGAGAGATATGACATCGGTTTCGTCAATTTCGGCGTTTACAATCTCTGTCCCAGCCACCGGTAGCATGGTCGGTCCAGCGTCAACAAGCCACACTGGGCGTCTCACTGCTTCGTCTAATTGAATCGTCCCCCCGTTCGCAGTGATCAACAGCGGTTCGCCGCTGAACCCGGCTTCATTGAGTCTGCTACCAAGAGTCGACAGGTAATCATTGAGGAGGTTGTACACCGACGCGTTGATAGCCGTCGTTGAGGTTCGTCGGTATTCCCTGATAATCGGGTTGATTTCGTGACTGAGTGAGCAGTGGATCCCCGGGGCGTGCTCTTCGAACAATTCCGCGATACGGCGTTCGTGAATGGGGTTGACGTGCCCCCAGAGGAGAGAGACCGCGACGGCTTCGACGTCCTGGGATTTGATCTCACCGATGGCATCGATCACGTCGTTTTCGTCGAGAGAGTCGACGACATTACCTTCAGAATTGACACGTTCGTCGACACCGAAAGTTAGCGAGCGGGGAACGTACGGGTCTGGGTAGTCGACGGACCAATCGTACGGATTGTTCTTTCCGCCTTCGCGGAGGAGGAGGGTTTCTCGGAACCCATCCGTACATATTAGTGCGGTCTTCGACGTTTTGTCTTCGACAATCGCGTTTGTCGCGATAGTCGTTCCATGAACGAGTCTGTTCGTATTCTTCAGTAACTCTTCAGACGACATCCCGTAACTCGCTGCCGCTTTCTCGAACGTATTGAACAGGCCGTTGAGTAACTGGTCCGGCGTCGTTGGCGATTTGAACGAGTCTCCATCACCGTTTTTCTGTACGACATAGAGGTCAGTAAACGTTCCACCGATATCACAAGCCATCTGATAACTCATTGTTCGGCCTCCGTCTTGCCGCGCCGGTTCGCAGTCGCTTCTTGATCGATTTCAAGCCCGTTTCCTGTCTCCTCAACGACGACACCGTAGTCCTGTGCGGCCTGCTCGATCGACACGACGCCTTCTTTCACGTCTTTTCTGACACGGTCTGGGTCGCGCTCGTACGGATTTCCGTAGCCGCCACCGCCTGCCCAGCGGCCCACAATCGTCTCATTGGGCTCAATCGGTATCACGTCCATCGTCAAAATAGGGAGATCCTCCGTCGCCCCATCCTCGGTGATTTTCGTCGCTTTGCTTGGTGCGCCCGGTTTCCCACCGAGGATACCTTTTGGTGGATTCTCTTTAGCATTTCCAAAGTAGGCGACTTCCATCGTGTCCTCCCGTGGGCCGTACTCGACTTCCGTCGCAGGTGCGCCACGCCACTTGCCGGCGCCGCCTGTGTCCGCGATGAGTTCTTGACGCTTGATGTAGATCGGAAATTTTTGCTCGTCAATCTCAATGCTGTCACGGTAGAGAGCGCCACCGGCGTTAGGAACAGCGTACGTAAGCCAGCCATCGTGTCCCGCCAAGCCGGGTCCACCACCGCCGATGTGGAACATTTGATTGACGTACTGTTCATCGTCGTGTCTAAAGTCAGTCCCAGAAATAACCGGTAGACAGGGGTTTTGCGATGGGTTCCCCTCCGCGATTCCCCACGGTTCACCGAGTTGACCGAATGCCGCCTGGACGGCGTTGAGAAGGACATCCGCGATGTTCGTCGTCGCAGCAGCGGTCCCGACAGGAAACTCAGGATTCCCGACGATGCAGCCGTCAGCCAACTGGAAGTCAATGCAACTTAGACTACCTTCGTTGATCGGAATATTCGAGTCTATATTATTAAAGATACCTGCGAGCGCCGCGGCTTTCGCAGTTGCCTCACAGAGGTTGAGCCCGAATGGCAGATTATCAATATTGTCGGTCAAATCGACGACGATATTCGGCTCGTTCGGGTCGATACGGACAGTGACGTTGACCGGTATTCGATCCTCAGTAACATCTGGTACAGGGTCGTGATAAGATGTATACGAGATGTCGTCCTCGGGCAACTTGCTAATTTCGGCTGCCATCATCTCTTCACCGTAGTTCAGCCAGGCGTCGATGAAGTTCTTGATTACATCAACCCCATACTCCTCACAGATCTCCTGAACTTTCTCCTCACCCGTCCGGACTGCAGACACCTGTGCCAAGTAGTCCCCGTACCACTGGTCTTCTCCACGGCGGATATTCAATTTCAGCATCCGCACAATGTCGTCTTTCGACTCGTAGTCCTCTTGGATGCGCACCGACGGGAAGTGCATCGCTTCCTGATACACATCCTCAGCGTGGGCGAGGTATGTCGATGGAATTGAGGCCCCTATATCTGCCTGGTGCGCTCGGTTGATCGACCAGAAGAGTGGTTCTCCGTCGTAGAAGACGGGAACGTGAAGAGTGTAATCTGCGTGATGACTGTTACCATAATAAGGTGAGTTCGTGAGGAAACAATCACCCGGTGAGATGTCGTCGTGAAGATCCACTGTGTGCTCCGGAGTCAGACCGATGTTCCCGGTATGGACCGGGAGCCCCTCCCGGACCATGAATTGTCGACCGTCGAACAGTGATATTGCAGAAGAAAAGTCCCGCGCGACGTTGACGACTCCTGACCGGGCCGATTTCAATAGTGACTGGGTCATGTCTCGAGTGGCTGACTCAAACTTCTTCGACAGGATCGTCATGAGGTATGGTTCTATCTGGCTGGAACTCTGGCTAGTTGCCATGATGAATGTTAACTACCACCTAGTATAAAAAATATTCGCTAGTCTGTAATAACGATAAACGTAGAGAAATCGAACAGAGAGCGCCTGAACTCTCCTCGGACACGTCGTTGCAGGCCGGTACCTGGCAATCGTGTCATCACATAAACATTCCGTGCGATCAGCAGCCACGCGCCCAGCATCTAAAGCGGCTACGTCACGACAGCGAACGAAGCGGCTATGACTGACAGCCAAACTGAGAACCGGTATAGTATGTGTTTCCGGCGACGTTCCACCGGTCACAGCTCATTCACGATCAAATATAGATGGCTTCCACAGTAAGTCGTGTTCGGATTTTTTCAGTCGCTTGAGGTCGGATATCCGCGCGTATTTGAGAAATTCACCGCGATCCAGTCCGATAGTCCAGTTGTAAATAAAAAGCACGAGCTGAATCGAGACAGCACGGGGGACTACTGCAGTCGGTGATCTTTGACACCAGCCTCAGATTGAACAACAACTGGATAGCGGAGCGCGTCACTAGCCGTGTTATTTACCTCTATCATACGACCCCTGGCTCGTTGCTCTCGGGGGCGTCGGCGGGTGAGGGTTCTGCGAAGAGATGGTCCGAGGTCACCGCGTCTCGAATTTGATTGTTTCTGTCCGGTTTCGCTCGGAGTCCATAGACAGGAATCGTACCCGGTTTGTCGACGCTAGCGTGTCGCCTGTTTCCACTTTTTCAGGCCGACCACCGCGCCGTTGAGCTCGGGAGCAGCACACTCCGTCCCGGCCCATCGAAAGAGCTCTGCGACCTCCTGGGGGTCTCGCCCCTGTTGGTCGGTGAGTTCCGTCGCGACCAGGCCAGGGTCGACGATTCCTACGGTTTGTTTGGCGTCGGCTGCGAAACTGCGTGCAACTCCCTCCACTGCCGCTTTGGAGACGCCGTAGGCACCCATCCCCTCGACCGGTTCCCGCGCCACGGACCCCGAGGGGACGAGGACGCGCCCGTCTTCGGGCATGAACTGCAACGATTCGCGTATCACCGCGAACACGCCGTAGACGTTGGTGTCCATGACTGCCCTGAGACCTTCGTGCGTTTCCTCGTCGAGCGGTTGCTGTCCCGGTGGGCCGGTCGTGGTCGCCGCGGCAGGTATCACGACGTCGAGTGCCGAGTCCACTGCTTCCAGAAGTGACACGTAGAACTCGTCGGCGTCTGTGACATCGAGCGGTTTCACGACGGGTGTTCCCCCGGCGTCGGAAACGGCGGCGGCCACGTCTTCGAGTTCGGACCGGGACCGAGAGCAGAGGACGACACGCCACCCAGCGGAACCAAACGTCTCCGCCACGGCAGCCCCAATACCTCTGCTGGCGCCCGTCACTAGTACTGTCGAGTCAGTCATATGTCGACAGCGTTGAGAAGGGGTCCGGTCAGATAAAAATGCTGTTTACACCGGCCGCGTCCTCCCGTTCGTCAGAGTCCCGTGTCGCAGGGACGCGGGCGCTCTCGTGGAGCGCGGCGTGAGAGTTGTCGGTCGCTCCCGACGGGACGAGGACCCGGTCACAGGACGACCAGCGTGGGTGGGTGCGGGAACGGACGCCTGGTCCGAGTCACGACGGTAGAGCGCTGTCAGTCCGGCGCTGTTTCGTCTGGCGGGCAGCCGCCGCTCAGTCTCCCGCCCGCGCCCGCTCGCGCGCTGCGGCCGGGTCCGCACCGTCCAGCACGGCCTCGACGAACAACTCGCCCGCGCGGTAGGACGACCGAACCATCGGGCCCGACGCGCAGTACAGAAAGTCCAGTTCCTCCTCGGCGACCCGTTGCCAGGTGTCGAAGGCGTCGGGGTGGACGTACTCTGAGACTTCCAGGTGCGAGCGGGAGGGCTGGAGGTACTGGCCCAGCGTCACCACGTCGACGCCCACCGTCTTGAGGTCCCGCAGGGTCTGGTAGATCTCGTGGTCGTACTCGCCGACGCCGAGCATGAGGCTGGTCTTGGTGTAGATGTCCG
>NZ_JAQCNH010000081.1 GCF_028275115.1 Halorientalis sp. | reverse complement strand
AACCGAAGGCGTACGCTTCTTGTCGCGCTTGAACACCGCGGGAGACGTGGCGAGCATCGTACTACCAACTGTAACCGCGGGGATAGCAAGTCCATGCCGGTAGTGAAAGTGTAACGATGACGGCGTGGACGAATCGCTCCGCGATTCGTTCGCACACCAGAAATCGGAGATTTCTGGGGACGCTGTGTCCCCTCCATACTCGCTCCCTCCGGTCGCTCCTTGAGAAAGGGGGCTTAGCGCCTGCAATTCGGTATCAACGAGTCGCGACTCCACCGGCCGGCCTGGCTGGAGTCCTACCGGAACGGGACCGCGGACGACGACGCGGTCGGTATCTGGCAGGAAACCTCCGTCGTCGACACGGACGACCACGAGTCGGTCTACAACGATGTCCCGCCCCACGGCCTCGGTGCGGCCGGCGGGACCGACGTCGTCTCTGCCACCGGCGACCACGGGACTGCACCTGGACGGCTCGGAAGCGACAACGCTCCGGAGTCCACCCCGAACGGTTGCCGAGCGACCGGAGGCAGACCACGGCCCAGTCCCTCCAGCGGGCGAACGCGTTCACGAGGCTGTCGACGAAGGGGTCGCACAGCGCGACGACCGGTTCGGGATGACCGACGACCTGAGCAGGGCCGAAACAGTTCCGGTCGACAGTCAGAGCGCGTGCGTGTTCTGGCGGTATCGACGACGGCTGCATCACACGGGTCGAGCGCGGCGAACTGCGCCGTCCCGACGAGCGCGTCACCACCGGGTCAACACCCGTATCGAGCAGTCAGCCGCCAGCGAACAACCGGAGCCAGCCGCGGAAGCAGTCGTCGCCGCAGTACACGTGTCGCTGTCGAGCGTCGTCGGCCCGGTCGAGGACGGTCGCCACGAGGTGCCACTCGTCGTCGAAGACGTAGCCGCCACAGCTGAGGCAGTCCCGGACGGTCGCACTGTCGGGGTCTCGGCCGATCGAGACGGTTTCGACGTAGTAGCGACCGCCAATATGATGTGGGGTTGGGAACCGCATCAGTTCGGTTTGGGACCGCAGGCTCATCAACCCGACGCGGCGGGCGGCGAAGCGGGGCGGCCGAACCCAAGGTCGATACCCGCTCGGCCCGTAGATCGGGTATGAATCGCAGGCAGGTCAAGACGTCCTGGGAAGCGCTCTCTGAGACGTACGCGCGAACGCGACCGACCGACGGCAACGACGTGGCCCTCCTCGACGAACTGGTCGAACTGCTCCCCGACGACCCGCGAGTGCTGGACGTCGGCTGTGGAGACGGCCAGCGAACGCTGGCGAACCTCGACGGGACCGACCGCGTCGGCCTCGATTTCGCCCGCTCGGGGCTGGATATGGCCGCGCAGAACGTCCCCGCGGCCCGCCTCCTGCAGGGCGACATGGCCCGGCTCCCGGTGCAGGACGGAACCGTCGACGCGGTCACCGCCTACCACGCCGTCTTCCACGTCCCGCAGTCTACCCACCCCGAGGTCTATCAGGAGTTCGCGCGCGTTCTCCAGCCTGGCGGCCTCTTTCTCACGACCGTCGGCGGCTCACGCTACGAGACGGTGCGACGCGGCTGGCTCGGCAGCGACGAGCGAATGTTTTTCAGCACGCCCGGCCGCGACCGGACCCGCGAACAGCTACGGTCGGCCGGGTTCGAGATTCGGTGGGAGCGGCAGGTCGACGACCCCCTCGGCAGTTCCGCGCTTTTTTTCCTCGCGGAACTGACCGCGTGACAGCGGGTCGGTCGTCGCCCGCGTGTTCGAGAGCACAACGACGCCTCGATGGCAGTCCTCGACAAACTGGGGTTCCAGCAGGAGGGACGCCTCCGGAAGCAGGACTACGTCCGCGGTGCGTACCGCGATAGGCTCCTGTTCGGCCTGCTCGCCGACGAGCACGAGCGGTGAGTGCGGCGACGACCACCGGGATTTTGCCGCTCCCGCCCCTCGCTCCGCCATGGATCAGCGCGTTCACGATCACGCGGAGACGCTGGTGGACTGGAGCGCACGCATCGAGACCGGTGACGACGTCGTCCTCCGGGTCGCGGAGGGAGCCCACGACCTCGCGGTCGCCGTCGCCGAGAGAGTTGGCGAGCGCGGTGCGAACTGCCTGACCGTCTACAGCTCCGACGAGGTTCGCCAGGCGTACCTTCGCGGGCACGACGGCGACTTCGACGACGACCCCGCCTACGAACTGGCGATGTACGACCAGGCCGACAGCGTCCTCTCGCTCGGCGGCGGGCGCAACACGACGGCACTGGCGGACGTGCCCGGCGACCGACGGCAGGCCGCGGCCCGCGCCCGCGAGGGCATTCGGGAGGCGCGCCTCGACACGGACTGGGTCTCGACCGTACACCCCACCCGCTCGCTCGCCCAGCAGGCCGGCATGGCCTACGCGGAGTACCGGGACTTCGTCTACGACGCCGTCCTCCGGGACTGGGAGTCACTGGCCGCGGAGATGGACCAGTTGAAGAACCTGCTGGACGACGGGCGCGAGGTCCGGGTCGTCGGCGAGGGGACCGACCTCACCATGTCCGTCGAAAACCGGGTCGCGGTCAACTCCGCGGCCTCGGTGGCCTACGGCTCGCACAACCTGCCAAGCGGCGAAGTGTTCACCGCGCCCGTCGTCGAGTCCGTCGCCGGCGAGGTCACTTTCGACGTGCCCATGACGATCGCGGACCGCCGCGTCCGGGACGTCACCCTGGGGTTCGAGGACGGCGAGGTCGTCGACTTCGCCGCCGGACAGGGCGAATCTGCCATCGCCGAGACGCTGGAGACCGACGCCGGGGCGACGCGGCTGGGCGAACTCGGGATCGGGATGAACCGCGGGATCGACCGCCCCACGGACACGATCCTCTTCGACGAGAAGATGGGCGGGACCGTCCACATGGCGCTGGGACGGGCTTACGCAGCGAACTTCCCGGCCGGCCACGCCGAGAAGCGCAACGAGTCGGCGGTCCACGTCGACCTGATACGCCGGATGGGCGAGGGGTCACGGCTGGAGATCGACGGCGAGGTCGTCCAGGAAGACGGTGTGTTTCGGTGGGAGTAGGGTGGCTCGAACGGAGTGAGAGCCACGAGAAACGAGCAGAGCGGGGCGACCCGACGGACCAACGAGCGGCCTCCACCGACCGCAGGACGGCCGCGCCCTTTTTCCATCCGTCAACTATCGAATCGAAAAATTCGGGTACGAGGCTTTTGCCTGTACCGGCCGAGTCCAGCCGTGATGGTCGCGGACGCCGTACTGAAACTGGTGCTGTTGGGTAGTGGCATCGCCGCCGTCCTCGGTGCGTACGGGCTGTGGCTGTGGGGCCGGTCTCGGCGGACACAGGTGTCACTGGCGGACACGGCGACCGCCGCGTGGGAGGACTGTGCACCCCCGTCGGCGCAGTTGACGGTCGAGATGGACTCGGACCTGGCAGTGTCGGCCGACCCGGAGAAACTGGCGGCGCTGTTCGAGGCGTTGTTCGAGAACTCTGTCGAGTACGGCGGCCGCGACGTGACCGTCCGTCTGTTCCGGACTGGCGACGGGTTCGCGGTTGCGGACGACGGCCCCGGCATCCCGCCGGACGACCGGACCCAGATCTTCGAGTTGGGCCACAGTACCCGGGCCGACCGGCAGGGGTTAGGCCTCGGGCTAGTTCGGACGCTCTGTCGTGCCTACGGTTGGGACGTTGCCGTCGTGGGTCCGGCGGACGAGCAGAGCGGGGGTTCGGGGGGCGAGCGACGCTCGCTGTCCGGCACACGGGTCGTCGTCTCCGACGTGCGGTTTTACTCCACCTGGGAGACCGACGACGGCGAACCCGTGTCGGGGGCGGACGCGAGCGCCTGAGCCGGGTGAAATTTTTGTCGCAAGCGAGACGAACTGTCGGTATGGAAGCCGATCCAGCGCGGTTCGTCGAGGGCGTCATTCACGAACCGACCCAGACCGAGACCGGCGGACTCGACCTCACGGTCACGGGCGTACACGAGGTGACCGAACCCGGTCGAGTCGACTTCGGGGGCGGCGAACTCGACCCCGCCGACACCGAGCCACATCCCAGCGAGAAACGCGACCCCGAGGACGACTACGAGTGGTGGCATCTCGACGCCGGGCAGTACCTGCTCGAATACAACGAGTCCGTGGCTGCTGGCGCCCCCGCGGACCTGCAACTCGTGGTCCAGACTCGTGACGAACTGCTGGCCCGTGGGGCCGTCCACCCGACGCTCAGGCTGGACGAACTGGACAGGGTCCCGCTCTCGGTCGGCGGTGCCGGTCTCCGACTGAAACAGAACGCACGGGTGTCGACGGTCGTCGGCATCGACTAGCGCCACCAGGCGCTCCGACGCTGGTCGTAGGAGGCGTCACGGAACGGTGGCGCGAGGTCGGACTCGTCGGCCGCACCGAAGGCGTCTGCGAGCCAGCGGCCGACGTGCCAGCCGACCGCGTCGGGTGCGAGTCCCGTCAGGTAGATTTCGGCGCGGGCGTACTGCTCGCTCGTCCCGTCACCGTCGGGGTCGACTCCGGTGAGCTGTCGACACGACCCGCGGGACCGGTCGATTCCCTCACAGGGGAGACGGTCCGGGAACGCGAGGACCACGTCCGCGGCCGCACGGTCGTCGACCCGACGGAAGGTGACGTTGTTCGGGACCGTACCCGCCGCACCGTCGGCGTAGTACTCGAGTGCCTGGCCGACCTGTTCGCGGACCCGTTTACGATCTGTGGCAGAGACGTTGCCGGCGTCGACGTACACTGCCAGTTCGGGGCCGTCCCATGGGACCGGCCGGTCGATGGCGTCCGGCCGGGGTTCGGTGGCGAGCGTGCGCGTCGCCGTCATGATGTCGGCCGGTGGTTCGTCGTGGCCCTGCCCGAGAATGTGGCCGAACTCGTGTTTGAGGACCGTTCGGGTCGATTCGCGGTCGAACCCGCGTCTGACTCGCACAGTGACGGGCGTCGGCTGCTCACGGAGGTCGTCGGCCAGCGGGGCACAGCCGGCGGCGTGTTCTTCGGTCCCGCAGTCGGTCACCTCCGCGACGACTCGGACGACCACGTCCGGATCGGCGGCGTCGGGCCGGAGGGTGAACTCAACGGGGTGCCCGAGGTACCGCTCGGCGTTTCCTTCCCAGAAGTCGATGGTTTCGCGGACGTCCGTGGTGTAGTTGTCCTGTGAGTCCCGCGGTCCCGCGTCTACGGCGACGACGAACTCCGTCTCTGTCCACGGCTCCGTCCCGTCGCCGATGGTCTCGGCGGGCAGCGAACAACCGGCCAGGACGGCGGCGGCGAGGACGGCGAGGACGGCGACTAACCGCATCTATCTGTTCGTGGAGTGGGACCGTCAAGACAATTGTGGGCGATACGACTCGTGATTGCGGTCGCTCGCGGGTTCGAGCGGCTGAGGGGAGTAAGCCCCCTTCTGTTCGGTCCAGCATTCGGCTACGCGCCCGCGCCAGGTCGCCGAATCCGGCGGTGTCCGGGCTACCTGACGACGCGGGCTTGCACCGGTGAGGATTCGCCGTTCCATCCGTTCTCCGCGGTCGGCGTGACGACGACGTCGCCACGGGGCTCACGGCTGCGCCGTTTGCCGTTTCGGAGTTCTCGCGAACCCCGCTACGCTCTGCGGGTCAACTCCCCCTCCCTTGCGGTCGGGGTTCGCACGCGTCATCGCTCGCGCGGAGGGGTGTCGTTTCTGTTCCAGAGCCAGCGGTCTCCCGCTCCGGGCTTGTGCCCGGTCACCTGCCCGGACGGTGGGGGGACTTTCCTCATGCCCCTAGCGCCGCTGCGGTCCGGGGCACGGTGGCCGGACTCCCTCTGCCAGAGAGACGTAGACCACGCCCGGGATTAAGCCGTTCGGTCGACTCTGGCACCTGTCAGTGCGGGAATTTCCGGTAGACGATGATTTAGGAATCTTCAAGAAGCCAGTCAGCATAGAAGACATAATGTCAAAGGCAACGGGCGAATTCACGCAGACAGACGGGGTCCGAGCAGTGGAACTAGCCCGGAACGCCGTCGAGTCGTTCGTCGAGAACGGCGCACGGGAACAGCTCGGGAGCATGCGCGACGCCTTCTACCTGCGGACTGGGGCGTTCGTTCGGCTGGAAAACACCCACGGCAGGGGTCGACTGCGCGGCTGTGCGGGCAGCTACGACTGGAACGACCACCTCGGAGAAGCGCTGGTCGACGCAGCCATCGACGCCGCCAACGAGGACTCCTGTGGCTCGACCGTCGACGCCGCCGAACTGTCCTCACTCTGTGTCTCGGTCTGCATCGTCGGCAGCGTCGTCCTGACCGACGACCCGCTCGCGGACATCGAACTCGGCCGGCACGGCGTCGCCGTCGAGCGCGGTGCCGAGGGCGGTTGGCTCTACCCCACAGTTCCGATGGAAAACGGGTGGAGCGCCGCCGAGTACCTCGACCGGGCCTGCCGGACCTCCGGCCTCGCCGCCGGTGCCTGGGAGGACGACGACACCATCGTCACGCTGTTCGAGGGCCGGGTCTTCCGCGAGCGCGAGCCCGAAGGCTCGATTCAGGAAGTGGACTTCTGAAGCCACCGGACGAGTGCCGCACTCGTTGCCATCTCGACGACACCGAAGACCACCGCCGGAAGCGCCGCCGCCGCCGGCACGCCCGCGCTCACGAGCAACCCCACTGCCACCGCGAAGTCCCGCATCCCCACCGAGAACAGCCCGGCGATTCGCTCTGCGCGCGTGAGCGGTTTCGTCGCGACCCAGCCCCCTGCGTAGCCGACGAGGTTCAGCAGTAGCGCGACCGCGACCGACATCGGTCCGACGACCGCCAGCAGGAGACTCTCGACGATCCGCCCCGTCCCGAACGCGGTCCCAGCGTCGCCGAGTTGCGCAATCTCAGCCGGTTGTCGAGGCCGAATCACCGACCTACTGAGCGCCGA
>NZ_JAQCNH010000077.1 GCF_028275115.1 Halorientalis sp. | reverse complement strand
CGAACACGGAAGTTAAGCCCGCCAGCGTTCCGGGGCCTACTTGAGTGCGCGAGCCTCTGGGAGACCCGGTTCGCCGCCTCCACTCATCCTCGACCCGCAGACGGTATCGGCCGTCTGCGGGTCGAGTTATTTCGAACGTCACCAGCTCCTGCTGGGGTGTCCACCGTTTCGAACGGTCGACAACCATCCAGCCGTTGATAATTCATAGTTTTATAATGTGGTAGCCCCTCGTACGGTGCATGTCATTCACTGACGAATCCGGGTTCGCTGAGTCGGAGACACACCGAATGATGCGAGAGACAGCGCGAGAGGTGGCGAACGGCTACGGCGACGACTACTGGCGGGACGTGTCGGCGGGGACGGAGCCGACAGAGTTCTGGCAGGACTGTGCCGACGCCGGCTTCCTCGGTGTCACGGTGCCAGAGGAGTACGGTGGTGAGGGGATGGGTATCAGAGAGCTGACGACCATCGTCGAGGAGCTGGTCGCACACGGGAGCATGGGTGCGGAGATGCTGTTCGTGGTGAACGTCGTTTTCGGTGCGGTAACGCTGACGAACCACGGGACGGAGACACAGAAAGAGGAGTTGCTGGAGCCGCTGGTGGACGGAAATCTGAACTTCTGTATGGCGCTGACCGAGCCCAACGCGGGGCACAACGCGCCGAACCTGGACACGTCCGCGGCGGAGCGCGACGACGGGACCTTCCTGATCGACGGGAGCAAGCAGTGGATCAGCGGGGTTGACGTGGCGGACAAGATGCTGCTGGTCGCGCGAACGACGCCGAAAGACGAGGTGGCCAAACGGACGCAGGGGATTACGCTGTTCTTGGCCGACCCGCACGACGAGAACATCGAACGTCGGGAACTCGACGTGGGGATTCCGACGCCAGAAAAGCAGTACGAACTCTCTTTCGACGGGTACGTGGCGAGCGAAGACGATATCATCGGGACCAGAGACATGGGCCTGTACCAGCTGTTCGATACGGTAAACCCCGAGCGACTGGTCGGGGCTGCAGGGGCTATTGGCGTCGGTCGGAACGCAATCGAGCGTGCGGTCGAGTACGCGAACGATCGAGTCGTCTTCGACGAGCCGATCGGGGCTCACCAGGCGGTCCAGCACCCGCTCGCGGACGCACACTCGAAGGTGCAGGCGGCGAAGCTGCTGGTCCAGAAGGCGTCCTGGCTGATGGACGAGACGGAGGGGACGGAGGATATGAAGAAGACGGCGGAGCTCTCGAACATGGCGAAACTCCGGGCCTCGGAGGCGGGCCACGAGGCGACAGACGTGGCGTTACAGACCCACGGCGGCAACGGGTTCAGCCGTGATTACATGATCGTCGAGATGTGGAAGGGCAGTCGCCTCGGGACTGTCGCGCCGGGGTCGTCACAGATGATGTTGAACCACATCGCCGAGCACACGTTGGGGCTGCCGCGTTCGTACTGAGGGCGACTTTGTGCGCTCGCGCTTCACGCCCGCGATTCGGTCAAAAAGTGGGATTCTCGCGAGCCTGGTCCCGTATTCTCGGATGCCTCGCCCGCATTAGACCGCTACGCTTAAAACCGGTTCTCGACTACTACCGACTGCGCCAAGGTGGCAGAGTCTGGCCGAACGCGTCCGCCTGCAGAGCGGATCATCGCCGGTTCAAATCCGGCCCTTGGCTTCGTTGTTGCGAACGCGAGACTACTCTGCGCTCCGAGAGGCGAACGTACGGACGAACGTGTGCGCATCGCTTTTGTTGCTCGAGGACGTGAACGAACGACATGGTTGACAGTGACACGCAAGCAAGTGCCGAGGAGCTGGAACCGGACGTCAGCAGTGAGGTCGCGCAGCCGGACTTCGATCATCTCACGGGCATCGTTACGGACGGACTGATCGGGGCCCTCGGCGGGTTGGTCGGGACGGCAGCGATGAGTGTCGTCCTGTTCGTAGCGTCGTCGGTGAACGCTTTCGAGATGGCGTCGTTCGGGATTCTGGCCGAACTGTCCGGGTTGGCCGTGCTCTTCCCGGGCAACGCGGTCGCGGTCGGCTTCCTGGTGTTTCTGGGTGGTGGGATGGTCACGTGGCCGCTCCTGTTCGCCGCGGTATCGGTGTACCTCCCTGGCAGGCGGTTCGCCACGAAGGGGCTTCCGTACGGGTTCGTCCTCTGGACGGGGTTCGTGCTGGCCTTCTCCCAGGGCATTGGCGGCGGCACCGTTACGCTCGCTCTCTACGCCTTCTTAACACTCGTGAGTCACCTCGCGTACGGCTTCAGCCTGGGCGCGGTTTTCGACTACCTCTCGGACCGTCCGGAGACACTAGTCTGACCGACACGACAGCGGAACTGCTAACGGGTCGCCGTCCAAATCTCATGTCGAATGCAGCGGCGACGCCTGCTCGCCCTCTTGGCCAGCATCGTTATTACCGGCCTCACGGGTTGCAACTGGCCGCGAATAATCGGTATGCCGACCGAGACGGCCCCACGCACCTCAACCGCTAAACCGGCTGACAGCGACGTGTACAACCAGTCGTTCGTCGAACGGACGAGACGGCTGTGGACGGCGACCGCCGAGACTCCGTCTCGGTTCACCGCTCGGGACAGACGCCAGACGGGGACTCGGGCGACTCCCAGTGCTGAAGCTCCGCGAGCCAGCAAACCGATGCGTGCCGCGTTCCCACCGGGCCGAACGCCCGAACCCGAGGTTATGCCCGGAACGCACCTCGGAACCGCGAGGAGCGGTGAGGCGGTCTTCGAGGCCGCTCGGCTACCCGACTCGACCCTCGGGTACCACTACGGGACGGTGCTGCCCACCCGCTCGGAGGCCGACCGCCTTCGTCTGACCGTGGCCACGCCGCCACAGGTCGGTTGTTATGAGGGGTACGAGCGCGCGTTCCTGAAACTGCCGCCAACGGAGCTGTCGATCTGAGATGCGCGCAACCGCCATCGCCCTCGGCCTGTTCGCCCTCGTCGTGCTGGGGTCGGGGGTCGCTGTCGCTCACGGGAACCACGCGACGGCGACCCCGCAGGTGTCGACGAACGGCACCGTCGTCGTCGAGGAGGCCGTCCTCTCGATGGACGGCTATCTGGTACTGCGGGCCGACGACGACGGTGAACCTGGACGGGTCGTCGGCGTCCGCCCGCTCGACAGCGGCCGTCACCGCGGCGTCACTGTCCAAGCCGACGCTGCGTTCTGGTCGAAGGTGAACCGGAGCGTCTCGCTGTGGGCAGTGTTACACGCGGATGCCGAGGAGGGGGACGGATTCGACCCGGCTGTGGACAACATGTTACGGTGGTTCGGTGAGCCGGCCGGGCAGCGGTTCTCGGTCGCACGTGGTGACCGTCCCGCATCGGTCCTCACGCGTGGAGCAGGCCCGCTCGAAAACGGGACGCTCCCGGTCGTCGCGGCGACGCTCCCCGACGACGGGTCCCTCGTCGTTTACGCGGCGGACGATGGGACACTCGGCCGCGCGCTCGGCGCTCGGTCGCTCTCGGCGGGCCGACACACAGACGTCCGCGTGTCCGTGAACACGACCGGACTCGACGAGCGGGCGGTCGTCGCAGTCGCTGTTACCACCGACGGCGGTGATGGCCGGTTCGAACCGGGGACCGACGCAACCGTTCACGTTGCAGGCGAGCCGGTCGCCAGTCGATACGAGCGACTCCCCGACGGGCGCGACTCGGTCCGCGTGAACACACCGACGCCCGCTCCCGGACCGGGTAGCGACGGGGGAGATATCGACCGGTCCGACACGGCCGAGACGCGCGCGGAAACCGCGGCGGACGGTGCATGGCCAGGTGTCTGGAGTGTCGTGGTCGCAGGCGGAGTGGTCGCCGCGTGGCTGATTCGGCATTTGGACGTGTGAGGCCTCCTCGTGAACCGGAACGAGTTTTTATCCTCGACATCTAAAAGATACTGATGAATAGACGTGCTGTCCTCCGGGCGGGAGCCGGGCTGGTCGGCGCGGGGATTGTCGGGGGGTGTCTCCAGACGGAGTCGCGGTCGGTCCGCTCGCCGCCACTGGTTGCGGACCGTCCTGACGCGGTCTACCACCCGACTCACTCCGAGGGGATGGAGATGATCGGGTCGACGACTGCGGGTGAGTACAAAGTCGCCGCGATGTACAGTTACCCACACCGCTTCTGGGAGATCACGGGTCCGAACACGAACAAAAAGGAACTCGACGGGAGCCACGCGATGCATCTTATGACCGTGGTCTGGGACCCCGAGACGCGGGTAGTCCTCCCGAACGCTGGGCTCACGATAGAACTCACGACAGGCGGTTCGCTGGTCGACCAGACAAACATGTACGCAATGCTGTCCCAGCCGATGGGACTGCACTACGGTAACAACGTCGAGGCCGACGGCGACGGCACCTACACCGCCAGTGTCGACATCGGGTCGGTGCCGGACGACCGTGTCCGCCGGACCGGTGAGTTCCGGGGCCGGTTCACCGACCCGGCGACGGCAGAGATTGAGTTCGACTACAGCCAGAGCGTCCGGGACGGCCTCTCTTACGAGGAGTACGACGACGCGGGCGAACGCGCCGCCCTGGAGCCGATGGACATGATGACTCCGAGCGCGACCGTCCCGCCGAAAGCGGAGGTGCCCGGTGCGGTCCGCGGGACAGACACGAGTGGCGACGCTGTGTTCGTGGTCGCGGTACAGGACGCGGTGCCTGCAGGCATCGAGGGCGACGGACAGTACTTGACGGTGTTCGCTCACACACCGTACAACCGAACGGTGCTGCCGTCGATGACGCTGTCCGGGTCGCTGTCCGGGTCCGGGGACCCGTTCGCCCTCGAACCGACGCTCGACCCCGAACTGGGCTATCATTACGGCGCGGCCGTCTCCGAGGTGGTGGACGGCCGCACCCTCTCGATCACGGTCGACACGCCACCACAACTGACCCGTCACGAGGGCTACGAGACGGCCTTCCTGGACATGCCTGGCGCGGAGGTGCCACTCTGATGGGTCTCGACGAGTCGCTACCCCGCAGACAGTTCATGAAAGCCGCCGTCGCGGTCGGCGGCGCGAGCGCCCTGAGCGCCTGTCTCGGGCGCGCACCCCGGGCCGGTGAACCCGTCCCGGAGGGTGTCTCGGATTCCTCGGAGCTCCCGCAGCGCCAGCACGCCTGGAACGAGCGCGTGCGTGGAGACGACGAGGGCAACGTCCACCTGCCGCGTCACCAGACTATCCTCTACCTGAACGTCGACGCCGATGGGACCCCACGTAGTGACGCTCGTGAAACCGTCGAGGCGGCCCTCCGGACGCTTGACCGAGCCTACGAGCGGAGCAACGAGGGCCTCGTCTACTCGGTCGCGTACTCGCCGTCGTACTTCGAGCGGTTCGACGACTCACTGCCCGACAGCGTCGACCTGCCCGAACCCCGGCGACTCTCGGGCTTCGAGAACCCCGAATTCGACACGCAGGACACACTCCTCCATCTGGCCAGTGACCGTGCGGACGTCGTACTCGAGGCCGAGGAAGCGATGTTCGGCGACCGAAGCGAGGTCAACGGGCTCGCGGTTGCCGACAGACTCGGTGACGCGTTGACCGTCGACGACCGTCGGACGGGCTTTATCGGCGCGGGAATGCCGGCCGAGCGCCAGACACAGCGCGGCGAACCGATCAGCGGGATTCCCGATTCTCTGCCCGTCCCCGAAGCGTCGCCGCTGTTCATGGGCTTCGAGGCCGGCTTCGCCGGCAACCAGGCCACCGAGGACTACGTGACTATCGAGGCGGGGCCCTTCGCCGGCGGGACGACCAAACACGTCGCGAACCTCCGCCAGCGACTCGGTGACTGGTACGACGAACAGACCTTCGAAGAACGCGTCATGGAGATGTTCAGTCCCAGCCACGCCGAACAAGGCCGCGTCGAGGGCGTCGGTGCCAACCTCGGGGCCGACAGCGGTATCGACGCGTTCCTCGATTCCGAAACCATCCAGCAGTCGATCGACGAACACGGCCGGGTCGGGCACGCACAGAAGGCAGCGCGCGCCAACCGCGACGAGGACGGTAACGTCCGCATTCTCCGCCGGCACGTCGAGTCGACCGACGGCGACATGGCGAGCCTTCATTTCCCGTCGCTCCAGCGCCGACTCTCAACCTTCGAGGAAGTCCGGGAGGCGATGAACGGCGACGACCTCACGGACAACCCGTCGGTCCGGCAGCGAGTGAACAACGGCATCCTCGAGTACGTCTTCGTCCAGAATCGCGGGAACTTCCTGGTACCGCCGCGTCGATACCGTGCACTCCCGACGCCGAGACCCGCCTGATCCGACTGTCGCGGGGTTCGCTTCGGGTGTCGAATTCGTGTGGATTGGTAACACTGCCGCCGTGCGGTTTACATTCGTCCAGCCCTTATGTAGTGGTGATGCGGAAAGACGAATTCCTCTACCTTCATCAGTTGCTCGCCGCGGCACAGGAGACGCTGGTGGCGCGGGGCGTGAACGACGCGGACGCGGTCGTGGAGACGGTCTCACCGATGGCGGCCCACGCCTCGAAGGGAGACCACGAACGTGACGTGATGGCGCTGGCGTCGACGCTGGCGACGGCAACGGCCGACGAGTCAGACGCGACGCAGAGTGGGCGCGACCGGGCGCCACAGGCGTCGAGGTGACCGGAACCGACCGGTAGCGGCCGCGCTGATAAAAAGTAACGGTTAAAACCTGCCCTCCCCAGCCTCGAAGTATGCAACGACGAGCCGCGGCGATATACTTCGTTCTCTTCCTCGCTATCGGGGCAGGGTCGTTCGGCTATATCACCGTCGTCGACGCGCAAAAGCCCGAGATCGACGTACAGGGGCAGGCGCTCGAGTCCGACGACACCCTCAGAGTCGGTGACCGGGTCTACATCGCCTCCATTTCCGAGGGGAGCGGTGAACTCAAGTGGACCGACCAGTCTGCACTGGCGACCGCGTCGCTGGAGAGCGGTTCTACGGCCGCCTACGACAACCGGTCGTGGACGGTCGTCCTCGAGAACCGCACCAACGCGTCGGAGTTCGACCTCCGGCAGGAGTTCGACGTCGACGCCGTCCTAGCAAACGATTCCGCCGTCGAGAACGAGACCGTCACCGTCGACGACGAGCGTCGAGTCGTCTACCGCGAGAACCAGACCCTCGAACCGCTCGAGGAGTACCTCCCGACGCCCGAGACGCTGAGCTTCGCCGTCGGCGACCAGTACGAGTACGTCCCCGAGGAGGGCGGCCCAGTCAACGCGACTGTCACGAACGTGACTGCGTCCGCGGCCGAACTCACTTGGACCACCTCCGAGGAGAACGCCCGCTCTCTCTCCGAAGGCGGGAACGTCACCCTGGACGGGACACAGTACATCGTCCACTTCCCGAACAACTCCACGGCGGTCCTCTCCGAGGACGTCGAGGGCTACCTCGAAGACACGAATCGCCAGGACTACTTCACCGAACGCAAGAACGGTCTCTGGGGCGTCAGCATCATTAGCTTCGCAACTGCCGTCATCCTACTTGGCTCGGCGTACCTCCCGGTCAAGGACTAGCGACGACTCACCAGTGCCGACTTCGGAGAACGGCCACGTCTCGACTACACGATTCGAACTGCCGATTCTGTCTCTCCGTCGCGGCCCGACTACGCAGGGCCTGCATCCGTCCGTGTAAGCCACCCGAGGCCGACGCCGACACCGATTGCCAACAGGCCGCCGACGACTTTCAGCCCGCCGACCGCCCCGCCAAGTGTCGCCCAGGGTGTCCCCGCGATGGTTCCGAGTCCCACGAGAACTAGAAGCGCCCCCGTCACCAGTCCCAGCAGTTCCAGTCCGTCACTGAAGCCTAACATATGCCCCACCTTCTCGGTGCCCTGCCTAAAATCACCGGTCTCGCTCCGCCACATCGATGGGCGTTAGAGAGTCTCGACCGACTGTAAAGATACGGGCCGAGGAGTTGCGAGACACCCGGTCGCATACGCCTACGGCACAGAACCCCAACACAGTCCGACCCGACGCTGACGCGTCCGTCGGTCACGAACCGTTCGCGGTACGGGCCGGGAGGGAGTTGAACCCCCGACCATCTGGTCGCTTCCGAGTCCGCCCGGGTCGAACGCGCGGACTCGTTAAAAGCCAGACGCTCTGCCTAACTGAGCTACCAGCCCTCACCCGGAGACCAAGGGAGTCGGGTAATAAACAGTTTCGGTCCACTGCGGGCGGTTCAGCCGTCGAGATACGTCTCCAACGCCTCGCCGACGAGTCGGCCGGGGTTGACGTCTTTCAGCGCCGCCTGCCGCCGGAGTTCACAGTAAGCGTCCTGTGGCAGTTCCATCGACATCCGCCCGAGCGTGACACCCTCTGCGGACAGGGCCTCGCTGACGGTGTGTCCGTCGTTGATCGTGCTGGCGATGGAACGGATCTGTCGCACAGTGAGACCGTGGTCAAGGGTAGCCCACGCGAGCAACAGACGGGCCTCGCCGGCCACGCGGGCGATGTGTTTCGCGGCGGTTGGCGCGATTTCTCCTCCGGCAACGTGACGGCGAATCGAGCGGGGCAGGTCGTGGACCCGCGCCCACTTCCGAATGAAGGCCACGGTGGCGTCGCCACCGGCGCGCTCGGCCGCGGCCTTGTATGACCCCTCGCCGCGCACGAGGGCGGCACAGGCCGCCGCCCCTCGGAGCATGTAGACGTTGTCGGGGTCCCCGGCGGTGTTTTGCGAGAACTGGCGGACGGTTTCGGCGGCCTCCGCGAGGGTATCGGAGTCGTCCGGGTCGAACGCTACCGCGCGTTCGGCACGCTCGCCGGTGAGAGTGGGGTCGCCCCGGATGACGGGACGACCGACTGGTGACTCGCGGTCCGTCGGTGGTCCCTCTACGGGCCCGTCGGTCATCGATGTATGCTAAGGGGACGAACGGTAAAAGGGTCCCGTAGGCCGTAGCCGTGGGGCATCCGTCAGTCGTCGGCGGCCTCGCGGCGCTCGCTGGTGTGCTCCCAGACTTCGGCACAACCACAGCCGTCGTCTAGGTCGTCGAGATGATCGGTTGGCACTTCTTCCTCTTCTGTGTCTGTGTCTGTTGCTTGTTCTGTCATCGGTAATCCAGCTCTTGGTCCGGTTCGTACAGCTCCGGCGCAACGTCCGCGGAGACGTGTTCGAACACGACGTCGGTCGCACCGTCGCTCGCAGTCATCACTCCACTGTAGCGACCCTACTATCATAATACCTCCCGCAGCCGTAATCCTCACCCGTACTCCCGTATACCGGCAAAAGGTGTCCCCTTTCTCTGACTACGTTACTTGATAACGTGTAGCACGAACGTCCGGTCGTGGCCTCACGGCTGGCTTGCCCCTCGACGACCCGGGTCCGGCGAGTATTGTCCGTGCCGGACCACTCAGGTGGCTCGGGCGACAAAGGCAGATGAATGACCACCGACGTCCACCAACTCGACGACGGTGCCTGGATCAGCGTCAACGACTCCCGAGAGATCAACGTCTCCGATCTGTGGCTGTTGGCCCGTCACGAGTTCTGTGACTGCGAGATGGCCGACTTCCTCGCCGAAGGCGTCGTCGAGGTTGGCGTCGACCATCCCGACATCGCCGCCCGCTTCGCCGGGCGCTGTATCCACTGTGGCACCGAAGGTATCACCGACTGGCTCACCGTCGGCCGCGTCATCGACCCTGACGACGGCCAGTTCTACGGCGTCGTCCCCGAGAGCGTCCACGTGCCGCGGAAACGCACCCGGCTCGCCGGTCCAGAGTAGCCGGCAACATAGTCCGCTACCGCCAAGAGGTGGGGAGGTTTGTCGGTGGGCGGAATCGTATATGGCTGTAGTCCTATAGTGTTACTTATGCCGAGTAAGGTCGAAAACTGGAAATCCGAGGTGTACGGCAACGAGATCCGAGAACACCTCATGGAGTTCGCGGAGGAGGGCTGGGACGCGATCCCGGAAGACGAGCACGACGCTTGGTTCGAGCGGTTCAAATGGTGGGGCCTGTACCACCAGCGGTCGGGACAGGAGAGCTACTTCATGATGCGAATCGGGACACCGAACGGTGTGATCGAGCCCGACCAGCTCGAGGTCATCGGCGAGGTCGCAAAGGAGTACGCGACCGGCCCGGTCGACAACCCCGAGTTCGGCGAGGCCTACTGCGACTGGACGACTCGCCAGTCGATCCAGCTCCACTGGATCAAACTGGAAGACGTGCCGGATATCTTCGAGAAACTCGAATCTAACGGCCTCTCCACCCAGCAGGCCTGTGGTGACTCCTGGCGAAACATCGTCGGCTGTCCGGTCGCCGGCAAAGACAAGCACGAACACATCGACGCCTGGCCTATCGCGGAGGACCTGAACGAGACGTTCAAGGGTAACGACGACTACGCCAACCTGCCCCGGAAATGGAAGGTTTCGGTCACCGGCTGTGACCAGGGCTGTGGGCAGGGCGACATCAACGACCTCGCGTTCGAGCCTGCCGAAAAGAACGGCGAACTCGGCTTCAACATTCGTGTTGGCGGCGGTCTCTCCCGCAAAGAGCCCCGGTTCGCACGGGACATCGACGTGTGGGTGCCCCCCGAACAGGCCAGCGACGTGGCCGCCGGAATGAGTGCGCTGTTCCGCGAGTACGGCGACCGCGACGACCGGTTCAACGCTCGTATCAAGTTCCTGATGGACGAGTGGGGTCCCGAGAAGATGCGCCGCGTTCTCCAGGAGGAGTTCGTCGACTTCGAGCTCCCGACGGCGGGCGAGGACATGCGCGACCAGTACACCTACAACGCCGGCCACGACGACGGTCATGGCGACCACGTCGGCGTCCACGAACAGCCCGACGGTAACTACTACGTCGGCCTGGACGTCCTCGTCGGTCGGATGGGCGCCGAGGACACGATAGAACTCGCCGAACTCGCCGACGAGTACGGCTCCGGCGAGGTTCGCCTGACTCAGCGCCAGAACATCATCGTCACGGACGTGGCCGAGGAGGCCCTCGACGAGTTCCTCTCGGAACCGCTGCTCGAGGACTACTCGCCGGACCCACACCCGTTCATGCGTGGGTCCATCGCCTGTACCGGCTCGGAGTACTGTTCGCTATCGATTACCGAGACGAAGAACCGGCAGGTCCGGTACGCCCGCTGGCTCAAGAACAACGTGGAGTTGCCTGCAGGCGTCGAGGACTTCCACATCCACCTGTCGGGCTGTACGGCCTCCTGTGCACAGCCACAGATCGCCGACGTGTCCCTGCGCGGCATGAAGACGCGCAAGGACGGCGAACCGGTCGAGGCCTTCGACATCGGCCTCGGCGGCGGGCTGGGTGAGGACCCGCACTTCGCCGACTGGGTGGAGATGCGTGTCGCCGCCGACGAGGTACCCGGTTACATCGAGAACATGCTGTCGGCATACGAACAGCGGCGAGCGGACGGCGAGACTTTCCGCGAGTTCGTCGCCGCCCGCGACGAGGACGAACTGCAGGCCCTCGCCGACGCAGAGGAGACCAGCTACGAGGACCCGTACATGCACAACACGAAGATGACGTGGTACCCCTACGCCGACAAGGACGACATGAGCGCCTCGCCCGCACCGACGGACGGCTCCGGGCAGCCCATCACCTCCGACGACTGACACCTGGGTTCCACGTCAGCGAGCGCCGCTCGTCTTTCCGGACGGCGCCGATCACACCGAACGCAGTCGGGTCAGATGGCGTACGTCTCGAACAGCAGGAAAAAAAGCGGCAGAAACACCGACGACGCGAGTCGCGACGCTATCGACAGCGACATGGGGTAGAGGCTCACGCTGTCGTAGGTGTCGTACTCCGTCCGGAGTTCGTCGAGTTTCAACTGGAGTGTCTCTACCTCCTCGAGGTCGTCGTCCGCCAGAAGCCGAGCGCGGAGGTCGTGGATGCGTTCGCGCTTCCTGTTCAGGTGGTCCCGCTTGATTTCGTTCGCGCGACGATTGATGTACACGGTCGGGAACGCGAACGACCCGACGATCAGCGCGATGTACACCGCCACGAGACCGTAAATAATCGCGCTTCCACCGCCGACGCGGACGAGGTCGAACGCGAGTGGCAGTCCCAGCGCGCCGACCGAGAGCATGGTCGTCGTCCGGATGGCGAAGTAGCCGATGGTGCTGAGTCCGCCGAGCCCGTCCGGATGCAACGGGTCGATAGTAAAGTCGAGGCCGCCGATTTCGCGGATACAGAGCGTCGTCGTGACAGCCATTTGGATGCCGACAGCGGTAATTGCAGCGCCCCAGGCCGCAAAGAGTAGGTAAACGACGAAACCGGGGTCGGTGTACCCGCCGACTCCGAGCGACTGGAAGTACCCACGGTTTAAGACGATTGCTATCAGAATCAGTGCGGTCCAGATAGCGGTGGTCGCCCCGACGTCGGCGAAGAAGCGCTGATACCGCGCTGCGATGTCACGGAGCCGCCGGTTGTCGTCGTGTGGCGTGACCTCGGTGGCACGCTCGACGAACGCCGGGAAGACGACGGTGTCGTACTTCCAGATCAGTACCGGCCCGACCGCCGCTAGCGACGCCGCGAGCAACTGACTCCCGAGAAACACCCGCCGAACGTCGGGCCCGGTGAACGCCAGGAACACCGCCGTCAGCAGGAACGGAACCAGCCCGACGGTGAGCAGTATCGTCGGAAGTTCGCCGAAGGGACTCCGCTCGACGAAGACCCGTGAGAGTCGAGTTACCCAGACGTCCGCAGCCGTCTCGTCGCCGTCCATACCAGTGTATGTAGGTGGCGGGCCACGGATACGTAAATCTTGGACCGGCATTCTGCACTGAGTCACGGCGTCCGCGCGACCGGGCGGGCGCGCAGTCACCACCGGCCGGTCGTCGACCCACCCCGGTGAACCAAGCGGAAAAACTGAGGTTGTAAAGGCGGGGCGGCCCAACCGACGGTATGGTTGACCGACTCCTGAAAGTCAATGCGTACACCACGTTCGACCTGCTCGACGGACGCGTCGAGGGCCACGGCTTCGAGGACGAGGCACTGGCCGTACTGAACGTCACCGCGGCCAGAAAAGACCCAGACCACGTGAAACTCCAACTGGAGATGGACAACACGCAACTCGATGGCGTGAAACCCCACGCCGACCACGTCACGCTCTCGGCGACCGATGCGCGTGAACTCGCCGCCGAGCTCGAAGAGTACGCCGACAAAGTCGACGCCGCACAGTCCGAGTAGGCCGAACCGCACTACTATGTAGCGTGAGGCCGAACCTCACGCCGTCGATGGACCCTGAGGGGAATCCTGCATCGCGCGAACTCGGTTTCTGCCCCTGCTGTGGCTACCAATCGCTCCGCGAGGACCAGCCGGGGTCCTACGAGGTGTGTCCGGTCTGTGACTGGATGGACGACCCCGTCCAGTTCCACAACCCCGCCTACGTCGGGGACACCAACCACGTCTCGCTGTCGAACGCCCGCGACAACTTTGAGAAACACGGGGCCTGTACGCCCGGGGCCGCGCCGGACACCCGCGACCCGCGGGACGACGAGCGCCGGGACCCCAACTGGCCGTACGATGAGTAGTTTTTATCGCTGGCGCTGTAAAAATCGGTATGTCCGAGTGGACGACGGCACAGATGCCCGACGTATCGGGCGAGACAGTGATCGTCACCGGCGCGAACAGCGGCCTCGGATTCGAGGGGACGCGGGCCTTCGCCGAGGCAGGAGCAACAGTCGTCATGGCCTGTCGCAGCGTCGGCCGCGGCGAATCCGCGGCCGACGAGATTCGCGGTCAGGTCCCCGATGCGACGCTCTCCGTCACGGAGCTTGACCTGGCCGACCTGGAGAGTGTCGCGTCGTTCGCCGAGGCGTTCACCGACACCTACGACGGACTGCGCGCCCTCTGTAACAATGCGGGTGTGATGGCGATTCCCCGGAGCGAGACAGAAGACGGGTTCGAGACGCAGTTCGGGGTCAACCACCTCGGTCACTTCGCGCTGACGGGCCACCTGCTCGACGCCCTCCGCGAGACCGACGGCGAGAGCCGCGTCGTCACCCAGTCCAGCGGCCTCCACGAGAACGGTACGATCGAATTCTCAGACCTCCAGAACGAGCGCGACTACGGCAAGTGGGACGCCTACGGCCAGAGCAAACTCGCCAACCTGCTCTTTGCCTTCGAACTGAATCGCCGGCTCGACGCGGCCGGGACCGACGGCGTCACCAGCGTCGGCTGCCACCCGGGGTACGCCGACACGAATCTCCAGCGTCGCGGCCCGGAACAGGCTGGTTCGACGCTCCGACTGGCGATAATGAAGGTCGCCAACGCCGTCGTCGCCCAGGACGCGGCTACCGGCGCGCTCCCGATGCTGTACGCCGCGACCGCGCCCGAGGTTCGAGGTGGAGAGTACATCGGACCGAGTGGCTTCATGAACATGCGTGGCCCGCCGGCAGAGGATACGCCGTCCCGACGTGCTCGCGACTCCGAAACCGCCCGCAGGCTCTGGGACCGCTCCGAGGAACTGACGGGTGTGACGTACGACCTGCCAGAGGCAACGGTAGCTGCTGGGGACTGACCGTCCACACTCGTCGGCCGGACCGACGTCGCCAGCCATCCGACAGCTACCCGGTGAGCGGCTCCGGAGGCGGTCCGGCGTCCGGGTTTGTCGGGTCGACGACCGTCACGCCTCCAGCGTGCGCCGCAACTCGGCGGCGTCGACCCGGAATTTGAACTTCGGCGTCCCGTCCACGAGGACGTAGGGGACGCGCTCGCCGTACGCCTCGCGGAGGTCGTGGTCGTCGTCGACGTCAATCTCTTCGACGGTGACCTCGGCCGACACCTCGTCGGCCACCGTCTCGATGGTCGCTTTCGCTTCCTCGCAGAGATGGCAGTTCTCCCGGGAGTAGACGGTGACTTCGGGCATAGTCTGGCCTTGAGGGGCACGCGGTATTCAATTTTTCAGTTTTCCGTTGAGCACCTTCGCGGCGACGAGTATCGGGTCCCAGACGGGGCTGAACGGTGGGGCGTAAGCCAGGTCTGCACGTTCGAGTTCACCGACGGTCATGTCCGCTTCGAGGGCAGTGGCGACGGTGTCGATTCGGACGGCCGCGCGGTCGGTCCCGACGATGGCGCCCCCGAGCAGGCGCTCGCTCGCCCGGTCGGCCACGAGCGTCACCGTCGTCTCGGCCGCACCAGGGTAGTAGCCCGACCGTGAGCCGGCGGTGAGCGTCTCGCTGACGGGGTCGAAGCCGGCCGCTCGGGCGCCGTCTTCGAGGAGTCCGACCCGACCACACTCCTCCTCGAACGCCTTGACGACGGCCGTGCCCGCGATGGAGCCGACGGGCGTGGGGTCGCCGGCAACGGTCGAACCGACGGCCCGACCCGCGCGGTTCGCGGTCAGGCCGAGCGGGACCCACACTGACTCACCCGTGACTGTGTGGTCGTCCTCGGCGCAGTCGCCGGCGGCGTAGACGCCCTCGGCACTGGTCCTCCCGTGCTCGTCGACCGTGACCGCGCCTCGCTCACCACACTCGATTCCCGTTCCATCGAGCAGGTCTGTGTTGGGCGTGACGCCGACGCCGACGACCGCCAGGTCGGTGTCGAGCGCCGTCCCATCCCCACACTCCAGGCGCTCGACGCGGCCCTCTCCTGCCAGCCGTGCGACCTCCTCGTTCAGGTGAAGGGTGACGCCCCGTTCGCGGAACTCGTCGGCGACGACCTCCCCGACGGCCTCGCCGAACGGCACGAGGAGGTGGTCCGACCGCTGGAAGACGTGGACGTCGAGACCGTGGGCCGATAGGGCTTCGGCCATCTCGACGCCGACGTAGCCGCCGCCGACGATAGCCGCTGTCTCCGGCGGGTCCATCGCTCCGAACCGCTCGACACGCTCGCGGTCGACGTACTCCTCGCCGCCCACGTCCGCGAGCGCGTCCTCACTCGGGTCGAGCAGGAACGCCCTCATTGCGGCCGCGTCGTCCAGCCCGTGCAGCGGGAAGCTACCGTCCAGCCCGCTCCCCTCAATGGGGCCGGTCACCGCCCGCGCGCCGGTCGCGACCAGCAGGTCGCCGTAGGGTTGCTCGAACTCCTCGTCCGGTCCCGCGACGGTGACCGTGTCGGTGTCGGGGTCGACGGCGACGACCTCGTGGCCACGCCGGAGGTCGATGTCGCGCTCCGCCACGTCCGCGGGCGTCAGCGAGAGCAGGTTCTCCAGTTTGTCGACCTCGCCCTTGACGAAGTAGGGTTCGCCGCAGTGTGCGTACGACACCCACTGTCCCCTCTCGAAGACGACGACTTCGCGGTCGGGCGACTCGCGTTTGCACTTGCTGGCGGCGCTCAGTCCCGCTGCGTCACCGCCGATCACGACGAATGGTGTAGCCATGGTCACCCATTCGACGGCCAGCACATAGGTTCCGGGTGAGCTACTCGTAACTCCGGGGCGGGACGTACAGCGACAGAGTCCGCTGTGGCACGTCGCCCGTGTTCTCGATCTCGTGGGCCTCGCCGGCCTCGATGCAGCACAGGTCGCCGGCCGTCAACCGGGCTGGCTCGCCGTCGATCACCGCGCGCCCCTCACCCTCGATCACGTAGAGCCACTGTTCGCTTTTTTCGTGTGAGTTGTTCGTCCGCCCGTCGACTGGCCCGGTGAGAGCGTCACGACGGCGGCCTGTGCCGTTTCCGTCTCCTGTAGCACGTCGAACCAGCGGTCGGACTCGACACGCGTCCGCTTCATACACTCCGCTTCGACGGAGATAGCGTTGTGCGTTACGGCGAGACCCCTGCTCTCTCACGCGCTGAAAAAGCCTATATATACCCCACTTCAGGACACGAAAATGCGGTGGCGCATTTACTTCGATGGAGTGTCGGAGTAGATGTATGACCGATTCTGACCCCTCGAGCGAGACCGTGCCGACGACGTATCTGCCCGACCATCTGCTGTCCAGCGGCCAGGGCGGCATCCCGCGCGTCCGGACCATCAATGTCGGAACCGCCGACGAGGGGACCGACACGGCGGACGGCGCGGACGACGAAGTCCAGGAAGCCAGCGACAATCCGGCCGCCGAGTTCTGTCGGTCCTGGCGACGCCACCGTTCGCGCTCGCGCTCGTTCCCCTTCTGAAACCCAGAACCCGGCGACCCCACCATCCCAACCCAGACGGAACTCGTCGACCGACGAGTTCTATGCGGCACGGGCGAAGTCGGTCGAAACGCGACCTTCGTAGACTGTTCGCCACTGTCCGACCTCGGGATGTAAACCGGCGATCCGCCACGGTTGCCTGCCGAGACAGTCGACGCCGACACGGTGGAACCCGCGACTGTCCGTTCACCGAGGCGGATCCGCTGGGTGCCGGATCACGTATCACTCGTCGGCCCCTGCGGACTCGTCGCGGCGGAACCGCCGTGAGAGCAGATAGCCGAGCCCACCTGCGCCGCCGACGGCAGCCGGAATACCGAACCCGGGACCGCTCTCGCTCGTCGTCGTCCCACCGGTGTCCGTTCCTCCGTCGTCGGTGTCCGTCTGTTCAGTGCCGTCCGTTTCCTCGGGACTCTCCATTCCCTCGGGGCTCTCTGTCTCCTCGGCACCGTCCGTCCCGTCGTCCCCGCTATCGACCTGTATACCGCTGTCGGTGCCGGCCGCCGGAAGCTCCCGACTCGCCGGGACCGACAACTGCAGCTCTGTGTCGCCGCCGATCTCGATTCCCGCGTCGTCGTCGGAGGGCCGGTACAGCGACCCGCCGAAGAGACTGCTGACCGCCGCTGTGATGAGATCGTCTTCACGGGCACTCATCGCCACCCGTAGTGTGTCTCCGGCCGCCAGGTTCGTGTGGACCCCGAACAGATCGAGTTCGATCTCGCCGGCCTCCGTGACCGCCAGCGGCGTCACCTGGTCTTTGATCGTCGTGGCTTCACCGTCGCGGACACGCTGGAGCGCGACGAACAGATGGCTCCGGCCGTCACCCGTCGGCGTGACGTCGAGTTGGACCGACGGGAGGCCGAGAATCTCCGTCGACTCCTCGATTTCGATGTCGGCGCTCGCGACGTTGCCGTCGGCGCCGCTGAGTTCGGCCGTCTCCGAGACCGACCAGGTCGCCGACCGCTCCGGATGCGGAGGGAACTCCTCGGCGGCCATGAACTCGTCGGCGGACTCGTCGTAGTAGTGGAGCGTCGAGACGCCGGGGTCGCCGTCCTTGAGATGTGCCTCGTGCCACTGTAACGCTATCCGTCCGACGAACTGCCGGGACGTCTCCGAACCCGGCGGGTAGCTGTCGGACTGGCCGAGAATGTGTGTGCCGTCCTGTCCGAGCAACAGTGTCGCCCGACTCCCGTCGCTCTGGAGCTTGCGGAAGTTACGCACCCCCTGGTTTATCGGGAACAGCTGGTCGGTCAACTCCGGAATCACGAGCGCAGGCGTGTCCTCGATCTCGTCGTAGGTGACCGGGGAACGCTGTCGATAGTACTCTCGGTCCGCCTCGGTCATCCGTCCACGGTCGAGGACACCGCTGGTCGTTTCGGCGTTCTCCGCCGCGATGTTTCCGGACTGTCCGCCCAGTTCGAGTGCCTCGATCCACCCACGCTTGATAACGCCGTTGGGCGCGAGCGCCTGTGCGAGATTGTTCCAGGTCGCCCGCGGAACAATCGAGTCGAGCCGGTCGTCGACCGACGCCGTCCGCATCTGGATTCCCCCACCGTACGAGGTTCCGTCCATCCCGACCCGTGGGTTGTCCTCGCCGTCGGTCAGCACCGCGTCCTGCTGAGCCAGGTACTCGATCAGTGCGCTCGCGTCCTGCCGCTCGAGTTCACTCGTCGAATTGACCTCGCCACCGGAGCCGTCGGTGCTTTCCCCCTGTCCGAACCCGCGGGACGTGTACGCCAGCACGACGAAGTCGTTGCTCGCGTACACCGAAGCGAGTGGCTGGAGGTCCGTCTTGTTCCCGCCCCACCCGTGGGTCATCAGGATGGCGGGATGTGGCCCATCGGCAGCCGGTTCGTAAAACGTCGTGTCGAGTTCGGTCCCGTCGAAGGATTCGATGCGCCGTTGTTCGCTCTCGAAGGCGTCCTCGTCGGCCTGCAGCGCTGCGACCGGGTGCGCGAACGGGTCGACACCCGCCCGACCCCCAGCGACCCCTAACCCGGCAACCGCACCGAGATATTTCAGCACGTTCCGTCGTGTTTCTGCCGGTAGCTCGCCATTGCCTCTCATACCATCAGCTCAAACACACAAAACCTATTTCAAATTTTGGGAGATATGTAAATACCTATGTATAAAACGGAACCGTCGGGGTAAGCGTTCTACCGGAAAACAATCAACACTGTAACCTGTCCTCGTCGCTCGGGCGAACACTGTACGCTCCGGCGGCAGGGCGTTCGACCGTCCATACTCGTTTCCGAAACCGGACCCGCTGGCTCCGGGTTGACCAACCGCAGTTGTGAACTCCCCTGTCCTACCGCGCTCGGGGCTGCCCGCCCCTCGCTTGTCGAGGGCAGGGCTTCCTGTTTCTGTGTCGGAACTTATCGCCGACGTGGGCATAGTGATTCCAGACTCCGCAGGCGACTCCTCTTTACAGGTGGTTCGGAGTGTCCCACTCCTACCGAATGGACACTCGGCCACAACCGACGGTGCGCGCTTCTTCTCGCGCTTGAACACCATCGGAGACGTGGCGAGTGTCAAACTATTAATACTGACCGTAGGGATATGAAAGTCATACCCTGCAGTGAAAGTAAAACAACGACAGCGCTGTCTCCCCGCCATACTCACTCGCTCCGCTCGTTCCCTGTGGATGGGGGCTTAGCGCCTGTAATCAGCTAAATAGAGACGGTTTCCCCGATGCCGGGTGCCGTCGCTCGATACCCTGCATCACCGAGTTCGTCGGCGAAGGCCCCACAGCGGTCGCCGTGGTTGACGAGAATCTCCGTGTCCCGATACTCGTCTAGAAACGCCAGCAACCCGTCGCGGTCGGCGTGTGCGGAGAAGTCGTACTGTTCGACCCGTGCGGCGACGGGCATGACACGGCCGTCGATCTCCGCGCTCCCTGTCTCGAGCAACTCGCGGCCCGGCGTTCCCTCGACCTGGTAGCCCGTCATCGCGATCTTGTTCACCGGCCGGTCCCGGATTTCGGGAATGTAGGTCATGGCCGGCCCTCCGGAGAGCATCCCGCTGGTCGTGACAATCGCCGTGTTCTGGTCCGCGATGCGTTTGCGTTGCCCGTCGCGGCCGGTGACGAAGCGAGCGTGGGACTTCGCCCGCCGCAACGCGTCGGCGTCCCGGACGAACTCCGGATGTCGCAGCAGCATCTTCGTAACCTCCGTCCCCATCCCGTCGACGTAACAGGGGATGTCGTGGGCCTCACAGATCAGCAGCATCTCCTGGGTGCGTCCGATGGCGAACGCGGGGATAACTGCCGTGCCGCCCTCCCAGATAGTGGATTTGACGCTCTCGGCGAACTGGTCTTCGATCGACGCCCGCTCGCTGTGATCGACATCGCTGTACGTGCTCTCGGTGAGGACCACGTCGGCCTCCGGGCGGGCGGTCGTCCCTGCGACGAGCCGCTGTCCACGAAGCGGTTCGTCGACCCGGTTCGTGCGACTCGCCGGAGCGTTACTCCCGCGGTGGCCGTCGGTGTGAAAGTCGGCAGTGTAGAGCAGGCGCGTCTCGCCGTCGTCGACGAGGACGTGCGCACTGCCGGGGATGTGGCCGGCGTTGTAGAACGTCACCTCGTGTCCAGCCGCCTCGAAGGGTCGACGATAGCCGTGGGTCTCGGAGACCTGTGTGACCCGGCGGACCTCCTCTTCGGTGAACGGACAGTCGTAGGTCCCGCCGTGCAGTTTGAGCGTATCTCGTGCGAGTGTCAGCGTCAGTTCCCGGGTCGGGGGCGTCCAGTGAATCGGGGGCCGGCGGTTCCCCGACAGCAGCGACGGGACCGCCCCGACGTGGTCGAGGTGGCCGTGGCTGACCACCACCGCGTCAGGGTCGGCCGAGTCGACGGGAAACTGAGGCGGGTTGGCCGTCTTCATGCCGAAATCGAGCAGGAGACTGTCGTTGACGAGAATCGCACTCCGACCGACCTCGCCTGCACCACCGAGGAACCGCAGATTCATTGCTGACAACTAATCGACCACGGTGTTTGACCCCATTGATTCACGCCTGGACTGTCGGCGCGGTCCACACCGGTCGGATCGCGTTAGTCCCGACGCTCCCCGGCCTCGCCGTGGGCGGTGGCGTACCCCTCGTCCGCTCGCTCTTCGCGTTCCCGGAGACTCTGGCGGGTGAACTGTGGTTCGGCGCTGATCCCCGACCGACGCCGGAGCGAGCGATAGAGGAACGCGAGTGCGAGTGGCGCGCCCAGTGCGGCGACGGTGGCGGCCGTCCGGTCGCCGGCGACGAGCAGAATCAGGCTGGCGAACACCGAGCCGACGAACCCGAGTCCGAGGACGGCCTGCTTCGCGAGTCGGTCGAACAGACCGTTCTCGTCACCCAGCGCCGTTCGGACGGTGAGGTCGTCCCGGGTCGCGCGGTCGAGCGTCCGCTCCAGTTTCGGGCCGGTCACCAGCAACGCTCCGGCGGTGGACTGCAACTCCTCGCCCGCGCGGTCGAGCAGTTCCTGGACGCCCCGACTCGCGTACCCCTCGCCGCGGACGTACTCGGTGACGAGTTCGATCAGGTCGAACTCGGAGTCGAGCGTCCGGCAGACCCCCTCCAGCACGGTAGTGACCCGGACGATCAGCGCCAGTTCCTGGGGCAGTCTGAGTGGGAACTCGTACAGCTCGGCCTGGAACTCCGCGACGAGCTGCTGGACGCGGTACTGGTCTACGTCCTGGCCTCGGAAGCTCTCGATGACGAGCTCGAACATCTCCCGCAACAGCCGGCGATCCGCGGTCGGGTCGAGCGCGCCCATGGCGACAAAGGCGTCGATGACTCCGTCCACGTCGTCGCGCGCGATGGAGACGTAGAACTCGAAGATCTGTTCTTGTAGCTGCTCGCCGACCGTGCCGGTGATGCCGAAGTCGTAGAAGACGATGGTCCCGTCGGACCGGACCGCGAGATTCCCGGGGTGGGGGTCGGCGTGGAACACCCCCTGCTCCAGCACCATCTCGATGTAGGCCTGAAACAGTCGCTCGACCAGTCTTTCCCGGTCGACCCCCATCGCGTCCAGTCGCTCCACGTCCGTAATCTTCGTTCCCTCGACGTACTCCATGGTCAGCACGCGCGGCCCGGAGTGTGAGTCGATGGGTTCGGGCACCCGAATGCGGTCGTCGTCGGCGAAGTTCCCCCGTATCGTCCGGAGCATCCGGGCCTCGTGAACGTAGTCCATCTCCTCGCGAATCGTCGCGGAGAACTCGTCGGCGAGGTTCTCGAGGGTGAACGCCTGTCCCGGTTCGGCGCCCCGGACGAGCAGCGGTGTGAGCGTCTCGATCACCCGAAGGTCGGCCGCGACGCGCCGGCGGATGTTCGGCCGCAGGACCTTCACGGCGACGCGCTGGCCCGCCAACCGGGCGGTGTACACCTGGCCGAGGCTCGCGCCGCTGATCGGTTCGGTGTCGAAGCTGTCGAAGGCCTCGGCGACCGGGCCGAGTTCGGTCGCGACGACGGGCTCGATATCGTCCCACTCGGCCGGTGGGACGCGGTCCTGAAGTCGCTGCAGAACGCCGATGTACGGCCCGGGGAGGACGTCGGGCCGGGTCGAGAGTATCTGGCCGACCTTGATGAAGGTCGGACCGAGTGTCACCAGTGTGTCCAGTAGCGACTCCGCACGGGCGACCTGCGTTTCTTGATCGACCTGCCGTCCGCGTCCGAACAGGAGGAAGCGCCGCCGGTCCCTGGCGTAGGCGAGAGCGAGCGGGAGGAACTGGCGGACGACGACGACGAGGCGCCAGGCGACCCGGAGTCGGAGCCACCTGCCGTCGGTCGTCGCCACAGCGTCCGAGTCGGGTTCGTGAGCAGCCGACCCGTCGTCCTCAATCGCGACACCGTCGGGACCCGTCGCTGATCGAGTTCGCTGCGACGCGTTCGGGGCCTCGCCTGCGTCCGACCCGGCCATGATGTTCCCCTAAGATGCCCCCACTCAAGGCCGTGATGGTCGGCCGCGCTCGCTCACCGGAGTTCCTTCGGTCCCGTCGCTCTGCTCACGGGCGCTTTCCGCTCGCACGTTCGGGGACTCTTCGCCCGCTCGAGTCCCTGCTCGCGGTTCTGTCGTCACCGCTCGCACGTTCGGGGACTCTTCGCCCGCTCGAGTCCCCTACTCCTCTACGGCGTCTGGACGGACGCGGAACCGGTTGTAGCCGCCGTGTGAGAGTTCGAGCGAGTCGAGCCACCAGTTCCACCGTTCGGCCAAGCCGTAGTCGTCAGGCGCGTCCTCGAGGTTGTCCACCACAGCGTCGACCGTCAACTCGAAGCCCAGTTCGGCCTCAATCTTCCCGGCGTCGGCGAGGTCACGAGCCTGCCGCGCCACGACGCGGCGCGACTGCTCGGGGTCCCCGAAGACCGCACCCAGTTCACGTTCCAGCGAATCTCTATCCACAGGTAAAGTCCGAACCGGACACACTTGACGCTCTCGAAGCTATCCCAGGTCAGACCGGCGCCTGCGTCGCCGTACCCGCCACGAGAAACCACGTGACCAACACGGCGTTGAGGAACGCACCTGTCCAGACCCGCCCGGTCCGGTGGTAGAAGTACGTCGAGAGGAGCGCTGCCAGGGTCAACACCGGCAGGAAGGACAGCGACACGATGGCGTACAGCGCCAGCGCCGGGGCTGCGAGCGCGTGACCCAGCACGAGCGGCACGTACTGGACGCCCACGAGCAGAACGAATCCGCCGACGACGACCGCCGCATTGGTCGCCATGGCCCGCCGGAGCGACGTACTGGCCTCCGGCGTCCGAAGACGACCGTGCAGGAGGACGCCAAGCGCCACGAAGAAGCCGCCGAACACCGGCAGATAGAGCAGGAAGGCGCCGAGGTGCCACGGCTGGAGGAGTTTCAGCGCGACGAACCAGAACCGGTAGTCGACGTTGAACAGCGTGTCCACGGCCAGAAGCGACAGGTACACCGCCCCGACGACGACCACCGCGACGCCCAGCGCACGGGCGACCCCCCCACCGTTATCACCGGTTCCTAGCCCGTACCGAGCCACCGCGTCGCCGTTGCCATCACGCCGAACGTGCCAAATACCCACGAAGGCAACTACCAGCAGCGTGTTCACGAGCGCCCAGATTGCCACGCCGTTGGTGAGCGTCTGTGGGAAGAGAGCGTTCGCCGACAGGACCTGATCGCCCAGAATCATCGCGGGGTAGTAGGTGAGCGCCGGGAGGAGCGCGGCGACGGCGGCGTTCGCGTACCACCAGCCGCTACGCTCTGTGACTGCCTCGGGCACGGTGGCCACTGCCGCCGAAAACGGGTCACGGTCGAGGAGGAGGCTTCCAGCCGGGAACACGAAGAGGACGGCCCCGAACAGGGCGAGCAGTGTCCCGAGTTCCTTCCAGTACCACACCTGGTTCGTCGGGGACAGGTCGGTCTCGGTCGGGACGGTTCGCTGGAGCCACTCGACGGAGTCGGCGACCGCTGCCGTCGAGAGATGGGTGCCGGGGTGGCTCGTCGCCGGCGTGGTCAACCTTCGGGCCGACCCCGCACCCACGCTCCCGTAGACGCGGCCCTCCTCGACCGTGTCATCGATGCCGAAGACGGCTCTGGTCTTGTCGGCGTTCAGAACTGTCGCACTGTCGGACGCGGCCGCACCCCACATCAGCCAGTGGAACTCGTCGTACTCGGCGAAGACGACGCCGACGTTCCGCGGGAAGGTCGCACTCCCGTTTGGCGCCGTCGCGTTCGGGATGGGAAAGCCCGGAATGGGCCCCGGTCCAGACCCTTGGTACACCGCCGCGTTGTACTTCTGCGGATGAACGGCCGCGGCGGCGGTGATCGCCCACCCCCCCATTGAGTGGCCGCTCAGCGCGACCGAGTCGTTTTCGACCATCGAGCGCGACTGGAGGTACGCCAGGCCGTCGGGACCGCCGAAGGCGTTGGCGAACGCCGGCGGCTCCGAGCCACCGTGGCCTGTCTGGTCAAGCGCGAGCACGACGTAGCCGCGCCTGGCGTACTCGGTCGCGAACGGCGACTGTACCTGCTTCGTGTTGACGTACCCGTGGACGGCCAGCACGCCCGGTGCGGGGCTCTCGGCACTGACGCCCTCGGGAACGTACAGATGCCCCGACATCGTCGTTCCGTTGGTCCCCTCGAACCGTACGTCCTGCACCGTCACGGAATCCCCTGCGGTGTGGCCCCAGTAGCCAAGCGCTCCGCCACCGAGCACCAGTACCAGTGACAGCACGAGGACTCCGACCCGACTCCCCATCTATACTTTCACCGTGGGACGTAGCAGGAAAGAAACCTTGAAAACTGTTTCCACTGTTCGGCAGAGACCGCGGAAACACATCGGGTGTAATAAACTAGAGACGACCTGTCGGACAGAGCGGACGAGACGTGGCCGGGTGCGTTCCGACGGGCTTTTTATTCGGCGCGGCTTCGGTCCGGGCACCAATGGCAGATTTCACTGTCGTCGTCGCGGACCCCGAGAGCGGCGACACCTACCAGATCGACGTGGACGGACAGGACGCGAACCGCTTTACCGGCCGTGACCTCGGCGAGACGGTCGATGGCGGTGCCGTCGGTCTCGACGGTTACACGCTCGAACTCACGGGCGGTTCGGACAACGCAGGCAGACCGATGCGCACCGACGTGCGCGGACCGGACCTCACGTCCCTGCTCTCGGACGGGGGCACCGGCTTCGAGCCGAGCCGTGACGGCGAACGTAAACGCGTGACCGTCCGCGGTCGCGAGATTAGCGACGACGTCCGACAGATCAACGCCAAGATTTCCGAGCGGGGCTCTACCGACGTGGCCGATCTGCTGGACGAGGGCGAGGACGACGAGTAGCGTGTCCGACCGCCTCCCGAGCGACCACGACGCCGTCGCGACCCACCGGACCAGCCTCGAACGCGTCGGCCGGACCGACCGCTCGAAAGTCCTCGTCCCGGACGAGGCGGCGGTCCCGACCGACGAAGTGGTCCGCGTCGTCGTCGACGGCCGGACCTGTCACGCTCGAGTCGAGACGAACCTGCAGGGCGCTCCCGAGATTACCGGGGCCTACGACACGCCGACGCTGGCCCGCGACCCGGGCGATGGCGAGAACCGTCTCGAAACGTGGGTTGACGACGCCGACGTGACCGTCGGCGGTTCGGTCCTGCTGGACGTGGTCACCGAGGGGTTCAAGTACGGTCTGCGTGCGCCCGGTGAGCGAACCGTTTACGAGGCCACCGAACGACCAAGCGACAGCCTCTCGTCCATCGCCGACGGCCTCGGCGAGGACTGACCGCGGACACGGCTTACCCGACGGCTCTGGATTCGACACGCGCACAAACGTTTTGACCGCTTGGGTACTGGTATGCGTAGGGAAACTCGCGCGAAACCCGCAATATTCGACCACGCGTATCTCCAGTAACTCTGTCCAGTATGTCGGAATCAGTGATCGCGGACTTCGTGGCCAAATTCAACGCCAGCGCCTCCGAGCGCACGGAACCGGCGACGGGTCGGATCCTCCTCAGCCAGAAACGACTGGTGCTGGCCACCGACGCCGGCAAGACCACGATTCCGCTGTCTTCGATTTTCGACGTGGCTGTCGGGCAAGTCCCACAGGACCTGGGGAAGTTCTTCGACTCCACAGTGACCATCGCGTTCCGGAAAGGCGACCACCGTCACGTCGCAGCCATCGAGGCCGGCGACGACAAGGTCGAGAAGTTCTCGACGGTGCTGTTCAAGGCCCTCCTCAACGGTACGACCATGACGGTCAAACACCCCGCGCGACTCGGTGGCCGGGTAACCAACGCCGCCTTCCAGCCCGCGAAACTCGTCCTCAAACCGCTGATGGTCCGGTTCAAGCGGCCCGACTCGCCGGTCACCGTGGACCTCTCGACGGTGACGAGTTTCGAGCGCAGTCAACGCGAGGTCGACGGGAAACCGCGGGAGGTGCTGTCGGTGCGACACATGCAGGACGGACAGGCGATGACCTCGCTGGCCGCCATCGACTCCGGACGGAAAATGGGCATCCTCGGCCGGTATCTGCGACTGGAGTACAGCGACATCGTCGCCGACCTCGAGGATATCTCTCTGTCCGGAGACGAGACGGAACTGCTGGTCGCGGTCTACTCGACCGGCCCCGGTGTCTCGCTGGCCAACGTCGTCGACGTGGAGCCCAGCCAGGTCGAGATGCTGCTCGGTGGCCTCCGTGAAAAGGGGCTGCTCGCCGACGGACAGGCTGAGACGGAGCTCACGGCCAAAGGCCGAATCGTCGTCAGCGACAAAGTCGAAGACGTGAACCAGTGAGCTAGCGGTCGTCCATCACGTCGCTGGCGATGTGCCGACCGCGGGCTTTCAGCCGCACCTCCTTCCGAATCCGGACTTCCTCCAGAATCTCGAGTTCGATCAACCGGTCGTACACATCCTCGACTTTTTCGACGTCCATCCCGACGAAATTGGGAATCTCGAACGGCGAGACGCCCGAGTAAAGCGCCATCAACACCTCGTGTTCTCGTTCGCTGAGATCGGCGTTGACCTCCGCACGCTGTTCTCCTTCCCGAAGCAGACTCCGGAGAAAGACGGTGTGCCGCCGTGTCCCGGAGATGTGGGTCTGGACACTCATCCCCTCGTCCTCTGTGTGTTCGACCTCTAAAACGAGGCGTTCGTCGTCCATGACCGTACGATTGCCTTCGTCGACGCCGCCGATATCGTCGAGTGGAATCTCGACGAACTGACCGTCGGAGATAGCGAGTTCGACACACTCGTCCCCGATTTTGAGCCGCCCTTTCTTCCACTGTGTGTCCTGCACGACACCGCCTTCGACCGCGGGGTGTTTCGCGAGGATGACCTGCTGGTTGAGCAGGGCGCCGTAGAGCTTGTTTTTGAACACCTCGGTGTCGTTTGGGGCGACCAGCGTCACGTTCTTACCGACCTGTAGGGAGATGTACCCCGACACCCGGGCGATGGTCTGGTTGACGTCGACCCGTCCTTTCAGACCGTCGACGCTCGAGAGCGGAATGGTCCGCTTGCCGTCGTTGCTGACGAGCACGATCCGCTTGTTCGAGAGGATGATGCGACCGCTCTGCCACTCGATATCGTTGAGTTTCCGCCCGTCTTTGACGACCCGTGCGAACTTCCCTTGGTCGTCACCTAGCTTCTGTTCACCCTCGCTCATGCGTCGTGCTGTGTCTACCTGATTTTTCGCTCTCGGCGTGCATTAACCTTCCTGCCGTACGAACTGCCGATACGCGACTCACTGGGCCCCTCGCCCGCCGAGCTTCGAGATGGCCGAGAAGGCCTTCTTCCTGAGTTGTTCGCTCTCGGTCTGGTCGATGAGGTCGTCGAGGCGTTTGCGTGTGCGCTCGCCGCCGACCTTCCCGAGCGTGAACACCGCCTGTGCGCGGACGTCTTCGGCGTAATCTGTGTCGTCGAGCACGTCGAGCAGGCGGCTCTCGACCTGCTGGCCGCCGATCTCGACGAGGCTCGTGGACGCGAACTGGGCGGTCATCTGGTCGTCGTCCTCCAAGGTCCCGATCAGCGCCTCGACGATCCGGCCGTAGCCGGCGCTCTCCTGGTCGGCGACCCGGCCAAGGAGCCAGGCGGTGTTGCGCCGCTGGCGGTTCTGGGTACTCTCCTCGAGGATGTCGATCATCGGGACGAGGACGCTCTGGTCGTCGGTCCGGTTGAGCTGCTCGACGACGGTCTCGCGAATCTCGTGGCTCTGGTCGGTCGGGACGTTCGAGAGGAGTTCGATGATCGAGTACACCGCCGTCCGTCGGACCGAGGCGTCGTCGTCGCCCAGCGCGCCAACCAGCCCCTTGACCGGGCGGGCGTTTCCAAAGTTACCCATGGCCCCGACGGCGATCCGCCGGATGGGCGCACGCTCGTCCTCGAACATCTCCAGCAGTGCGGTCAGCGCCTGTCGGTTCCCGATTGCACCCAGCGCTTCGGCAGCCTCGCGACGCACCTCGGCTCTCGGGTCCGAGAGTCGGTCGACCAGGGCGTCGGTCGCCCGGGCGTCCTCCAGGCGGCCACAGGCGCGAGCGACTCGGGCCCTGACGCGGGGGGCCGAGTCGTCCAGCGCCTCCAACAACTCCGGCAGCACGTCCGTTTTCCCGAGCTCGCCCAGCGCGTTAGCGGCGGCCATCCGAAGTTCGGGTACGTCGGCCGACAGCGCCTTCGAGAACGCTTTGGCCTTCGCCCAGTCGGCCTGTTGTTCCTCACCCAGGTCCAGACCGGCCATATCCGCGATCAGCTCCTCAATCGCGGCGGTCCCCCGCTGATTGAGAGCGTCGATGGCGGCGGCGGTCACGTCGTCGTCGTCGGCGGACTGGGCCAGGTCCACGAGCGGCGTCACCACGTCGTGGCCCATCACCGTCTCCTCGTCGAAATCGCCGAGAATCCCCGCGGCCCGGGCCTTCAAATCGGAGTTGTCACTGGTCCGGAGGACCGATTTCAGCTCTTCGACCTCGCCTTCGCGTTCGAGTTGGTAGAGCGACATTATCCCTTGCGGTAGATACGGTGGCGCTTGTCGAACGGCTCGAAGGTGTCGCGGCACTCGTGGGGAAGCGTCTCCGTCATCCCGATGACGAGGTAGCCGTTGTCACGAAGCGACCCGTCGATGGTGTCGAAGATGGGCACTTTGTACTCCGAATCGATGTATATCAACAGGTTCCGACAGAGGACCAGGTCGAAGTCGCGCTTGGTGTCGCCCCGGATCAGGTCGTGGTTCTCGAACTCGACGAGGCCTTTCACCCGGTCTTTCACCTGGAACCGGTCGCCGTCCTGCTCGACGTACCCCGTCGAATCGTCGAGCGGGGACAGTTCCTCGCCGATATCGGTCGTCTGCGAGGTTTCGTAGACACCCCGGCGCGCTACGCTTAACGAGTCGTCGCTGATGTCGGTGCCGAGAATCGAGAGCCGGCGCGTATCGATGTCCGGGTCGTCGAGGGCGACCATCGCCAGCGAGTACGGTTCGCGGCCGTCGGCACACGGCGCGCTCCAGACTCTGACCGACCGGCGTTCGTCGGTCAGTCGCACCAGCACCTCACGGATGCCGCTCCAGGCCTCGGGGTTACGGAAGAAGCCGGTGACGTTGATAGACAGCGAGTCGAGCAGTCGGTCCTGTTCGCCGTCGTCGTCGGTCAACTGACTCCGGTACTCGCCGTAACTGTCGGCGCCGGTCCGGCGCATCCTGGCGGTGATCCGCCGGTCGAGATAAGCGTCGTTGTAGAACCCGGTCTCGAACCCGACCTCGCGCTGGACGTACCCGAGCAGGTCGTCGAACGCCTCGCGGGACTCCTGTCTACTGTCAGTCATCTTATAGCGTCACCACGTCGAGGATGTGGACGATATTACCGTCGCCCAGTACTGCCGTTCCCGAGAGACCGGGCGTCCCGCTGAGGATGCCTTCCAGAGGTTTGACGACGACCTCCTCCTGCTGGGTAACGGCGTCGCATTTCAGCGCGACCTGTCGCTCGGACTCGCGGATGCGAACCAGCATGCCGTCGCCGTTGGTCTTTGCGTCCGGCACCTCGAAGGCGTCGGCGATGTCGACGATGGGGTAGATGTCGTCGTCGTGTTCGATGACCTGCTCACCGTTGACGACTTTCGTCCCGTTCATCTGGCTGATTTCGTCGATATTCTTGATCGGGACGCCGTACTGTTCGTCGCCGACCTGCACGAACAGGACTTTGACGATGGCCATCGTCACGGGTAGGCGCAGGGAGACGGTAGTCCCCTCGCCGGGTTCGGAATCGACGCTGACCGACCCGTCGAGCTGCGTGACGGTGTCGTGAACAACGTCCATCCCGACGCCGCGGCCGCTGGTGTCCGTGACCTCCTCTTTCGTCGAGAGACCGGGGTGGAACGACAGGTCGTATATCTCCCCCTTCTCCATCCGGTCGAGTTCCTCCTCGGTCCGGACCTCGTTTTTTATTGCCTCTCTCCGGATCTCGTCGACGTCCAGTCCGGCACCGTCGTCCTCGACGTCGATGATAACGTGGTCGCGCTCACGGGTCGCGCGGAGTTCGACCGTTCCTTCGCGAGGCTTGCCTTTCCGCTCACGCTGTTCGGGGGGTTCGATTCCGTGGTCGACCGAGTTGCGGAGGATGTGCATCAGCGGGTCGGAGATCTCGGTGAGGATCGTCCGGTCGAGTTCGATTTCTTCGCCCTCGATACGGAAGTCCACCTCTTTGTCGAGTTCTCGCGCCAGGTCCCGGACGAGCCGCGGGAACTTGCCCACGACTTTCTTCAGAGGGATCAGGCGCATGTCCATCACGGTGTTCTGGAGGTTGGCACTGATCTTGTCCAGTTCGTTGAGGTTCTCCCTCGCGGCGTCCATGTTGCTGTCGGCGACCGCCCGGCGGAGTTTGATCCGACTCGTCACGAGCTGTTCGACCTGCCCGTGGAGTTCGTCGAGACGGTCTACGTCCACCCGGACGGATTTGATCTCGTCGACCGAGGAGTCCGCCGACGCCGCCGTCGCACCGTTCTCGTCGCCGCCGTCGTCGGTCGTGAGCCCGTCGACCGTCTCGACGGCGAAGTCGTCGATCTTGGAGACGGTGCCGAGGCTTCCCCGCAGCACGTCCGGGTCGGGGGCGTCGACGAGCAGGTCGAACCCGCCGTCGTACTCGCCGTTCTCGATGTTCGCGCGAGCTGGTTCCGCGGCCAGCAACCCGAAGGTGTCGGCGACGGCTTCGACGGCGAGCATCCCGTCGACACCGAGCATATTACTCTCGCCGATCTCGACGCGAACCTGGTAGGCCTCGTCTTCGTCGACGCCCGCGTCCGCGAACACCGACGTGTCGACCGTGACGGCCGATTCGCCGTCGGCCGTGTCTCCACTCGTATCGCCGGCGTCGCCCTCGGCTGTGCCGTCGCTCGCTTCCGCGGCACCGTCGGCGCGCTGGCTCTCGTCGCTGGCCGCGTCGGGGCCGTCTTCGAGGACGCCCCGAATCTCCGTGACCATCTCGTCGGTCTCGGCCGTGGACTCGCCGTGCTCTTCGATCTCGCCGACGATGACCTCGATCTGGTCGACGCCCGCGAAGATCATGTCCATCACTTCCGGGGTGACCTCCATGCTGCCTTCCCGCATCTCGTCGAGGAGGTCCTCGATGGCGTGGGCGAGGTCGCTGGCGTCCTCGAAGCCCATCGCGCCGAAGTTACCCTTCAGCGTGTGGGCCGTCCGGAAGATCGACTCCATCGCCTGCTCGTCCTCCGGATTGGACTCCATGGCGAGCAGCGAGTTGTTCAGTTCGGTGATCGCTTCTTCGCTTTCGCGGATAAACGCGTCGAGATACTGGTCATCCATGATTCAAGCCTCCGTAAGCGCGTCGAGTACGGCGTCGGTGATCGACTCCAGTGCGAGTTCGTCGTCGACGACGCCGGTTTCGACGGCCCGTTTCGGCATACCGTACACCGCCGAACTCGCCTCGTTCTGAGCAACCACGTGGCCGCCCGCTCGCGCGACAGCGCGGACGCCGTCGGCACCGTCGGTCCCCATACCGGTCAGGATGACCGCGACCATCGGGTCCGCGATGCAGTCGGCGGCGGTGCGCATCGTCACGTCGACGGCCGGACGGACACTGTTCTCCGGTGGCGCCTCCGTGAGCGACACGCGGAGTCGCCCGCGTGCGTAGTTCGTCACCGTCATGTGCCTGCCGCCGGCGGCGACGAGCGCCTCGCCGCCGCCGATGCGTGCCCCGTCGGTCGCCTCCTGCACGTCGTAGTCGCTGCGCGCGTCGAGGCGCTCGGCGAACCGACCCGTGAAGCCGTTTGGCATGTGCTGAACGATCAGCACACGCAGGTCCGCGTCGAGGGGCAACTCGGCCATGATACGCTCGACGACCGTCGGGCCGCCCGTCGAAGACCCGAGCAACAGCGTCGGGTTGTCCACGTAGCTCCCTGCGGGCCCGGTGACGGCCCCAGCCTCGGACCCGCCGGAGCCCGCCGCCGCGGGTTCAGCGGCCTCTACGGCCTCGGTGTAGGCCTCTTGTGGTGTGGTCGCGCCGGTACCCGGGCTGACGCTCACGTCGACCTCGGCGACCGACTGTACCATCTCGACCAGCTGGTCTTTGAGGCGGGACATCTCCATCGACACCTCGCCGCCGGGTTTGGTGAAGAAGTCGACCGCACCCTTCTCCAACGCCTCGAAGGTCACGTCGGCGTTCTCGTCGGTGTGGGCCGACAGCATGAGGACGGGTGTCGGGGCCGTGGCCATGATCTCTTCGACGGCCTCGATGCCGTTCATCTCGGGCATCTCCACGTCCATCGTCACGACGTCTGGTTCGTGCTCGCGGACAGCTCTGACAGCTTCGCGGCCGTTCCGTGCCTCCCCGACCACCTCGACGCCGGCCTCTCCGAGCATGTCGGAGATGACACTTCGCATAAAATGGGAGTCGTCGGTAACGACGGCCCGGGTCGCCTGAGCCATTCAGCTCCCTCCACGGGAGCCGGACAGCCGGCCGCGGCGCGGGTCGACGTCGCCGACGGTCACCGGTGTGTGCGAGAGACGGTCCGTCCGAGTCGGGCGTTTCGGCATCCGTATGTTCTGTTCGAGAGATACCCGTGAGCGAGCAATAAAGACACCGCCCCCGTAATCAAATGTGATAGTCTAAGGGGCAGTCTTAAGTCCGAATCCGCGCTGGTAGAGAGCAGACCGGCTCTGACGGTCGGATTTACCATGTCACAGGCCACACCGACGGACACCGCCGAGGCGACCGGGCAGGTACTGGAGTTCAAACTCGGCCCGGAGACGTACTGCGTCGACATCGACTACGTAACCGAGATCGTCGACGTGGGTGAGTTGACTGGCCTCCCGAACGCACCCGACTACATACGTGGCGTGATGGACCTGCGGGGGCGAACGACGGCTATCGTCGACCCGAAGACGGTCTTCGACATCGACGGGGCCGACGCCGACGCTCAGCGCATCATCGTGTTCGACCCGGAAATCATCGCCGACCGAAAGGCCGCCGGGTGGCTCGTTGACGAGGTCCACCAAGTCGTCACACTCGACCCCGACACTATCGAAGCGGCGCCCGACAGCGGACGCGAAGCGGTTCGAGGCGTCGTCAACCACGACGACGAGGAAGGGTTCGTCATCTGGGTCGATCCTCAAGCCGTCCACATGTAACTGTCCCGCAGACAGCAGAGACGCCCCCAGTTCACGTCTGTCCGCCGTTCGCGGCCAGTTGGAGAGGACACTTTTTCAACGCGGACGGCACACCCTTTTTTTATTCGCGGCGTGTACGTGTCTCTAACAGAGCATGATCGAGTTAACAAAGACGGGGATCGACGGACTCGACCAGATCCTCAACGGTGGGATTATAAAAAATTCGACGACACTCGTAAGCGGCAATCCAGGGGCTGGGAAGTCAATTCTGGGGCTGCAGTACATCTACAACGGCGTCGAGATGTTCGACGAGAAAGGGATCTACCTCTCGTTCGAGGAAAACGAGAAAGACATCCGCGAGGCCGCCGAGTCCATCGGCTTCGAGAACTGGGACGAATACGTCGAGAGTGGCGATATCAAAGTGTTCGACAAGCAGGTTCTGCTCCGGGAGAACGACTTCACCTCCTCGCTCGATCTGTTGCTCGATGACATTCAGGACGAGGAGTACCAGCGGATGGTGCTCGACTCGCTGACGATGTTTCAGCTGTTTTTCGAGAACGAACAGGAAAAACGGACCTACCTGCTGAAGTTCACCGACATCCTCCGGAAAAACGATCTGACGACGCTGATGACCAACGAGCAGGGTGCGGTGTTCCCGGACACAGACATCGGCCTGGAGAACTACCTCACCGACGGAAACATCTATCTGATACAGACTCCGACCGAGTCCGGCGTCAACCGCTACGTCTGGGTGGCGAAGATGCGCAAACAGGACATCGAGACCGACATCTTCCCGATGGAGATCGAACACGGTGGCATCACGATCCACCAGAACGCCAGCGCGTTCTCGATGATGAGCGAGGACGAATCGCCGATCTGAGCCGCTCTAACTATCGTTATTGGGTTCGATAACGAGTGTAACCGGCTCCTGCATGGTTACGAATATCTGAAATCCGCGGCCACGGTTCCGGTCTTGGTCTCGTTTCGACGTCTTGTTTGACCCGTCAATTTTATTATCGGGTAAATTCATTATCTGATAATCAATGCCACCTGCTGAGATTCTACGAACGCTTGGAAACAAGTACAGCGCCGAGATTCTGGAGGCGACCGACGAGCCTCAGTCGGCACAGGGGTTGAGTGAGGAACTCGACATCCCGATCGCCACCTGTTACCGTCGGATCGACGAGTTGACCGAGCACGACCTGCTCGAACTCCACGACAACATCCTCTCAGACGACCGCCGGCGGATCAAGGTTTACCGCCGGAACGTCGACGAGATCACCGTCGACTTCTCGGAGGAGCTGTCCGTGGCCGTCGAGGAGCGGTCGGAAGTCACGAACAAACTCGACGAAGCCTGGCGGACACTCTCAGAAAGCTAACTTCGGCACTGGCCCGCTGATCGAAACAGGAACCGTCGTAGTCCCTCGGTTTTCGGCCGTCTGTAACGGGTAGTTATCAGCACAGATATTTTCAAGGGTGGATTTAAGACACGCGTCGGCTTTCGTCTATCGTAGAGACAGATTGTGATGACAGTAGAAATTCTCTATGCCGCCACCACCCTGGTCTTCGTCGTGGCCGGGTTGACGATGGTCGGCATGGCCATACGCGCGTACGTACAGACGTCTCGGCAGGCAATGCTTCACCTCTCGCTCGGCTTCTCGTTGGCCGTCGCCGGTGCTGCAGCGACGATGATCAGCGCGTTCATCAACGACTTCTCCGGCACGCGCTGGTTGCTGCTGGTCAACAGCGGGCTGACGACCTTCGGATACCTGTTCGTCATGTACAGTCTCGTCACGTACGAGTGAACGGAAACCCCAGCACCCTCCAGCCGACGAACCCGGGGACAGCGCGGTTGTTATCATCGATAAAACTGCGACCCCAGCTCAATTATCATCTCCAAATCTCCCAGAATGGGGTTACAAATCTTTGTAATCGCGACCTAATCGTTTGTTTTCAAACTCGATAATTGGCAGGCCAGGTTTATTACCAGCAATTGATTTTCTTGGTATAGAGTCCGGGTCGGCCGTGACGGTCGCTCGGGCACAGGTAACAAACCATGTTCGAGATATTCAGCAAAGACGAAGACAAGGGTCAGGTCGGTATCGGGACCCTCATCGTGTTCATCGCGATGGTGCTCGTCGCGGCGATCGCGGCGGGTGTCCTGATCAACACGGCCGGCTTCCTGCAGAGTCAGTCAGAAGAGACCGGTGAACAGAGCAGTCAACAGGTCACGAACCGACTGGACATCGTGTCGAAAACTGGAGTGAAGACGACTGGAAGCGGCATCGACCCCGGCTCCGGAACCACCTACGGGACAGTGGACTCCGGTTCGGACAAACTCGGCACGGTGTCGTTGATCGTGACGAAAGCCCCCGGCGCGCAAGACATTGACCTACAGGACGTGACGGTCCAGTTCGTCACCGATGGTGGTACCTTCGACCTCGTCTCCGAGCAAGCCGCCAAAGACGGCAGCGGGAACAACGACGGTTACTTTGCTATTAATCCGATCAAAGATGCGGACGGCTCCGCGACGGTCGTCAATAGTCCCGACGATCGGATGGAACTGTTCGTGAGCCTCAGCGACTCGAGTGCCAGCGCCCCCAATGCCAACAGCCCGAGTAGTGCACCCACTGCAGAACCGAGTCTCCTCGAAGAAGGTGACACCGTCACCCTCGCGATTGCGACTGAGGACAGTTCGTCCTCGACGGTGCGGCTCACTGTGCCCCAGTCACTGAGTGGGCAGACGGCCGCCACGCTGTAATTCCAGCCGCGTTCTTTTCGTTTTCTTCACACCGCCGAGTGCCAACTCCGCACTCGCCCGGGCAGGGCGACCGCCCGACACCACCGACGCAGTTATTGCTCTCGGCCTCGATGTACCCTACTATGCCTCCGGGCCCAGACGAGAAGCCGACCGGCGGCGACCCCGAAGAGGGACCGGTTCTCTCGCCCGAGGAACTGGACATCGGCGAGGACGAACACGTCAGGGAACTCGACGACGGTCGTTACGTGGTGTCGGCGAACGACCCAATCGCCGACACCGGATCCGGGCCGACCGGGCAGATCGAAGGCTCGACGACCGACGACCGGCCCGCACCGTCTGAACCCGAACCCGACCCGGAACCGACCGGTGCACCGGCAGCGCCCGACCACAACCCCGACCCGGGCCCGGAAACGGAACCCAAACCCGACCCGGAACCCGACTTCACCGCCCACTCCGTCCACGAGTGGCTCACCCGGGACCTCGAAGCGTCGAACTCCCGGTACGGGTTCGACATCACCGCCGCGTTCGACGGCGGGGTCTCCCAGCAACGGATGGTCTCGAACGACGTCGTCACAATCTTCGAGAACCTCGTTATGTGGTACGCCCAGCAGATCGACCGGAACACGCCCGTCGAGGAGGTCCTCGGCATCCTCCTGATGGAGGCGAACGTCCCCGTTCGCTACCCACCCGACGCCATCGTCCGGACGCTCAAATCGACCGACCTCTCGCCGGACGACTCCATCGAAGACCTCCTCGACGCCGTCCGCGAGGACGAGGGCCTCGAACTGTGACGACACCGGCTCCGGCGACGCATGGGTGAGGGCTCGCTACCGTCGGTCCAGCAGTTCCAGGTGGTGACTGTGGCCGTCGTCCTCGCCATCCTCGTTCTGTCCGGCCCGCTCGTCGGCGTTGTAGACCTGACCCCCGAGACACGCAGCGCGGCACAGCTCGGAGGCGGGACCGCGAACGTGAGCGTCGTGGACGACCCAACGGCCGACCTCGCGATAACCCCCGGCCGGTTCGGGACGAACGTCTCGTACCTTCGAGTTCCGCCGGCCGTCGTCGACGTCGACCGCGTCGAAGGGCGACCCCGACTCCTCTACCTCGTTCAGGCGCCACGCCTCGACTTCGAACGGTCGGTGGCCGAGCCTCTGAACGGGACCGTCGACGGCCGTGTCGCCGTCCGGATGGACGACCGCGCCTTCGAGCGCGCGAGCGTGCCGAACGACAGCTACGTCGTGACCGTCACCGTCCGGGTCCAGAGCTTCGACGGGACCAGAACCGTCTACCAACGGAACGCGACCGTCCCGGTCCAGTGAACCCTCTGGCATCTGCAGATCTGATAAACTATCACGTCTCAATGCGTTTCTCGTATTCAAACGCGATAATCTGATAGAAGGGTTTATTTGGATATTCACGGTACGAAACGGTAACCATGTCAGAGGTACTGATCGCGGACGACTCGGAGTTCATGCGGAACCTGTTGCGGGAGATCCTGGAGGAAGACCACCGGATCGTCGGCGAGGTCGAGAACGGCGTCGAAGCAGTCGAAGTGTACAAAGAACAGCGGCCGGATCTGGTCATGATGGACATCGTGATGCCCATCCGTGACGGAATCGAGGCGACCGACGAGATAAAAAACGGTGATCCGGAAGCGACGGTCATCATGTGTACCAGCGTCGGGCAGGAGGAGAAGATGAAAGAGGCGGTCAAAGCCGGCGCGGACGGATATATAACCAAACCGTTCCAGAAACCCAGTGTCATCGAGGCAATCGAGGACGCAGTCGGGGCATAGGCGATGGAAGTCGACATTCAGTCGCTCGAGACATTCAACCAGCTCGCCTCCGAGGGAGCCCAGCAGGCGACGGCGATGTTGGCTCAGATGACCGGTATCCAGGCCGAAGTGGAGGTTACCAAGATCACTCTCATGGACCGGGCCGACGTCGGCGAGGAACTCGCTGGGCAGGCGTTCGTCGGGATCGGTTTCGACCTCGAAGGCGCGCTGGTCGGCGACACGACTCTGGTCTTCGAGGAGGCCTGTACCGGCCCCATCGTCGAGGCGCTCCCTGGTGGTGCGGCCGGCGAGGAGATGGTCGAGTCCAGCGTCAAGGAGATCGGCAACATCATGATGAGTGGGTTCATCGACGGGTGGGCCGACTTCCTCCGGACGACAATCGAACACTCGCCGCCGCGGTACGTCGAGGCGACCGGCGCGGACGTGTTTCCGGCCGCGAACGACCCGAACGAGCAGGTGTTCGTGTTCAAAAGCCACATCCAGTGGCCCGGTGAGGACCTGAGCTTCTACATCTACATGCTGCCGGCCTACGACCGGCTCACCGAGTTGATGGCCGACAGCGGGACCGGCGACGATGCCGTTCCGGTCGACAAACTCTCGGTGTTCAACGAGATGACCAAGCAGGGGACCGCGACGGCGGCGGACAACGTCACACAGATGACCGGAATCGAGACCGACGCGGAGGTGACACAGATCAGTTTCGCGCCGATCGAGGACGTGCCGAAACAGGTCGATAACAAGTCCTACGTCGGGACCGCCGTCGAGTTCTCCGGGACGCCGAGTGGCTACCTGATGATCCTCTTCGACGAGACGTCCGCAATGAACGTCGCAGAGGCACTGATGCCGATGGAGCCCGACGGCGAGGGCTTCACAGATATGCACGAGAGCGCTATCGAGGAGATGGGAAACATCATGACGAGTGGGTTCATCGACGGGTGGGCGAACGTCCTCGAAACGTCCGTCGATCACACACCACCCCGGGTCGTTCACGATATGGGCCGGGCGATCATCGACCCGCTGGCAGCCCAGGTCGGTCAACAACAGGAACACGCATTCATCATCGAGTCCCGCATGCAGACGGCCGACCTCGAGTTCGGCTGTGAGATTCACGCACTCCCCGACGACGCGGAGCTGCGGCAGGCACTCGGCGACCTGGACGTCACGCGGAAAGACCAAACCGAGCCGGACGTCGAGACGATCTTCGAATGAAAGTATACGACAGCGGCAAGGGCACGATGGGCAGTCCCGAACAGGAGCGGGTCAAGGTCGGCATCGCGGAGTACGAGGTGACGACTAGCGACGCGACGCTGACGACCAGCGGACTGGGCTCCTGTCTCGGCATCGCGCTGTACGACGCCGAGGCCGGCGTCGCCGGACTCGTCCACGTGATGCTCCCTTCCGCCGCCGACGTCGAGGACCCGAACACCGCCAAGTACGCCGACACCGGCATCGAGACGCTCCTGCTGGAAATGGAGCGGTCGGGCGCCGAGCGCGGTCGCGTCCGTGCGAAAGTCGCTGGTGGGAGCGACATGCTCGACTTCTCGGAAAACGGGTCCGGAATCGGCGTCCGGAACATGCAGCAGGTCGAGTCGACTCTCGACGACCTCGGCGTCCCCCTCGTCAGCGACGACGTCGGCGGCGACCACGGCCGCTCGCTCCGCCTCGACGGCGCATCCGGCGACCTCACAGTCAAGAGCGCCAACAAAGGAAGCAAGACGATCTGAGTTACTGGGAGCAATTAAACGAGCTACGTTTCTACCGTTGATAATATATTCCCTCGTAGCCGGAACGACTTCTATCGACTGGAGCTGACTCTGAAACGCGAAACTGCCCAATTCTGCCGAAATCTCCACCTGAAGCGTCTGACGAGTATCAGTCGTGATACTATAAGCGACAGGTTGAAAACTGTAAAGGGTGAATGTATGTGCTGATGAGTGGTCCCGTCGCAGGCCCGGTTGCAGTCGTACTCGCCACCGGTGCTGAGGGGCTGGTCCCAGATGGACTGGGCCCACTCGTGGCGCTCGTGGCCAGTGGTGCCGTTGGAATGAGTATCAAGAACGTTTTCGACTCAATACTCTCCGACGAGGAGGAAGAAGGCGAACTCAGCGGTGACGTGGGCGACGACATGGGCGGCGACGGCGGCCTGATGACCGAGGAAGGCGATGACGACCTCGACGATCTGGGCGGTCTCGGCGGCGACGACGACATCGGTGGCTTCGACGACGGCGACGGGTTCGGCGATATGGACGGTGGCGGCGGTGGCGGTCCGGCCACCGACGAACTGGAGAACCGACTGGACGAGCTCGAAAACGAGGTCGGCAGCCTCCAGTCGACCGTCAACACCGTTCGGAACGAGAACGAGCAGATCGGCGAACAGGTCCAGGATCTAGACGAGAACATCCGGAAACTGCTCGACATCTACGAGATGGTCACCCGTGGCGTCAATCCGTTCGCGGACGACATTCAGTCGGGCGCCGGTGGTGGCGGTCTCGACGAAGGTAGCTTCGGACTGTTCAACGACGACGACGACGACGACGAGGAGGAGATAGACGACGAAATCGCCAACGCCGACGCCGAGGGCTTCTTCGACGAAGACCTCGTCGAGGAGGAAAGCGACGACGTGGAGGGTGTCGGCGACGACTTCGGAGGCGCCAGTGACGTCGTTGACGGCGGTGCTGATGACGGTGAGGAGATGGGCGAGTTCGACGACGGTGGCGACGATTTCGGCGACATGAGTGACTTCGACGACGGTGGCGACGATTTCGGTGACATGGGCGACTTCGACGACGGTGGCGACGATTTCGGCGACATGGGCGAGTTCGACGACGGTGGCGACGATTTCGGCGACATGGGCGACAGTGGTGACGACAGCGACGGCGGTGACGACGGCGACGGCGGCAAATCCTTCCAAGAGCTGAAACAGGAGTACGAGTCCGGTGATGCCGACTGGGCTGAAGGAGAAGAACCCGAACCCGAAGCCGAAGCCATGTCCGACGAGGACGAACTGGCGGGTCTCGACGACGGAGCGGCAGCCGACGAGGAGCCAGTCGTCGAACCCGCCGACGACCTCGACGGGGGCACCGTCGAAGCCGTCGGCGACGGACTCGGCGGGATGGACGGTGAGTTCGACGACGGAGCGGCAGCCGACGAGATGGGCGGCAGCGTAGTCGAGTCCTCCGACGTCGACGACGTACTCCCCTCGGCCGGTGAGGACGACGGCGAGGCCGGACTCGGGGCCGAACCGGAACCAGAGCCGGAGTTGGACACCGAGCCGGAACCAGAGCCGGAGTTGGACACCGAACCGGAGCCAGAGCCGGAGTTGGACACCGAGCCGGAACCAGAGCCGGAGTTGGACACCGAGCCGGAGTCCGACCCCGAACCCGCGACCACGACGACCGAGGCTACCGAGACGGAGCAGGTGAGTGAGGCCGGGACGGATGACTCCGCAGCGTCGGACGACGAGCCGGGGAAGCCGTACCTGCGTGCGCTCCCGGACGGGTATGCGGCCGATCTGATCGTTATGGAGTGGCTGGAGTATCTCGTCTCGCAGTCGGGCGTGCGCGAGACGACAGAAGCCATCCAGTACTACGAGCGGATCGACTGGCTCAGCGAGTCGGTCGCCGGGGAACTACGGTCGTTCCTGTCGGGCTACGATGGCGGCGGGGCGGGTGGGTCGCTGACGATCGATCACCACACCCAGAGTCTCCGCTATATCAGCCAACTGGGCGAGGACGTCGCCGATGGGGCGGCTATGCGACTGTTGGCACGTGGAGGTGGTGGTGATGGGCTTCAGCGTTAGCGGCTCGGCGGCGATCGTCTTCGTCGGGATGTTCATCGGCTTCGGTATCCTCTCTGGGGCCGTCTCCGACGGGCACGAGCGAGTCTCGGACGCACGAGACGCCCGAGCCGACGCCGCCCTCGAAACCGAGAACACCGCAATCAACGTCACGTCCGCCGAGTACCTCGGGACCACTGACCGGCTCACGGTGCTGGTCGAGAACACCGGTGCGACCGCAATCGAGGTCAACACGACCGACTTCCTGATCGAAAACAGGTACGTCACCGACTGGCAGGCGTCGGCCACCGTCGCCGACACGAACGACACGCGACTGTGGCTCCCGGGCGAACAGCTCAACATTACAGTCCGAACCAGTGACGTGCCGGCGCGGGTGACCGTCGTCACCGGCACCGGTGTCGCCCGGACGGAGGAGGTGAACTGAGATGGGTGTTAGCGTCACCAGTTCACTCGCCATCATCATTGTCGGTGGCTTCCTGGCTTTCGGCGTGTTCTACAGCGCCACGGCCAACTCGTTCGAACGCGTCCAGGAGGCGAGCAACGGGCAGGACGAGCGTCTCGGCCACGCAGCGGGAACCGCGATCAGCGTCACGACCGCCGACGTGGTCGATACGACCCCGTGTACCGTCCAAGTTAACGTCACCAACGACGGGAAGACCGAGTTGGCGCTCGGGGATACGGACGTGCTGGTCGACGGCGTCTACGAGACGGACTGGCAGGCAGACACCCGTGTCGACGGCGAGGAAAACACCAGCAACTGGTTCCCGACCGAGCGCCTGTCGCTCAACGTCTCCGTCGACGGGACTCCCGAGCGTGTCAAGGTCGTCACCGGCCAGGGCGTCGCCGAGACGAAGCCGGTTACGGGGGGGTCAGCATGCTGAGGGAGGTGCGTGACTGATGGCCAGCGTCTCGGTGTCGCACATGATCCTGTTCATCGCCTCCATCGTGATCGCCGCGAGCGTCGCTGGCGTGTTCACCGACAGTATCAGCCAGGTGAGCCAGGCCATCGACGACCGCGGATTATCGGTCAGTGAGAACATCCGCACCGATATCGAGGTCATAAGCGACAGCGGGTCGGCCGCCGTCTACAACGAGACGGAGAACAACGTCACCATCTACGTCAAGAACACCGGCTCACGACGGCTACGTACCGAAAACGGCGGCATCGACGTGCTGGTCGACGGTCGATACGAGACCGACTTCACCGTGACGCTGCTCAACGGGGCCGACACCTGGGACCAGGGTGACGTTGTTCGTCTCGAAATCGAACCGAACGACGGGAGCGGCCTCGGAAACGGTGACCACCGGCTGAAGGTCATCGCTAACGAAGACGAGGAGGTGTTCAAATTCCGCGTATGAGTATCACGACACAAGATCTCTACTCGCTCGGACTGACGGATCACGACCGGCTCAACAAGGAACTCGGCGGTGGCATTCCGCCCGGGAGTATCGTCCTCGTCGAGGGCGACTACGGAGCCGGTAAAAGCGCGATGAGCCAGCGGCTCACTTACGGACTCTGTGAGGAGGGCCACTCGGTGACGATGCTGTCGACCGAACTCACCGTCGGCAGTTTCCTCGACCAGATGAACTCGCTGTCTTACGACATGGTCGACCACATCCTCCGAGAGAACTGCCTGTTCCTCCACGCCGATATCGGCGACACGAACACGCTGACCGGTGGTGACGACGACGGTGACCGCAAGGAACTGCTCAAGCGTCTGATGCAGGCGGAAGTGATGTGGGGCACCGACGTGATCATCATCGACACGTTCGACTCGATTCTTCGGAACGACCCCAAGTTCGAGGCGCTGGTGCGACAGAACGAGGAGCGCCAGGCGGCACTGGAGATTATCGGTTTTTTCCGGGATATTATTTCCCGGGGAAAGGTAGTCGTCCTCACCGTCGACCCATCGACGCTCGACGAGGAGGCTATCGGCCCGTTCCGCTCTATCGCCGACGTGTTCCTCGAACTCGAGATGGTTGAGGTCGGCAACGACGTGCGTCGTCAGATCTCGGTGAAACGCTTCGCCGGGATGGGTGAACAGGTCGGTGACTCCATCGGGTACTCCGTCCGGTCGGGGACGGGTATCGTAATCGAGAGCCGTAGCGTCGCATAACAATGACTGAACACGGAACCGCCCAACCGTCGGACGAACTCAGGCAGTACGCCGCCAGACGCCGCCACCTGCAGGACCATCTGAAGAAGTTCAAGCAGATCACGGGCGAGTTCCCGATGTTCATCGACGAGGCCGACGACGAGTACGAAACTGGCCGTCCGAACGTCCTCTATCCGGTCGGCGGCCCCATCTTCGTCCACATCTACGGCGACGTGGGCCAGGACACCAAGTACTACGCCATCGAACCGGAACTCGACGAGACCGAATCGGTCGTCTACCAGAACGTCCGTGACAAACTCCTTCAGAAGTCGGTGACGAAACCGGCGCCGACCGACGAGGCCGAGTACGACGACCGCATCGAGGAACTGCTCCAGGAGACCACCCGAATCAAAGACGAGGAAGACGCCGGTGTGATGAGCAGACTCTCGTCGGTCGTCGACATGGGGAGAGTCGAGGTGTCCCGAGAGACCTACGAAGACATCCGGTACATCCTCAATCGCGACATCGTCGGGTTGGGGCCGCTGGAACCAATCATGCGCGACCCGGCAAACGAGGACATCCACGTCATCGGCCCCCACGAGACCTACGTCGACCACGCGGTGTACAGCATGCTGGAGACGACGGTCGACTTCGGCGAACCCGAGGAGTTCGACCAGTGGCTACGTAACATGGGCGAACGAATCGGCGACCCAGTCTCCGACTCCGACCCCATCGTCGACTCCACACTGCCCGACGGGTCGCGTCTGAACCTCATTTACTCCGACGACGTGAGTCTGAAAGGCCCCAGCCTCACCATTCGACAGGGCGACGAAACGCCGCTGTCGATGTTCCAGATTACGAAGTGGGGAACCCTCTCCCCGCGACTGGCCGCGTACCTGTGGCTCTGCTTAGAGAACGAGCAGACGGTGTTCGTCGTCGGGGAGACGGCCTCGGGGAAGACCACGACACTGAACGCCGCGTTCGCGTTCATTCCCCGTGACGCGAAGATATACACCGCGGAGGACACCGCCGAAGTAATCCCGCCCCACGACACCTGGCAACAGCTGTTGACACGCGAGGGCGAGGAGGAAGGCACCGGGGTCGACATGTTCGACCTCGTCGCGGCCGCACTGCGTTCCCGCCCCGACTACATCATCCTCGGCGAGGTTCGTGGAGCAGAGGGTCGAATGGCGTTCCAGGCGGCCCAGACCGGCCACCCAGTCATGCTGACCTTCCACGCGAGCGATATCGTCTCGATGATCCAGCGGTTCACGAGCGAACCGATCAACGTTCCCGAGACGTTCATGGACGTGGCAGACGTGGCGCTGTTCCAGAACCGCGTCAAACAGGGTGACGAAGTGCTTCGTCGTGTGACGTCTATCCAGGAGATCGAGGGCTACTCAAAGGAGATGGACGGGGTCGTCACCCGGCAGGCGTTCTACTGGGACCCCGTCGAGGACGAGATTGTCTTCCAAGGGATGAACAACTCATACGTCCTCGAAGAACAGATCGCCACCCTCCTCGGGTACGAGGACACCCGGATGATCTACGACGAACTCGACTTCCGCTCGAAGATCATCGAGCGCGCCATCCAGGAGGGCGTGCTCGGCTATCACGAGGTCAACGAACTGATCGCCGACTTCCAGCGTGACGGCGTCGAGGGACTCCCCTTCGACATCCAACGCGAGAACTGACGATGGCATCGAAAGAAACCACCAGTACCGTCGAAGACCTCAGACTGTCGGTCGCCAGCGTCGCCGACGACCTGCTCGAGTCGTACCAGCAGATGCACGTTCCGATGCGGCGGTACATGCTGGTCATCCTGCTGCCGGCAACCGGCTTCATGCTCCTGACCGTCGTCGGCGCGCTCCTGATCAACGCCCCGACGTTCGTCCGGGTACCCGTCCCTCTGTTGGGCCTGCTGCTGTTCGGTGCCGCCCTTTTTTACCCGAAGATTCTCCTCTCACAGGAGCGGAAGGCGCTGAACAACCGGCTCCATCTGGTGATCACACACATGACCGTGCTGTCGACCACCCGTATCGACCGGATGGAAGTTTTCCGGGCGCTGGCCGAAGAGGACGAGTACGGCGCGCTGGCCGACGAGATGCGCCGGGTCGTCCAGTTGGTCGACACCTGGAACCAGAGCCTCGACGACGCCCTCCGCCGGCGGGCCAGACAGGTTCCAAGCGACGCCCTCGCCGACTTTTTCGACCGGCTCGCCTACACCCTGGGGGCCGGCCAGCCCCTCGAGGACTTCCTGCTCTCGGAGCAGGAGCAGGTGATGCAGAACTACGAGACCGTCTACACCGGCTCGCTGGAGAATCTGGAGGTCATGAAGGACCTCTACATGTCGATGATCCTCTCGATGACGTTCGCGCTGGTCTTCGCCGTCGTCCTCCCGATCCTGACGGGTACGAACCCGACGATGACCGTCAGCGCCGTCATCCTCCTGTTCATTTTCGTCCAGTCTGGCTTTTATCTCACGATCCGTACGATGGCCCCCCACGACCCGCTGTGGTATCAGCCCGAGGGAATCACGACCGAACTCGACACGAAACTGATCGCCGTCTACGCTACCGGGATCTCGCTGACACTCGTGCTCGCGTTCGTCTCGCTCGGAGGGCTGTTCGGCCTCAGCCCGATCACGCTCGAGATGCTCCTGCCGATGTCGTCCGTTCCGCTCCCCCTCTACGTCGCCGTCCCGATCACACCCCTCCTGATCCCCGGCATCTACGTTCGTCAGGCGGAGAAATCGATCGCCGCCCGCGACGACGAGTACCCCTCGTTCATCCGCGCCCTCGGCGCCGCCGAAGGAGCCAAACAATCGACCACCTCGATGGTGCTGTCGACGCTCCGGAAGAAGGACTTCGGGAAAATCACGAACAACATCGACGACCTCTACAAGCGACTGAACATGCGGATCGAACCTTCCTCGGCCTGGCGGTACTTCACCGCCGACTGTCGCTCCTACCTGATCCAGAAGTTCTCCGAGATGTTTCTCATCGGCCGCGAGATGGGTGGGTCGCCCAAACAACTGGGTGAACTCATCTCAGAGAATATGAACGTCGTCCTCCAGTTGCGGCAACGGCGCTCCCAAGCCGCGACAACGCTGATCGGCCTGCTGTACGGTATCTCCGCGGCCGCGACCTTCGCCTTCTTCATCGGCCTGCAGGTCGTCAACATCCTTGCTAGCATGAGCCTAGACCTGACGACCTCCGCGGAGTTCAACGTCAACTCCCTAATCAACACGAGCGTCTACAACATCCCGCTGATCGAATTCCTGCTAATCGTCATCATCGTGTTCAACGCCCTGCTGTCCTCGCTGATGATCCGTGAGACCGACGGCGGCCACAAGCTCAACGCCTACATGCACTTCGTCATTCTAACGTGGCTCGGCTCCGTCATCGCCATCCTCACGAAGTCGATGGTGAGCAGTTTCCTGACTATCTAGAACCCACTTTTTATCTGAGGGGGTGCGCTGCGCGCACCCCCTCGTGCAAAAACTTGGGGAAAAACACGGGATTCGCGCCGCTGGCGCGAATCCCGAGAACCGCGCGCCAAAGGCGCGCGGATGTTGGTGTTTGGTACAGATTACGTACTGAACGATTCGAGAATCCCATTGGCCGTTCCTATCACACGCCAGAAACTGTAAGCGGTCCTTGTTCGGACCGAGAAATTCAATCCAACAGAGGGAAGAGAAAGAGTTTCGTTCGATTACGACTCCTGTTCGTCGCTGTAGGCGTCATATTTGAGCTTTGTGAAGACCGCGAGTGGCAGTGATCCCAGCCCGGCACCCAGTGCAAGGACGAAGAACAGGAGCAACGCAAATTCGCCGTGCGCTCCACTCTGAACGGCCAACCAATAGCCCATTGCGGGGCCGCCGATGACTAGTACACCGGCGAGTATCGGGACCGCAAGTGACCGTTCCTCCCGGGGTGTTGGGATATAGCCACCGGAGATAGCGCCTACTGTGATCGGGGCAAATCCAAGTACAAACGTCAGTCGGTTACGGGCCATCCCCACGAGAGTTGGAGTGCCATCATAGTATGGCGGGGGCGTGACCACGAGATGGTGCCAGATGAACCCCACCGCGAGTGGATACAGAACAGCGAGCGCGAGGAGAGCAGACACAACTCCACAGAGATCAGTACGTATAGATGTCTGTGCACACAGCGTCATCGTTCCTGGCAAAAGTAGTGAAAATGCTCCGGCGTGAAGCAGGACGGCATTGACCGACAGTGAATATCCGTGGAAAAGCTCTCCGCTGAGGAGGTACTCGGTTAGGATAGATACGGTTCCAAGAAGCAGGAGCGACAGACGGGGATGGCGACTAAAATAATGCACGTGTCTGGATAATTTCAGTATATGAACTGTTTTCTGGTTGGCTCTAATCTACCGTTGGCTACCGCTCACCAGAAGTTGGTGATTGATCGGTATGTTCGTTCGAACGGCTAGCTCGCCGAAACAGCGACACAATCAACGCCCTATACTCTTTTACAGCGTCTTCTCCATCGCAGACGCTACAAGTGAACTACCCCACCCTGCTCGCGCTGACGCGCTCGCTGGGGGTGGGGTTTCCTGCTTCCACGACGCGCTTTGCAGGAACCGGCGTGGTTCCCGTAGGGAGCGCAGTCTCCACAGGCGTACCTTCGGAGTGACCCACTCATAGTGTCTCGACGGGAGCGTTCCGTGGGACAGCGCACGCTTCTTGTCGCGTTCTAACGCTGTCCGTGACTGGGAACTTCGCAAGGAACGAGCCGTTCGAGGTGGAACGGCCAGTGAGTCGAAGTCCACAGGTTGGAACGCCCATCTTACACTCTGACTGAGCGTTCTCCGATAAAAATGCTTGCGTGGGCCTGTGGGCCAGCAACAGGAAGGTGCAAAAAGACGATGACGGCGTGGACGAATCGCTCCGCGATTCGTTCGCACACCAGAAATCGCCGATTTCTGGGGACGCTGTATCCCCGCCCTACCGCGCCCCTTGTCCGCTTGCACGGACTGCGGTGCTTGTTGAGGGAAGGGGCTTCGCGCCTGCATTCAGCTAACGGGAACCACACCCTCCCCAGCCGATTCGCTCACTCCTGTCGGTCGTTCGCTCATCCCTCGTGCTTCCGTCTCGCGTCCTCGCGGTCGCCCGGCCGCTCGACGGCGCGCGCCACCGTGAGGCGTACCCTCTCGGGAGCCGACCGCCACCGCCCTTCGCGCTACTTTAGTGTCCACGCGCGCGAGAGCGTCCATGGACGAGAAACGCGAGCAGTTCCTCGCGGGCGAGCGCCCCGACGAGGTGTTGCTGTACTTCGACGAGCGCGCCGTCTCGGGGATGGACCGCCTCGCAAAAGTCGGCGAGAGCGTCGATACCGGTGTCGTGCTGGTGCGTCCAGGCGAGGAGGGTCGCTCGGCCTTCCAGCGAGCGGTCGGCGTCGACCCGATGACGCTGGCCCAGTCCGCGATGGGCAACGAGGGCGAGATCGACCACGGCTGTACTGGCGGGGTCTGTCCCGAGAGTGCGGAACGCAGTTCCGCGGACGTATCGAGCGGCGAGCGGAGCGAACCGCGAGACGACGCCGACGAGGACGGCGACCATTTCGCTCGCTTCGTCTTCGCCTTCGCCGAGGAACAGAACGAGGACGTGGGCGGCCTCTACGCCGACGGCGACGTGATCCACGCTTACGCGCGGTGTGACTGCGGCACCACCTACTCGGAAAAGTGGGTCGCTGAGGCGTAACCTACTGCTCGGGCCCGCCCTCTGCTTCGGTTCTTCGCTTCACCTCTGTTCTCCCGCTCGGGTGGCTCACTCCGTCCGCCACCACTCGCAGGAGGAATGTGGTCCCCGCGAACGAGGCGAACGGGCGCTCGAACGTCGACCGAAGCGACTCTTCCGACTGAAAAACAGCCACTCGCCTCGCTCGTGGTTGTACTACTGCTCGGTCTCGACGCCTTCGTTCTCGTCGGTCTCGGCCTCGGCTTCCCGCTTCACGTCGTGAAAGGCCTCGATGATGACCTGCCGGGCGACCGCACCTCTCGTGGTCCAGTGGTTGGCGTAGTCGAGCATGTCGTCGTAGATGTCGGGCTTACAGCCCGCGGCCTTTGGGTGGCCGCCGCCGTTGACCTTTGCGGCGACCTCGTGGGCCCGCTCGAACTCGTCGGTGCCGCGGATGCTGGCGCTGCCGGCAGGTTTGACGACGACGGCGGCGTCGGTCCCCTGCTGGCGGAGGGCTTCTGCGACCTCATTCTGGGAACAGCGGCCGTAGGTGACGCCGACGGTCCAGTCACCGACCTCGTGTATCTCCGCGCGGTCGACGGCCCGCTCGATCAGGGCCTCTTTCTCGACGCGTTGCTCGGCGAGGAACTCTGTAACCTCGGCGGGAAGGTCCGCGCCGTGTTCCCGGACGACCTCGATGTACTCCTCCGGGTCGGTCCAGTATGCGTAATCGGCGAGGTCGTCGCTGCGGGGGTCTTCGCGGAGCCAGAGGTCGTGGTCGCGGGTAACCACCGCGAGTTCGGCGAGGTGGTCGGGCACGTCGGTGTCGAGCGAGCGCGCGACCACGTCGGCCGAACACTCCTCGTCGGACTCGCCGACGACGCGGCGCGTGACGTGTTCGTCGACGCGGGCGCCCAGGTCGGCGTCCCACTGGTGGTGATCGAACCAGTGGACCTCGCTGGCGCGGTCGGCGACCAGTTCGAGGTGTTCGATGTCGGTCTCGGCATCGGGACAGAGGTCACAGATGAACACCGGAATTCCGGGCTCGGCGTACTCCGCGATGTACCCCAAAGCGGTCGCGATGTCCCGCGGGCCGACCGGAAGCAGTGTGGCCTCCGCGACCAGTTCACGCAGCAGGGCTACACAGGCCAAGCCGTCGGCGTCGGGGTCGGCGACGACTACTGCCGGGGCGTCGTCGAGCGCCTCCCGTGCTTTCCGCTCCTGTTCGGCCTCCGCGACCGAGTCCGGGCGAAAAAATCCCTCACCGGGCAGGAGCGACGTCCGGGTGAGAGAAAGCCGGTCGTCGTCGATGAGCCAGTCGTCCATACCGCTTCCAACGCGCCAGGAGTCAAGAAGGGCACGGTCCGCGGCGTCAGGCGGGCGTCTCGACCGCGCGTTCCTCGTCGGCGTCGAGTTGCCGGACGGTCAAAACCGGGGCGGAACAGCGCCGGACGACGCCCTCGGCGACGCTGCCGAGCAGCAACGAGTGTTCGCCGTGGCGGCCACGGGTCCCCATCGCGATTACGTCCGCGTCGAAGTCGTCGGCGTACTGGCAAATTTCGCTGACCGGCTTCCCTTCGCGGACGGCGGTGTTGACCTCGCGTTGGGCGTGGTTGACGACCGTTTCGAGCGCCGCCTCGCCCGCATCCTCGAGGGCGCCACGGAGCTCCGCACGCACCTGCTCGGGGCTGCCTTCGACGTCGCTGCCGTCGATCACGTACAGCGCGTGGACCTCGGCGTCGAATTTCGCCGCCAGATCGAGCGCCACAACGACGCTCCGTTCGACGCTCTCCGAGCCGTCCGTCGCAATCACCACGGTGTCGAACATTATCGACCGCTACCGCTCGCGCCATTATAAAAGGCCCGACGTGTCCGACTCGTTCGCTCGGTGGCTTTTTTATTCTGCCGGATGGACAGTCCGACATGTCAGTCGTCGAGTTCGACCGGGTCCTCGTGCCGCTGGACGGGAGCGAGGAGTCACTAGAGGCCGCCGAGTACGCCGTCGCCGTCGCCCGACGGTACGACGCGGACGTCCACGCACTGTACGTCCTCGATGAGTCGACTGCCCGCAGTCTGGAGTCGGGAGAAATCGAAGGCGACGCTGTCGCCGCCGACACCGAGGCGTTCATGGAGTCGGTCGATCAGTACGCGGCCGACCACGACATCTCGATGTGCCACTCGACGGCGCTCGGATTCGTCACCACACAGCTCACCCACCACCCCGGGAGCGTCATCCTCGACACCGCCGACGCCGTCGACGCCGGTTTCCTGGTTGTCCCCCGGGAACCGGTCTCGGGCGACCCCGACGAAGTCCTCGGAAAAGCCGCCGAGTACGTCCTCCAGTACGCCAGTCAACCCGTCCTCTCCGTGTGACTCGCTGTCACGATACGCCCCGGTCGCCCGGACGTGTTGATACTGCAGAAATTCGTTCGCCCCGCCAGCAGCCACACGGACAGTAGCCACCGTGAACTGGACAGAACCGACAGCAGACGGCAGACCGTCGAGTGAAGTAGATACCATCTATAGGTTGAGCAGGCGCAATACCACGGTCTTCAGGCCGTGGACACGCGCCGTCACTTTGGGAAACGTCCCACCGTTCAAACGCCGGCCCCGAGTTTCCAATGATAACGTTTAATTTACACGCCGCCGGGCTGTAAGCCAGGAATCGGTCGGAACGGAGCGGATTCCGGACCGTCCTTCGGAGGCGGCCTGTCCGCTCATGAAACGAGGTCGTTCGGAAATCGGGGATTTCCGTGATCACGAGAGACTTCGTCTCTTGGACGGCAGTATCCGAAAGGGCAGCCGGCGAACGTACATCCTCGAAGGGTGTATCTGTGCCGACTGCTCGAAGCGAACCAGACGATATCCCCGAGTCTGCTGACGCCTGCTGGCGTCCCTGTGGCACAAACAACACCGGGACGCCGTACACGGTCGAAAATAGGGGTAACGGCCACTTGGCATGGCCAGCAGTCCAC